>NZ_JRPC02000099.1 GCF_000765745.2 Helicobacter apodemus
GCTACATTATCTTTAGCTTCAATACTTCCTGTAATATTACCACTGCCTTTATTTTCAACACTAAAGTTTTTAACTTCATCAGAAAGGGTAATACTTGCTGCAATATTTCCTGCATTAGAAATACCAGTTTTAGCTTCTATCTTTCCTGCGATATTTATATCCCCTGTGATATGATTATTGGGAGCTACTGCAATAGCTGCTCCATTCTCACTTTTTAGTGTTGCTCCTTTTTGGATTTCTATACCTTTTACTTCGGTTTTTTGGCTATGGGTGTTAATGCTGATTGCATTATTTTTAACTTCCATTACACTACCAGGAGCTAAAGTGATTTTGCCAATATCTCTTGGAGTGTTTTTATGGTCGTAATTAAAGATATGGATTCCATTTCCATTCTCTGATATTATCGTCCCTTTATTGATAATCTCTCCTATAAAGTTGGTGGCATCATATGCAATAACATTGTTTTTGGCTTTCATTACTCCTTCATTAACGATTTTGCCTATAGTGGTGTAAGAATAACCTCTTTCAACATAGATTCCAGTTCTTGGTGAATCTAAAGTCCCTTTATTTAAAAATGTTCCTATACTACCACCATATAGAAACAAAGAAGTTATAAATCCTTTGTTGTCATTATTAAGAGTTTCAATTTTGGCATTCGTGCTAAGACCTATACCATTTATAGTTCCGGTATTGTTAAGATTTACTATAGTCGATCCTATGGCAGACACGCCACGCATTATTAATCCACTATTCTCAAAATTACTTATACTACTCCCCCCTAAAATATTAATCCCTGCTCCTCTACTACCCTCACTCTTAATAGTTCCACTATTACTAAAACTC
>NZ_JRPC02000100.1 GCF_000765745.2 Helicobacter apodemus
AAGAAGCATAATAGTATAAGAGAGAATGAGGAATTACTAAGACAGCCCAAGCGGAGGGACACTCTTTTTTAGAGTGAAGATATAGTCCGTTCTCTATGGTAACATAGAGCAGCCTTTTTTTAAAGGCGTGTATAGTGTTGCGAACTATGCAGAACATAAAGATAAATCACAAATTATCACTAACGCCTTAGTTAGTTAATTTAATAATACCTGAAAATCCCATACAAAGTTTTTCTGCCTAAAGAAGTTTAAACTTCAAGGAATCTCTTTTGGGATAAGTTTATAAGTTTTTTAAAAACACTTTAAGGTGGTCTTTACAAGCAAATTCCACCTTTGGTGTTTGTTTTTAAAGGCAACTTTAGTTTGTCTAAATTTATCTTAAAGGATAGAAAATGTTTAACAAAATTATTTTAGTAGGAAATTTAACTCGTGATGTTGAGTTGCGTTATTTACCCAATCAAAGTGCATTAGCTAAATTAGGATTAGCGACAAATCGCCGCTATAAAAAGCAAGATGGCTCACAAGGAGAAGAAGTATGTTTTATTGATGTGAATCTCTTTGGTAGAACTGCAGAAATTGCTAATCAATACCTTAAAAAAGGTTCTTCTGTGTTAATTGAAGGTCGTTTGGTATTAGATACTTGGATGGATAATAATGGGCAAAAGAAAAGTAAGCATAGCATTACAGCAGAAAGTATGCAAATGCTTGGTGGCAATAATGCAAAAGCAGATGCTAATACTTCTGAAGTAGTTGTTGATAATGAACCTAATGTAGTTTATGAAGGACAGCCACAAGTCAATCAAAACAATACTGATGTTG
>NZ_JRPC02000101.1 GCF_000765745.2 Helicobacter apodemus
CTGGTAATACTAGAAATATTTTTGCACTCCTTAGCGAAATTCAACGCTATTATGTTATTGAAGCACGAATAGAGGAATTACCTAAAGAATACTTTACAACAAGTCAAATATTAGAATATTTTAGAGCAGGGTTTAAAAGAGGCTTATTAGAAAGCTTCCTATTTGTAATTATTGTGCCTTTTTTACAAATTATCTATCCAAGCTTTAAATATTATTTTTTAAATGCAGTAACAACTAATGCAATGCTATTGTTGCAAATCCTCTCTTATAGCCCCATTGTATTATCTACAATATTTATGATTTACATAGGCAGGTATTATCAAGGTTCAATGACAAAGCGTGCTATTTTGGCTCTAATAAATGGCAGAATCCTTGCCTTTATTCTAAAGGGAATCCTTTTTTATTTTCTCATTCAATGGTTTGTAGGATATTCTTTAAAAAATCCCAATGTTTTATATGTAATTGCAGATTATACTTCTTGGATAGTTAATATTTTTATAGATATAAATACAAACACTGAAGGGTTATATAAATACTATTATGTTTATCTTGTTCCTGCTTTAAGAGATACAGCTCTAAAAATTATCTGGACTATGATGTTATTTGCAGTATTTCCTTATCTTACAATTTTCTTTAAAAGCTCTATCAATCACTCAAAGAAATACAAAATCAAAAAAGAATACGAAAACTATTAAGGAGCAACAATGACAAAAGAAAAGACTACAATAGAAGTTGAAACAAATTTAGAGCCTATGAGAGATATAGAAGCAGAGAATCAATACGCATTATTTATGCAAAGAAATAAAAATGAATTAA
>NZ_JRPC02000102.1 GCF_000765745.2 Helicobacter apodemus
TTACCGAAAATAAAAAAGAGAATAGTGATTTTTGTTCTTTTGCTGGTGTTTGGGCTTATAAGGAAGAAGTGCTAGGATTATTTAAAGATAAAAAAGTGATTGTTGCTTTTGATAAAGATAGTGCAGGTCGTAATAGTGAAGCAACTTTAGTAGCTAAACTCTTACATTTAGGAATTGACACTTACATTGCAAATTGGAATGAAGAGGTTAATGATTTAAATGACTTGTTAAATCTTAATGCTTTAAACACAATCACTCTGCATAGACAATAGAGGATTTCTTAAATGCTTCATTTAATCTTAGGAACTATGAAAGCAGGTAAAAGCACAAAACTCTTATCTCTTGCAAAAGAGTTTAGCACACAAGGTGTTGCACTCATTGCACCTAATGTATCTAAAAGAGAGTTTTTTGCTAGGAATGTTGAAAATTGCCTAGAAGTCTATGATGAATCTTTTGATTATGCTAACAATAAGATAGTATTAATTGATGAGATTCAATTCTTCAAGAAAGAATATATACAAGCAATTATTAACAATAGGAATAACTATAACTTCTATATTGCTGGATTGTTATCAAACATCCATCATCAAATGTGGGAGAATGTAGTTAAACTCTTACCCTATGCTGATAATGTGGAATTGCGTTATGCAAATTGTGATATATGCGGTTGCAAAAAGGCAAAATACCATATAGGCAGTGGGTTAATAGGAGATGATTATTTAGTTATTTGTGAAAAATGTAAAATTAAGGAGAAAAGATGACAGTTGAAGTAGAAGTCAAATTAGATGAATTTT
>NZ_JRPC02000103.1 GCF_000765745.2 Helicobacter apodemus
AGACTACAATAGAAGTTGAAACAAATTTAGAGCCTATGAGAGATATAGAAGCAGAGAATCAATACGCATTATTTATGCAAAGAAATAAAAATGAATTAAATTCTATTATAGAGTGTTTGGAGTATTTTAATCCCTCTATTGCTAAAAAGCTTAATCTAGTTGGAAGCATAAGTGCAAGACTTGGTGGTATTTTAGGAATTAAAGATAGTGAATTTTATTTAGCAGGATATTATGCCAACCTTAGCCTTTTATCTATGCAAGATTTAGCTTTTAAAGCTGAATTTTTAAACGATAAAGAATTTGAAACCTATAAAAGACATACTATTCTTTCTAGTGAGTTTTTAAAACACAAAGGATTAATAAAAGCTTCTGATTATGTTCTTAATCATCACGAAAATCCAGACGCTAGTGGATATTTTTCTAAACAAAGCTATCCTATGGAATCTGCACTTATAAATATTGCAGATGTTTTTGAAAATTGTATAAGCTTAAGTTTTCATCGCCCAAAATATACCCTTGATGAAGCATTAGAAAAGACTTTATCTGTTTATAGCAATGAGCTTATTTTAAATAAATCCCAAATCCTAGAAATAAAACAAGAGCTTGTAAAGATTTATGATGAAGCAAAATGAAAAAACCCTAATAGGTAAAGGCTTCTTATTGGATGATAAAAAACAAAATAATTTTATAGAAATCTATCAAGATGATGATAATAGACCTAATCATACCTTTGTATTTGGTTCAACAGGAGTGGGGAAAACA
>NZ_JRPC02000104.1 GCF_000765745.2 Helicobacter apodemus
AGACTACAATAGAAGTTGAAACAAATTTAGAGCCTATGAGAGATATAGAAGCAGAGAATCAATACGCATTATTTATGCAAAGAAATAAAAATGAATTAACTTCTATTATAGAGTGTTTGGAGTATTTTAATCCCTCTATTGCTAAAAAGCTTAATCTAGTTGGAAACATAAGTGCAAGGCTTGGTGGTATTTTAGGAATTAAAGATAGTGAATTTTATTTAGCAGGATATTATGCCAACCTTAGCCTTTTATCTATGCAAGATTTAGCTTTTAAGGCTGAATTTTTAAACGATAAAGAATTTGAAACCTATAAAAGACATACTATTCTTTCTAGTGAGTTTTTAAAACACAAAGGATTATTAAAAGCTTCTAATTATGCTTTAAATCATCACGAAAAACCTGATGCTAGTGGATATTTTTCTAAACAAAGCTATCCTATGGAATCTGCACTTATAAATATTGCAGATGTTTTTGAAAATTGTATAAGTTTAAGTTTTCATCGCCCAAAATATACCCTTGATGAAGCATTAGAGAAAACTTTATCTGTTTATAGCAATGAGCTTATTTTAAATAAATCCCAAATCCTAGAAATAAAACAAGAACTTGTAAAGATTTATGATGAAGCAAAATGAAAAAACCCTAATAGGTAAAGGCTTCTTATTAGATGATAAAAAACAAAATAATTTTATAGAAATCTATCAAGATGATGATAATAGACCTAATCATACCTTTGTATTTGGTTCAACAGGAGTGGGGAAAACA
>NZ_JRPC02000105.1 GCF_000765745.2 Helicobacter apodemus
TTTAGGAACTTTTAAAAATACTGGAACCATAGAAGCTGTTGGTAATGCAGTGAATGTATATATTAATAAATCTACTCTTACAGATTTTAGTAATAGTGGAATTATTAAGAGTGAGGGGAATAGAGGAATAGTGATTAATATTTTAGGGGGGAGTAGTATAGAGACTTTTAAGAATAGTGGGACGATAGAGGGGAAATTCAGAATCTTAAGAGTAAGTGGTGCCATCATTAAAACTCTCATCAATGAAGGAACTATGCAAGGTTCAACAAATAGGTATCCAACTATAGATTTACAAGGAGGAACCATTGAAACTATGATTAATACTGGAACTATAAAAGGGGATTTTGGTATGAGTGTAGTTGGTGGTGGTAAATTTGGAAAACTCATTATGCAAGATGGAGCTGTAGTGTATGGTAATCGGAATGGTATTAATATTGATAAAAACCAAACTCTAGGAGAACTTGAAATTAGTGGAGCTAATACTAAGATTAGTGGGGGTGAAAGTGGTATTATATTACACCCAGGAGCAACTACTCAAAAAATTACCATTAAAGATGGAGCTAGAATAGAGGGAAAAACTTTTTATGGAATCAGTGTTAGAGATAACGCTAACCTCAGTGGAGATATTCTTATCTCAGGTGAAGGCTCTATGATAATAGGTAGAAATGCTGGTATTGGTAATAATAATGGAAAAATAACAGGTAATCTTACTATT
>NZ_JRPC02000106.1 GCF_000765745.2 Helicobacter apodemus
ATAGGCTATGGGAGAAATATAGAATCTAATCCTTTAAGCGTAGAGGAAAACAAACTCCTAAAAGATGGCAAGGTCTCTAAAAGCGTAGCTATGCGTTGGTTAAAAGAGGAGTTAAGTAGAAGCTATGATAGCCTTGATAGAAATTTTAAGTTTTTTAAAGCCTTGCCTCTAAAAAAACAAGGGGCATTAGTAGATATGGTTTATAATCTAGGATTTTCTAAGTTTAAAACCTTTAAAAACACACTTAAAGAAATAGAGCTTAGAGATTATGAGAAAGCCGCACAAAGGCTAGAGGCTTCACTTTGGTATAAACAAGTTAAAAATAGAGGCAAAGTTATAGTAGGGTTTATAAGGGGAAGTGATGAATTATAGTATTGCAGGTAATGTGGTTTTAAGTATTTTGCTTGTGGTATTGGGATTTTTTTATAAGGATTCTTTAAAAGAGCAAGAGCGATTAAAACTGCAACTAACTTTAGAAAGTGAGAATACTTCAAAACTCAATAAGGCTTTACAACTTCAAAATGAAGCTTATAAGGAATTAATGGTGGTTAAAAGTGAATCTCCACCTCAAAAACAAAGGATAGAAAAGGTTTTTATTAAAGATGAGAGCTGCAAAGCAGAGCTAGAGGCTTATAAGCAACTCTTTAAGGAGTTAGGGCAACCC
>NZ_JRPC02000107.1 GCF_000765745.2 Helicobacter apodemus
ATTAGGCTGTGTCGCATTAGTTTTAATAATTTTCTTTAAGAAGTCCATTAATAAAACTTAATCTTTGTATCAGTGATTTAATGTTTTCTTTAATGATGATTAAGGCCTATCCTCTTATTTGGCAGGAATCAAGGTTGGAGCTGGTGGAGTTTTGGGGGAGCTGTAGGAAGAGGGGCTGTGAGAGGTATATGGTTTGGTAGGAACCCTATTGGTGCTATTAGAATGGGATTGGGAACACCCATAGGAGTAATTGGTGGAGCTGGTGCTGGAAAGTTTGTAGGAAAAATGGGTGGTAGTCTAATAAAGCAAAATATTTTATGTTTATAATAACTTGTATTGTCCTATTGTTAATGTTTGTTTGTTCAGAATGGCTTTATAGAAATCAAGCACAATATCCCTCTAAGAAATTGTGTTATGTTTTTGTGAGCTATGTGCTTTTTGGGCTTACAATATTATTAATGGCATTGCTTGATTAAGATAAGTGCTACTATTTTATACTTTACATAACTTTATCTTTAATTCCCTTTCTCACCTTAAGATTATTTTAATATCGTTAAAAATAGAATAGTTTTATTAAAAATTACATTTTAAGGGGTTCATTATGAAAAAGACAATATTTAGTTTTTTAATCTTTATTGGTTTTCTTTCTA
>NZ_JRPC02000010.1 GCF_000765745.2 Helicobacter apodemus
GCTATAATCACTTATCCATTTGGCAAGATGGATACAAAAAGTAAAAACCTTTATAGTAAGCTAAAAGCTCGGTCTCTTTTTGAGGCTGAGCTTTTTTTTTGGCTATTTGGTTGGGGTGCGTGGGAGGAGCTTACCATAAAGGAGTCCATAATGCTGGAACTTCTAAATTTCTGCATTGCGATACTTGCCATATTGCTTACCTTATTTCGTGAAGAAATTAGGAAATGGTTAAGGTTAAAGTAATTGCCGTTTTTTACTTTGTCGCAAGGACTTGCCACCCTTGCGATTTTTAAATGTATTTCTCTCATTCTAGCTTCCTTAATGCACTTTCACTTTGCTTAAGACTTCTAGGGTTTGTATATATCCTTTCTCTCCTTGCAGAGTTGAAAGTAATCTGACTTTATAGCCTTTTTTCAATAATCGTTCTGCTTCCTCATTGACACTAAGTGTCAATTTAGCCATAGTTGGCTCACTTATATGCTTCATGTATAGAAAATGGTATTCTTTGTTTTTAAACATTGTTTCTCCTTAATTTTGTGATTATTGCCTCAACAAGTATTGAATGCATTTCATCTTGCACATACCATATCCCTCATTACTTCATTAACACCACTTAATATTCCGATAGTCTCTGCAAAATCATCAATTTTCCCACATTGGTGTTTAATTTTCTCTCCACTACTTAGAGGACAACGATTATTTAAACATTCTTTAATAGCAGTCTTGGTTGTGGTATTAGAATTTGTAGTTTTACTAAAAACCTCTATTAGCATAAGCATAAAAGATAAGATAATTAAACATAGAATAAAAATAGAAAGTATGGGTTTGGTGTTAATCTTGTTTTCTTTAAAAATGCTCCTTAAGGTATTTAATGCTTTATTTGGCAATATTTTACTACTCACCCATTTCCTCCATTGCTATAATCTTTTTAATAGCCTCACCAACTTCTAATCCCTTATCGGTTAATTCTTTTATCTTTGCCTTATCTTTTGGGTCTGTTGTTGTTAAATAATAAAAGAATCTATCCATTACAAGTCTATAAGGAATTTTTATTTCTCAGGTGTAAGTGGGATAACCCTAGCTCACACATTACTATTTAGGATTGTTAGGAGATTTGCTTGTCTTTTTCATCATAGACAGAGAACAAACCTTTGTCATTAAGTTCGGCATACACAATAGCCATATTTACTCCTTGTAATGTTTTAGCCCTCTCAAATTATACCCTCCCCCTATCTCTCTTATAAAATACTTAAATAAAGCTGAATTTTTAAAGTCTCTTAAATGGTTAATAATAAGGTTACTTTTGTAACAAAATTCCAAATTTTATGCTTAAAAAGCTCTATTTAAGTCTAATAAAAGAGGGGGGGGGGGCAAAATAAAAGAGATTTAGATAAGGAATCTAGCCTTATCTAAAATTATGATTTTTAGGAGTTATGAATGGAGGAAGTTGCCATAATTAGCGCAAAAAGAACCGCCATTGGGTCTTTTTTAGGAAGTTTAAAAAATACAAATGCCATAGATTTAGCCTCTGTGGTTTGCAAAGAAATTTTAAAAGAATCTAACCTTCAAGCAGAGTTTGTAGAAGAGCTTATTTTAGGGCAGATTCTTCAAGCTGGGCTTGGGCAAAATCCTGCTAGACAAATTGCCCTTAAAGCAGGAATGGGGACAAAAGCGGGGGCTTATGTAGTCAATAAGCTCTGTGGGTCTGGGTTAAAAGCTATTGCCCTAGCTGCACAAAGCATTATGCTAGGAGAGGCAGAAATTATCCTTGCAGGAGGAGTTGAGAATATGTCTTTATCCCCCTTTTTACTAGAAAATGTCCGCAATGGCTATAGAATGGGTGATAGAAACCTTATAGATAGTATGTTAAAAGATGCTCTAACTTGTTCGATAAATAACTACCATATGGGGATAACGGCTGAAAATCTAGCTAAGCAATATAAAATCTCAAGGAAAGAACAAGACGAATTTGCCCTCCTCTCCCAACAAAAAGCAACAAAAGCCATAAAAGAGGGCAAATTTAAAGAAGAAATTGTGCCAATCACCTTACAAAATAAAGGAGAAGCAAGAGTTTTTGATACAGATGAATTTGTCAAAAAAGACTTAGAGCTACAATCCCTCTCCTCCCTTAAACCTGTCTTTAGTAAAGAAGGTAGCGTAACAAGTGGAAACTCCTCTGGGATTAATGATGGAGCAGCTTTTGTCTTGCTTACTACTAAAGCAAAGGCTAAAGAGCTTAATCTCCCGATATTAGCTACTCTCAAAGCCTTTGCTAGTATCGGAGTAGAACCTAGTATTATGGGTATTGGCGCGGCAATGGCTGCTAAAAAAGTCTTAGAAAAAACAAAAATGCAGATTAATGATATGGACTTAATCGAATCTAATGAAGCTTTTGCAGCACAAAGCCTAGCTTGCCTAAAAGAGTTTCAACCAAAGCTTGATAGGGTCAATGTCAATGGGGGTGCTATTGCCTTAGGACATCCTGTTGGTGCAAGTGGAGCTAGGATTGTAGTAACACTCTTACAAGCAATGAAAAGGCAAAACAAACAATGGGGATTAGCCACATTATGTGTAGGTGGAGGAGCTGGAATTGCAGCTATTTTTGAAAGGAGTGGGCAATGAAAATAATCTCTGCAAAAGAAGCCGCAGACTTGATAAAAGAAGGGGATTCTGTAATGCTAGGTGGTTTTATGGGTTGTGGTAGTGCCATCTCTTGTATAGATGCCCTCGTAGAAAAAGGGACAAAAAACCTTACACTCATAGGGAATGATACCGCTAGAGAGGACTTTAGCTATGGCAAACTCATTAGGAATAAACAAATCAAAAAAGCCATCACCACACATATTGGAACCAATAAGGAAACAGGCAGACAAATGAGTGATGGAGAGCTTGAAGTTATCCTTGTCCCTCAAGGAACACTAGCTGAACGCATTAGAGCTAGTCGCTCTGGGCTTGGTGGTGTGCTTGTTACTACAGGATTAGGCACAGAAGTAGCTCAAGGCAAACAAATCATTAATGTAGATGGTAAAGATTATTTGCTAGAACGTCCTTTACGTGCTGATATTGCACTCATTTATGCAACCTATGCGGATAAATACGGAAATCTTGCTTATGATGGCACAACAAGGAACTTCAATGTGCTTATGGCTATGGCGGCAGATTTAGTTATCGTAGAAATAGAAGAAATGCTTGATACACCGCTTAATCCTAATAATGTCGTAGTACCGGGTATTGCAATAGATTATATCGTGCAACATAAGGAATAGAAATGCAAAAAGAACAAATAATAGAAATTATTGCTAAAAGGGTAGCAAAGGAATTTAAAGATGGAGATTTAGTCAATCTCGGCATTGGAATGCCAACGCAAGTGAGTAACTATATCCCAGAAGGCATTAACATCTACTTACAATCTGAAAATGGTATGCTAAAAATGGGTCCAACTCCCAAGAAAGAGCAAGAAAATAGCCGAATCACTACTGCAGGAGGTGCTCCATCAAGCATATTAGAAGGGGGTATGTTTTTTGATTCTGCTTTTAGCTTTAGTCTTATTCGTGGCGGATTTGTGGATATTACCGTGCTTGGTGCTTTAGAAGTTGATAGTGAAGGCAATCTTGCCAACTGGATAATCCCAGGTAAGCTAGTGCCGGGAATGGGTGGGGCTATGGATTTAGTCAATGGTGTAAAAAAAGTCATTATTATGATGGAGCATACTGATAAATATGGCAAAAGTAAGCTTAAAAAACAATGCATACTTCCGCTAACGGGGGCAAGATGTGTAGATTTACTGGTTACAGAGCTTGGAATCTTTAGCTTTAAAGAGGGTAAATGCAAACTTATGGAACTTCAACCCAATGTAAGCTTAGAGGAGATTAAGTCAAAAACTGAAGCAGATTTTGAAATTTGCCTAAATTAAAGGAGATCTTATGGAAAAAGTAGCCATTATTACCGGTTCTGCAAGTGGAATAGGATTTAGTATCGCAGAGGCTTTTTATCAAAAGGAGTATAAGGTTGTTTTCTCTGATATTCACAACAAAGCCTTACAAGATTGCACTGATAAATTCGATAAAACCAAATGCCTTGGAATCCCCTGTGATGTTAGCAAGGAAGAGGATATTAAACATTTAATCCAAACAACCAAAAATCACTTTGGCAGGATTGATGTTTTTATCAACAATGCAGGTTTGCAATATGTTGCAAACCTTGAAGATTTTCCTACTGATAAATTTGTCCAAATGCTAAATGTTATGTTAGTTGGCACATTCCTTAGCACAAAATATGTCTTACCCCTTATGAAAGCACAAAACTTTGGGAGAATCCTTAATATGTCCTCTATCAATGGGCTAATAGGATTTGCTGGAAAAGCTGCTTATAATAGTGCAAAACACGGAATTATAGGTTTGACAAAAGTTACCGCCTTAGAATGTGCGACCTATAATATCACCGCCAATGCCATTTGTCCAGGATATATTGATACGCCACTCGTTAGAGGACAAATGCAAGATTTAGCCAATACAAGGGGTGTAAGTGCGGAAAATGTCCTTAATGAAGTCCTCTACCCCCTAATCCCTCAAAAACAACTTATTGATACTAAGGATATTGCCGCTTTAGCGTTATTTTTAAGCTCTAATGAAGCCAAACACATAACAGGTGCTAATCTAGTAATTGATGCTGGATATACCGCACAATAAGGGAGATTAAATGTTAGGGATTATACTAGGATTAATTGTTTTAATGCTCTTAGCCTATCTTGGTTGGTCTATTATTTGGGTGGCCCCTATAGCGGCTGGGATTGTAGCTTTAGGAGGAGGATTAGATTTATTAGATTCTTATACTAATGTCTATATGAATGGTTTTGTAAGCTTTGCTAAATCCTGGTTTCCTGTCTTTATGCTTGGAGCTATATTTGGAAAGCTTATGCAAGTTACTAATATGGCAACTTCTGTATCTTTAATGATAGGTAAATTACTCGGAGAAAAAAGAGCGATTTTAGGGGTAATTCTCTCTTGTGCGGTGCTTACCTTTGGGGGAGTTAGTCTTTTTGTTGTAGTATTTGCAGTATATCCTTTAGCATTAGGGCTTTTTAAAGCTGCTAATATTTCAAGAAGACTAATACCCGCTACCCTAGCATTAGGTTCTTTTACTTTCACAATGGCAGCACTTCCGGGAAGCCCACAGATTCAAAACCTTATTCCTATAAAATACTTTGATACAACTGCTATGGCAGCACCCATTACTGGGATAGTAGCAAGTTTGATTATGTTTTTAGGAGGATATTTCTACTTAAAATATAGGGAAAACACTTTAAGGATTAATGGGGAGGGTTATTTAGAGCCAAAAGAAACTTACAAAGAGCAAAACAAGAATAAAATTCCTAACTTTTTACTCTCTTTAGTCCCCTTATTTTGCGTGGTTATCTTACTCAATATTTTTGACTTTAATATCATTAATGCTTTACTTTGTGGAATTATTCTAATCTTAATACTCAATATAACCCATTTTAAAAGATTCATTCCTGCTATTAATGAGGGAGCTTCTGGGTCTGTGGTTGCCATTATTAATACAAGTGCAGCTGTGGGATTTGGCTCTGTGGTAAAAAATGTGCCGGGTTTTCAAAGTTTAATTGATTTGCTCTTAAGCATCAAAGGAAGCCCTTTAATTTCTGAAGCCATAGCGGTTAATCTCCTAGCAGGTGCCACAGGATCTGCAAGTGGAGGGCTTGGCATAGCTTTAGAAGCTTTGGCAGATAAATACAAAGAAATAGCCCTCAATCAATCCATACCCTTAGAACTTTTTCACAGGATTGCTTCTATCTCCTCTGGTGGGCTTGACGCACTTCCTCATAATGGTGCTGTTTTAACACTACTTGCTATTACAGGGCTTAGCCATAAACAAAGCTATCTTGATATTTGTGTTGTTGCTGTGATAATCCCCATTGTCGCTTTAATAGTAGGGATTATTTTAGCAACTTTTGGAATCTATTAAAGGAGTTTGCAATGTTTCTTTTAAGAAAATTTACACAAGGCTGTGTTTTTCTTGCTGCAAAATGTTTGCCTGATTCTTTTGTTTTAGTGATTTTGCTTTCTTTAATTGTTTTTTGTCTAGGAATATTTACAACAGGACAAAGTCCGCTAGAGATGATTAATCATTGGGGAAATGGTGCTTGGAATCTTCTTGGCTTTTCTATGCAAATGGCTTTAGTCTTAGTCTTAGGACAAGCCCTAGCAAGTGCCTCTATTATTCAAAACATGCTCACAAAAATTAGTAAAATCCCACAAAGCAAAAGTGCAAGCATTATGTTAGTTTGCTTTTTAAGCCTAATAGCAAACTGGATTAATTGGGGATTTGGACTTGTTATTTCTGCTATTTTTGCTAAAGAAATTGCTAAAAATGTCAAGGGGGTGGATTATAGACTTTTAATTGCAAGTGCGTATTCGGGATTTGTCATCTGGCATAGCGGATTAAGTGGCTCTATACCATTAACTTTAGCAAGTGGAGGGGATTCTCTAAGCAAAACCACACAAGGATTACTCACAGAGGCAATCCCCACTTCACTCACCATATTTTCAAGCTATAATCTCATTATTACCGCTGTGATTATCATCTTTTTACCCCTACTCCTTAGCCTTATACACCCTGATTCTAAAAATATCCTAGAAATTGATAAAAAGCTCTTAGTAGAAAATGAGGAAAAAGAAATAATCTCACACAAAAGTGATCATACAATTGCTTCATTTTTGGAGCAAAGCCCTATCCTAACTGCCTTAATATCTTGCTTTGGTCTAGCTTATATTATTATGTATTTTTACAAGGGTGGGAGTTTGAATTTAAATATTATTAACCTTATTTTTTTATTCTTAGGGATTTTACTCCATAAAACGCCTATTTCCTATATCAAAGCCATTAATAAAGCCGCAAAAAGCGCCGCTGGGATTATTTTACAATTCCCTTTTTATGCAGGGATTATGGGCATGATGAATGGTGCTTTACAAGGCGGAGAATCCTTAGTAACCTTGCTCTCTGTGAGCTTTACAAATTTTGCTAATGCGGATAATTTTGCCTTTCTTAGCTTTTTAAGTGCGGGAATAGTCAATATCTTTGTCCCAAGTGGGGGAGGACAATGGGCAGTTCAAGCCCCTATTATGTTAAGTGCTGGAGCAACTTTAGGCGTTAAACCTGAAGTTATTGCGATGGCTATTGCGTGGGGAGATGCTTGGACAAATATGATTCAACCCTTTTGGGCGTTACCTGCTTTAGCCATTGCTGGGCTTGGAGCAAAAGATATTATGGGGTATTGTATAATAACTTTATTATTTGTAGGCTGTGTCGTATCTTTAGGATTCTTATTTTTAACTTAAAATTCCTGTATCCATTGCGTTTTAGACTGCATTTTTTAAAAGGGAACTAGAAATACTCCCTAATTCCTTTATTTGACAATAGATTAATTAAATAATAAAATCCTAAAATTCTCTTGATAATAAAGCCCCATTTCATCATAAAATCTGTATAATCTATCTTCATTATTTACCATCAGCCAAGGAATATAAATTTCAGGGAAAATTATGTTTGATAAAATTGCTTATTGTTATTTTAATGCAGATTATGAAAAAGCTTTGAGTTTAAGTGAAAACTTTTTACAAGATAATGCAAAATTTGCTCTTAAATACGCAATGCTCTCTTCTTTTAAGCTATCACTCTTTGATAGATCTTTATATTATGCCAAGGAGCTTTTTATGCTTGACCCTACAAGCTTTAATGCCCTTATACTTGCTTCTAGCTATACTAAAAATCAAATGTTTGATGAAGCATTAGATTTATTGCAACAATCTTTAGCAAAAGATGATGATTTAAGGGATGAAATTAGCCTAGAATTAGCCTTTCTTTATAAATCAACCAATAGGCTAGAAGAGGCGGAAAGCACCTTTAGAGATTTGATTCAAAGAGATTTATATAATTTAGACCTATGGAAGCATTATGTGGAAGTTTATTTTATGCACGATTTTCAGAAAGCGTTGTTAGCACACGAAGAGCTTTGCAGTTTTATATATAGTATGATTGAAGACTTAAAAAAGGGCTTACTAACCAAACAAGTAACAACTCCCATTCAATCAAATTTACAAGATAGACTTTCAAATAGCACCAAGGAAAATCTTGATATTATAAAAATACAAGACTTCCTAAATACTAAAATTTTACCCCAAAAAGCCTACTTGCTTTTTAAGCTTCTTAAAATACCCGAATCTTTAGAGCTTTTCCAATCTTTATCACAGACTAACCAAAATCACGCACAATTTTGGCAAAACTATGCAAAAGTCTTAGAATTTAGCGGTAATTATCAAGGAGCTTATGATGCTTATCAAAACGCTTTAAACTTACACCACCACGCAACTTATGAATTTGATTTAGCCTACCTATTAATGAGAATGGGAGTAAGTGAAAATTTTGAGGAGGGTAAAAAACTCTATGAAAGCCGATTATTTTACGCACATAATGAAACTTTTTCTACTTTTCACTATAATGAAAGCATAAAGGCTTTTAATAATTCTGGCGTGGATGCTTTTAGGGATAAAGAAGTTTTAGTCTTTTGTGAGCAAGGCTTTGGAGATACTATTATGTATTGCAGATGTTTAGAGAAACTTTGCAAAATTGCTTCAAAAGTCCTTTTTGCTCCACAAAGTGCTATGTATGAAATGTTTAAAAATCAAGTAGAGCTTTTAAATAAAAAAAATGCTTTTAAAAACTTAAAAGTGCTACAAGATTTCCCCACAAGCTTTGATTATGCGCTGCCTATTTGTTCTTTACCCCTACTTATTGATATTAAATTTGATGAAATACCCAAATTAAAAACCCCTATAATACCACTAAAAAAACCCCAAAATAAAAAGAAAAAAATAGGAATTTATTATTTCACCCCTAATGCTGTAAATTCTGATGTCTCTAGAAATTTTGAATTTGAATTTTTATTTTCTGCTTTAGAGGGATTAGATTGCAAACTTGTCTCTTTCCAAATGGGAATAAATGAAAATCTACCAAAGGGCATAGAAAATAGGGCTAAAAAGATAGAACATTGGGATGATACTTTAAAAAATCTAGCAGATATTGATTGTATGATAAGTATTGATAGTGCTATTACGCATTTAACCTTAGCTTTAGATATACCAACTATAGTTCTCCTACACCCTCGATTTGATTGGCGTTGGGGGAAATTTGAAGACCCTAAAAGTTATTTTTGGCAAAAAGCAAAATGTTTCATCCTTAAAGAAGACACCAAAAAGGATTTAAAGCCATTAGTTGAAAAAACACTAGGGATAACAGATTAATAAGTAGTTTGCAAATATTTTCTATCTAGGTATATATGATATTAAATTTTATGGGATTGGGGTTTAGAGATATATGATACAGGAATAAATCTTAGGGGGGAATCTCTAAGTTTTAGAGGGATTTTCTTAAGCTTAGGGGCTTTTAGCTTTTCTATACGACTATGCAAACACCCTAAGAACCCTTAAGAGATTCTTAAATTTGAGAGCTTAAAGGTTTGTTATGATAAACCCTTAACCCTACGCCATTTTTTCAAACAAACTCACATCCCCATTACGCACTTGTGTGCGGATAGAATCAATCACAGAAATTAACCCTTTATCCACTTCTAAAAGATTGTTGTTAGAAGTATCACTTTCATCTAAAGAGCTTTTAAAGACTCTTTGTAAATCTTCTTTATTAACTCCTATTGCTTCACTAATAACCTTAAAAGAATTTGCATCTACTTGCTTTTGTAAATCTTGCATTTCTTTCTCATTAAGATTATCTTTTTGTGTAAGATTAGTTAGTGATTTTTTCTCCTCCGCATTGAGGGCATTCATATCGCCTCCATTATTTTTAAGTGTTTGCAAAGCTTTTTGCTGTGTTTGAATCTCTTGTAGGGATTTTTCACCCTCTAAAGTCTCTCCCTTTTCTCGCTTTTCCATTAGTCGTTTTCTATATTCTTCCATCATTTTTTTGATATTATCGGTTAGTTTCTTATTATTTTCAAACATTTTATTCATCATATCCGTAATAAATTCTCCAGAAAAATCATCCGCTAATATATCATCCATCACACTATCCATAATATTGCCAAACCCATCTAGACCATTTCCCATAGCTCTTTGAATCGCTTTCATTGTCCATTGTTTAGCCTCCTCTTCGCTCTGGTATTCCCCAAGCCTCTCTAAGTTTCCATCAAGATTTTTATCTTTAGCTAAGATAGCATTAAGGGCATCTTGGATAGTCCCAAAAGAGTTGTCTCCCCCTTTTATATAACTAATGAGGGCTTCATCCACAGCAGTTGTTCCATCAAATACCCCTGTAGAACCAGCCCCTGTTTTTAAAGCATCCTTTTCTTTGCCACTAATAACGCCATCTTTGTTAGAATCTGCTTCTAAATAACCTTGCTTATAGGCAATATCCCCAAACCAACCACTTACAAAAGACTCGGCTTTGCCATTTAAACGAATAGTCCCATCTTTTCGTTCATAAAAGTCCTCACTTCCAAAAGCTCCTTTAAGTTTTTTAAGATTAGCTTCATCTAAGCTTAAAGCAACCCTTTGCTTGGTTTTTGGATCATCAAATAGCACAACACTACCATTTCCACTCCCTAAAGGCTTATCACTGACTAAAAACTTATTTTCCCCTACTAAGGCAGCTGCATTATTTAGGTTCTTCACCCTATCCCTCTCCTCCTCTGCAGCTAAATCCGCTTGGTTTCTGTTATTAATATCTGTTTTCATCGCCGAAAAAACACTACCATTTTAAAAGCCTAAAATTTGTTACCATTTTTTCTCCTTTTTAAAATTTCATTTTTAAGATTTCAAGATAGACAAGTCTATCTTGAAGTTATCTAGCTCCTTAAAACTTAAGCACCTATTATTCTCTTAATTTACCATCTTAGTTTTAGTTTCACAGGAACATAAATAGAAGGTCTATTTTCCTTTATGGCTTGTTGGTGATAAATCCAACGCAATCGCTCGTTTGCATACCAAACACCAAGATTCATCCTTTCTTCTATTTCAACATTTTGCTGATTTTTCCCCTGATAACCATTATTATTGCTTTGTGCGGCAAAGAGAGGAATGCAAGATTAATACTAAAAGTAAAACTTTATTCTTAATGCTTTTCATAAAAGCCTCCTTTTTAAAAATAATTTGCCTCTTTTAGGGCATATAGTTTATATCGACAATTTCTTTAAAAAAGTAAAATTTTTAAAACCCATATCTTTAATTTTTAATGCAATATTACTTTTTGTAACTCAAGATTAAAAAGATATTTTTCCTCATAACATCTATGAATCTGCTATAATCCAACTTTTATTTTATAAAAAGCTCTACAAGGATGAATAATGATTGATTTAGGTATAGAGTTAAGCAATTCTACATTAATTACTTCAAAAACAGACCTGCAAGGAAGGATCACCTATTGCAATAAAGATTTTATACAATATAGTGGCTTTAGCGAACAAGAAGTGTTTGGCAAACCCCACAATATAGTAAGGCATCAGGATATGCCTCGTGTAGTATTCAAGACATTATGGAAATATATTAGAAATGGTGAAGAAGTCTTTGCCTTTGTCAAAAATAAAACCAAAGACAAACAATATTATTGGGTGCTTGCTAATGTAACTCCCTCTTTAGATGCTAATAACAACACCATTGGGTATTATTCTGTGCGTAGGAAGCCTAATCCTAAGGCTATTGAAAAAATTATTCCTTTATATGCTGCTATGGTAGCCGCAGAAAAAACCTCACTTGAAGCTAGTGAAGCCCTACTTAACACCATACTTAATGAGCAAAATTTACCCTATAATGAATGGATATTTTCTATGCAAGAAAATCTTGCATAATGAAAGAGTGGCTTATGAAACTATCAAACAATATACTTTTTATGCTTATAATATTGGGCTTTGCATTAGATATATATTTTAATTCTTTTAGTCTTGTTAGCATCATACTTATATGCATTACTATTGTATATTCTATACAACTCTACAAACAAAGCAATGATGAGATTCTTTTGAAAAAACTTTTAAACATTACAGGTGAATATGCTTTAGGTAAATTTGAAAAACGTATTACACATATCAAAGGAAGAAAGGATATTGTGCAAATTTGCGAACAAATCAACGATATTATCGATCATTTAGAAGCATTTTTGCGGGAAATAAAAAGTGCCATTGAATGTTCCAAAGAGGGTAAATTTTATCGCAAAGCCCTAAGCGGTGGATTAAACACAACCTTTTCTCAAAATATTAAAGGAATTAATAATGCCTTAAATGCCATTGAACACAATGCTAAAGATTCTATAGACAATGCGCTCTCTAAGAACCTTATGAATCTTAGCCTAAAAAGCCAAAACAATAACCTTGAAAAGATTTCACATACTTTAAATGAAGATATTACTTATATGAAAAAAGTAGATTCCAATATCCGTGATATTCGTTACACCGCTATTGATAGTCGCAATGATATAAGCAATCTCACACAATCTATCAATGAGCTTTTATTACTCATTCAAGACAATAACCACTCTATTCAAGATTTAACAAACAAATCCCAAGACATTGGCAATATCCTTAATCTTATTAATGATATTGCCGGACAAACCAACCTCTTAGCACTTAATGCCGCTATTGAAGCAGCAAGGGCTGGAGAACACGGAAGAGGCTTTGCGGTGGTTGCTGATGAAGTGAGGAAATTAGCAGAAAAAACGCAAAAATCTATCAATGAGATTGCCCTATCTATCCAAAATATGCAACAAGAAGTAAGTAGCATTCAAGAGGGGAGCAATAAGGTAAGCACTATTACCTCTACTTTAGAATCTAAGTTAGAGAATTTCAATATTGCTTTTAATAAAATGGAGCAAAATAGTGCTTCACTGGATACAATTTTTGCAGAACTTTCTACTAAACTTATTTTATCAGTAACAAACTTAGATCATATCTTATTTAAATCTAATCTTTATCTTTGCCTTAATACACGAGAGAAAAATGAAAATCTCCACACTCTCCACCCCATCTCTCACCTACTAGAAGATAAAGATACGCAAAATATAATCTACAAGTTCCTGCCACACAATGAAGCACAAGCTTTATCTAAAACACTCCATCAAGAAATGTTAGACGCGACTACTTTTATAGGGGAGGAGATTACACTTAGCAATTCAAAAGAAACTATTGAGCATGTAAAATCCCTAGAAGATACCTCACAAATACTTCTTGCTAAACTTACTTCTTAGTGAAGTTTAAGATTTGTATTCAACACAAATAATACAAATCTTATAAGCTAACAAAACTTTTACAAACTTATTTTCTCTCTCATCCACAACAATGTATCCCCTTTAATGCTTCTAAAAAGGCTTATTGTCTCTTTTGCTATATTTTATAATTATTGTCTCACTTCAAGCGTTAAAATATAAACTTTGGAATTAACCCTATTAATTAATAGCCATAGTTTTTTGCTTCAGCCACTCTTTAGCCCTGCCCTCTAGTTTATCCCCAAGCTTTTGGAATACTTGTTTATGGTAATTATTAAGCCAATTTTTCTCCTCATCATTAAGCAAAGCTACCTCTATACAAGACTTTTCAAAAGGGCAAAGCGTAAGGGTCTCAAAACAAAGAAATTCACCAAATTGTGTTTCTTTTGGTTGTTGCACGGGTTTATTAACCACAAGGTTTTCTAATCTCACTCCCCACTGATTAGGACGATAAATACCGGGTTCTATGGAGCTTACCATACCTACTTTAGCTTTGGTTTTCTCTAAAGGTGGAGAGAAGTAAGAAATAACTTGTGGTCCCTCATGCACATTTAAAAAATACCCAACACCATGTCCAGTGCCGTGCATATAATCTAGTTGCTCTCTCCATAATGCCATTCGCGCTATGGAATCTAATAATGGCATAGCGATACCTAAAGGAAAAATGGCACAAGAGAGGGCGATATGAGCCTTTAACACAAGGGTATAATCCCTCTTTTGTGCTTGAGTGATATTACCAATAGGGACAACCCTTGTAATATCTGTCGTCCCATTGGTATATTGTGCGCCAGAATCAATGAGCAACAAACCATCGCCTTGTATAAAAGAAAATTGCTCTTTTGTAGCACGATAATGAGGCTGTGCTCCATTAGCATTAAACCCAGCTATCGTAGCAAAACTATCGGAAATATAATTTTCACGCTCTAAGCGGAACTCTCTAAGCTTCTCATCAATATCTAATTCACTAATTCTTTGCCCCTCCTCTAAAGCATCCTCTAACCACATATAAAACTTACATAAGGCAATACCATCTTGTATCATTGCAACTTGTATTTGCTCTAATTCTTGCTCACTCTTAGAAGCCTTTAATCGACAACTAGGATTAAGGGATTCAATAATTTCATTGTGTTGTTTTAAAATATCCGCTAAAGCAGCAGTTGTTTTTGTGGAATCAATTAATATTTTTTGATTTTTGATGCTCTCTAAAAAAGATTCAATTTGGCAATAAGGCTTGATTGTAAAGCCATCCTTATACAGATTTTCTAATACTTCTTGAGGGATTTTTTCTTTATCAACAAATAAAATCACTTCTTCCTTGCTAATAATAAGATAAGATAAAAATACAGGATTATAAGAAACATCACTCCCCCTTAAGTTACAAACCCAAGCAATATCATCTAAAGTAGAGATGCAATGATAAGTAGCTTTTAAATCTTGCATCTCTTGCCTTAAACGTTGAATCTTCTCTATTCTATTATGCGGGGATTGTATATGTTCATAGATAGGATTAAGAGGTAAGGGAGGTCTTTTCTCCCATAAAAGAGTAAGAAAATCTTTATTGAGTAATGTAATCTTTTTATCTTGTAATTGTGATTGTAAATCTTTTTTCATTGATAAGGGCAAAACCCTATAATCTGTAGCTAATTTAGAATATTCCCCCAAATTCGCTTTAAGCCATTTTATGGGGGTGTTATGGGAATCTTGTTTTTGCAATTGTAAGGAAGTATCTTGAAGTTCTTTTTGTGCTTGTAGCCAATACCTCCCATCTGTCCAAAGCCCCGCATAATCTTGTGTTATAAGAATACTTCCAGCACTTCCGCTAAAACCGCCTATCCATTCTCTACTTTTCCAATAATCTGGAATATATTCTGATAAATGCGGATCTGATGTTAAAATCAAATAAGCATCAATAGAATCATTTTTCATTAATTGCTGCAAAGCTTTAATTCTTGTTGCATAAATATTCATTAATTCCCTTTCTTTATATTTCTTAAATAAATACAACTATACCAAAATTATGTCCCAAAAAATTTTAATACAATAGCAAAACTTTCATTAGATATTTACAATTGATTTACTATTTAATGCAAGAATTCCAGACTAAATTTTATTACTTTAAGGATAACAATATGAGATATTTAATGTTTTTGTTATGTTGTTTAAGCTTAGGTGTTGCTTATGCTGATATTAATCTTTATGGTCCTGGTGGTCCTCACACGGCATTAAAAGAAGCTGCAGCTAAATTCACGGAAAAGACAGGCATAAGAGTCAATGTTAATTTTGGACCTCAAGCGACTTGGTTTGAAAAAGCAAAAAATGATGCAGATATTTTATTTGGAGCTTCTGATCAATCGGCTCTTGCAATAGCAACGGACTTTGGAGGTAGTTTTAATGTCAATAAAATCAAACCCCTTTATTTAAGAGAAGCCATTATCTTAACACAAAAAGGCAACCCTTTAAAAATTAAAAGTCTTAAAGACTTAGCCAACAAACAAGTAAGAATAGTAGTTCCAGAAGGATCAGGAAAAAGTAATACTTCAGGAACAGGTGTTTGGGAAGATATGATAGGCAGAACTCAAGATATTAAAACTATTCAAAAATTTAGAAATAATATCGTAGCTTTTGTCCCAAATAGTGGTAGTGCAAAAAAACTATTTGTAGAAGATAAAGCAGATGCTTGGATTACTTGGAGTGACTGGGCAAAGAGCAATCCAAACTTAGGAACTGCTGTAGCAATAGAAAAAGACTTGGTTATATATAGAACCCTAAATGTTGTAGCTAAAGAAAATTCCCCTAAAGAAGTTTATGATTTTATTAATTTCCTAAGCACTAAAGAATCTAAAAGCATTTTTGCTAAATATGGCTGGAGAGAATAATATTCTCTCTAATATTCTTTATAATGTTTTCAAACACATTAAAAAGCTAATTCTTAATAACACTTCAAAAAACATAATATTTAGGATATAGCATTTACCTCTAAACATTAACATTAAACAAAAAATCTATAATCCACTTTTATATACTTGTATTAACTTTAGATAAATTTTTGTATAAAAGCTCAAAAATACAAAAATCTTAAAAATTTCTAGGATAGCTTTTAAAAACTTTTTGGGTTTTATAAAAGGGGTTTTAAAACTAACAAAATATTAACCTTTAAACCTATTTTCTCCCATCTTCCAATATTTCATAACCTCCATTAGGCTTCATTTCTAAAACCACAAAGGGAAGTCCTTGCAAATTCAACTCTTGCATAAAAAAATCAGGATCATTTTGTTCCATATTCCACACACCAGCCCCCTTATTAGAATCTATTCCTTGATTTTCTCCACCCTTTGGCATATCACTATTATCTGCATTATTAGTAAGCTTTATTTGATTAATCCCCCATTTCCCCTCTACAATAAGTTTAGCCCCAATCATCGCAGGTACACCTGTAGTATAGCTCACACCTTGTGCATTAACTTCCCTATAACACTCCTTATGGTCGCAAATATTATAAATATAAAGAGTGCGTTCCTTGCCATTTTTTCTGCCCTTTATATAACAACCAATATGCGTTTTACCCTCCGTCCTACTAGCAAGACTTGCTGGATTAGGCAAAAGTGTTTTTAACACTTGAATAGGGATGATTTTGTTACCATTATGTTCTACCTCATCTACTCTTAAAAGCCCAACATTTTCTAAGCATTTCATATGCGTAAGATAAGATTCCCCAAAAGTCATAAAAAAGCGGATTTTTTGCAAACCCTTGATATTGCGAATAAGGGATTCTAGCTCCTCGTGATAGAGCAAATAACTATTTTTGATACCAACTTCAGGATAATTCCATTCTTTCATTAAAGAAAGCGGTGCAATATCTCTCCATTGCCCCTTGCAATAATCCTCTTGTTTTAAATCTTGGGTATTAGCTTGCAAAGCAAAATGTTTTTCCTCCCTTTCAAACTTGCGGTAAATAGTATCTTCTTTTAAATCAGCATTGTCTGCTAAATCACCCTTAGAGTCCCTAACCCAATAACGCGCCTTAGAGCTTACTTCGCGTAAATTAATCTCTGGATTAAAATTGGTCGCAAACGCATATCCGTGGTCTCCTGCGTTACAATCTAAAATATCAATGCTCTCTATCTCATCAAAATAATGTTTTAGGGCATAAGCACAAAAAACATTCGTAACACCCGGGTCAAATCCACTGCCTAAAAGCCCAAAAATACCCGCTTTTTTAAAAGATTCATCATATGCCCATTGCTCTTTATATTCAAAATGTGCGGAATTGGGATGTTCATAATTTGCAGTATCTAAATAATGGGTTTTTGTCCTTAGGCAAGCTTCCATAATAGTTAAATCTTGGTAAGGTAGGGCTACATTTACTACAAGTTCGGGTTGGTATTTGTTAATGAGGGCAACTAATAATTCTATATTATCGGCATCCACACAATCCACTTCAATCTCACCTAACCCCTTAAGTCGTATAGATTCCGCAATTGCTTGAGCCTTACTAAGTGTGCGAGAGGCTAAAATAATACGCGAGAAAACTCCTCTATTCATCGCCATTTTATGCGCTACCACACCACCAACGCCACCTGCTCCTATTTGTAAAACAACTGCCATATAAAGACCTCTTGATAAAATTTGTTGCAATTTTACAAAAACATTATAAAGATTGCGTAAAATGACTATATCTTAATTTAAATACTTTCTATAGGGGTTTTAATATTTTTAAGAAAAATCTTAGTAAAATACACTTCTTTAAAAAACAAAGGAGGGTATATGCCTCTGGTGAGCATCGTGGGCTTCAAACCCATTTGAGCGGATAGGTGTCTATTTGCTGGAGAGTTCGATTCTCTCACCCTCTCGCCACTTAAATCTAGAGGTGCATTATTAAAACACTACCAAAATTCAATTATAAAATAATACTTATTACATTTTTGATTATTGCTGGGATATTTTCAATATTAGGAAGTTTTGGTTGGCTAGGAAATTTTGGGTATTCTTATGCAAATTTACATTTCAGGCTTTTTGGTTACTTGGGATATATTTGGCTCTTTTCACTTGCTTATTTATGCTCTAAAATCAATTTTCCCTTAAAATTTGATGAACAATTTTTAGAAAAATCCTTAGGCATTGTCTTAATTATTATTGCTCTTTTAACATTACAAAGCCTTTTTCTAGCAGATAGTGGTATGTTTGGGATAGCACTTAATAGCATATTACAACCCCTCATTAAAGCTACTGGAGTCTTTTTATTAAGCTGTATAATTTTATTCTTTGGGATTTTGCTTTTTACACAAAAAAGCTTGCAAGAATTTTATGCTTTTTTTATCAAAGATATTAAAAAAGATTGGCATGCTTTATCAAAAAATCTTCATTTTAAAAATTTTAATTTTTATAAAAAATATCAAAACCTATTCTCATTTCTTAAAAAATCTTTCAACAAAGCACAATCTTCATCTCCCTCTCCTCGTCCTCTAACCCTTGAAGAATTAATGAATAGAAGCTCACAAAACCAAGAAAATTTAAAAGAAAAAGAGGATAAAACCCAAAATACCCCCTATGATCTCCAAATAGCACAAGATACTCAAGAAAATATTGAAGAAGATTCTTTGCCCCCATTAAATACCACTGAAAGTATTGATGAGAATAGAGAGGGAAGCGAATTACTCATTTATGAAAAAGATGAACAAAATCCTAAAGATTTATCATTACAAGAAGAAAAGGATATTGCTTCAAAAATTAAATTAATCCCCATTAAGGATATTCAACAAAAAAACCTACAAAATTTCGTGCATATTGACCCAAAAGAGGCTATGGAGAAATTAAAAAAAATCGAAAAAACACTCTATAAAGAACCACAATCCCAAGAAAATACTTTAAAATTAATCCCAAAATCAGAAATTCAAACCCCACAAACCCTAGAACAACCTCTAGAGATTCCTAAAGAGACTCCCAAAGAACCTAAAAAAATTAAGCCTATTAAGACTTATCCAAAAGACCTCTACGCACCTAAGCCCTTTAGTGCTTATCTAGAAAATAATGATACTCCCACAAAGGAGATTATTCCTGCTATTAACGAAGAATCAACACTCCCTAATACGATTTTTTATTATAGTAAAAAAGACAACCAAACTCCAAAAGAAACGCCACAAAAAGAACATCTACAAACTACAGAAAATTCACAAAACCTTACTTTAAATTCCCCTATATCACAAACAGAAGAATCTAAAGAAAATCGCACAAAAAACCATTTATCTACAACTAACCAAATAGAAACAAAATCTAAAACCTTACAACCTATACCACAAAATCAAACCTATGAAAACCCTAAAGATTATTCTACAAATTTCTTCTCTAACAATGAAATTCCACTTTATGGATTTACCAATATACCATCTCCCCCTCCCTCTTACCAAAATTCCACAACACAAGATTCATTATCTTATTCTATTAATACACAATTACAACCCAAACAAGATAAGATGCAACCTACACCAACAATCCAACAATCCAAAAATATAACTCAAGAAACCTTAAAAGAAACCTTAAAAGAAACTTTGCCACTTAAAGCACCTCAAGTAAAGACCCTAAAAGAAAATGAGGCTTTGCTTCACCAAATGGATTACAATACCTCCCAAGAGATCAAAGAACAAGATTTTATATTGCCAAAATTAGAATTTCTACAACGACCTCAAGAAGAGAGGATTGAAATTGATGAAAGCGAAATTGATAGAAAAATCAATGATTTATTAAGTAAATTACGAATGTTTAAAATTGAAGGCGATATTGTCTGCACTTATTCTGGACCTATTGTAACAACCTTTGAATTCCGACCAAGCCCTAATGTCAAAGTTTCAAGAATTTTAACCCTCCAAGATGATTTAGCAATGGCACTAAGGGCAAAAACTATTAGGATTCAAGCACCTGTTCCGGGTAAAGATGTAGTGGGAATAGAAATCCCTAATAATCAAATCCAAACTATTTATTTAAGAGAGATTTTAGAAAATGATTTATTCCAAAGTTCTACCTCTCCATTAACCTTAGCATTAGGCAAAGATATAGTTGGAAACCCTTTCATTACAGACTTAAAAAAACTTCCCCATTTACTCATTGCAGGAACCACTGGAAGCGGAAAAAGCGTTGGCATTAACGCAATGATCCTCTCTTTACTCTATAAAAATACGCCCGATGAGTTGAAGCTTATTATGATTGACCCTAAAATGCTAGAATTTAGCATTTATAATGATATTCCACACTTATTAACTCCTGTTATCACACAACCCAAAAAAGCTATTATTGCATTAGATAACACCGTTAAAGAAATGGAGAGACGTTATTCGCTAATGAGTGAGGTTAGGACAAAAAATATAGAAGGTTATAATCAAAAAGCTCATATAGAAGGATTTGAACCTTTTCCCTATATTGTTGTTATCATCGATGAATTAGCGGATTTAATGATGAGCGGGGGTAAAGAAGCAGAAATCTCTATTTCTCGTTTAGCGCAAATGGCAAGGGCTAGCGGAATTCACTTAATTGTTGCCACACAAAGACCAAGTGTCGATGTAGTAACAGGGATTATTAAAGCCAATTTACCATCTCGTATTAGCTATAAAGTAGGGCAAAAAATAGATTCTAAAGTAATTTTAGATACCTTTGGGGCTGAATCTCTGCTAGGAAGAGGAGATATGCTATTTACTCCACCAAGTGGGGGAATAGTCCGCCTACACGCACCCTGGAGCACAGAATATGAAATTGAAGAGATTGTAAATTTTATTAAATCCCAAAGAGCTGCTAACTATGATGAAAACTTTATGCCAAGTGAGGATGAATCCTTAGGATTGCGCTATGAAGGAGAGACTGATGAACTCTATGAAGAAGCTAAACGTATTATCTTAAATGATAGAAAAACCTCTATTAGCTATATACAAAGACGTCTAGGAATTGGCTATAATAAAGCAGCAAATATCATTGAACAAATGCAAACAAGAGGCTTTTTAAGTGAGCCAAATGCAAAAGGTGTGCGAGAAATTTTAGAGGAATAGATAAACTAATAAAAATCCCACTTTAAACACTTTCAATATTATAATCACAGCTCTACCTAATATAGAGCATTATCTCATTAAAATCTCAATGCAGCATAAAAAATCCATATTTCAAAAACGCTAAAGCATAGTGGAATCCTTTTTGCTTTTTTCATAAAGAAAATTCAAAATTTAGAGGTCATTATGGTTATTGGTCAAAATTTAGGGGGATTAAATGAAGTCTTTAATGAAGCCAATCGTTTATTAAATAGCAGCAAAAAAACGCCCTCAATTTCAGAAGCAAATAAAACAGAGGCAAGTGATTCTAATAAAAAAGAATATACCACCCAACAAGCAAGAAATACTTATGGAATGATTAGTCTAGAATTAATGAGTGATGAACAATACAAAGCATTCCAAAGAGTAACTGCTGGAATGTCCCCTAATGAAAAAATCTCTGTAGCACAAATGCTAACAAGGGCAGGAAACTTGAGTGCAAGTGTAGAAAAGGTAGAACAGCAAGAAAAAGAATTGACTCAAGATAAAGAAAAGAATACAGGGTTTTTAGGTATTACACAACAAGGATGGAAAAATATTGCGGAGGACTTTCAAAATAACCTTAACAATCTTGATAACTTAAACAATCTCTATTCAAAAACTTATAATAAGAATCCAACTAGCAACTACAATGATATTTTAAGAAAAAATCAAGAAGCAAAAACACAAAGAATATTACGAGAATTTAGCCATGCTATACATACAGGCAATACACAAATTGACACTTTAAGCTAAGACTTTTAGCTAAGACTTTTAATGATATTTTAAAGCAAAAATGCTACAATTCACTTCTTTTTCTTTGGTATGCCAAGGTAGCTCAGCTGGTTTAGAGCGCTGGTCTCATAAGCCGGAGGTCGGGGGTTCGAGTCCCCCCTTTGGTACCAAATGCGCTCATAGCTCAGCTGGATAGAGCAACGGCCTTCTAAGCCGTAGGTCAGAGGTTCGAATCCTCTTGGGCGTACCACCATTTTCTCAAACATTATTTCTTGTTATTTTTATCTACAATAGTCTTATCATTCTATAATGCATTTAATTGCTGCTAAATTTATCAAAGTATAAATAATAAGCTAAAGGGAATGGCGGAGCGGACGGGGCTCGAACCCGCGACCCCCTGCGTGACAGGCAGGTATTCTAACCAGCTGAACTACCGCTCCAAATGGTGGTCGCTATAAGACTCGAACTTATGACATCCACCTTGTAAGGGTGGCGCTCTACCAACTGAGCTAAGCGACCTCGTTGAAGTTAAACTATATATAATAAAAGTGGTGACTCCTAGGGGACTCGAACCCCTGTAGCCACCGTGAAAGGGTGGTATCCTAACCGCTAGATGAAGGAGCCACTTTTATTTAAGTGGTGACCCGCGTTGGATTCGAACCAACGGCCCATTCCTTAAAAGGGAATTGCTCTACCAACTGAGCTAGCGGGTCTTCTAAATTCTAAACAAAAAGAGCTGCAATTATATAGATAAAATATTCAAAAGTCAATAGACTTGCAAAAAAACCTTTAGGAATAAGCCATAAGCATACCAACAAGCCTGCTCTTGTATATAATTTCTATCCCCCTTAAAAATAACAGATTCAATGATTTCTTTGCCACTCTTAGATTTTACCCCCATAAAAACCAACCCAACAGGCTTACTTGCACTACCTCCATTAGGTCCGGCAATACCACTTGTAGCAATTGCAAAATCTGCAGATGAAATCTCTAAAGCCCCCTCTAGCATCTCCCTAACTACAATTTCACTAACTGCACCAAAACCCATAAGAGCATTAGAAGAAACTTTTAGCCAAGATTCTTTAATAGAGTTTGCATAACTTACTACCCCCCCATCAAAAACCTCACTAGAGCCAGACTCCCTTGTCAAATAATAAGCCAACAAACCGCCTGTGCAACTCTCTGCGGTAGTAATCTTTTGATGAGAGGATTTTAAAAGATGAATAATAGTTTTTGTCAAATTAAAACTAGGAACAATTTTATTCCCAAAAACATTATTAACCTCTACTAAAAAGTTTTCTAAATCACCATTTTTAGCAACTAAAACCTCTAATCCTGAAAAATCACTCATTATTTCTAAATCTACTTCAAAGGCTTTCATTATAGGCTTAAGCAACTCTAAAGCACTTTTACAATCCAACCCCAAAAGGAATAAAATAAGGTGTTTATGATAAAAAGCACCTTCATAATCTTTAGGATAATCTTGTAAAAATACTTTTTTCTCCCCACAAATTATCTTATAACCCTTAACTTCTTCTTGCATAGATGCAGTATAATTTTGATTTATCCATTCTAAAATTAATGAAAAACATTCCTTAGGGGATAAAATCAAACACTGCTTAGAGTCTTGTAATAAAAATCTTAGAGTATGAAAATCCATAGGCTCTAAATCAGAAAAAACGATTTGATGAATCTTCCCCAATATGTTTTCTCCGTAACGGATAGAAAAATCCCTAAGAGGCTTTAGGGTATAAAACTTTTCTCCCACACAAAATAGGCTATTCAATTTCTAATCCTTTAAGGTAGAATTTAATCTTTTTAATAGTAAAATAACTTAGCTTTAGAATTTATTTGGAGGTGATTATGAGTAAAGTGTTAGTGGTTAGACCAGAAGATGAAAATCCAGAAGAAGTGTATAATGCAAAAGGAAAGTTAAACAAAAAGTTTTATGAAAAAGAAATAGAAAAACTACAAATAGAACTTATCAAACTACAAAATTGGGTTAAAAAATACCAAAAAAAGATTATTGTCATTTTAGAAGGAAGGGATGCAGCCGGAAAGGGTGGGACGATCAAAGCCTTAAGAGAACATTTAAATCCTAGAGGTGCAAGAGTAGTAGCTCTACAAAAACCTAGTGACGTAGAAAAAACACAATGGTATTTTCAAAGATATATTGATGAATTGCCAAATGGTGGAGAAATAGTATTTTTTGATAGAAGCTGGTATAATCGTGCTGGAGTAGAAAAAGTAATGAACTTTTGCACCAATGAACAATATAAAGAATTTATTATTCAAGTCTCTCATTTAGAACAAATGCTAATTGAAAGTGGTTATATTTTGTTTAAATTTTTCTTAGATGTTGGAAGAGAAGAACAAAAAAAGAGAATAGAAAGTCGTAAAGATGAGCCATTAAAACGATGGAAATTAAGTCCTATTGATGAGCTTTCACTCAACTTATGGGATGAATATACAGAAGCTTTTGAAAAGATGTTTTCCCGCACACATACCCCTTTTGCACCTTGGCTTATAGTAGATTCTAATGATAAAAAACGTGCAAGAATAAATCTTGCTAGAATCCTTTTATCAAAGATTGATTATGAAGATAAAGACGCTACAAGTGTTTGCTTATTAGCTGACCCGGGAATTGTTACACATTATTCAAGCGTAAAATCCTTTTCTGTAGAAAATGATAAAAAAGAAAAAAAGAAAAAGAAAAAATAGCTCTACTTAGGGCTTTTTGTCTTAACGATTTAAAAGCACCCCTATCCCAAATCGGTTAATGGAATTATTATAATCACTCAAGCTCTCTCCATAACCATTAAAATACTGCAAATAAAGATAAAAATTTTTGTAAATAGGATAAGAATAATCCACTAAAATAGCTCCTTTATTAGAATATTTTAGATTATTCCTTATAGAAAGGGTGAGGAGATGCTTAGAGTATAAATACCCCAAAGATAACTCCCCAAAACCTAAATAATTCGTAATATCAGGATTATCATCTTTCTCTATCTTTTCTGGTATTCTATACCACGCCTTTAAACCCATAACAAAATTATCCTTACTATAAGTTCCCTTTATAAAAAGCCTATCCCAACTCCTAGAGTTTAACAAATTCCCCCCATTACTTTGATGCACATAGCCAACATCGATTCTATGGAAAAATAAAGGATACTCTTTGGTAAGATAACTAAGATAAAGAGCTGGTTCATAATTGCTCTCCCGGAATGGTCGAGAATTTTTATTATCATAAAGCTGCCAAAAACTCCTTTGCGTGTAAGCAAAATATAAATCTAAATCTTTAACAAACAAATTACTATATAACCGCTTTTTAATGCTAATTTGAAATTTTGCCTCGACTTTTTTACTTTGTTTTGGCTCTTTATTATGACTTACATTAAAGGGTAAAATGTAATTAAACTTATCAGGTTCAAATCCTAAAAATTCGCTAAAAAACCGATTGCGTTCAAAATAGCCCTCATAAGCTGTTTTTTGATTAATTTCTACTGCACTAGAATTAGCTAGACTATTTTTATCTCTTGATATTTTATCCTCTAAATTATTATTTTTTAAAGATTCCACAAGCTCAGTCATATCTTGGGAATCATCTTGCAAAATGGTAATATAAAAATTTTCATTATTAGGCAGTATTAAATCAAGTTTTTTTGTTTGTTGTGTATTAATATCTATAATTTCTCTAATCTTCATATTATTATCTAAAATAAGGAATTTTACATTTTTATTAGGTTGAAATTTAAAACTCTCCTCATCAATATTGATTTGTTCGCCCAACAAATCTATCAAAGATGCTAAAAATAAGAATAGAATTTTTATAAGTTTCACAACAAACATCCAGATTAAACTTTTAAGAAAGGCTAAAAATTATAGCAGCTTACAAAAACTTTTGTCAATTCTTTGATATGTGTATTTTAAGCTAATTTAGAATATAATAATGCAGATTGTGTAAAATTTGGAAATTAGGCTTTAGATGACTCATATTATAGGTGCTTTGTTTTTACGTGAATTAAAAACACGATTTGGAAAAAATAAAAGACTTGGTTATTTTTGGATAATTGGGGAACCAATGTCTCATATTATTTTTTTTCTTATTATTTTTACACTTATTCGTGCTAGAAGTGTTCCACAAGTCCCTTTTGAAATGTTTTTAGTAACTGGATTTGTCCCCTTTTTTATGTTTAGAAATATTATCCAACAAATTATGGCAGGAGTTTCTGCCAACCTTGCTTTAATGGCATATAAACCCGTTAAACCTATTCATATTTTCATTGCTAGGGCATTACTAGAAGTATGTATTTATTTTACAGTTTTTGTCTTATTTATGGTTGGCTTTGGTTGGTTTTTAGATTTACCCATTTTGCCTATGAATTTTTTAGAAGTTGTGATTGCTTTTATAGGATTAGCATTTTTAGGCTTTAGCTTGGGAGTTTGTTTAGCTTTTCTTAGTAGTGAATTAGAATATACACAAATTTTTATTAACTATGGAATTAATATTTTATACTTTGCTTCAGCTGTCTTATATCCTCTATGGATTTTACCTAATCATATTGTAGATGTTTTACTTTATAATCCTATATTACAATTCCTAGAAATCCTGCGAGAAAATTATTTTAGAGGGTATCCTCACATACCAGGCGTTAGTTTTATCTATCCTTTTTCTTTTAGTATCATTATTCTTTTTATTGGGCTTTGGTATTATTATTTTAGGTATAAATATCTAGGACGTATCAAATGATTGCATTTAAAAATGTTACAAAATCTTATCCCTTAAGCAATGGAAAAAGGCATTATGTTTTTAAAGACTTAAGCTTTGAATTTCCTGATGATTGTAGTATTGGGCTTATGGGTAGAAATGGTGCTGGAAAATCAACTTTGATGCGAATATTAGGGGGAATGGATATGCCAGATAGGGGCAAGGTCATTACAGATAAAAAAATATCTTTTCCTATAGGACTTGGCTCCTCTTTTCAAGCTTCCCTTAGTGCTAGAGATAATATAAAATTCCTTGCACGTGTTTATGGCAACAAAGGAGATAAACTAAGAGAAAAAGTTACTTTTGTAGAAGATTTTGCAGAAATTGGAAAATTTTTTGATGAGCCTGTTGGGGTTCTGTCTTCTGGTATGCGTGCTAGAGTAACTTTTGGAATGAGTATGGCATTTGATTTTGATTATTATTTAGTAGATGAAGCAGGAGCCGTGGGAGATCCTACTTTTAAGAAAAAAAGTGAGGCACTTTACCAAGAAAAACTAAGTAATGCAAAAGTCATTATTGTCTCTCACGATGTTACAGAAATTAAAAAATGGTGTGATAAAATTATTATTTTAAAAGAAGGGGTTGCTACAATCTATGATGATGTTGATGAAGGTATCCAAATCTATCAAGGACAATAAATGGGAAAACTAGAAAGACTATTTCAAAAACAACCCACTTTTCAAAAGACACTACCCTTTTTTAAAAGCTTCAAAATTGTCTATGTATTAATGATTCCCGTTGTGATTTATTATCTTTTCATAGCTTCTGATCGCTATGTAAGCTCTATTATTTTAAGTGTTCATTCTGTCAATAATGATATTGCACCTGCTTTAGGTCTAGCTTCCCTTGTAGGTATCAACACAGGAGCTAGAGAAGATATTTTATTCCTACAACGATATATTCATTCTATAGATATGTTAAAAATACTAGATAAAGAGATTGATTTACGCACACTCTATGAGAAGAAAAAACTAGATTTATTTTTTACTCTATCTCACAATAATAGTATAGAAACCTTTTTAAAATTCTATCAAAATCGCACAAAAATTGTATTAAACCCAGATTCTGGATTATTAGAAATTGAAGTTGAGGGCTTCACTCCCCAAGATTCACAAACTATCGCTAATACTATTTTAAAACAATCTGAACGTTTCGTCAATGAAATCTCTCACAAAGCCGCAAGAGAGCAAATGATTTTTGCAGAAAAAGAACTCTCTAATGCAAAAGAGCGCTTGCAAAATTCCCAAAATGCCTTATTGACTTTTCAAAGTCAATATGGAGTTTTTGATCCTTTAAAAGAAGCTGAGGCTAAAGCAAAATTAACCGCTGATATTGAAAGTAAATTAGCCCAAAAAGAATCACAACTCTTTACAATACAAAGCTATCTTAATGATAATGCACCCCAAATCATTCTCTTAAAATCCGAAATTCAAGCCCTGCAAAGACAATTAGACAAAGAGGTTTCAAAAATAATCTCTTCTAAAGCCTCCAAACGACTAAATGATCTAATAGCTAAATTCCAAGATTTAAGTATTCAAGTAAAATTTGCACAAGATGCTTATACTACTGCTTTAAAAGCTATCGAAGCAGCACGTATTGAATCAAGTCGCAAGATTAAGCAACTTGTTGTCATACAAGGGGCTAATGAACCACAATCCCCAACTTATCCCAAAAAACTCTATAATATTCTTACAATTTTTGTTATTTTAGCACTTTTATTTGGGATTATAAAACTTATCAATATGATTATAGAGGAGCACAGATATTAATGAAAACTTTATTAAAATTCTTATTTATTTATTTACTTCTTTTTTCTTTTGGTTATAGCATAGATCCCTCTACAATTTCTGCTAATATTCCTCAAATTTCTACTCAAGCACAAAATAATACAGAAACAATATCCGCTAAACCAACAGATATGACAACAACCGACGACCAAACACTAAACCCCCAAAATGCCCCCTATTCTATTCAAAATTCAGCAATTACAAAAGTAGTATTTGGCTTCCATCTCTTTAATGGGAACTTCACCCAAGCCTCTCAATTCCTTTACAATCCAGATTATAAAATTGCTATAGGCGATAAGATAAACTTCAGAATGTGGGGTGCTGTTGAATTTCATCAAGAATTAATGGTAGATTCTCAAGGAAATATTTTCATTCCAGCGGTTGGAGCTGTTAATCTTTTGGGTGTTAGGAATGGGGATTTAGTAAAAGTCTTAAAATCTAGTATCGCTAAAATTTATAAAAACAATGTATTTGTTTATGCAGATATGAATGTTTATCAAAATGTCTCTATTTTTGTTACAGGAAATGTGAATAAACCCGGTCTCTACCAAGGATTAAGTTCAGATTCTATCGTGCAATACCTAGATAAAGCCGGTGGAATTAATTTAGAATATGGTAGTTTTAGAGATATTGAAATACTACGTGATAACAAACCGGTTTTAAAAGTAGATTTATACAATTTTCTCTTAAATGGCAAAGTGCAGTTATTTCCTTTTAGAACAGGTGATGTTATTTTAGTAAAAAATCTCCAAGAATATGTTTCAGTTAAGGGAGAAGTGCAAAAGCCTTACCGATTTGAATTAAAAGATGATATTAAAACCTTAGAGGATATTGCCATTATCTCTGGTGCTAAACCCATAGTAACCAATGCCATTGTCCGCTCTTATCTTCCAAATAATATTTTAGATATTATCTCTTATAATAAAAATCAGTTCCAAAATGTCTTATTAAAAACTGGGGATGAAATAGAATTTCGCCCAGATTACAATAGTAAAAATATTAGCGTCTCTATTGAAGGCGAACACGATGGCTTACATTCCCTTATAATCAAAAAAGGCACAACACTTAAAGAGCTTATTAGACTAATTAAAGTCAATAAACAATCCAATATAGAGGCTATTCAAGTTTTCCGCAAAAGTGTCGCAAACTCTCAAAAGCAATTAATAGAGTCTCAACTAAAAGAGCTTGAAACACTTGCACTAACCTCATCTTCTATAACAACACAAGAATCAGCTGTAAGAAGTAGTCAAGCTAATATGATATTAGAATTTATCCAAAGGGCTAAAAATATACAACCCAAAGGACAAATCGTTCTTGATAGCCAAGAGGCTTATGCTACTACTATATTAGAAGAAGGTGATATTATTAATATCCCAACGAAAAATAATCTTGTGCTTGTTCAAGGTGAAGTAGCCATTCCCGGAGCTTTTATTTATGAACCCAATAAAAACCTACAATACTACATTAAATTAGCCGGTGATTTCACAGAAAGGGCAAATAAAAAAAGGATTTTACTCATACGAGCCAATGGTAAAGCGGAACGTTATAATGGTAGTTGGTATGCTCTCTCTAGTGCTCCGGGATTAAATCCCGGAGATTCATTATTAGTCCTACCTGCTATAGAGACAGGCAGAAACTTGCAGATTACAAGCATCCTAACACAAATTCTTTACCAAATCGCTATTGCTACAAAAGTAATATTAGATATTAATAAATGATTAAAAACTAAAAAAAGGGGGAGGGGGTGGGCATTACACCCCCCCCCCTAACTAGAGAAAGTGAAATGCGGTTAGATAACATAATTAAAAAATTTCAATCTCAAAATATACTTCTTTTGCAAGGTCCTGTGGGACCATTTTTCTATTCTTTATCAAAAAAACTTAAAGAGCAAGATTGCAAAGTTTATAAGATTAATTTTAATGGGGGAGATTTCTTATTTTATCCATTTAATGCCTTAACCTATCGTAAAAGCTTCGAGGCTTTTCCTGAATTTTTAGAAAAAATTATTAAAAAATACGCAATTGAATGCATTATTTTATTTAATGATTGTCGCCCTATTCACAAAATATCCCTTGACCTTGCTAAAATTTTACAAATCCCATGCTATGTGTTTGAAGAAGGCTATATCCGTCCAGATTTCATTACTTTTGAAAAAAGCGGGGTTAATGCTTACTCTAAAATTCCAAAAAGTAAAAATTTCTATCTGCAATACAGCGAGCAAACTACATTCCCGATAAAAAAAGTTCAACACTCTTTTAGAAATATGGCTTGGTTTAGCTTTTTATATTGGTTTGCTTCCTTTTGCTTCAGCTGGTATTTTAACAACTTACTCCACCATAGAAGTCTTAGTCCCAAAGAAATGTTCCCTTGGTTTTTATCACTTTTTAGAAAATGGCTTTATATTTGGAGTGAAAAAAACGATAATAAACGTATCTTAGCTTCAAAGAAAAAATACTTTATTGCCATTTTACAAGTCCATAATGATACGCAAATTAAAAATCACTTCACAGGTAGAAGGATTGAAAACTTTATTAAAAATACCATTAAATCTTTTGCCAAAAACTCTAAACCCAAACACTTTTTAGTTATCAAGCATCATCCTATGGATAGAGGGTATCGTAACTATAAAAACTTTATCAAAAGACAAACGAAAAAATATAATATTACCCATCGCGTTATCTACATCCATGATTCCCACTTACCAACTCTTCTCCATAATGCTTTAGGTTGCATCGTTATCAATAGCACAACAGGCTTATCTGCCCTTTTGCATAATTGCCCTACTAAAGTTTGCGGAAATGCCTTTTATGATATTGACGAATTAACTTTTCAAGAAAGTTTAGATAAGTTTTGGAAAGCCACTAAAAAGTATAAAATCAATCTGCAACTTTATAAGAAATTTAGAAGCTATCTTATTGATAATACACAAATCAATGGAAGTTTTTATGGAAAACTCTCAAATTAAGCTTTTCTCCCATAAATAAGCGCTTTTACAAATAATTTCTAAATTAGCGTATTGGGGTCTCCATTGTGTAGATGATAAAATCTTCTTATTATCACTCACCAAAACTGCAGGATCTCCTGCTCTTCTTGGTTGAATCCTCACAACAAAATCCACCCCACTAACAGCTTTTACACACTCTATCACCTCTTTAACGCTAAAACCTTTGCCATATCCTACATTATAAATTTGTGAGCGTGAAGTTTGCTCTAATGTTTTTAAGGCTTCAAAATGTGCATTAGCTAAATCATCAATATGAATATAATCACGGATGCAAGTTCCATCATAGGTAGGATAATCATCCCCAAAGATTCCCATCTCTTTGCGTTTTCCCACTGCACATTCACACGCAATTTTAATAAGATGGGTAGCATCTTTCGTCCTTTGTCCTAATTTAGGGCTATCCATTAAAGCACCCGCGACATTGAAATAACGCAAAATAACACTTCTAAACTCTGATGAAGCCACCTCAAAATGCGATAAAATCTTCTCCACCATAAGTTTAGATTCCCCATAAGCATTAATAGGATACGTTATAGCACTCTCTGCTATACAATCCTTTTGTGTTGGTTCTCCATAAACTGCAGCCGTAGAACTAAAAATAAAGCGATGAATATTAAATTTTTGCATAGCTTCTAAAAGGATTAAAGTATTAGCAACATTATTATAAAAATACATTAAAGGCTTTTGCACTGATTCTGCAACAATCAAGCTCCCGGCAAAATGAATAACTGCCTTACAAGAATATTGCTTAAAAATACTCTCTAATAACACCCTATCACCAAAATTACCTTGTATAAATTCTACCCTATTAGAAAAACTCTGCTGTAAAAAGAAAATATTTTCTATAAAACCGGTGCTTAAATTATCCAAAATAATAATTTTACAATCACAACTCCGCAAAAAAGCATAGGCTGTATGCGACCCAATATAACCAGCAGCACCTGTAAATAAATAAACCTTCATCTTTAGTCCCTATAATTGCTTACCTATAGTTTGTTGGTTTAGACCTTTATGCAAGATTAGATCAATGACAGGTTGCTCCCTTTGATTAGCGCGTTTGCAATGATTTTTTTGAAATAAATCAGTGATTTGTATAACAATCTTTGCCCACCTTTTCTCCCTCTCTCTCCATGCATGAGAAGAAATAGATTCCCAAGCGTATCCATTAAATAATGTTGCATTTACAAAATGATCTAAAGCTCTAACCCCTTGCCGCACACGACTAACTTTGCCAAAAATCCCTACGATGACAATGAATAAATAGCCTATAATCATCAAAGGCACAAGAATGCAAAGCAAAAGAGTTCCGGCTAATTTTTCTCTCATTGTTTATTTATTCTCTCTTTGTGAATTTAATATACATTCCATTATTAGAACGGATTGTCAAACGACCTACAACATCTGGAACGAAATTCTCTTGCAATTCTATCTTATAAGTCCTTAAAATATTGGCTAAAATCAACACTGCTTCTTGCATAGCGAAGCCTTGCCCTATGCAAATCCTCTCACCCATACCAAAAGGAATATAGGTATCTTTTATAATCCCTTGCTTCTCTTCAAACCTTGAGGGGTCAAACTCGTGAGGATTCTTCCAATAATCACTATGCCTCTGTATAAGCCAAGGGGCTACCACCACACCAGAGCCTTCTTTAAGGAGTTTATTCCTAATTTTTGTTTTCTTTATAGCCGTGCGGGCAAAAAATCCAACAGGAGGATAAAGCCTCAAAGACTCCTTAAAAATATTCGTTAAATATTTCACTTTTCTTAAATGTTGCAAACTAAATTCCTCTTCTTTAACAACTTCACAAATCTCTTTATAGGCAATCTCTTGTTCTTTGGGTGCTATACTTAAAATATAAAGAGTCCAACTCAAAGCACTCGCACTTGTCTCATGACCAGCTAAAAAAAGCATAGCCACTTGATCTAAAATCTCTTCAAAACTAAATCTTTGTTTCCTCTGTTTATCCACTACTTCTAATAAAGAGGACAAAATATCTTGATACTCTCCCTTCTCTCCCCTTTGAATCTCTTCATAGCGCGGTTTAATAATATCACTTAAAGCTTTGCGGATAACTTCTCCAGCTTTCATTCTCTTCTTCTCACCAAGAATATAAGATAACCACTTAGGGAAACAAAACATTTTCCAAATAGCCGTATGGACAGTCTCCTTTTGAAAAATAGCAAAAGCCTCTAAGACTTCTTTACCTTTTAGAGAATCAAGCCTTTTAGACATAATTGTTCTAAAAATTACATCAGCAGTTACAAAAGTCATTATTTCATCAATCTCAATAATGCTATTATTAGGATATTGATGAATTTTTTGCATCATCTCATCAACAGCCTCTTTCATTAAACCAAATACTTTTGTGATTCTTGCTTGTTCAAAAGATGGACGCAAAAGCTCTCTTTGTTTCTCCCATAACTCCCCATTTGTTGTAAAAATACTCTCCCCTAAAAGCGGGCTTAATAATTCGTGCAATAAATCACTTTTAGGAAAATCTCTTACCTCATCAACCATTATCCTTCTAATATCTTGGGGGTGATTAGCAATATACAAATCAAATCCGGGCATTTTAACTCTCCCAGATTTCATTGTGTAGCTTTTCTCATATAATCCATCAAGCCAAGATCTCCTTTTAAGAAAAAAGGTAGTCCATAAAGTTGCTTTATTTTTATGAGGTTTTGGGAAAAAAGGGCATTCATTCATTCTTACTCCTTAAAAGTTTAGCTTCTAAAGTATCAGCCCCACCAATAAAATTAAAATAATCATAGACTCCTATTATTTCCGTGGCATAAAGATACAAAAAATGTGCTAGATATCTATTTTTACGAATCTTTTTATAACTTTGGGGTGTAAAAAGTTTATGAAATCTAGCCGGGAGATAAATAGGGGGGAACTTTGCTTCAATCTTAGCAATTTTTATAAAATCTACAAGAGGAAAACAAGCACCATCAATGGCTGAAGTAATATCAAACCACACAATAGGGGTATTTACCAAAAGCTCTAAATCTTCCCTAAAAGCTTGATAGTTTTTTTGAAAACTCACCAAAGGAATACATTCTCCAAGCGTTAATAGCTTAAACTTTTCTAAAGAAATACCTTCTTGATTAGCCATTGTAATAACTTTTGCAACTACATTAACAGCTAGGATTGTCCCTACACTATGGGCAGATAAAATAAGTTCATAATCCCTAATATTTTGATGTTCCTTGAATTTTTCATAAATCACTTTTGCAAAACTCTCATTTAAATAACCCATCTCATCAATCTTATTTAAGGCATATTTTGCGCAAAAAACATATATATTTGAAAGCCAAAAAACCGCTATTTTCTTCCCCCCATAAATAATAAGCTTACTACAAACAAATATCATCACAATAACTATAAAAATTCCAACAAAAAGATTCCACTCCTTAAGGGTTAAAAATACAAAATAAGCCAAAACAAAAGCTATGCTATACCCAAAAATAAAATAGAAAATAGGATAAAGTCCAGCGACTAACTGCACTTTAGATTCTTTAATAAAAGTAACAAAAATCCCTGATAAAATATACATTTTTAAAAAATATATAAAATCTAAAATAAAATCTAAAAGATTCTTTGACCAATATTTTTTAACAATTGCATTCCACTCTAAAAAATAATAATAACTTAAAGATTGTTGATGCGTAATTTTACAAAAGGGAGTTTGTGCCTTATTAATACAAGAAGAAATCTCTAAATTAAGGTTATTAATAGCATTTTGCTTCAAAAGATTCTTTTTGAGTAACATATAATAATAACGATAACTTCGAGGATCATATCCCCCTATATAAAAAACATCTCGCAACATTCAACCAACTTTAATTTATAATAGTAATTATATTAGATAATAACTAAAAAACGCCTATCTTTTAAAACTGGGTATTTACAATTCATGCCTAATTTACTTTTCTTTTACAAATTTTATGCAAGAATCTAAAAAATTCTTTAAGGATATATATATGTGTGGAATCGTTGGTTATATAGGAAATTCTGAAAAAAAATCTATGCTTTTAAATGGATTAAAAGAATTAGAATATCGCGGTTATGATTCTGCTGGAATTTCTATCTTATCAGAGGGGAATTTACAAACCTTTAAGGCGGTAGGAAAAATTAGTAATTTAGAGAGAAAATGCCACAACTTTACTTCTGAAGGTTTTGGGCTTGGCATAGGGCATACGCGTTGGGCAACACATGGAAAACCAACAGAAGTAAATGCGCATCCACATTTTGGGACTTTTAGCAATATTGTCCATAATGGGATTATTGAAAACTACCAAAGCCTTAAAGAATCTCTCCAAAAAGAAGGAAAGCATTTCATCTCCCAAACAGATACCGAAGTGATTGTGCATTTATTTGAATCCTATGTAGAAAAATCCCAAAACATTCTTGAAGCTTTCACAAAAACCATTCACAATCTCAAAGGTGCTTATGCCATCTTACTTATCACCCAAAAATCTGCAGATACTATTTATTATGCTAAAAATGGCTCACCCCTTATTATTGGTAAAAATAACAATGAAATCTTTTTTGCTTCTTCTGATGCACCTTTAATAGGACTTGTTACAGAAGTAAGCTATCTACAAGATGGTGCAATAGGAGCTATGAATCTACAAAATTTTAAAAACCTAGAGAATATCCAACCCTTATTACAAGACAAATTAACCGCACAAAAAGATGGTTTTGCTTTTTTTATGGAAAAAGAGATTTATGAACAACACAGAGTTTTATTAGAAACAATGATAGGGAGAGTGCAAGAAGATTGCTTTATCTTAGAGGAGCTAAGAGCTATAGACTTACAATCCATTTCCTCTATTACCCTATGTGCTTGTGGAACAAGTTATCATTCTGCACTAACTGGGAGCTATTTACTAGAAAAAATAGCAAAAATTAAAACTAAAGTCGAAATCGCTAGTGAATTTCGCTACAAAGAGCCTATTTTAAATAGTGGAGAATTATTTGTTGTTATCTCACAAAGTGGTGAAACCGCAGATACACTAGAAGCTTTAAAGCTGATTAAAAGACAAGGATTCCAAACCCTTAGTATTTGTAATGTCGATAATAGTAGTATTGTAAGAGAAAGTCATACAACAATCCTTACAAGAGCTGGGATTGAAAAGGGAGTTGCAAGCACTAAAGCCTTTTCAACACAAGTAATGGTTTTATGGATATTAGCAGGATTCTTAGCACAGATAAAAGGAATATTACCAAAAACTGAAGCTCAAAAAATCATTCAAAGTATGTTTAAAGCTACCCATTTAACCAAAGTTAATATTAAAATGCACGAACATATTAAACGTCTTACAAAGCGGTATTTGCACGGACATGGCTTCTTTTTTATCGGGAGAGACATTTTCTATCCTTTAGCCCTAGAGGGGGCGTTAAAACTCAAAGAAATTAGCTATCTCCACGCGGAGGGCTATCCAAGTGGAGAGATGAAACACGGACCTATCGCCTTAGCAGATACACGATTATTTTGTGTAGCACTTATGCCACAAAACCTTTTATATGAGAAAATAAAAAGCAATGTGGAAGAACTTAGTGCTAGAGATGCGACAATTTGTGCTGTTACTTCTGAATATTATGAAGGGAGTGATGATTGGATTAAAACATCCCAAGCACAAACTTATATGGAAGAATTTTTTGAAATGATGGTAGCATTACAGCTTTTTGCACTAGAAGTTTCTTTAAGATTGGGCAATGATGTAGATATGCCTAGAAATTTAGCCAAAAGCGTAACTGTGGAGTAAAAATCTACTTAGAATTTATTTTCTTATGCTCTTGCATAAATACCCCCTATAAAAAAGCAAAATGAAAGTTTTAAAATGTGCTTTTACTCACTCAAAGAAGCTACTAAACTTCATATAAATTTTAAAACCCTAAAGAACAACCACAAAATAAGAGAATAGATTAAAAGTAGCGTAAGCCTAATGAGGGTTAAATCCTTTTTATTTCAAAGTGTTTTGATTTAAAAAGAGCTTTATCAAAAATGATTGTATTTTTCAACTACAAAATAACAATTATTAAAAACTTGCTTATATTTTATAAAATAAAGCTATAAATAAAGAAATTTATTTTTGGTTATTGACAGGTATAGCCAAAGAAAAGCATTCAAGAATGCAAATCTCCTTAATGATTTTAATCCATTTGGTTACGCAAAAAAGTTGGGACATCCAACATTTCTTCTCCTATAAAATCTGCCCCACTGACTTTTTTCTTTACCATATCCACTTGATTAATCTTTTGACTCATATCTTTCGGACTCACAAGCTTAAGAGGTGCTGCGTCAATTTCTGCAGAAATATTTTGGAGGGCTTCTTTTTCAAATCCAGTAGCTATAATGGTAACTCTAACTTTATCACGTTCTATACTTTCATCGGTTGTCGTTCCAAAAATAACTTCTGCTTCTGGATCAGTATTTTCGTAAATTATCTCCATTGCATTTTGCATCTCATAAATTGGATAATCCGGATTAAAATAAAAATGTATTAATACCCCTTTTGCTCCATTAATAGACATATTATCAAAAAGTGGGGATTCGATAGCAATTTTAATCGCCTCCCTAGCAGCATCTGCTCCACTTGCTTCCCCAATACCCATTAATGCCAATCCTTTATGATTCATCACGGTTTTGACATCGGCAAAATCCACATTAATATCCCCTGCACTATGAGAAAGAATTACTCCACTCATACCATTTACAGCACGCACTAGCACATCATCGACAATCCTAAAACTATCTTTCAATCCAAGATTTTTATCAACAATAGAAAGAAGTTTATCATTAGGAATCACAACAATAGAATCACTCTCTGCCTTAAGTTCTTTATACCCATCTTCAGCTAATCTTGCCCTCTGCCTCCCTTCCCACTTGAAAGGCTTAGTAACAATAGAAACCGTTAATGCACCAGCTTCTTTAGCTGCTTTAGCAATAATAGGTGCTGCACCTGTGCCTGTTCCTCCACCAAGTCCGGCAGAAATAAAAACAATATCTGTGCCTTCTAAAAAGATCTTTAAATCCTCATAACTCTCTAAAGCAGCATCCTTTCCTACTTGAGGTTTCATTCCAGCACCTAAACCTTTAGTCAATTTCGCACCAAGTTGAATTCTAATAGGAGCATTAGATGTGCTAATAGCCTGGGCATCAGTATTTGCAACAGCCAACTCAATTCCATCATAAGTTCCTGTGTTAATTAAATGTGCTACCATATTGCTACCACCACCACCAACACCAATTACCTTGATTTTAGCACTAAAGTCATTAGGATTAACTTCTTGAATCTCTATCATATCTACTCCTTCTTAAAATCTCAAAACATTTGGGTTAATCTCTGCCATACTTGGGAAAAGAGATTATTATTCCTAACTTGTATTTTTTTAATTTCTGTAATTTTAGACAAATCCTGCTTAATATCTGTAGCACTTTTAGAAACGCTATTAACCGCCACTGTCGCTCCCATCTTCTCATGAAGAGGATTAAGTGTTGAAGCAGAAGCCATAGGCGTCTTATTAAATGGTGTTAATTCTTCAGCTACTTTATCACTTTTATAACGTATTTTCTTCTCTGAATCAATCTCATAATTTGTATATTTTCCAGAAGCATAGAGGATTAATCCAATGGCTGTTGCAAACTCTGGACCTTTAAGATTATCAAACAAGCCTTCAATTTCTAAAGGTTTAGCAAGACGAACAGGAATGCCAAATAATGAAGATGCTAATTCTCTTAAACCTTCTAAATGAGTCATTCCACCGGTTAAAACAATACCACCTCCCAATTGTTCTTTAAGCCCACTTTGCTCAAAATTTTTAAGAAGAATAATTAAAGTTTCTTCCACCCTTGCATAAATAACATCATTGACTAATTCTAAAGAAACTTGATGGGTTGCTCCATCATCCCCGCCAATTACAGGAATTTCTATAACATTTTCTAAATCTTCTTGCTTTTTATAAACTTTCCCATATTCTATCTTTACTTTTTCAGCAATAGTTTGGGGGGTATGGAGTGCCATCGCCAAATCATTAGTAATATGATTAGAACCAACGCCTAAAAAATCATTATACCGCATAGAGTTTCCGGCATGTATCATCAACTCACAAGTGCTTCCACCCATATCAATACAAGCAACTCCAAGCTCTTTTTCATCTTCACTTAAAACAGCTATTGAGGAAGCATAAGCAGATAAAACAATATTTTCAATTTCAACCCCAGCAGCTTTGACTGCTTTGCGTAAATTTCCTAAACTTGACTTTTGCACCGTTACAATCCTAACAAAAACTTCTAAACGACCACCTGTCATTCCCATTGGATCATCAATAAAATCTTGCTCATCAAGTTTGAAATTATAAGGCAAAATATGAATAACCTCATATTCACTAGGGATTGAAGCATTGTAAAGTGCAGTTTGTATAACGCGATTTATTTCCTTAATTCCAATCTCATTATTAGGAATATTCACAATACCTGAACTATTAACACTTCTAGTATAAACTCCAGAAATAGAAATAACAGCTTTATCAATAGTTGTTCCAGCTACCCTTTTAGCATCATTAACAGCATTTTTTATAGCACGACTAGCTTGTTCGATATTGGTAATAGAACCCTTTTTTAGACCTTGAGATTTATGACAACCTGTGCCAATAATGTGCGGTACATTGTCTTTAGAAGTGGCGATAATTGCACAAATTTTTGTTGAGCCAATATCAATACCTAAAATGGTCTGTTCCAAGAGTATTCCTTTATAATGCTATTCCATTTTAATTCTTAGAGTTTCTAACAACTTTATAAATCTTTGATAAATACTCTAAAAATTCTGATTCAACCAATCTTCCTTTGACTTGAATGCCATTTTGGATAAGAAATTCCAAATTATGCGAAATTATATCAGATTTTTTAACTCTTTGTCGTAAAATTTGATACAAAACTGCTTTATTTGTTAGCAGAATGTATCCTTTTTCTTTTTTTACACTCAAGAGTTGATTAATAAAATCTCTACTTTCATTTTTATCTAACCCCTTAAATACTTCTGTAGTATCCTTATTCACATAACCAACATCAATCCCCTTAAAATTTACCAATTCCTTTTTTGCATTTTCTTCTAAAATTTTTGCTTTTTCAAAACTCACATAATCTTCTCTAGCATCATTTTTAGCCTCTTCATAAGTTTTTGATTGACTAGAGATAATCTTAAGCACCTCTGCGGTAATATAGGAATCATTAACTTTAATGGGCTTAAGCGTTTCCTTTTCATTAGCTTGGCTTAAAAGATTTATAAACTCAACACCATAACGATTATCCCCCTCATAAACAATAGAATTTTTTGCCTTTTGATTTTCACCTTTACGCAAACTAATATATTCTTTTAACGCTTCCTTTTGAGCTTGTGAATCCTTATAATCTTCAATCACTCTATTTTTTACTTCTAAAAAAGGCAAAACCTGCCCTTCCTCATTAAGAAATTGATTCTTAAAATCTTCATAATATTTTTTAATATCCTCTTCATTATAATTTATATCTTTAACATTAACACTTACACTAGAAATTTCATAACCTCTCTGTGTCTGATAAATATCTTGATTTTCTTCCCAATATTTTTTAATATCCTCTTCTTTTGCAACAAATTTAATATCCTTTTTATCTAATACTTTAATTTGCACCCAATCTTCAACAAAATAAGCTGCCTTTAACATATCTTCTTCTAAGGGAGTAAGGGGCATATCTAAAAGTGCATTGAGTTTTTGGAGCAATAAACTCTCTTGGACACTTTCTTCAAAATCCTTAGGTCTTAAATGATTCTCTTCTAAGGTATTTTTATAAAGCCCCTCATCAAAAACTTCATTATTTTTAAAAACCTCCATACTAGTAATCTCTTTTATTATCTCTTCCTTACTTACTCTAAGTCCTAAATCGTGAGCATAATTTAACATAAGTGCATTGATAATAAGGTTATTAAGGGCTTGTTCTTCAATTCCCATTTTTTTTGCTTGTTCTTCATCAAGCTCCCCACCCATTAATTGATTATAAATACTATAAAGCCTTCCATATTCTCTTTGCATTTTTTCAAAGCTAATTTTTGTATCACCCACAATAGCTACAGCATTATTCGTTAAAGAGAAATTATAATTCCCCCAACCAACAAAACCAGCACCTATAAAGGCTATCGTGCTGACCCAAACAGTGATAATAAAATATTTTTTATGTTTTTGCATAAAACCAATCATAGAAAACCTTACTCATAAATTTTGCAATTCTAAGTTAAAAATATTTAAAAGTGGTTAAATTTCAAGTATTTAACCCTTAAAAAGTGATGAGAGAATATCTAAATTATTTTTTGTGTTTTCTTGTTCTTTATTATTGTTTTCTAAATTCTCATTAGTATTTTCTGCTTCCTTTAGCTCTATCTCATAGCCTGTAAGCATAGAAGCTAAACGAATATTAATACCATTCTTACCAATTGCTTTTGGTTTTTGATCGCTTGAGATGGTTACAATTGCTTTTTTATCCTCAAGAATCACGCTGATAACTAATGCCGGAGATAACGCCCTTGCTATATAAATTTCTGGCTGGGAAGAATATTCAATGCAATCAATGCTCTCATTTTTTAACTCTTTAGAAACAGCATTAATTCTCACACCTTTAACACCTACAGTCGCACCTACAGGATCTATTTTTGCTAGAACACTCTTTAGTGCAACCTTTGCTCTCTCACCAGGTATTCTAGCACAATTGACAATTTCAACATCACCATCTTTAATCTCTGGAACTTCTAATTTTAGAAGCTCTTCTAACATCTTAGGGGTAGTTCTACTAAGCTCAATAACAATCCCATTTTGCCTATCAATATTAATATGACGCAAAATAGCACTCACAACTTGCCCTACATTAAACTCTTCCCCTTTAATGCGATTCTTTTTAGGCAAAATTACACGAATCTCATCAATTTCTATATAAGTATTCCCAAGATTATCTATCCTTACAACACTTCCACTAACTATTTTTCCTAACTGGGCTTTGTATTTATCAAAAAGTTGGGTTTCTATAAGCCGTTGAATCTTATATTCTAACTCCCTAAAAAGTGCATTAATGGCACTCCTGCTCATATCTTCTAAACTTAATTCATAACGTAATTCATCACCAACTTTAATCTCACTATCGTGCTTTTTAGCCTCTAAAAGCGTAATAAAATTGTTTTTATCTTCTTTTACCTCATCATCATCAGCACATACACTTATAACTTGATAGAGATGAAGGGTTTTATTTTTTTTATCAATTTCAGCATCATAATGGATATTTGAATCTAAAGTTTGTTTTGCTACTTTGATAATAGATTCTTTAACCGCCAATGAAACGCTCTCTATAGATAACCCCTTTTCATAAGCAATACCCTCAATAATATCTAATATCCTTTCCAAATCTTTCCTTTTCTTGACCAAAAAATATGAATTTTAACTTCTTTAAAAAGCAAAGATTCTAGCTTAAATTTTCTTTATAAGTGCTTTATTAAATTCTTAAAAGGACAAATATTATTCTTTAAGCAAATAGAATATATAATTAGCCATTTTCTCTAAAAATTTTAAGGAAAACTTATGGATATTAAATTAGCACGAGAACATATTAATCAAAAACCCGTAAAAATAGCTATCAAAAAATTAGAAGAAATGTTAGAAGCCAAAAAAACCGATATTTTTTATTGCGATAAAGAAAACTCTCATAAAGAAATTACAAATTTAATAGAATATTTTGCAAAAAAGGGAAAACACGCTTATTGTAGGGAAGTTCGTTATGGATTAGATGAAGGCGATTATATGTATGAAATACATATTATGTAAAGATTGACCCTTGAATAAAAAGCTTTATATTCAAACTTTAGGTTGTGCCATGAATGAACGTGATAGCGAGCATATCATCGCAGAGCTAGAAGAAAAAGAAAATTATCAAATTACAACCAACCCACAAGAAGCTGATTTGATTTTAATTAATACTTGCAGTGTTAGAGAAAAACCTGAAAAAAAATTATTTTCAGAAATTGGACAATATGCAAAGATAAAAAAAAATGACGCTAAGATAGGCATATGTGGTTGCACAGCAAGCCATTTAGGTGAGAGTATTTTAAAACGTTCCAAAGCTGTTGATTTTGTCTTAGGGGCTAGGAATGTCTCTAAAATCTCCCAAATTATTCACCAAAAACGCGTTGCTTGGGTGGATATTGATTATGATGATAGCTCCTATATTTTCAGTTCTAAACAAAATTCAATCCTTAAAGGAATGATTAATATCTCTATTGGTTGTGATAAAAAATGCACTTATTGCATTGTTCCCCACACAAGAGGTAATGAAATATCCATTCCCACCCATTTAATCATCAACGAAGCCAAACGTCTAGCCAATCAAGGCACTAAAGAAATATTGCTATTAGGACAAAATGTCAATAACTATGGCAAAAGATTTAGTATCCCCCATCGAAAAATTAATTTTACGCAACTTCTTTATGAAATCTCCCAAATTGATGGCATACAAAGAATCCGCTTTACTTCTCCCCACCCTCTGCATATGGATGATGAATTTATCGAGGAATTTGCGCATAATCCGAAACTTTGTAAAGCCATTCATATGCCCTTACAAAGTGGCTCAACAAAAATACTACAGAAAATGAAAAGAGGATATACAAAAGAATGGTTTTTAAACCGCGTAGAAAAAATGTATTCTCTTATCCCCCATCTAAGCATTAGCACAGATATTATTGTTGGATTCCCTACAGAGAGTGAAGAGGATTTTTTAGATACTTTAGATGTATTAGAAAAGGTGCAGTTTGACACACTCTATAGCTTTATTTACTCCTCACGCCCACATACAGAGGCTGCTAAATGGATTGAAAATAAAGAAGTTGGAGAAATTGATGAAGAAGAAGCTAAAAGGCGTCTTATTCTCCTAAAAGATAAGCATAGAGATATTCTCACTCAAAATAACCAAAAAGAACTTAATAATATACATTCTATTCTTTTTGAAAGCTATGACGAACAAAATAAACTCTTAGAAGGAAGGAGTGATACTAATAAACTCATTAGGGTAAAAGCAGGAAGAAATCTTGTAGGAGAAATTTGCAAAGTTAAAATTTCTGAAATCAAAGGCGCCCAACTCATAGGTGAATTAATGTAATTATGAAAATTACTAGGAAAAAACTACAAAAAATACTTCTTCAAAAAATATTCCTTTATGGAATTCCTTTTTTTTCTTTTATTGCTGTTAGAATGCTTGCATTTGTATGCCGCTTTGAATACAAAATATCTTCACAAACCTTAGACTTTATTAAAGCTAATCAAACTTTTATTGTCGCATTTTGGCACGGAGAATTGTTTATGCAACCCATAGTCTTAAGGCATTTTTATAAACATAGGAGAGTTTATGTATTAATTAGCCAACACTTTGATGGAGAAATTATTAGCCGTTTAGTGAAGTTTTTTAAAATCTATTCCCTTCGTGGTTCTAGCTCCAAAGGTGCAATAAAGGCTTTATTAAAAGCTATTAAAAAACTACAGCAACAAGACTTAGTTGCTATCACACCTGATGGTCCAAGAGGTCCTTATCATAGTATAGCAGATGGTATCGTATTGCTATCCCAAAAATCTAATAAACCCATTATTATCTCTCGTATTTATTACCACAATGCTTGGGAATTTAAAAGTTGGGATCATTTTAAGATTCCAAAACCCTTTAGCAAAATAACTTGCGTCATTAAAGAACCTTTCTTATTAGAAAATTTCTCCTTAGAGAAAGCAAAAGAATATATCAAATCCAAAATGGAAGAAGATAGATTTTGAAAATATTACTTATTGGGCTCATAATTAGTATAGTAGGGTATTTTTTCCTCTCTCCCTCTTACACTTTAAGCCGAAAAGCCCAAAAAGCTTATGAACAACAAGACTTTCAAAAAGCCTATGAATTCTCCGCACAAGCTTTAAAGAAAGATAGGTATAACAAATCTGCTTTTCAAATCCATAACCAATCTAAACAAAGAATCAATATCCAAAACTTCCTAAAAAGAGCGAAAAAGGACTTTGAAGATGCACTAACAATTCTTAAAAAGTCAAAACTTAACCCCCAAGAACTCTTAGAGCTTCAATGGATTTATGATGATTTTTTAGCACATTATAATAATTTATTCTTTACCAACAAACCCACAGAACAAGAAAAAAAAGCGATAGAAGAATATTTTAATTGGTTTAAACAATTAAAAAATAAACTCTTAGAAGCTAAAGAAAAAATGAACTTAGCTAAAGATTCCCAATCCCTTCAAATATTAAAATGATTCTTATAAATTTTAAATTTCTAAAACCCAACAAATTTAAACTTATCTTTAAATTTCATTGAAAACTTTGTAATTTTTAGATAAAATTAAAAAATAATTCAGCAAGATACATAACACAAACACAACAAGATATTTAAGGCTTTTAGATGAAGTTTTTTTCTTTATTTTTATTACTGCTTAATTTTAGTTTTGCACAATTTGATACCATTACTTACAACACAAAGAGCGAAGAAATTTTAAAAACTTTTGATATAGAGCCAGATTTTTTAAATGATGAATATTTTATTAATGTTAAAAATAATTTTCTAACTGATATGCGTCAAGAACGTTTATTAGAAAAATTTCAAGAAGGCTATAACTTTATTCCCACACTTAAAGAAATGTTCCTTAAAGAGAATATTCCTCAAGAATTTTTATATCTAGCAATGATTGAATCAGAATTTTCACTTTCAGCAAAATCCAGCAAACAAGCTGTTGGGATGTGGCAATTTATTCCAACAACTGCAAGATCCTTAGGATTAGAGATTAATACACAAATTGATGAACGTAAAGACCCTATTAAATCCACACAAGCAGCTATAACCTACCTTAAAACATTGAAGCAAAACTTTGGAAAATGGTATCTAGCCGCCATAGCTTATAATTGTGGTGAAGGAAGGCTAAGAAGAGCCATAGCGACAGCAGGTAGCGACTCCTTAGCCATTTTACTAGATCCCAATGCAAAATACATTCCTCTTGAAAGCCGTATGTATATTCGCAAAATCCTTTCAGTATCATTATTATTTCACAATATAAATACGCTAAAAACTAAGGATTATGATTACTTTTTAAATCGCGGTGCTACTTCCATTTTAACTTCTATTGAAGTCCCTCCAGCAACACCTCTTAGCCAAATTGCTAATCAAGCTGGATTAAGCCTTAAAGAATTAAAACAATATAATCCTCATTTCAAAAAAAACTTCACTCCAACAAAAGCAAAAACTTACACGATTCACTTCCCCTATAAATTCCTAGCATCCTATAAAGAAAAAAGTGCCAATCAACAAATGCCATTATCTTTTCTCATTCATCGTGTTAATAAAGGAGATACTATTTCATCCATTGCCAAACGTTATGGGGTATCTTTAAAAACTATTACACAATACAACGCCATTAAGAACGCTAATTCTCTGTCTATTAATCAAGAAATTATCATTCCCATAAACAAAGGATAAGGTATAATGAATAAACCCCATTACTTTTTATTTGTTTTCATTAGTTTTATTTTTATAAGTTGCAGCTATAAAAGCACCTCTTATACTCCTGGAATAACTCCACCCAATTATGGTTCTATGAATAACAGCCATCAAGTACATAAAGCCACTATGCGCCCCTATCAGATTAATGGGAAATGGTATTATCCTACCACAGTAGCTTTAGGAGAGAACTATGATGGAATTGCAAGTTGGTATGGACCCAATTTTCATGGCAAAAAAACCTCTAATGGGGAAACCTATAGTATGTATGCCCACACAGCAGCACATAAAACTTTGCCTATGAATACCATTGTTCGCGTAACCAACAAAGAAAATGGCAAATCAACCATCGTTAGAATTAATGATAGGGGTCCTTTTGTAGCAGGTAGAATCATTGATTTATCCAATAGTGCTGCAAAAGATATTGATATGGTAAAAAAGGGCACAGCAAGAGTTAAAGTTGAAGTTATCGGATTTAATGGTGCTATTTCTAATTCTATACCTTTAACTAAAAATGTGTTAGCCCAAAGTGAATACAAAGTAGCCCAAACACAAACAAGTATGCAACTCTCAAAATTTCTCGTCCAAATTGGTGCTTTTAGAAACAAAGAAGGTGCTATACGATTCCAACGCACACACGCTTCATCACACGGATATAAAGCTATCATTAAAGAATATATGCTAGATGGAACACCAATTTATAGAGTAATGCTAAGTGGATTCCAAAGTGAAAATGAAGCTAGAGACTTCATTGCGTCTCAAAAAATTAGTGGTGCATTTATCACAACGGAGTAAAAATGGAATCTTTAACAAGAACAACAAAAGAAACAAATATCACGGCAAAACTTGATATTTATGGCAAAGGGGAAGCAAATATACAAACAGGTATAGGTTTTTTTGATCATATGCTCCACTCTCTTTGCAAACACGCTAGGTGGAATCTAGAGTTATGTTGCAAAGGGGATTTACATATTGACTTCCACCATAGTGTAGAAGACTGCGGCATTGTCATAGGACAACTACTCAAGCAATCCCTTTTCCCTATCCAAAAGATAGAGCGGTTTGGGAATGCCTCTGTTGTAATGGATGAAGCTTGTGTAGAATGCGATTTAGATATTAGTAACCGACCATTTTTGGTCTTTGAATTAGATATTAAAGGAAAAGTTGGGGATTTTGATTGTGAATTAATAGAAGAATTTTTTCGTGCTCTAATTTTCAATGCAGGCATCTCAACACACATTATTCAAAAACGTGGTAAAAATAATCATCACTTAATAGAGGCCGCCTTTAAAGCCTTTGCTGTAGCAATCCGCAGAGCTTCTTTTAAGGATGAAAACATAGAGATTCCAAGCACTAAGGGAATTTTATGATAAAACTTGTTGTTTTAGATGTTGATGGAACATTAAGTGATGGAAAAATCACCTATACTAGCAATAATGAGGAAATTAAATCCTTTAATGTCAAAGATGGTCTAGGAATTGCAACTTGGCTACAATTAGGTAGAAAAGTAGCTATTATCACAGGGAGAAATTCTAAAATTGTAGAAAATCGTGCTAAAGAGCTTCAAATCACTTATTTAAAACAAGGTATTCATAATAAGGCAAAAGCCTTAAAAGAAATTTTAGATCACTCTAATATTTCTAGTGATGAAGTCGCTGTAATAGGGGATGATATTAATGATTTGAGCATGATAAGAGCTGTAAAGTACTCATTTGCACCTAAAGATTGTGCAAAACCCCTTAAAAAAGAAGTTTATAAAGTTCTTAAAAAAAGAGGTGGAGAAGGAGCGGTTAGAGAAATGATTGATTATTTAATCAAAAAAGAAAAACTAAAAAAGCAGTTTTATGAAATCTTTATCTAATCATCAGCAACTCCAAAGATTTCTAATTGCATCACATTTTACAAGAGGGAATCTTGTCATTTATTTTTTTCTTATTTTAAGTCTTTTTAGTATTCTTATGGTGGGTGTTTTAGGTATTGACAAAGAAAATAAAACGTTGTTTCCTCAAGAAGCTATTGTACGTTTTGAAATTTTTGATTTTAATTATTACAAAATATCCCCTTTAGGGGTTGAAATTTTTGCTTATGGAAAAATTGGAAGAGAGAATAAAAAACAAGAAAATGAATTGGAAGATTTTAATATCAATCATTATCTTTTTGACACCCACACTCAAGAAACTTTGCATTCCCACTTTGCCCTCTACGATAATAATACTATCAACTTTCCTCAAGGGGTTTATTATATCCGTAACGACACGCAATTTTGGAGCCAGAGAGCAACTTATACTCCCTCTTTAAAAGAACTTTTAGGGAATGGGGATTTTATCATTGCCTCTAATACTTACCGCATTAAAGGTAAAAATATTACCTATAAAGATAATAAAATCTCTGCAAATACCATAAAAGGTATCTTAATAACGGATAAAGAATGAAAAATCTAATATTTTTGCTATTAATAATAATGCTTTTGCATAAGAATGGATTTGCTGATGAAATTGAAGTAAGTGCTCAAGAATTTATGGGTGATGAGAAAAAGAAAATCACACATTTAAAAGGGAATGTAGATATTAAACGCAAAGGTGATAGACTACAATCTAGTCAAGCTTATATTTATTTTGATAACAAAAATAAGCCCAATAAAATGCAAGCAGTGGGTAATGTTCAATTTTGGCTCACTTTAGAAAATAATCGCAAAATAGAAGGAACTTGCAATGAAGTAGTCTATCTACCTAATATTGAAGAATACCAACTATTAGGCAATGTTATCGTTAAAGAACCTGCACAAAACAATGAAATAAAAGGGGATAAAATCATCATTCGCTATAAAGATGGCTATATTAATGTTATAGGTAATAACAATAAACCCGCTCGTTTAATCTTTAAACTTGACAAAGAACAACAATGATTCACTATCAACTACTACGAAGCTCTTTTGTTACTTCCGCACAGAATATCTTAGAATGTCCCTCACCCCTTTTTAGTGAAGTAGTATTCTTAGGAAGGAGCAATGTAGGAAAAAGCACCTTTATTAATCTCCTTTGCAACCAAAAAAATCTTGCAAAAAGCTCACAAACACCCGGTAAAACACAACTTATTAATTTCTTTTTAACAGAATGGTTTAATCAAAATCAAGGAATCTTAAAATTCTATTTTGTGGATTTACCGGGATTTGGTTATGCAAAGGTTGCAAAAACCCAAAAAGAACTATGGAATAAAAACCTTATAGAGTTTTTACAACAACGTGATAACATTAAGCTTTTTGTCCATTTAATTGATAGCCGACATCCTTTTTTAGAAATTGATAAAAACTTGGTAAGCTTTATCACAAGATTTTTAAGAAAAGACCAAAAATTCCTACAAATTTTTACAAAATTTGATAAACTCAATGCTAATGAAAAAGCAAAACTCAAAAAAGCATTTACTACCGCAAAATTTAGCAGTAGCCTACAAAAAACAAATATAGTAGAGATTCGGGATTTTCTTATTCAAAACACTTTGGGGAAATAGCTATGATTATTACACAACCCACCCTTAAAGATATTCCTTTTATGCGTGAGCTTTTAGCTCCAGAAGTTGAACGTGGAATTATTTTAGAACGTCCTATTGAAGTTATGGCAAATATGATTCGCTCTTACCATATTGCTTGGGAAGAAGAAGAAATTTTACAAACGCAGCAAAAACTTCATCTATCGCCTAACAATTTAGAGGAGCTTAAAAGACCAAAAATGCTTGGCTTTTGTGCTTTACATATCCATTCACAAACATTAGCAGAAATCCGCAGTCTTATTGTCGCACCCTTTATGCAACGTAAAGGAATCGCAACCGCTTTAATTTTAGATTGTATCAAGGAGGGAGTAAAACTTAATATCAGTGAAATTTTAGTCTTGACTTACAAAAAAGTCTTATTTGAAAAATTAGGATTTATTGAAATTCCTAAAGAAAAAATTCCTAACCAAAAAATTTGGGCGGATTGTATCTTATGCAAACATTTCCCTCTATGCGACGAAGTAGCACTCATAAAACATATCTAAAAATTTCTTTTTGGATTTTTCTTGTTATTTATGTTTCTATCACAGATATTATTTATTATTTGCCTCCGCTTTTTGGGATTATTTATGTCCTAGCACAAGAACATTATGAAAATGAGGAATTTAATATCTTCTATTTTCTTGTCCCTTTTTGTATCTTTTTTGAAGCAAGCAAAGGTTTTCCTTTTTTAAGCATTGTGCTTTTTATGGCTTTTTCTTTTAAAATTATCCTGCCAAGATTTAGAAAACTCTTTGGCTATCATAAAGCTTTTATTCCACTTTTTATTTTTTATGCCTATTTTGGCTATTTTGGATTCTTATACCTTTTTCGCTTTTTTTATGAGGTTCCAAGTTTTTCTTGGCTACTACTCTCTTATGCAATATGTGAATCTATCCTTGTTTGGCTATTTTTATGGATTATAGAATGAATAATAGAATCATTATTGTTTTTGCAGTCTTTCTTGTGTTTTGGATAGTATTATTAATAAAAATCTTTAATGTTAGTGTGCTATCTTATAAATTTTATGAAGAAAAAGCCATTAATAACACTTTAAGGGAAGATCCCATTATCCCCACTAGAGGTCAGATTTCAGATCGCAATGGAATTCCCCTAGCTACTAATACTGTTGGGTTTATGATTTCGCTTCCACCGCGTTTATCTTTACGTTCTCAATCTAAAATCCTAGAAGAAGAAATAGAAAGGATTCTGCCATTTTTTCCACAATACACCAAAGAAAAGCTCATTAGCAATTACAAAAAGGGCGATTCCCCTTATAATCACGATTATATCCCCATTATTAACTTTGTAGAACACGATGTGATATTAAAATATTATCCAGAACTTTCTCAAAGTGAAATCTTACGCATTATCCCTTTTGCTAAACGTTACTACCCAAACCTTACAAGTGCCTCCCACGTTATTGGATATGTAAGCAATGCAAACAATCAAGATATACAAAAGCAGCCTATTGCCAAATACACCAATATCATAGGCAAAGAAGGATTAGAGAAGCAATATGATACCTATTTACAAGGTGAGATAGGATCAAGAATTGTTAAAGTAACCGCCCTCAATAAAGAAGTTGAAGTTGTATCTTATAAAGAAGCTATTGAAAATAGAGACTTAACCACTACCCTAGATATTAGAGTGCAAAAAGAAATGGATAAAATTTTTGAAGGACAAAATGGTGCAGCTATTATAATGAATGCACACAATGGAGAGATTCTAGCAGCAGGAAGCTATCCAGAATATAACCTTAACCACTTTATTGGAGGAATCTCTCACGAAAATTGGAATGCCCTGCGAGATAGTCCCTATAAACCCTTAATTAATAAATTCATCAATGGACTTTACCCACCTGGTTCTGTGATAAAAATGGGAATGGGTTTAGCCTTTTTAGAATACGCCCAAATTGATGAAACAACAGAAATTAAAACTCCACCCTTTATTGAATTAGGAGGAAGAAAATTCCGTGATTGGAAAAAAGATGGGCATGGAAGCTCTGACCTTTTAAAAGCCATCAAAAGAAGTGTTGATGTGTATTTTTATATACTCTCACAAAGAACAGATTTTCAAAATATTGCTAATATTCTTAGACAGATGGGCTTAGGACAAAAAACCGGGGTGGATTTACCTAATGAATTTATAGGAATTGTTCCTTCTCCAAAAATTAAAAAAGAACGTTACAAACAAGATTGGTATACTGGTGATAGTATCGTTAGCTCCATTGGACAAGGTTTTTTCTTAGCCACTCCTTTACAAATTGCTAATTATACTGCCCTCATAGCTTCTGGAAAACTCCCTACTCCACATTTTGTTAGTCAAATGGGAGAGAATATAATTACCATACCTCCTAAAGATACCTTAACAAACTTTCAAAAAAGCAAACTCCCTATATTAAGAGAGGGTATGCGTCAAGTTTGCAGTGAAGTAGGAGGGACAGCTTATTTAGCTACACAGGAGAGCAAAGCTTATTTAGCGTGTAAAACAGGCACAGCACAAGTTATAAAAATTTCTCAAACCGATCAAGAAAGGCTTAAAGAATCAGAGCTAGATTATTTTCATCGCTCACAAGCTTGGATTACAGGCTTTCTCCCTGCTAATAATCCACAATATGTGATTACTATTATGGTAGAACACGGAGGCAGTGGATCAGGAACTGCTGGACCGATATTAGCTAAACTTTCTAATGTTTTAGTTGATCTAGGCTATGTGCCAAACAAACAAAATAGCTTTATGAAGGATACAACCAATGATTAATCATTTGCCAAAACTTTTAGAGGGGAAAAAGATTATTTTGGGGGTTTGTGGTAGTATCGCAGTTTATAAATCCATTGAAATTTTACGCTTCTTAGAAAAGCTTGGTGCAGAAATTCGAGTAGTTATGAGTGAAAACGCTAAGGAATTTATCCAACCTCTTCTTTTTGAAGCCCTTAGTCATCATCAAGTTTTACATAAAGATTCACAAAATTGGAGAAAACCTCCTTGCAATCATATAGAATTGGCAAGATGGGGCGATATGTTTTTAATAGCCCCAACAACTGCTAATACCCTTAATAAAGTTGCTTGTGGCATTGCTGATAATATACTCTTAGAGAGTTTTTTGGCTTTTGATAAGATTAAAGCCATTGCTCCAGCGGCAAATACAAAAATGATAGAAAATCCCATAACCAAAAAATCCTTAGAGGTTTTATCACAAATGAATATCACCATTATTGCCTCTCAAAGCAAAGAATTAGCTTGTAAAGAAATAGGTAATGGGGGGTTAGCAGAGCCTTTAGAGATTATTTATGAAGTCTTAAGAATGTTTTTTAAAGATAACTTTTGGTTACAAAAAAAGGTTTGTATTAGTAGTGGTGGTAGCAAAGAAAAGATTGATAATGTTCGCTATTTATCAAATTTTTCTAGCGGAAAAATGGGGGCTAATCTTGCTTTAAGTGCTTACTTTTTAGGGGCAGAGGTACGCTATATCTACTCAGCAGAATCTTATCCCCTCCCACTAGGTATAAATAAAATAAAAGTGCAAAGCACACAAGAATATTTACAAGCCATACAAAATTGGCAACAAAAAATCCAAAATCCAAAAAACTCCTATTTAATAATGAATGCAGCCATTAGTGATTATATTCCACAAACATCTGCTTCTAAAAAACTCAAAAAGCAAGAAATAGGCAAAGAATGGAATCTTCTTTTAAAAGAAAATATAGATATTCTACAAAGCATAGAAAAATCTCAAATTACCATTGGTTTTAAGCTAGAGGATGAAAATGGTATCAATAACGCCTTGCAAACTTTACACAAAAAATCTTTAGATGCTATTTGCCTTAATGAAATTTCATCGAACTTTACCCCTATGGATTCTAAAGAGAATAAAATCCTTTGGGTAACAAAAGATTTACAAAAAAATCTAGGATATGCTGATAAACTGCATTTAAGCTTTGCTATTTTTAATGAGGCAAAACATCTATGATTAAGCAATTAGGGCAACTTGCACAGATTCAGAATAATTTACAAAATTCTGCAACACAAGCTACACAATTTAACGCAACTTTACCTATGCGTTTAGAGGTAATGGAGAAAATGCAAGGTATCCGATATATGCTAAAAATTGGTAATATCACTATGGAAACTAAGAGCCTAAAAGAGCTAGAAATTGGCGGAAAATATTGGGCGATGATGGCAAAATCTAATGGCTCTATCACACTTTCTAATCTCATTAAACAGCCCGATTTACTCAAAACACAAAATATCCCCTTAAGGCTCAACCCAGAGGCTATGGCACAATTCCTAAAAGAAGGAGAAAACCCTTTTGAGACAATGAAAGGATTTTTAATGGATAGACTAGCACAAGCAGAATCTAAATGGGAATTTGCCTTTTTAAGCCATATGCTAATGTCCCTAAGACAAAAAGTTCTAACACTTCCTCTGCACTATGATGAGAAAAAAGATGGATTCTTACAATTACGAAAAAAGCGAGCAAATAACCACGACTATTTAGAGTTTTATTCTGTTTTTGCAAATCTTGGTGCTACTTGGGGATATTTATACAAACTTAATAATGGAATTAAACTAGATATTAGTGTAATGTATGAGAGCATTGCGAAATTACTAAAAAATAATCTTAATGAATTAGAATTTATCAATCAAGTTAATATTCATACCAATAGCGAAATTAAACCCCTCTATGACTTTAATGATTTTCTTCTTGATTTAGAGGGATAAATGGAGGTTAAACACTTAGCTATCATTATGGATGGTAATGGGAGGTGGGCACAGAAACGTTTAAAACCTCGTTTTTTTGGTCATCAAGAAGGGGCTAAAAAGATTCAAAATATTACAGAATCTTGCCTATATTTAGGAATAAAATATTTAAGCCTTTATGCCTTCTCAACAGAAAATTGGAAACGTCCCCAAAAAGAAATTGATTTTTTAATACAGCTTTTAAACCAATACCTCACACAAAAAAAACAAATCTACTTAGATTCCAATATCCGCTTTAGAAGCATTGGAGACATCTCCATTTTTCCACAAAAGTTACAAGCAAAAATCAAAGAGCTAGAAAATTTCACAAAACATTGTAATAAACTCACGCAAATCCTTGCTCTTAACTATGGCTCTAAAGATGAGTTAAGACGCACATTTTTAAAACTTCATAAAAATAATTCTATTATTACCCAAGAAAGCATTACACAATCGCTTGATACAGCAGATTTTCCAGAAGTTGATATGCTTATACGCACAGGAGGAGAACAAAGGTTATCGAATTTTTTATTATGGCAAAGTGCTTATGCGGAATTATTTTTCACCAAAACACTTTGGCCAGACTTCTCTCACAAAGAACTAGCCCAAATGCTTGAAGAATTTTCTTTACGGCAAAGACGTTTTGGTGGGATTTAAGGCATTCCTAGAAAGCAGGAAGAATGCCTCCTCCATATTTTTGCATAATAAAATCTTTTACGCTTGGACTCTGTAAAGCCCTAATGAGCTTTTGGATATTTTCATCATTTTCCCTACCTTGTTTTACAACTAAAATATTTACATAAGGAGAATCTTTACTCTCTATGGCAATAGCATCATTAAGAGGATTAAGCCCAGCTAAAAATGCAAAATTCGTATTAATAATACTAGCACTAACATCATCTAATGTTCGCGTAAGTTGGGGAGCATCTATTTCTTTAAAGCTTAGATTCTTAGGATTTTCTATAATATCTTGCACAGAAGCAAGTTCCACATCTTTTTTAAGTGTGATAATGCCTTCTTTTTCTAAAATCCTTAAGGCTCTAGCTCCATTTGAAGGATCATTAGGAATAGAGATTAAATCGTTATTCTTTAATTCTTTCAAACTCTTGATTTTATTAGAATATACTCCCATTGGTTCTAAATGCACACCAGCAACATTTACAAGTGCAGTTCCTTTTTCTTTATTAAAGGTATTCAAATAAGGTTCGTGCTGAAAAAAATTTGCATCCAAAGAACCATCCTGCAAAGAAAGATTAGGGGTTACATAATCGGTAAATTCCTTTATCTCTAAACTAATTCCATCCTCTTGTAGCAAAGGAATAATTTGCTCTAATATCACTGCGTGAGGCTCTGGTGTAGCACCTACCACTAAAATAGTTTTTTCTTTTGTGCCATTATCTAAAGCCACTTTCATATCATCGCCACAACCACCCAATACTAAAGCAATGATTACTCCAAAAATACCTACAATTGTTTTAAACATTCTATTCCTTTTAAAATAAAAATTAATGTTTTAATTTTCTATACAAAAAATCTCCAAAGCTTTGAATAACTTGCACTAAGAAAATTAAAATCACGACAGTATATAACATAATATCACTTTGAAACCTATAATAACCATATTTTATAGCTATATCCCCTAAACCTCCACCACCAACTGCACCAGCCATAGCACTAAATCCAATCACCAAGATTAAAGCCAATGTAATGCCTGAAATGATACTTGGCAAAGCTTCTACCAACATAATCTTAAAAATAATTTGGATATTCCCAGCACCAAAACTTTGTGCTGCTTCAATAACGCCTTTATCAACTTCTTTAAGAGCATTTTCTAAAATTCTAACAATGAAAGGAGAAGCCCCGATACTAAGAGGGATAATCGCTGCCGTAGCACCGATACTCCTACCTAAAATCCATTGTGTTAGTGGAAATAAAACAATCATAAGGATTAAAAAGGGGAAAGAGCGTAAAGTATTAGTAATAGTGTCTAAGATTCTAAAAATTATTACATTAGGTGATAATCCCTTAGGGGAACAAAGAACAAGCAAAACAGCAGGCACAATTGCCAAAAGGGTTGCAATAAAGGTAGCCATAACACTCATATATAAAGTATCTAAAGTCGCCTCAAAAAGTAATTTTAGTATTTTAAAATCCATCTATTCTCCTTAAACAATCTCCCAACGCACTCCACTCTTGCTAAGATAGCTACAAACACCCTCTTGAAATTCTTTAGCAATATTAATCACAAGCACCCCTAAGACTATACCACCAAAAGATTCTAAAGAACCCCAAACAATATTAAAATTCATTTCTAAATTTCTAGCCATTTTTGTAATAATAGGGTTTTGTGCGACTTCTTTTGGGAAATAAATGCGGATATTAATGCCCTCTTTAGGTAAAATCTCATTCTCTCCTAAAAATTCTCGCATTTTTTTATCAGGCTCTAAAAATAACTCTTCGATATTCCCACTCTTTAAAACCTCTCCTGCTTCCATAAATGCAGCTTCTTTACAAATTTTTTTAACCACTTCCATCTCGTGTGTTACAAGCACAATTGTTACACCAAGTTCATCATTGACTTGTTTTAAAAGATCTAAAATAGAGCCTGTAATAGAAGGATCAAGCGCACTTGTAGCTTCATCGCTTAACAATAGATGAGGATTCATAACTAAAGCCCTAGCAATGGCAACTCTTTGTTTTTGTCCTCCACTTAATTCATTAGGATAAAATTGAGCCTTTTCCTCTAAGCCCACAAGCTCTAAGAGATTATAAATCTTTTTTTTATCAATTTTTTGCCTCCAACATTGCAAAGGCAAAATGACATTTTCATAAACATTTTTTCTATGCATTAAAGAAAAATGTTGAAAAATCATTCCAACTTTTTTTCTAAATTCTCTTAACTCCCTACTATTTAATTTATCAATTTCTACATTATTAATTTTTAAATGACCACTTTGGAAATTTTCTAATCCATTAAAAGTCCTAAGTAAAGTGCTTTTACCCGCTCCACTATGACCGACAAGACCAAAAATGATACCTTTTTTAATAGTAAGATTAATATTTTTTAAAATTTGTAAATCTCCATAACTCTTATTTAATTCACTCACTTCTATAAAATTCATAAAATTCCTAAAAATAATTTCAAACAATAATATTCTATCAAATTTTATTCTTTAAAATCTGCTAAAATTCCACAACTTTAAAAAGGAATGCCTAATGAAAAACTTACTAATTATTTTCTTTACCATAACCTTACTAAGTGCTCAACCTTGGGTGATGTTTAATGATTTAGATGATACTTATCTTTATGATCAAGCAAGCGGACAAGTTTATATTCGCATTAAAAAAGGTGGCAAAAATTATGAAGATACTTTTGTAAAAATGGGAATTATAGATAACAATAATTCCATCAAATCTCCACAACAACCCACACAAAACACAACAAAAGAGCAAAAAGAATTACTAAAAAAGGCTCAAGAAGCACAAAGGAGTATTCAAGAGAGTATTTTTCAAGATGAAAAATAATAGAATTTAAATTAAGTTTATCATTGCAACAATAATCCCAATAGGGGCAATAAACCGAATCGTAAAGTACCAACTTTGAAAATAAATCCCTTTTAAATACCCCCCACTCATTGCATAAACTTTATCCTTTTTAAGTATCCAACCCATATAAATACACATAAATACACCAGCTAAAGGCAACATAAAAGAAGAGGTAATATAATCAAACCATCCAAAAAGATTTTTATCAAAAAAGCTAAGTGCTTCACTCATCAAAGCTGTATTGCTAAACAAAGCAAACACTCCCAAGACATAAGAAATACCAATACTAAAAAAATTGGTCTTTTTTCTACTCCAATGAAAAGCTTCCATTAAATAAGCATTAAAAGGCTCTAGCATAGAAACTGCAGAAGTAATTCCTGCAAAAATCAAAGCGACAAAAAATAAAAAGGCAATAATATCTCCGCTAACTCCCATATTAGCAAAAATTAAAGGCAGGGAGATAAAAACAAGACCTGGACCGCTGGAGGGTTCTGCCCCATAACCAAAAATAAAAGTAAAAACAACCAATCCCGCTATCAAGCAAAAAATAAAATTAAGTAAAGCAATAATAATGGTATAACGAATAAAATTCCCCTCTTTAGGTATTGAGTTAGAATAAGTTAAAATCACACCCACTCCTAATGAAAGAGAAAAGAAAGCTTGCCCAATTGCCTCTACAATTACTTTTGCATTAAGCTTACTAAAATCAGGAGTAAATAAAAATTCAAAAGACTGCTTAAAAGAATCTTGAAACATAGAATACCCAAGCAATCCTATAAAAATTAAAAGCAGCAGGGGCATTAAAATAAAATTTAAACGTTCAATACCTTTCTTAACGCCTTTACTTAAAATATAAGCACAAAGAGCAACAATTACAAAATGCCAAAGAAGTTGATAGGGAATCTCACCACCTATAAATTCAACCCACAAGACTTCAGCGGCTTCTAAACTCTTTGGCAATCCTCCAGCTATCACTAAAAACAAATAATGTAATAACCAACCCAAAACTACCACATAAAAAGAAAAAATCAAGACTCCAGAAAATATCATCCATCCACCAAATTTCAGGAATCCCATATTTTTTGGTGCTAAAGATGCAAAAGTGCTAATAGCATTTTGTCTAGATGCTCTACCAAAAAATATTTCAACAATAAATACGCTTATGCCAAATAGCAAAAAGGCTAAAGTAAAGACAAAAACAAATGCCATTCCGCCATTTTGCCCTGTCATATAGGGAAATTTCCATATAGCTCCAAGACCAATGGCACTCCCAGCAGTTGCTAAGATATAGCCCACCTTAGAGAATCTTATCATTTATTGAATCTCACTATCCTCTTTAATAGCGACAAAAATAGCACAATACAGAGATTTTCTTTGGTTAGTAATATGAAAACCATTAGTAGTTTCTAAAGACATTAAATAAAACTTATTACCTACCTTTATAATCTCTTTAGTGTTTTTAAGTTTTTTAAAATCTATTTGTTTTTCAAAGAAACCTTCAAAAGAAAAATCTTCTTTTGTAGTAGCATAAATCGTTCCATTAGAATCAAACAAAACAGTAAAAACTTCACTCTTTTCTGAGATAATAGAAAGATTTTTTAATAAAGAAGATTTTAAAATTGTTGCTAGAATTTCAGATTCCCAAACAAAAGCCAGTCCTCCTATCACACGATTTTCTTTAAGGATTGGAACATAAAATATAAAAGTTTCTTTATTATTATAAAAATTACTTTTCTCATAATTTGATATGAAAATACCATTTTTATAAATTGAAAGTTGCGAAACTTTCTCAGCAATAACAATTTTTTGACCACTAATATCATCTTGCTTTCTAGAGTTTTTTAATATTTCTCCCCTTTCGTTAAAAAACAATATATTATAATAAGACTTAAAACTATTCCCTAATCTTTCCAAAAGTGCAATCATATCTACTTCATTAGCTGCATTAGGTTCTTCTAAGAATTTTCTAAAACCTGCAAGATTTTCAATCCAACGAATATCTTTAATGCAATTTGACAATAAAACATCCATTGTCGTAGCAAAATACTGCGAATAATACCCAACTACATTAAATAAAGTATGATAAATACCTTTTTGAAGTTCTTCTGTGGAGGTAATACATAAAGCATTCATCTCTTCACTAAGGATTCTAATGCTATTTAAAATGGGATTAAGAGCATAAGAGTGACTCTTTGAAGCAATAATTTCACCATTAATCACAACATCGCCTAAGTCTTCATTGATATTTTCAGCTTCAATAATTACATTACTCAAATCTCCAGTAATCAATAAAGAATCTTCTAACAGATAAGCTTCCATTTCGTGCTTACTACGACTTTTAACATCAAATATCACAGATAAAGGAACAACACGATAAATTTTCCATTCAGAAGTAACACTTTTATAAGACTCCGCAACAGACAAAGACTGAGAAGCGGTAAGGCAAAGTCTAGATCGAACGCTTAAAAAAGTAAAATCTTTATTCACATTAAAAGTTATTACTCGTCCTTCTGCAAACAATTTACTATTATCCGAATATAAAACATGATTTTTTGAATCCACGATAAAAATATTTGCTTGAGACAATCTATAAGGAAACAAAGAAACAACTTCTTTAAAAATATCATCCAAATTCACAATAAGCACAATTGTAGCAAAAGAGCTTTGGTCTTTATCTTCACGCATAGGCACTACAAAAAAGTATTCATTGCTTTGATAATCTAAATTTTCATTATAAAAATCTACTTTTTGATAAAAATCTTGACAAAGAGCTATATTATCAGCCTCTAAAACAGCTGACATCTTTGTTGCTGGCATTGCATCACCATTTAAAGAGAACGCCATCTTTCCCTGAGCATCAAACAATAAAACATCTTTATAAACTAAATAACTCTCCTTAAAAGCTTGTAAATAGCCACGGAGTTCCTCTAATTTTTCAAGTGCCTCATCTTTATGTGTATTATATTTAGAGTGAAATTCTTTATATAAACGTATAGCATGAGAGCTTCTTGCTAAAATAGAAATACTTTTATAACAAGCATCTAATTCACCAACAACTCTATCTCCTATAATTTTCACAGAAACTTGTGCTTCTTCATAACCATTTAAAAAACTTTGCTCAATAATTGTGTGAATCAACTTATTTTGCAAAGACTCAAATTTTTCTTGTGTTTTTTCCATATAATCGAATAAATTTTCTGCTATATCTAAAGAGCTTATTTTTCCTGTAAGTGTTGTTTTACTAAGCAATGTATTAAGCGATATAAACTGGGATTTATATCGTTCCGCCATAGGCATATAAGTGCTTAAGATACCAATTGTTGATTGCTCCATTTTATTCCTTAAAATAAATTTAATATTTTTGGAAAGAGCCAATATTATAACCACATTATTTTATAAAAAAGATTAAAAAACCTAAATTTTCTTTTAATCTTTTTAAATTTAATATTCATCTGCCCATTGCAAAATAGAATCTTTTTGATCTTGAAAATTTTCGAAGCGGTGAGAGCCACCTTCTTGAAGAAGCATTTTAGAATCTCTAAATTTTTCAACAGCATTTTTATAATTTAAGACTTTATCTCCCTTTTGCAACATCACATAATAAAGGCTGGGGGTAATGGTTTCTACATAATATTGTTTTAAGCTCAAAGCCAAATCTATAGTCCAAAGGAAAGTCTGATTATTGTAAGGAATATGAATTCTTCCAACTGCTGGAAGCAAAGTCTTATAACCATCAATAACGGGATTAACCAATATAGCTTTAAGATGATATTTTTCTGCTAAAAAAGTCGCATAATATCCCCCAAGTGAGCTTCCTATTAAACAAATCTTATACTGCTTTTGGTATTTTTCAATAAGGGATTGAATAAATTCTATAGCCAAATCCGGAATATAAGGAAGATTAGGAGTGAGAGAATGAGGAGAAAAATCACGGATGATTGTGCCTTTATAGCACAATCCTATACTTCTAAATCCGTGCAAATATAAAAGCATCAATTACTTGATAGAACTCAAAGCACCTTCATAATTAGGTTCTTCTGTGATTTCAGAAACAATCTCTTTATAAACCACTTTACCTTGTGGATCAACAACAAAAACCGCACGTGTTAAAAGCCCATCTAAAGGAGAACCATCTAGTAATACCCCATAAGATTCACCAAATTTTTTATTTCTAAAATCACTTAATGCCTCTACATTTTTAATCCCTTCTGTAGAACAAAATCTACCTTGTGCAAAAGGCAAATCTAAAGACACAACAAAAACCTCTGTGTTAGCCAAACTTGCCGCTTTTTCATTAAATTTTCTTGTTTGTGTTGCACATACACCAGTATCTAATGAAGGAACAACATTAATAACTTGATATTTTCCAGTTGAACCACCAACAGATTTGAGGCTTAAATCACCTGCTACTAGCTCTACCTTAGGAGCAGTATCGCCAACTTTTATTTCTTTACCTGCTAATTTAACAGAACTTCCTTTAAAAGTAACCATCTCATTATCCTTACAATATTTTATTTAAAAGTTCTCAATTCTAAATAACTTTAGCTAAAAACAAGATTAAAAAGTTTGCATTTTAGGAATTGCTTGAAGATTTAAATCATCAAATTCCTTTCGCATATAAGATTCAATGGCTACTCGCCCTATCATTACCGCATTATCTGAGCAATATTCCAAAGGCGATAAAAGTAGAAAAATGCCATAATTTTCACAAATTCTAGTTATCTTCTCTCTTAATAACCCATTAGCACTTGCTCCCCCAACAATAGCAAAATGTCTCCATTGGTATTCTTTATCTTCGCGTTTTTGGTTTTGTTGTAAAAAAATATTACATTTTTGGCATAAATGTTCAACAGCCACTCTTTGAAAACTCGCACAAATATCAGCCTTAAATCTCTCCAAATCCATTGTTTTAGATTTAACTTTTTCTATTTCTAATCGCACCGCATTTTTAAGACCCGAAAAACTAAAAGCAAACTTTTTCTTGCTCTTTAAAGGAATAGGAAAAGAGAAAGCTAAATCATTACCGTTTTTTGCATAAGATTCTACAATCGGACCTCCTGGATATCCTAATCCTAACATTTTAGAGACTTTATCAAAACTCTCCCCAAAACTATCATCAATGCTTCTTGCTACAATCTTCATCTCTGTAAAACTTCTTGCTTCAAAGAGCATACTATGCCCACCTGAAACCAATAACACGCCTAGTGGAAAAATGGAATCTTTTTCTAAAAAAAGCGAATAAAGATGTCCTTTGAGGTGATTAACACCAATTAAAGGAAGATTTAAAGTATAAGCTAGGGTTTTTGCCATCATCAATCCCTCTAATAAAGTTATATTTAAACCAGGTTGAGTGGTAACAGCAATCGCCTTTAAATCCTTAAAATAAGATTGAGTTTTTTCTAAAATTTGTGGAAGCAACTCTGCATGCAATCGGCTTGCAAGCTCCGGAACAACTCCCCCAAATACAGAATGTTGTTTCTCTTGAGAGATTTTTTGGTGAAAAATAATTTTTTTTGTTTGAATCTCTGTAAGCGCAATAGAACTATCATCGCAACTGCTTTCTATACTTAAAATTAATCCGCCCAAAGTATCCCTTAAACATTTTCCTCTAAAACATTCACACCAAGCTCTGTTAATCGCTTATCAATTTTCTCTAAAGATTTTTGGAGGGTTTCTTTACTAATATCTGGTAACTCTCCACCCCAAGCCTTTTGTGCTTGATTATAACCGCGTATTACCCCTTCTCTTCCTGCCTTTAGCTTTTCTACATCATCACCTGCACCGGCTATCACAAAATCTGCAATCCTTGCTGAAGTTTTTGCAATACCAAAAAACCCATCTTCTGCAATTAATGCTTTAGCCTCATTAGATGTTAATTCCTGTAATGGCTTGCCCTTATATCCAATGGCATTTAAATCTAAACCATTAAGAATACTCGTTAATCTATCAGGATTACTCAAGGCACTGCCTCCCAATAAACTAACACTATTTTGGCTATTAAAATTATTTTCGCTAGTGCTACTAACATTCATTTGAAACTCCACGACATAACTAGTCATTAGGGCTTTTGCATCAATCTTAGAAGCAGCCTCTTGAATATTCTTCTGTCTTTGTATTTCACTCGTCGTTTCTTTTTTCAATGGATTAGAAGCCATCGCAGATTGCAAATCTTTACTATATTCTAAACTACCTTTCACATTCTCTATAGCCATTATGCCCTCCTTGACAAAATTTATGTAATAATATCGGTATTTTTTTAAAAAAGAACAGAAAATGAAAAAACTTTACGCTGAATGGGAAAAACAAGATGGCACATTACTCTGCTTCCCCCATAAAGATTCTCCTTGGAAAGAGTATTTAGAAGAAACACGAAAAGTCTATTGCGAAATTATTTACCAAATTTTGCAAGTTCAAACTTGTCTTTTAATCTCCCAAAATAGACAAGAAACCAAAATCTATCTACAAAATTATTTTATAACTCGGCAATGGGATTTGAAACTCCTTTATAATCTTTATCTCATAGAAATGCCAACTAATGATACTTGGGCTAGAGATTTTGGAGGAATTACCATTTGCAAAAATGGTCAAAATATTACACTAAATTATGGTTTTAATGGATGGGGGTTAAAATTTGCGGCAAATCTTGATAATCAAATAACAAGTAATTTAAAAAAACTCAAAATCTTACAAAATGTCAAAACAAAAAAACTTATCTTAGAGGGAGGAAGTATAGAATCTAATGGGAATGGCATTTTACTTACTAACACTCAATGTCTTTTAGAAAAAAATCGTAACCCTGCTTATTCTCAAAAAAAACTCGCAAAAATCCTCAAAAAAGATTTTGGTTTAAAAAAGATTCTTTGGCTTCATAATGGCTTTTTAGAGGGAGATGATACTAATAGCCATATTGATACTCTTGCAAGATTCATAAATCCTAATACCATAGCCTACTTAGAATGTCAGGATAAGGAAGATAGGCATTATAAATCTCTACTAAAAATGAAAAAAGAATTAAAAGCTTGTAAAGATTTAGGAGGAAAATCCTTTTCTCTTATCCCTCTGCCCTTTTGCACACCAAAATATTATGACAATGAACGTCTGCCTGCAACTTATGCAAACTTTTTATTTATTAATAATCGCGTGTTATTACCAATCTATAAAGACAACAATGACCAAAAGGCGATAAAGATCTTACAAAATGCTTTACCCAAACACAAAATTATCCCCATTGATTGTTCTGTTTTAACAAGACAACACGGGAGTTTGCATTGTATTAGTATGCAATTCCCCTATAAAACTCTCAATTTTCAAGCACTCCAAAAATTTAGATATACTTAAATACATAATGCTAAATTAAGCTTGTTTAAATATAATTCCCTTCCTAAGTATTTATTAGCGGAAATGGCGAAACTGGCAGACGCACCAGACTTAGGATCTGGCGCCGCAAGGCATGGAGGTTCAAGTCCTCTTTTCCGCACCACAATTTAATAAACTTTTCACAATAATGCCTAATATCAATCTTTAACTCTACATAATTCCCCGTAAAATACTCACCAAAAGACCTCAAAGATACATTAAACCTCTCCCAATCTGAAAACATTAAAGCCGCTCAAGATTTAGCCCTAAGGTCTTTTTCTAAAGAGGAAAGAGAGGAATTATTAGCATTTGCTAAAAATATAGGGGGTGCTCCACAATCTTTGCATTCTAAAGACCCAAACAAAGGTTTAGAAGCTTTAAAAAACAAATTTGGAGAGGATTCTAAAATCTATCAATCAGCCCAAAGCCTTAACAATATCTTTACCCCCATTGTGCATTTAAGGCAAGAATTAATCCTCGTGTATCTGTTTTTACTTCTCTTAAAATATTTGTTAAATTTTGAGCAAGAGATTTTCTACCTAGTTTATCCTTTTCAAATGTGCAATTTTCATCTTTATCAAAAAAGCTATCATTCAAAATCAATTTTAGCTCCTTAAATTATAATATGTAGGAATTATAATACAAATCAAAAAGAGCTTTAAATGACCATTTGAAGTCCATTGAATATATTTAAAATAGGGAAGTTAAGCTATTATTCAATTTGAATAATATTTGTTTTTCAGCATAATTTTATTGAAGCTAAAAAGAGGGAGTTTTATGAATAATGGTTGGCAAGTAATTTTTTTGGAGATAATTTTACAATACACTTCAAAGATTGTAATAATAGTCAATCAGAAATCATTTTAAATTCTGATTATAGAATAACAGCTATATCTCAAAACGAGCAATTCCGTTGGAGTATTCCAAATGATATTCAAAATATAATAGAGAAAAATACATTGAAGTATCTACGAGAAAAAGATATTAATGGCTTTATTATGACAACTAAAACTCCCATCAATGAAACTTCTAGTGGTGAGGAACAATACAAAGGAATTGCTTTGTATGCTAGAAAGAAACTATGTCAAGAACCAAGTTTTTTTAGTGTGGGCACTGATAAAAGCCACGCATTTTCATATATGTATGGTGAGATTAATGTAGATTTCATTGATGAAGATGCAGACAATATAGCAACTTATGGAGGAAATGTTGTATGGAATAATGATGAAATGGATTTATTAAAAATAAATATACAAGAAATTATTAAGGCTATAGGAAAAGATTGGAAAAAAAGAATAGAAGCTAGAAAGAAAGAAATTACAAAAAAATGGGCTTTGATGTGTATGATTGGTATAAAGAATATACAGCTAATGAGAAAAAGTTTGCAAAGAGCATTACAGATATAATTGTTGATAATGAAGGCTTAGATACTGCCTCAACTAAAACCTTGCTAGAATATGTGCAGGGAACTTTTGCCTTTAAAACTTTTAGAGATTTTGCAGATGATTTAGGAAAAGAATACTTAAATAATACAAATATTTTAAACTACTTAAAGATTGGGAGATTATTGAAGCAAAAGAATTTTACAGGGTATCCATTGGAAGATTAAAATTAAAAATAATACAAAAATTTGAACAATTACTGAATGAGGGCACTAGAGAAGTAGTTGGGAAAAATGATATTAAGATTCTATGCATAAATTCTTAAAAGAATTCCCTTGGTTGCTAGAACCAAGGTTATCTACAATGGATGATGAGGTCTCTTATAGTGATTTGCTATTAAAAGAATTTCCAGAACAAGAAAATATGCTTGAAGAGAATAGGAGAATAGACTTCCTTTGCAAAGGGTTTGGGCAAGAGCTTTATATATAGAAATCAAAAGAAGTCAAAAAATTATAACTCGTCAAGATTTAGACCAATTGAAAGATTATTGTGAATTTATAAAAGAAAAATTTCAGAAAGAAACATCAGATAAAATGCGATATAAAATAGTTAAAGGTTATATAATAGGCAAAGATTTACATAGTGAAGCAGTAATTAGGGCTGATAATATGAGAAATAACGATATGTTTTTTCTTTCACATAAACAAGCTTTAGAACAAGCAAAGAAATATCATCAAGATTTCATTGATGCCCATGAACAACTTAGAGAAAAGTTAGAATGCAGTTCTTTACAATCTCCTTGTTCATCAGAGGTGGCACAGCATTCCCAATTTGACGAGCAATAGAAGCCATATTTCCAAAAAACATATAATCTTCTGGAAAAGTTTGTAGCAACGCTCCTTCTCTTAAACTTAAAGCTCTATCTTGCTCTGGATACCCATGTCTTCCTGAGCAGTATTGATAGAATTTTGTCGTAATTGTAGGAGATGGCTTATCCCACCAAATACGACTATATGCATCTTTATATCCATTAGTTTTTTGTGGCATTCAAATTTTGGCACATTCTCACCCCAATCTATCCTTGTTCCACCATTTTTAGGTGTATTTTGAATTCTATATAAATCGATTTTATTCATTTTGGAAGCACGATGCAAAGAATCTTTAAGGCTTTTTTCTCCTGCTCTAATTTCATCAAGATGAATTATAAAATCTCTAGGAGTTTTTACTGAATCTGTTGTTGTTTCTTTAAGTTTTGGGGTGAATGCTTTGATTCTTGAAGCTAGCAAAATAAAACGATTGCGTTTTGTGGAACTCCAAAATTTTTTGCATTTAAGACTTTATAGTCATATTTATAATTATTTTGAGTAAGAATATTTAGAAATCTTTGCAATACCTCTAGAGATTTTTAGCAATACCTGGAACATTTTCCATTAAAACAATATGAGGTTTTACACCATTAACGAGGCGTCCAAACTCATCAAGCAATGTCTTACGCGAAACAGTTTTAATATCTTTCTTATTGATATTTGAGAATGGTTGGCAAGGGGCGCATCCAGCTAAAATCTTTATAGAATTTTTTGATTGAGAAAAAATATCCTTTATTCTTTTTGCAGTAATTTTACCTATGTCTTCTTGTATATATGAAACTCGGTTATTGATTTCATAAGCTTTTTTTGCGTTGGAATCAACATCAATTCCAGCTAAGACTTGAATACCAGCTTCTAAAAAGCCTCTAGTTAAACACCGGCCCCACAAAATAAATCTATTGCTACAATTTTCCTCATCAAGACTCCTTTAATAAGCATTATTTTAAAAGTTACTTAATTCTTCCATTATCACTTCGTTTTTAAATGGAAAAACTTTTATTTAAAATAGTATTTTATAATATTTTAGGATTTCACTATTTGCATAGTGGATTACCATGGCTTCTTAAAGCTGGAGTAATTCACCGCTTCTTCAAAGCTTCTTTTATCATATTTGATGTTGCATCAGCATAAATCATTGTTGTATTAATATTTTTATGCCTCAATGCTTTTTGTATCACTCCTAGATTAATATCTTTTGCCATTAAATCCATTGCAAAAGAATGTCTTAAAATATGACAGCCTTCTTTGTGAAATACACCCGCCTTTTCATAGATACGCTTTAAATTAATATAAGCAGTCTGTCTTTTTAATTGTGTATTATGTGAAGTTAAAAAAACATAATCGCTTAAAGAAAGTTTTTGAGAGATATAAGAAAGCTCCTTTTCAATAAGGCTTTTTAAAATATAAGCCTTTTGTCTCTCTCCACCTTTAGCTATAATACTTAGCTCATAAAATTCATCATTTGTATCACTGGTAGTAAAGTCTATCAATTTTAAATTAAGTGCTTCAGAAATTCTAAGTCCTGCTCCAAATAATAGTTTAACAAGCAGAGAATTTCTGTTGTTTTTGTAATTATTGTTATTTTTAATAGTTTTTTGTAAATAGTCTAAAATTTTATTCATATCTGCTAATTTTATGTGATTTACTTCTTTGCTTTCGCCTTTTTTTAATTTTAAAGGAAATTTTTTGAATAAATAATCATAGTCTATTAAATCATCATTGTTTTTGCTTAAAAAGTTAAAAAACTCTTTAAAGTTCTATAATAACTTGCCTTTGTTGCATTATTTGGCTTAATTCTTGCTTCTAGCTACGAAAAAAAGTAAGAAATATGCATTTATTTAATGTTTTTTAGCCTTACTTCATCAGAAATCTCCTCACAGAAGTCACTAAATACTAAAAGTTGTTAATTATAAGTCAAAATTGTATTTTTTTAGAAGTTAAGAGATTCTAATTCCCTAATAAAGAGATTTTTTAACCTTACTAAATCAAGGATTAAACCATATTTTTCTAATTCCATAATACATTATCCTTATTTTTGTTACATACTTAGTAAGTATGTAATATTTTTTATAAATGTATCCAAAATATAAATAATAAATAGTAGTTTAATGCAAAAAACATTATAATTACAAAAATTAATCTATAGGGAATGTAAAATGGCACTTAAAAAAGTAGAAATTAATCAAAAATCTTTAAAGGCTATTGAAAATAGCGGAATTAATATTAAAAGCTTAACTAATGATGAATTTTCTAACAAAATTAATGATTTTATTATTAAGGGTGTGGAAAAAATAGAAATTTCTAATGAAAATCTTTTACTTTTGGAAGGAATTGCACTTTTAGGAAAGAAATTTAATAAAGAGAGTTTAGTAGATGAATTATTTAATAAAAAACTAAAAGAAATTTATCATCAATTAGCAGAAACAATTTAAAAACACGCAAGGATATGCAATGGCAAAAGAAGCTTATATTTTTGCAGGAGTTAATGGAGCTGGTAAGACAACGCTATATTATAATGAGCTAGAATCTGCAAAGGATTTTGGTCTAAGGATTAATATTGATGAAATTGTGAGTTCTTTTGGAGATTGGAAAAATAGAAAAGACCAAATAAGAGCTTCTAAAATCGCTCTAAAAATTAGAGAAAAGTATATTAAAGAAGGAAAAGATTTTAACCAAGAAAGCACATTATGCGGAAATTCCATATTATCTTTATTCCAAAACTTAAAAGATTCACAATATTGTATTAATCTCTTTTATATAGGTGTTAAGAATCCAGAGATTGCTAAAGAAAGAGTAAAAATAAGGGTGGCAAAAGGCGGACATAGCATTGACCCTAGTGTTATTGAAACAAGATATTATAAATCTTTAAAAAATCTAAATACAATTGCTCCTCTTTGTAATAGCATTATTGTTTTTGACAATACTCAAACATTTGAAAAAATTTTAGAGAAACGAGATAATTTTTTAAATATCTTTAAAGAGCCACAATGGATTGTTGGCTTATTAGAAAAACTAGAAGAAATGCCTTAAAATGCAAAGCAAGATGTTAAAACTAAAAAGAGATTGCTCTTAAATGTTAGCTTTAGTTAGGAGACTTTATTAGAATCTCCACTATAAAGAATTAGAAAGTAAGTTTTAATTCTACTAGAGCTAATATACTAAAACCACTTCCGCTTAAAGTGGCTTTAAGTTTGCAAGGGATTTAAGGATTTTATAAGCGGAAGTGGCATAAGATTAGAATGTTTTAATTATGTTGTTGCTTTAGACTAGCATTTTATAGCTAAAATAAGCAGCAGAATCACGACTAAGACAATTGTAATTTCTGCCATTAGACCTCCTTTTAAGAAAGCCTAACTTTAAATCCACATATATTATATAAGCTTTTTACTTTAAATCATTATTAATCCCTATTTTTAGGCATTTTCAAGGAGTAATTCACTTACTTTCAAGTGCAGTTTTAATTGCAAGAATCGGAATAATAAAAACCATTAAAGCCATACAAACAACAATTATTTCTGTAAGCATTACAAATCCCTTAAATTTTTGATTTTTTTATTAATATTTTTCTGTAAGAGGATGATTGCCACTCCTAGAAAAATAACCGCCACAAAACCTAATGATAGCAATAAGAAACTTATTGTCTCATAATTTGGTAATACTCCAACCTAAAATAGCCAAAAAGGTAGCCACAGCAATACCAAGCCAAAATTTTAAATTGTTAATTTCCTCTTTCGTTTCATCTAACTTACTCATAACAAAATTATATCCCCTCTTTTCTTAAAATATTAAAGCCACAAAAGCTTTGTAATTTGCGTTAGCAAAAATTAAAACTAAACCAATAAAGCATTTCAATAGGGTTTTTAATAAATCATTTACTTCTGTGTTGTCTGATAAAAGATTATCAGTAGGATATTCTAATGCCAAACACATAAACTTCAGAAGCAAAATGCGTTATAAAAGAGAAATTGCACCTTTAGAGCGTGGCTATTCCTTAGTAATTATTTATACAGAGGAGTTATTAAGTAAAAAATACTTAATT
>NZ_JRPC02000108.1 GCF_000765745.2 Helicobacter apodemus
TTTTAGCTAGTGATGAACTCAATATTGATAATCTCTTTAAAAAACAAATTGGTTTAAGGAGTATTACAAGCTTTTCTTTGCTTAGCACAGGAAATGCCAATACTTATTCCCTCTATCCTAATATTAGTATAGGGGGAGATACAACACTTTGGGATGATACCAAACAACTAAGTCTTAATCAGGCTTTTATTTATACACTTATGCCTAAATTTGATATTCTTGTATCAGGGAGTGGTAGTTATACAAGGAAAGAATATACAAATGTCTTTACTAGTAGGTATTCCAGTCAAAACAACTGGCAATTCAACTCTCTATGGCTTGGCTTTATCTATACAGGTAAAAGTATTGCAGACTTTATCCCACAAATTACCTTTCAGACTGCTATTATCCAAAGAGAATCTTCAGCTACTGAAAATAAAAAAGCTTCTACCTTAAATCCCAAAGTCTCCAAGCAACCCTAAGGGGATATAGTGATCCTGTAGTCTATAGTATTTATAGTGGATTGGGATATAACGCAAAAAGGAAGTTTAAGATAGGTAAGATAGATTATGGGCATAGTCTCTATATAGGAGGAGATCTCTCTATTATCTTAAGCCCTAAAATCACTTTAGATTTAGGAGCAGAACAGAGATTCCAAAC
>NZ_JRPC02000109.1 GCF_000765745.2 Helicobacter apodemus
GATTCCATTATTTCCTCCCTCTATTCTAGCTCCTCCTGATATGTTAATATCTCCACTAAGGTTGGCACCGTTTCTAATTGAGATTCCATTAAGTCCTCCCTCTATTCTAGCTCCATCTTTAATGGTAATTTTTTGGGTTTTTGCTCTATCACCTAAGAAAATACCATTTTGACCCCCACTAATCTTAGTATTAGCTCCACTAATTTCAAGTTCTCCTAGAGTTTGGTCTATTCCTACTAAAATACCTGAAAATCTTCCATGCACTACAGCTCCATCTTGCATAGAGAGTTTTTCAGCTTTACCACCAAGTATCGTAATACCAAAAGTTTGTGAATTTATCGTTCCTGTATTGATAATAGTTGCAATGGTTCCTCCACCTTGTATCAAGATACCTGCATCTGCTGTTGAAGAACTATTAGAAATAATATTTCCCTTATTAATAAGGGTTTCAATAGTTCCTTTTCTAACATTTAGACCACTTTTTTTACCATTTATAGTGCCTGTATTAGTGAGGGTTTGAATATTTGCACTATCTACATGTATGCCATTCCCAAAACCCTCTATCGTCCCCTTATTCTCAAAGTTCTCTATCGTAGCTTTACTACCTAC
>NZ_JRPC02000110.1 GCF_000765745.2 Helicobacter apodemus
CATATTTCCTTGCATATTAATTCCTTAATTCTTTCTATTATACCACAAACTCTCTATTCATCATTTTAGTAATGACTGCAAGACAATCTATGGATAATTATTAGCTTAAAGCACCTAAAACTGATACCTAGAGTAAAAATACTCTAATAAAGGATTTATATTCCCACAAGGGAAGTAAATAATCCCTTGTTGGAATATTTAAGCCTAAACCCATAGGGCTTAGAGGATATGAAAAGAAAGTATTTGCTTATCCATTAGCCTTAGTTCTTAGCTCTAATCCTTCGTAATAACATCTTAAATGCCCTTTTTCTACAAAAGAAAGAAACGAACGAAAATTATCTTGAATGAATTTGTAAGGATTTGCTCTAAACTCATCAAACATATTTCCTTTAAACTCATTTATATAGTTATTTTTATAAAAACTATAGAGTTCTTTTTTGGAAAATCCATCAAAACGATGGTAATCTTTCTCTTGGTAGATTAATCCACGCACTTTTCTTAGGAAAAATACTTTTAATTCTCTTTCTGACATATTTTGAAATTTTTTCAACTTTTTCATATTGTATCCTTTAAAAAATAATAGAGTAAA
>NZ_JRPC02000111.1 GCF_000765745.2 Helicobacter apodemus
TATAGGGGGTAGTTTTATTTCAAAGTGCAAATTTTAAAAGCGAAGTGCTTTAAAGTGCGATAAAATAGAAGTTTGTTCTTTAAATTACTTCGATTTAAAATGGAAAATTAAGTTTAGATTTTTTCACAAAATGGCTATTTTTTCACAAAACATCACAAAATCAATCACAAAACACCCTTAAAAAAGTGGCTTAAACCTCGTATTAAACGCTATTAAAAACACTCACAAAAATCATCACAAAATTGTCAGAAACTTAAGAGACATTCTCAAAGTGTAGTTTTTTTGAAATAGCCCACCACGCGTCCTATAATTTCAAAGTTTTCGCCCTCTAATTCTATGGGTTCATAAGTCTTGTTATCGCTAAAAAGCTTTAATTTTGGGCGTTTTTGGAGGCGTTTAACATAGAGTTCATCTTCAATCCTAGTAATACAAATTTCTCCATCACTAACACTTCCATTTTGCACTAAAAGATAGCAATTTTTAGGCAATGTGGGATACATAGAATCGCCCTTTCCTATAATAATAGATAAATTATTAAAAGATACAATGCCGAAATATTGGCGTAAAAAGGATTTGGGGAAGTTTAGT
>NZ_JRPC02000112.1 GCF_000765745.2 Helicobacter apodemus
TATATTCTTTAGCTCCTGTGCTTTTAAATATTTCTTTGTTTTGGGCTAGAGTATCTAAAAAGAGTTCAGAGTTAAAGACTTTTATATCATTATCTGCTATTACAGAGGATTGAAATATTTTATGTAAGAGGTTGAGTTCTAAAGATTGTCTATTTTGCTCTGTTAATCCTTTGGTTAGCTCATTGAAGTTATTAAGTAGGGTTTTATCATTCGTTCCTGCTTTGGAAGCTTGTAGTGGATTTTGTGCCTCTGCAATCTTACCCGCTCCTTTGGCATTTTCTAAGATAGCCTTAGCAATATCCTCTAAAGAATTATCAACATTTTGGATTTTTTTATAAATGGTAGAATCTTGTATTTCTTTTAAATTGGCATAATCTGCTAGTTTTGTTTCATAGAGTGTTTTTGCCTGCTCGTAAGCTTCTTTATTCTGGGAGAAAATATTATTAATCCCTTTATTAATATCCTCTCTTAAATGGCTACTAATGAAGTTTTTAAGATAGCTATCTAAAGTCTTATCCTCTGAATAAAGATTATTAAGGCTTTTCCTTGTTGCTTCT
>NZ_JRPC02000113.1 GCF_000765745.2 Helicobacter apodemus
ACTCAAAAAGGCTTAGAACAAGATACAAAAGCTGTAGAACAATCTGTAGCCACTGCTAAAGAAATAGAAGCAGGAAATCTTACAGCAAGAATTACAGAAACTCCTCATAATCCTCAATTAGTAGAATTAAAAAATGTTTTGAACCAAATGTTAGAAACTTTACAATCTAAAGTAGGTTCTAATATGAATGAAATTAATAGGGTTTTTGAATCTTATAAATCCCTAGACTTTACAACAGAGATTCCTAATGCTAGAGGAAGTGTAGAAGTAACAACTAATACTTTAGGGCAAGAGATTAAAGCTATGCTTCAAACAAGTGCTACTTCTGCTAAGAGTTTAGGGGAACAATCTAATGCTTTACAAGAAGCTATGAAGCGATTAACAGAAGGCTCTCATACCCAAGCTAATTCTCTAGAAGAATCCGCTACTGCTATTGAAGAAATCTCTAGCTCTATGCAAAATGTTAGTGATAAGACAGGAGAGGTTACAAGACAAGCAGAGGATATTAAAAATATCGTAAGTGTGATTAAAGATATTGCCGAT
>NZ_JRPC02000011.1 GCF_000765745.2 Helicobacter apodemus
CCTACAACGCACAGATTCTAAAAGATAAGAAATCTAAGGAAAAAGAGCTAAAAGAGTTAGAATCAAAACTCAAAACACAAAAAGATAAAGAGTTAAAACAGACTTTAAAACAAACAATACAGAATCTAAAAAAAGAAATAGCAAAGCTTAAAAGCATTACGCCTTTAAATGAGGATTGCGCACCCTTTGCGATTCCTCCCACTTGGGCGTGGGTAAGGTTAGGGGATGTGTGTGAGATAAACCCTAGAAATCAAATTAATGATGAATTAGAAGTATCTTTTATACCTATGGCGTTAATAGCTAATAGTTTTCAAAATAGATTTACTTATGAATCCAAAAAGTGGAAAGAAGTTAAAAGTGGCTTTTCCCATTTATGTGAAAATAGCGTAGCATTTGCAAAAATTACACCCTGTTTTGAAAATGGAAAATCTTTTATTGTTAATGATTTAAAAAATGGGTATGGTGCTGGAACGACAGAATTAATTGTTTTATTGCCTCAAAATATATTATTAAAAGAATATTTATTTTATTTTGTAAATTGTCCATTATTTGTAGAAAATGCAATGAAAAACTTTAAAGGAACCGCTGGACAACAAAGGGTAAGCACAGAATTTGTAACAAACTTCTTCATTCCCCTCCCGCCTTTAACGGAGCAAAAAGCCATAGTAGAAACCTTAGATTCTCTTATCACTTTGGCAAATACATTTGATAAAACCAAAGAGGAATTAAAGAGGATAGAAAAGAGGATAGAAAAGAGGATAGAAAAGAGCTTACTTGAATATGCCATACAAGGCAATTTAAGCAAGCTTTTTCGCAGACAAAATACAAATCTTAACGCTTTTTTGGAGATACAATCCTACAACGCACAGATTCTAAAAGATAAGAAATCTAAGGAAAAAGAGCTAAAAGAGTTAGAATCAAAACTCAAAACACAAAAAGATAAAGAGTTAAAACAGACTTTAAAACAAACAATACAGAATCTAAAAAAAGAAATAGCAAAGCTTAAAAGCATTACGCCTTTAAATGAGGATTGCGCACCCTTTGCGATTCCTCCCACTTGGGCGTGGGTAAGATTGGGGGAAGTGTGCGAGGAATTAGTTGTAGGCGGAGATAAACCAAGTGAAATTTCTTACAACAAAACAGATTATTTTAAATTTCCTATTTATACAAATGGCGTTAAAGATAATGGATTATATGGTTTTACAAATAAACCTTTTATAGAAAAATCAGCAATAACAATATCTGGGCGTGGCACAATAGGATTTATATGTTTAAGATACGAGCCATTTTACCCAATTATTAGGCTTTTAGTAGCAATTCCAAACTCAAGTATAATTTTAGAATATCTAGCCTACGCTTTAAATCCTCTTATACCAAAATCAAGCGGAACAAGCATCCCACAACTAACGATACCTATGATAAAGGATATTTCAATCCCCCTCCCACCTTTAAAAGAGCAAAAAGAAATCGTGCGCACCCTTGATACGCTTTTTGCACTCACTAAAGGCTTAAAATGCGAGTAAAATTTATTTTCTAATTCATTGTATTTTGATACAATCTAAAATATTTTTATCAGTGCAGGAAAAATGGCAAAAGCAGTTCAAATAAGCATTAATCCACAGCGATTAGAGTATTTACTTAAGCTCTTTAATCTCTCAAAACAAGATTTACAAAAGATTATTCAAAAAGAAATTGACTTTAGTAAGCCATTAAACAAAACATCACTAAAAGCCATTGATACTATCTTTCAAGTGGGCTTAGATTTCTATACCGATCCCTCTCCCTTAAATACAAGTAAATCAAGTATTTTGTTTAGGAAAGATAATCTTAAAGAGAATTTAAAGATTGGAGATAAGCAGTTTATCGCTCAATATGAAAAAGAAATTAATTATATTAGTGGGTTGGCAAAGCTCGGAGATTTTTCATTTACTGCGCGCAAGCTTAAGAGTTTTGCATTACAAGATTCCCCACTTGAAGTTGCTAAACAAATGCAGTTTTTGCTCCCTACAAAAAAGCTATCTGATAAACAATTTTTAGAGTCTTTTATTGATAATCTTGCAGAGCAAAACATTCTGGTTTTGGAAAATATAGAATCTCATAATAAAAAATATAAAAGTAGCTTGTGCGGATTTTTTATCAAACCAAATGCTATTGCGCTAAAACAGCAGGGACGAAAAAGGGAAATCTTTACTCTAGCTCACGAATTGGGGCATTATCTTTTAAATAATGAAAATATTGATGAAAATATCTTTATGCAAAACCCAAATAGTGAGGAGGTTTGGTGCAATCAGTTTGCCTTTGCTTTGTTGCTTGGCGAAAGTTTAGATGAGCTAGATCATATCCCCTCAAATGCAATAAACCTTGAAAATAAAACAATACAAAATCTTTCAAACAAAAAACACATTAGTAGGCTTGCTCTGTTTTATCATTTTGCTAATACCAATAAAATACAATGGACAAAATACAAGCAGCTCAAAGAAGATTTGCAAAATGCATATAACCAAAAAACAAGAAAATAAAAAGAATCAAGAGAATAAGAAATTTAAACCGCCTATTCCTGTCCTCTCACCTCTACAAAAAGACATTTTTATTAATGCGTTTTTAGAAGGAGCGGTAAGCGAATACATAATGCGCACTCATTTTAAAAGACACATCAAAGATAATAATTTAGAGAGATTTATCTATGGATAAAATTCTGTTTGATACAAGCTCTTTAATTGCTTTTGTGAGATATTATCTACCCTTTGACGAAAAAAAGGAATTGCAAAGATTCTTAAGTGAGGGCTTCAATCAAAAAGAATTTTTATTAATCAAAAAAGTAGAGAATGAATGTAAAAGTGTTTCGCAAGGCAAGGATTGGTATTTGAAAAATTTTTAGAACCCACGAACATAAAACCAATTCTATTTAATGAAGTCCTACATTAACAATGCATAGAGAAATAGATAATAATTTTATTGTTTCATTAGCCAAGAAAAATAGATTAGAATAACAAGAGTATGAAAGTCAAAAACAAATATTTATACAAAGCGCCGATTTTAAACTCATTCATTATGCAATACAAAATCCGCAATGCACGATAATAACGGAGGAAAGTTTAGCAGAAAATGACAATAAATTATTTAAGAAAATTCCAAAGATATGCGAAGTAAAAGGGATAAAATGGCTTAACTTAACAAAGTTTGTTCAAGAAAAATTAGAACTATCTTTTAACATTACATATAAGGATAGGTTGCGATTTTGATAAATTTTACTCGCATTTTAAGCCCTTAGTAAGTGCAAAAAGTGTATCAAGGGTTTGGACGATTTCTTTTTGCTCCGCTAGAGGCGGGAGAGGAATTTCTAAATTAAAAAACAAATTTCTATCTAAGTGAGGAATCGCAGCTCCCCTTTTATTGCCTTTAAAAAAATCTTTAGTAGTAAAGTAAAATATAATCCATAAATTCAATTTTTACTAAACAAGTAAAATTTAATTTTTTCAAAGTGCTTCCCAAAAATCCTTTTTCATTTGCTATAAAAATTTCTCCCGAATTTTCTCCATCCATTAAGATTAATCTATCGTTAGCAGAAACCATATTTCCACCATTAGTTAGACTTTTATCACCCCCATTTATTAGGTATTTAACATCTAAAATAGGCAAGTCTTTATTTTTTGTAAGGGGGATAAGGGGAACGCTTCGCAAGTAGAGCCACTTGTTCCCCTTACAATCCCCCACCCCTAGCACACTGATTATTTTGCAAATCAAAATTTATCGGTATTATTGGCTCTCCGCTTACTATTTCTACTATATCCCCCAATCTTACCCACGCCCAAGTGGGAGGAATCGCAAAGGGTGGGGTGGAAGCATTGTCTTTGTATTGAAAATTGCTCTTTTCAATACAAAATTTAAAATTAATGCGTTTAAATCTGTTTAAATTTGTTTATATTCTTAAGAATTGTTTAATCTTTAATTTTATAGGAAAGGTATATGCAGTTAAACAGAGATTTAAATTTAATTTCTAAAACTAATTGTAAATCAAAAGCAAAATCTAAAGATATTGTAAATTTCAGTTCCTTGTTTAATCAAGTGGCACTAAAAAACTTTACTAAAATTGATATGGATATATTATTTTTTATCGTTAAAAAAGTATATAATAAAAATAAGAAACTTATAAAGTTTGAAATTAATGAATTAATTAATCTAATTGATTCCAATGGAACAAGATTTAAGAACAAAATTCGTCTTTTAGAAAACATAGAATCCTTTTGTGAAAAGCTACAAACTTCATTTATTAAAAATTATGTGATTAATGGTAAAACAACCGATTTATATCGCATTACCTTATTTAATGTCAGTTCCCATTATGAAAATGGAATTTTAAAGTTCATTAATGTAAAAATTACTCCTGAAGCAGTAAAATTTTTTAACAATGTCAATGAATATAATCTTGTGGCTTTTTCGCTAGAGGAATTTTCTTTTATTAGCTCTAAACATTCCAAAAACCTTTATAGAATCGCAAAACAAATTGAAAGAAGTAAAAGCAAGAGCTGGGTTGTTAATTCCTTTCTTTTAGAAAATATTATGGATATTAAAGAAAGCCATAAAAATAAATACAAAGCTACAAAAGTTCAAAATTTTTATCTCTCCCCTGCCCTTAAAGAATTAAATGGAAAAAACTATTTAGGCAATCCCTATTTTAGAGATAAACTTATCTGTGAAACAATCAAAGAAAACAAAGTAACAACTAATAATAAAGTTACGCATAATGTCGTAGCTTACAAGCTTTCTTTTATAGAAGCCGATAATGAGGAATTTAAATTAAAGGAATAAGTAATGAGACTTTTAGATAAAGAAAGAAATCTTTTATTAGAGATACGAGAAGTGCAAGGTGTGTTTTATTTTGAAGATTATTTCCGCAATCATCTTTGCAAGAAAAAGCGAAAAGAGCCACAAGAGAATCTTATTTCTTTTTGTGAGAAATATCTAAAATCTTTAAATCCTTGCACGATACAAGAAGTGATTTTAGAAGCACAATATTCTCAAGATTTTATTCTTTTGGAGGGACGCAAAGAGGAAATATATTCATATGATAGTAAAAATGGATTGCAACTAAAGCAACCAAATTTATTTTAAAAGAGGAGGAACAATGAATCAAGAACTAGACTTTGATTTACTCTTAAAGCTAAAAGAGTTAGAAAAAGAAACAAATTTTCATTTTGTCATTGATAAAGACAATGCAGAAATTTATCTTTTTGAACCTAATAGCAAGGAATCTTTTGATAAAATTAATATCCAAAAAGAATTAAAGGAGATAGAAAATGCAAGTCTTATCAAGCAACCAGATTCCACAAGCGTGGAAAGATATACCAGCACTATCATTAGACGAATTAGAAGCATTATCGGAAAAAGAATTGCAAGAAGCGAGGAAATTCAGACAGGAAGCGGAAGCATTTGCGAGGGATGCGAAAGCATTTATGGAATCAATGGTGATGAAATATGGAGAAGAGATTTTGAAGCCAGAGTATCGCTCCAAGAATTACAAACAAGAAGTCAAAGATTAGAAGAAACAAATCGCCTTATACAACAATCTAATTTTTATAAACAACAAGCACTAAAAGCCTATCAACAAAATGGAGTAACTCCTACTCCAAATACTAAGAATCTACAAAATGAAATTGTTTTAAATGAATCTCCACAAAAAGTAACTTCTCCTCCTGATTATGAAGCAATTTTAAATGCAGATAAAGGGTTTAGAACAGAAAAAACAATCCAATACACTATTGAACAGATTGCTAAAGAGTATCATCTACCCATAGAGCAAGTTAAAAAGGAAGTAGATAGGATTTTACAAAGACAAGAAAAAGAAAATCCCAAAGCACAAGAATCCATACAATCTAAAACACAGAAACAAGAGGTAAATCAAACACAAGAATCTAAAACTTTACCACTTAAAAGAGATTCAAAAACTATTCCAAAGCCTACAAAAGAGCAAGAACAATCTTTTAGTAGAGGAAGATAATAAAAAAAGGAGAACAAATGAACAAAATAGAATGGACAGATAAAACTTGGAATGTAATTACTGGTTGCACGCAAATAAGCCCTGCGTGTGATAATTGTTATGCTAAAGCAATGACAAAAAGATTGCAAGGAATGGCAAGAAAAGAAGCACATAAGCCTATGATATGTAAATTTTGCCATGAAGAAATGAGCCAAAGATGCGATAGTAAGTATCGCCTCAATATGTATCAGTGTCTTTGTCAAAAGGATAATCTAATCACTATAAGATTGCCTAAATACTATTTTGGTTGGGACAAAGTAATATTCCATATTAAGACTTAAAAACCTATTTAAGGATTATTTCCACCAAGAGTTAAAAATATTTGTATCTATTGAGCCTTGCTTAGAGAATATAGATTTAAGTGCGTATATTGAATATTTAGATTGGGTGATTTTAGCGGGTGAAAAAATCCCTAACAATCCCAATAAGTCAAGACCCTTAAAGACAGAATACGCAGAATCTATATGGAATCAATGTAGAAAAAAAGATGTGCCATTCTTCTTTAAGCAATGGGGGAATAATCCTAATACACAACGATTACACCTATTAGAATATTGTAAAGAATTTCCAAGAGGGAGTTAAAAATGTGTGATTGTGATAGACAAAGAGAAGTTATAAAAGAAATAAAATCTATTGATAATGCACTAAAACAAGCGAAGATAGATTTTTTGCAAAGAGATTCTACTATTGTTTTAGCTTTTAATGTTGTTGTAATTTATGGGTATTATCTGCGATTGTATCTCTCAAAATTATTTTTTAGCAGACAAAAATATATTTTTCTCCTTTTTAAAATAAAAAATGCTTTGCTGGAGTGCAAAAAAGAAAGATATAAAAAAATCGTTCTAGGAAAACAGATTAGGGTTTTAAAAGCTGCAAAAAAATTGGGGCAATGAAAACTTACAAAGGGAGATTTTAAAACATATTTAGAAAATATTGTAATTGATTTTTGTTCCAAAACATTGAAAACTTCATAGGTTTTGAAGAGTTAAAGAGGGTTTTAGAGTGTTTATTCAAAGATTTTTGAAACAATATATTGACTGACACTTAATCGCTTTCTATCTGCTGTTTCTTTGATTATTTGATAATCACTTTCAGAAAAATAAAGGCTCACAAGTTTTGTTTTCTTTTTCTCTTCATTAATTGGCTTTCTTCCCTTGTTGGCTACCTTTTTATTGATAAAATTCTCTACTTCACTTTCTTTGATTTCCTTATTTTTTGATTCAAATTTATTCATTGGTTACCTCCATTAACTCTTTAAAAACTTTTAAAAAATCCTCTCTTGCTCTTTTGGAATTTTTAATCCCCTCTTCCATAATTCCTTTACCCTGCAAAATTGCTTCTTTCAAAGCTTCTCGCTCAAAAATGATATTTTTTAACAAGAAAAAATCATTCTCATTTTTACTCTTTATAAATTCTTGAAATTCTCCTATTTTGTGTTGCAAAAATGGATTAGTCATTGCTTTTGCAATAACAACTATGCCCTTTAAATCTTGATTAATCTTTTTAGCCTCCTTTAAACATTCTAACATTTTGCTTAAAACAACTACATCTAGTCCATTAGGGATAGTCGGAATAATGCAAATATTACTATAAATCATCGCACTACGCATTTCAGTAGAGTCTCTTCCTCCTGTATCTATTACAATATTTTGATAGCTTTTCTTTGCTTGTTTAATGAGTTCTTGCAATTCTTTACTATGACTATTTTTAAAATCAAAAGGCATTTTTTTCTCTTCTCTAAAAGAGAGGAAAGCACTAATGCTCTTTTGTGGGTCTAAATCAATTACAAGGCATTTACCCTGCTCGTTTAACTTGGTTGCAAGATTAATCGCAAATGTTGTTTTGCCACTTCCACCTTTTTCATTGCAAATGGAAAAAACCATTTTTCACTCCTTAATTTTTATTATATAATATAAACATTTAATAACATTTAATAACATTTTTTAATTCCTTATAATTTTTTAATTAATTCCATAATATTTAAGTAAAGAGGGAATCCTCTCATTTGTTTCTTTCTGTTTCAAATATTCCTTAAAAGCCTTTGTGCAAACAACCGACTTTAAAAGGAACAATTCTTGATTTTCCAAAGTTTTTAAGAAATTATGAAAATCTTCTTGCAACTGCAAGTAATAACTTTCCTTTCTACGCATTATTCCTCCTCTTCCTTTATAAAAGATTCCAAAGAATCCTTAATTTCTCCCCAAGTGTTATTACGCGAAAAAACTGCTTTATAGTATTTATTCTCTTTTTTAATGTAAAAATCGTGAAAATCAGCGTAAAGAGCTTCACGCATAAAAAAACCACTTCCAAACCAAATAGGAGGAAGAATATCCAACATTTCCCAATACTCTTTCTCACTCACTTCTTTCCACTGCGCTACTTTACTTTTATATTCTTTTTCTTTCTCTGCCATTTTCAAGCAATCTTCCTCGCTAAGAACAATTTCTCCTATAACATTTTCCTTAAACATATTTTACAACCTTTTTATTAATTTATGTAAAAATTATACCATATTTTTATTAAAAAAGCAACTATTTTAACAAAAAAAACACAAAATTTACTACATTTTTAATTTTTATGCTATAATTCCACCTAAAGCAATTACCTAACTTTTCTCCCTTTTTTAAGGGGTTGGGGGGTGTCCCCCCTAATCAATATCTTAAATTATTTCAAAACAAAGGAAAATTAAAATGATGAAAAATCTTAAATTACTATTGTTAGCGGGTATTGTAGGTCTTTTTGTGGCGTGTGGAGATAATGGATTAGTTGAACTTAAAAATAATGGGTATAATAGTGAGCTTTACGACTATGGAGTAAAACAAGTGCAAGAAAAATACCCCGATTATAAATTATATTCCTATGAATCTTTAAAAAGTGTTCCATTCTTAAAGCTTGGTGAAAAAGCTTTTGTAAGTTCAAGAGATTTTGTAGCAAAAAGAACAGAAGATAAAACAAAACAATATGTAGATATGATTTTTGCCTACAAAAATGATTCAGATTATAAACTTATTTATGTAGAATGTCTTAATGCAGGAAATGATAATTTTTGCCCTCATATTGTTGATAGAACAAAAGGATTACATTAACTAATAAGAATTTCTCCTCTCCCCTCTTTATATTTCATTTAAGTAATTTAAACAAAAAAGAGAGAATCTCCTCTCTTTATATTCCATTTATGCAGGTTGCGTTTGTTGTGGAATTTCATTTCCATTCTTATCATAATAAGCAATGTCGATTTCTTTCTCTTTATCTTCTTCTTGCACTTCATCAGTATCCATTGGCTTTTTATTATTACTCGCCTTTAAATCAAACTGCTTAATTACCACTTGCCAAGATTGTTTATTTTTAACTTCCCCTGTTGTCTCATCTGTTACTTGATAAATCTCTGTTATTAACTCTCCACTTAAAAGAAAGCCACTTCCTTTTGTTGTGTAATTTACTGCTGTTTTTGCATTTTTTCCAAATACTACTACTGGAATCCAAGATGTTTGTTCTACTCTTTGTCCTTTCTTGTTTATCCAAGCCTTAGAAATTGCAAGGGTATTTCTTGCAAACCATTCTTCCTCTTTTGTTTCAGCCTTTACATTATTCTCCCAATGGTTACCTAAATATCCACAAAGTGTTACAATATTCATTTTCTATCCTTTTAAAAATGGTTTTTAACATTATAAAAATGTTAAAAAATAGTTCTTAACATTTAAAAACATTTAAAAAATATTTTTTAACATTTTCTTTTTTCCATTTTATCCTCCTATGAGATACTTTCTATCTTGCGTGGAATATTCTTATTTTTTACTTTTAAAACATTTATCAATAAATGCGGAACATACTTTATAATCATCTTTGTAATCTTTTGGCAATTCCATATTATTTTTATTTGCTAAATCCTCTGCTAATTTGATTTGTTTCTCACTTGGTGGTGTAGGGGCTTTAGTTTTATTTAGCTTTTCAATAAAGGCACTGCACTCTTTATAATCCTCATACACTTCTTTTGGAATCTCTATATCCTGTTCTTTTGCTAATTTTTCTACATAGGCTATCTGTTTTTCACTTGGTTTGGTAATTTCTTTTTGGTTAATAGGAGCAAATTCCATTTTTTGATGTAAGGGTCGTATAAAATCTGTATATTTTAATTCTCCATTTGCAATACAATCTAAAACATTTTCCATTTCTTTAGTAAATTGAGCTTTTGTAATCCATTCCTCTTTAGTATTTAGTGTTTGGATAAGACTAATTCCTTTTTGTGTGGGAATAATGATATGCTCTTTGCCTTTTTTTTCTAAGATAATATAGCCTCTCTCTATTAGAATTGGGAGATAGGTTGCATAGGTGCTAGGTCGCCCGATTCCGTTTTTCTCTAAAAGGGAGATGAAGTTACTTTCTTTATAAGGGCTTGGAGCTTTTTTCTTAATTTCTTGTGCATCAAATTTAGTAATCATAATTTCTTCGCCCTTGCTAAATTCTATGTCCTTAATCATTTTATCTTCTGCTTCCTCTTCGTCTGTTTCTTCTGCAAATACGCCTTTAAATCCTTTGTATAAGCATTTTGTGCTTTTGATATGGAAAAGCATTGCCTTAATGGTAAATGTGTAGTCTGTAACAGAGTTAATGCAATCTTTTGCTTGTGATAGGATTGTATTTTGATAAATGGCTTGGTAAATCTCTTTTTCTTTAGGGTTTAGATTATTTTCTTTAGCAATCTCATCTATTTGATTTAAAGGGTGGTAGTGTGTAATCCTAATTGCTTCGTGAGCTTCTGCTTGGCTTTGGCTTCCTGCTTTATATTCTCTTCTTTGATACCATTCTTCATTGCTTAGATGGGATTGTAATTCATCTAAAAATTCTTTAGAAATTGCATTAGAGTCTGTGCGATGATAAGTAATTAAGCCTTTTTCAAAAAGCTTTTGTGCGTAATCCATTACTTCTTTTGTGGAAATTCCTAATCTTTTGCTTAAAGATTCTTGTAATTGTGAGGTTCTATAAGGCATTTTTGGGGAGCTTTTAACTTCCTTGCTTTCAATTTCATAGCATTTTGCAACATCTGGTAAATCATTAATAATAGAAACAGCTTCTTGTTTATCATTATAGAGATTATTATTTAAAAGAGATAATTCTTTACCATCTTTGCTAGAAATAGCTTTAATCTTATAATCCACTTTTTCTTTTAGGGGAAGCTTCTCGTAGGCTTCTATTTCTTCTTGTCTTTGCACAATTAATGCTAATACAGGGGTTTGCACTCTACCTATGCTAATTTTTTCTTTAAAAATTCTTGCATATTTTGGGCTTAGAATGAAACCTACTAATTTATCTCCTACCGCTCTTGCTTTCCAACTCTCAAACATCTTTATATTACTCTGTGAAAAAGGAATTGCATTTGTAATACCTTTCTCAATACCACTTTCTGTAATCTCAAAAAATTCTGCCCTTTTAATGCTCTTTGGATTCTTGTTTTTTAACATTTGATAGAAAAAATAACCAATCGCATATCCCTCTCTGTCTGGGTCTGTTGCAATATAAACTTCTTTTCCCTCTGCTTCTTTTAAAGCCTTAAAGATATTATTCTTTTTTCTCTCATCGGTAAAATCAAAAACTGGCTCATAATTATCAAAATTTTTTAGAAAATCTTGTGTTAAACCTTTAAAGTGTCCTGCTGTTGCAAAGACTTTTGCACCTGTGATTTTTTGGATTTTTTCCACTTTGTTTGGGCTTTCAATGATGATTAAAGTATCGTTTAATTGCATTTTTTCTCCTTATTTATAAGTTTATGGTAGGTAAAATGGATAAAAGAAATTTACAACCTTTGATACACCGCTAAAATTTGCTACTTTAGCGGTGGTTTTATCTCCTATTAAAACAAATTCATTACTTATTTCCTAAATTCATTTAAAAAAATCAGAAATAGCACTTGTTTTTCCATTGCTTATACCACCACCCTTTTTAAAGCTATCATATAATTTTGTAGCAGTTTGTCCCATAGGTAGCATTGATGCCATTCCTTTTCCTAATGATGCTTTGATTCCTGCTCCTGCTATTAAACCTGCTCCTCCTGTCATTGCACCTGTTGTAATTGCAGAACCTACTGCTTTTAGAGGTGCTAATCCCACTGCGTCATCATTTTGAGTGCCTAAAATTTGATTTACCCAACTTGGAACTTTTACTAAAACCATAATTGCAATGATTGCAACTATCATTAAGCTTATGGGTTTAAAAAATATAAATGTAAAACTTGCAATAATTTGTGTTAATTGTGAAGTATTATCTGGTATTAATTCTACTTTTTCTAATGCTTTCATAGGAAAATTACCTATAATCATTGCAATAGGTGCATACATAGAATAAGAGAGATAAAGCTTTAACCAAGAGAAAAAATATCCCCTTAACTGATTCATCATCAAGCAAGGAATTACAATAGGAGCAATCGATAAAATGATTGTTGCCATAAACTTTGTAACAATACAAATAGAGGTAATGGCTAAGATTAAAATCATATAAGTTAGCCACATTATTCCCCAAAAAAACATATAAATGATTGTATAGATAGTAGTTAAAAATGTAGGGTCATCAAACAAAAAACCTTTACCTTGTCCTTCAAAATACTTAAATAAACTTTCATATATTGCACTTATTCCATTATTTAGGGTATCAATACCATTTCCAAAGCTTGTTGCAAAATCTGTATTTCCAAAACTCTGTGCAGTAATGGCTGAAACATAATTAATGGGTAAATCTAGTAAATTTAAAAATTCATAATAAGCCCCCTCATTTCCCATTATTACATAAATTATACTTACAATAACTATCCAAATTAAAGCTTGATAAGCGTCCTCTTTATCAATTCCGCCTTTATGTAGTCTTTTAATAAGCCAAAAAATCGCAATTAATCCTATTAAAGAATAAGCTAATCCATTAAAAAAGATTACTTGTTCCGCACTATAAATCATACTTATAAGATTAGAAGCAACTTCATGTAATTGTCCAAAAAGTGATTCAAATAATCCTTTTGCACTTTCTCTTCCCATTTACATTCCTTTTGAAAAAGTTTGTGTTGAAAGAATATTGGTTTGTGTTTTTTCTTTTATGGATTCTCCATTACAAATTTGTGTTGTAATGATTTCTTTTTCTATTATCGTATTACCCTCTATTTGAGTAATGTGCTGTGTTGTAGTCTTTTGTAAAGGTATAGAATCTTCTAATTTATAAGGAATATCCTTTTCTTTAATACTTTCTTTGGTTTCTTGTGTTGTGATTTGACTTGTTTTTGTAGAATTTTCATTTAATCCTAAAAAATTTAAAAAACTAAACAACATTTTCTTTTCCTTTCATTCTTTTAAAGGAAGTCAATGCCTCCTTAAAAGATTCTAAAAAACTCTTGGCTTATTCCCTAAGAATTACTTAACAAATTATCGCCCTCTTCCTTGATTTTCCTTTTCTTGCACTTTCTCTTGTGTTTGAGATTGTGTTTTGTTAATCATATTGATATGTGCTTGGGTTGGTGTATATTCCTGCCCTTTGTTTTGAACATTAATAAATCGGATTAAAGAATCCGCAACCACACCTTCAATACCAATTCTTTTAAGATTAGGCAATCCATTAGAGATACCATTTGCTAGTTTTTCTCTGTAGTTTTTAATCGCATTCATATCACGCTCTTTAAATTGACTCTTATCAAGCCCTTTAAACTCACTAATATGATAAAGCAATTTAGTTTGCAGTTTTGGTTCTGGCAAATCTACTCTTTCTTTCACGATATAGGTTCGCCCTGTTTTTTCATTTACCGCAGTCATTGGCTCATTGGTTTTTGGGTCAATTTTATTCCTTAATTCCCAAGTAGCCATATATTCTAATCGATAGCAAGGTGGTTTTTTCTCATAAGACTCGCCCTCTTTTGTAACGCCTTTATAGGTTTTGAGTTCTCCACCTAATTTCCAAGCGTCCTTAATCTCAATGAAATCATTGCTTTTATAGCCATTTCCATTGGCAAATGTTCTTAATAAGGCATTATTCAATCCCATAAATGGTTTGCCTGTTGTAACATCATAGGGCATAGTCTTATCCATTTTTTCTTGCGTCATCGATTGATTTAAGAATAGCTTGTCTCTTGCTGCATACATTGCGTGTGTAATAACTGAAATTTTGCCTTTATTGACATTTTCCAATCTTTCAGCATTAGTTGCTTTTTCCCAATCCATTCTTTCTACGACTGCTGTTTCTGCTTCTTTTACTACTGACATAATATTCTCCTTATCTAAAGTATCTAAATTTTAAAACGATAGTATTAAGATTAAAAATCTAAAGTATCTAAACACTAAAACAAATAAACTTACTTGCTTTGGTTTCCGCTTTTAACTTCTGAATATTCTATTGGATTACCCTCTTCATCATAATCAGAGGTTGGCTCTAATCCACTGATTTCTGTTTCTTGTAGCAAATTTTGAAAATAAGCTTCATTAAACGCCCTAATTTCATCAGGAGTGTATCTCTCATATGGATTAAATAGCTTAAGCGGTTTTTCCTCTGCTGATATTGATTTAGAATCTTCAGTTGGCATTTTTATTCCTTTAAATTTTTTTAGCCTACATTTATCAACATAGGCTAAAGTAAATCTAAGTTAAAATAAATTTACTTTAACCTATTGCCATAAAGCTTTATGGTTCTTCGTCCTCATTCTTATTTTTAATTTCCCTTATAATTGTTTTAATTGTGTCGATTGAAATTTTGTTCTCTGTTATGAGATTTCTCATTTGTTCCATTTTAGTTTCTGTTGGTGTTGTATCTAAATCATCTGGAGTTGCTAAATGGAGTAAGAAAATTTTATATCCATCTTTTCCTAATTCTTTTTCAATGTAAGCAATTTTATCTTTGGGAGTGAGTTGAGATTGTTCTGCTTCTTCTGTTTCTGCGTCTGGATTCTCTTTCTCATCGTTCTCATCGTTTTTTTGTGCTTTTCGGATAATTTCCTGTTTTTCCTCTTCTGTAAAAGGTTGTATTGTATTTAACACTTCTTGTTCTTCCATTTCTTGTTTTGCTTCTTCTTGTTTTTTCCTGCTTACTAGAATTTGTTGTGCTTTTTCCTCATTTTTATCTACAACGACTTGCATATAAGGATTTACCCTATTTTCTTTAGGCTCATTTTCTTTAGCTTGTAATGGATTCTCATTGACAATTTGCACATAAGAATTTACTTTGGGAGTTTCTATGGATTCTTTTTCTTTCTCTGCTTCTTGTAATTCTTTTTTAGTCTCTTGTAATTCCTCATCAGATTTTAGAGGGATTTTGTCCGCACCTTTCCATTGTGGGTTTTTAAACCAATAATTTACCTTTGCTTTAATAGGATTTTTGACAAATCCACGCACTAGAATTAAAATATCTGTATTAGGCATATTTAAAATATCTTGTGCTGGAACAAGCTCATACCCCTCACTTGAAGTAGAATCACTAGATTTGATTAAATCTAAATTACCTTGTGAGCGTGAAATTTTCTTTCTTGTAAATTTACCTATCATCTTGCTTAATTCCTCTGCGTCTTTTGCAGAATTCATTGTAAAAACAACTTGATAACCTACATTACTTCGTAAAATATTCAAATCATCTTCGCCATAATATTTTTTAATCTGCTCATAGCTTTGTGTAATATAAATAGGAATTAATCCATAGCTTCTACAAAGTGCAGGAGCTTCTAACAAGAAAGGCATTTTCCCGAATCGGACAAACTCATCACCAATAAAATAAATAAATTTATTAGGGTCAGCATTTCCCTCTCCGCTCATCAGTTTTTTAAACATTGTTTCTACAAAAATTCTAATGAGTGGAGCTAAAATATCTATATCTTCTGTTTGAATTACAATGTAGCAACTAATTTTTTCTTTCCTCAAATCGTAATAATCAAAGCTCATTTTTGAGGTGGCATTATCTACATTTGGATTTTGAAACACAGCCATAAAAGTATCAAAAGTGGATTTAACACTTGCAAATTCATTATCGGCAACAATCGTATAAGCATTGGCTTGATTTCTTGTAATATCGTGCAAACTTTCATCATTTGCAACCGCTTTAAAAAATGCTTTGCTTGAATCTTTTGAGAGGTCTCTTTTAATCTCTTGTGTAAATTCATCTTGTGTTGCTAGTCCAAATTGTAGTTTAATATCATCTGGAATATCATCGTAAAAATCTTTTTTAGGAGCTTGTGCAATCTCACCTAAGCTTGTATGTTTATTCTTTTGCATAAAATAAGTGGCAAAAAAAGTAAATAATGTTTTAGCACTTACAATCCAATGGTCATTTTCTTTGCCTTTTTCCCCTATAAAAATTGTTCCTGCAATTTGGTCTGCAAGTTGTTTCATCTTTACATAATCCATATCTGCAATTACTTTTTTATCAAAAGGATTAAAAAACATTGTATTTTCATCTGGATAAAGGGGAGAAAAACGCAAAATTCTATTCCCAAACTTTGCTTGTCTATATCCTGCACTAAGATAGAAAAGCTCCCCCTTAATATCTAAAACTACAACAGAACAAGGGAGACTAAAGAGATTAGGCAAGGCAATAGAGGCAGTTTTACCTGTTCCGGGGGGAGCAACAATCAGACAAGATAGAGGGCTTACACATCTTAAAAATTGTTCTATTTCATCGGGTTTGTTTTTGAGTTTTTCTATAAAAGTTTTTTTCTTATACAAACAACCTAACATTAAGCCTTGTTCGTTATTAATTCCCATTTTTTTATAATCTTCTTTTTTGGCAAAAGAGGCATTTCCATAATCTTCTAAGCTTTTTTCATTATAAATAATAAAATAAACTATTAAAACAATTAAAGGCATAAGAGCAAAAAGAATGGTTAAATAAGCTTTAAATTTTAATTTGCCACTCGTTAAATTTTGAAGTAATAAAAGTCCTGTATGAAAAACATCTGCAAAATTAGGATTAAAAATATATTTTACAGAAGCAAAGAAAAGCACGATTCCAAAAACAATACAAACAAACAACCCTAAGAGCCATTTTTGCAATGTCATTTTTTTATCCATTTTTGCTTACTCTCCTGTATTTTGATTTTTTAAAAAGATTGTGGATTCTGTCTTTTTTTAAAATTTTTTTATATTCTGTGAGAATATTTTTAATTTCATTTATATTGCCAATAATGCTTTCTATTTGATTATTTAGTTCTTTTCCTGCATTAAGATGATAAGCAATTTGGTTAATATTGTTTCCTATGCGGTGGATATTATCAATGAAAGTTTTATTAAGCATAATTAAATAAGCGATATTTTTGCTTTCTTTAGAATCATCCTCCCTGAAATAACATTCTTTAATCATCTCTCTAATAATTGCATTTTTTGTAATACCCTTGCGATTTTTTAGGCTTTGCAACATTCTTTGGTCGTCTTCATTGAGATAAAATCCTACTCTTGTGCTTTTAATTTTTTCCCCCATTTTGCTACTCTATGCTATTAATATCTATCTCTTTAAGAATCTCTTTAAGATTTAGAATATCTGTAATTACTCTTTGATTTTGTATGCGTTTAATTTGAATAATATAATCAACGCCACTTGCAATATAGGAATTTAGCATTTTAGTATCTGGATTTTGTAAGCCACCTCCTAATGTTGCATTAATCCCAATAGCTTTGATTGCGTCTTTTGGAGTGTTTGCGTGTAGTGTGCTTAGATTCCCCTCGTGTCCTGTATTTGAAGCTCTAAGAAAAGGTAAAGTGTTTCTAGTGTCAATTTCTCCTAACAATAATCTATCAGGTCTTAATCTTAAAGCATTATCGATTGCCATTTTGTAGCTATATTTATTAGTTTCTACTTTTGGAACTGCAAGTTGTAAAATATTCTTATTTACAAGTGATAATTCTTGAGAATCCTCTATGGTTACAATTCTCTCATTTGGGTCTATTTCACTTGCTAGGGCATTTAAAAAACTTGTTTTACCTGTGCCTGTTCCTCCGCTAATTAAAATGCTTCTATGGTCTCTAACAAGCTGTTTAATCTTTTCATAATTCCAACCTTTCTTGGTGCAATTATCACTTAAGACAAAACTTTCTAATGTAAAGCGTTGATTACTTGGAATCCTTATAGAAATTCCTATTTTTGAATTGTATAAAACGCTTTCGTGTTGTGCTTGTAGTCTATATCTTAGATAAGGTGCTGGTAATTCACACGACAAAGTAGGATTATCTTTATTAAAATTTAATCCTCTTCTTGTAGCTAACTCTTTGACAAAGCTTTCTAAGAAAAAAATATTAAGTTTCTCATCTTCTATATATTCCCATTGTGAGCCTTTATCAAGACATATCTCAAATTCTTTATTAATGATTAATTCATTGGCGTTTCCATTTTTCTTCCTGTCTAAATATTTATCTAAATAGGTAAGTAATGTTTTTAAAATCCCGCTAATTTCTTGTGAATTTTTAATCATTTCAATATTTGTCATATTCTAAACTTCCTATGTATTTTTCTCTTTTGTTTTCTCTTCTTTTGACTTCTCTAAAGAGAGGATTTCTTCTAATATTTTTTGTGCTTTTATTTTTTGTCCCATAAGCCTTGCTTCTTCTCTTTGAATTTGTTTTACTAATTTTTTAAGAGATTCCTTTTTATTCTCAAGTAATTTGTCGTTTTGGTGCATATTGCTAACAAACTCTGCTACATTTTTAAAATCCATATTTTCTCCTTATTTAAAATATTGCGTCATAATCTCGTTTTTCTTTGGTTTTGGAAACCAAATATGATGTGTTGGTACAATAAAGATTCTGCTACCCGCTTTAATCTGTATTACAGGCTTAATACTCTTTTGTTGTGCTAGAATTTCTTGCACGATTGCACTCAAATCGGTTTGGGTTTGATTATAAATAGAATCACCATATTGATTGGAATTGTTATTGTTATCTCGTGTAGCAATAGATAGCAATAACACATTGGTAAGCGTGGAAAGTGTATAAGGAATCCCGAAGCGTTGCCACATTCTATTGTTTAAATTGCCCTCTGCTCCGCTCATTCCCATATAATCTGATGTTTTAGCATTAGTTAATAAAATATTTACACCTTGAGGAGTGATAATCTCTCTCCATTCTATTTGCAATCTTGCATGTCCTGTAATCTCACTACTATTTTGATAGTAACCAATCGCCTTACTACCTCTTGGAATCATTACTGCCCTTCCCATTGTGGCATAAATATCTTCTTCAATTTGAGCACTTACAATCCCTGCTAAATCACTTGAAATTGCTGTTGTTAATGTTGCTGGTATCAAACGCCCTGCCCTTATCATTCTAAAGAGTTTGTGTTCATTGGTAGCATTGTCGATACTTTCTTGATTTGAAAAAGAATTTACTCCATAGGGATTAGCACCTTGTGAAAAATAAATTTCTTGTGAGCCTCTTTCTGCAAGAATAGAATCTCGTAGTAAATTGTCCATTCTTTGCTCGGGAGTAAGATTTACTTTCTTTTTGGGTGCATTTTGCTTTAATTCTTCTTTTTTAGCCTCCACTTTCTTTTGGGTTTCTGTAATTTTTCTTTCAAAATCTTTTATTTTAAAATTTTCTTCTTCTTCAATTTGCACCACTTGATTAGGGTTTGGTTTCTTTCTATAAGTATAATCATCTAGCGGAAATTTAGAATCAAAAAGATAATCCAAACTTTGTTGATAAATTACTTTTTCTTCTTTTAAAATATTTTCGCTAGGATTAGCTAAAACCAAAAAGGGAGAAAGAGTTAAGGAAATAAATAAGGATTTTTTCATTCTACAACCTTTTGCTCTTGATTATTTGGTTTTACTTTTTCAATACAAACATAAGATTCCCCATTCCATATTGTCCATTTATCGTTTCTGCTTTCCGCGATAATCCAATCACCAATGACTTTTGTTTCAACAGGTGTATCGTGTTTATCAATAACTGCAAAAATTACTGGAACTTTGCCATTTTGCTTTTTATCGTATTTAAAATAAGTAAAAGTATCATCATTAAAGACTTCACTAGGAATTAGCCATTCGTTATATTTCTTAGCTTTTTTGATATAAGAAAAATCCATTTGCTCTTTCTCTACTTTAATTTCTGCAATTCCCTCTTTAATGACAAAATATTTTCTAGCTTCCTCTTCCATTTGTTTTTGTGTTAAGATTTTGCTCTCATCATCAAGAATCTTTACAAGCAAATTTGGCAATTCTTTGTTCTTGTAATCGGTGGAGTAGAGGAAAAAATTATGGATTTTTTTATCCTTTGTAAAAATTGTCAAATTTGTATCAATGCCAATTAAAAAAGGCTTTATGCTGATTGCATTAGGCATATTTGGTATTTCTTCTACTTTATATCCGCTTTGGTCTCCTAAAATATAACTTTCTATCTTACTTTCAAAAATAATGGTGGTTGCCATTGTGAAGCGTGTGCGTATTTTCTGTGTTTTATTCTCTTCATAAGGAATTTGTATTGTGTTTTCAAATCCTGTATATTTTTTTTCTAAAAACTTTTTTTGCACTGCTCTTAAATCCTTGTTTCTTATAGCTTGTTTCATTAAGAGTAATTGTTCTTCAGTGTATGCTGGAATCTCTTGTGAGTATTGTTGCTCATATTGCATTTGTGGATAATTATCTATATTTGAACTAGTGTTATTAATACTCACATTATTGCTAATGTATTTATCTTTATTTTCTATGGTAGGTTTTTGAGTAAATAAAGATTCTCCGCTTTGTTGTCTTGTTGCCATTATTCTTTCTACTTCTTCTTGTCGCTCTTGCATAATATCTTCTATTGTGGCTTGGTTTAAAGCATTTGGGTTGGCAAACAATATGTTTTGAAGTAAGATAGTAAAAATTATTAATTTTTTCATTTTTTCCCCTATTGTGCGATTGTTTTCATTGTTCCATCTTTTTCAATATTAACTTTGCTTAAGGCATATTCATAAACAATAAACCCTGTGGGATTTAATGGAATCGCATTTTCTTTAATTTCTTTTGATTCAAATCCAAATTTCAAAGTAGCCTTATAGCGTTGATAGCCTGTTTGCAGTTCTCCTCGTCTTTCTTTTGCAATAAATTCTATAGTTGCAACATCTTGACTTAGAATTTGACTATTAATGATTTCAATCTCTCTGTAAAGATTCTTTGTTTGATAGATTGAACCGCTTTGAGTTACTGCTTGTTGGAATACTTTATAAACTTTGTTTTCACTTTGAAGTGCTACTTCTCTATAACGCACATCATCATCAATTCTATTAATTGTTTCTCGTTTAATTACATATCCCGCTAGGAGAGATTTTAAAAGTGCAATGTCGCTACGAACATTAAAACCTTGTGTTTCTATTCTAAAAAAACTACCTTGTGGCTCTGAAAAGAAAACTAAATAGGGTTTTGTCTCTTTAAGCGGCATTAAAATTGCAAGTGAAAAAAGGGCTAAAAATAATAATCCACTTAGAATTACAACTAGAATAAAAAGGATTTTGGTAATATTTTTCTCTAATTGAAAGATATAATTTGGGTCTTTTAAGTTTTTTAAATCCATCATTTTAGCCTTTATTCTCTTGTAAAATTTCTACATCATAACAAGCACAAGGGCTTTGTTTAATAGCGTGTTTGCTGCAAGCACTAAATATTACACTTGTAATTACTAAACTTAAAGTTAAAATCTTTTTCATTTATTATTCCTCCTTAATAATCTTCATCAGGCATTCTATGCCCTCTTATATAAAGCTCTCGCCACTCTTTTTCTCCATAAACTCTTTTTAATGCTTTAAGGTTTTTCACATCTCCAGCATCTGAACTAAAGACATTCAAATACCCTTGCAATCTTGATAAATTCACATCTAAAATGGCGGAATAATCTCCCCTTTTTAGTAGAATTTTGCGTTCTGTTGGATTGGTTTTATTTAAAAATGAAATTTCATTTCCTGTAAGATTTGCCATTGTGCGTAAATCTTCTAGGGTTTGCTCGTTTTTAGTGGGGTAAATCAAGAAATTTACCATATTATTAATAAAGGAGCTTCCTTTTGGGATTTCTTTAAAAAATCCAATATCTTGTGTTGCTACCATTACTGAACCATTAATTTTTCTAACTTCTAGGATTGCTTCTAGTAATTTTTCACGCATAATCTCATTATTCAAATAATCTTTCAATTCATCTACAAACACAAAAAATCCTTTATTTGTAGCTTTAGCATTGTTAGAGAGTTTATGAAAAATGTAAAATGCCATAAGCCCCGCTAGTGTTTTATCTTTGATGATTGCGTCCATATTTAAAATAGAGAGTTGTTCTTTAAAGTTTAGTGCGTCTTCTTGGTGGTTGAAAATGGAATCCAAAAAAGGTTGATATGCCATTTTTAAATCTAATTTGCTAGGGTCATTTTGTGTTTCAAGGGAATTGTGAAACTCTTTAAAATTAGGGTGTTCCACCATTTCTAATCTTTTTAAAGTATCTTGAATATTATTAATGGCTTGAATATCTTTTTCATCAATCCCTATCATCATTGCTAACCACGCTCTTAAAAAATTAGAATTTTCAGTCGTTCTAGCTAAAGAAAAGGGATTAAGTTTAAATCCTGCTTCATCGTCTAAATCGTGATATTCTCCACCAATATATTTTGTGAAATTGTGCATACCACGCATTTTATCCATTGCAAAAATATTAATATCATATTTGAAAAGATTAGCCATTAGGAATTGTGTTAGGGCAGTTTTACCTGTGCCTGTTCCTCCGATAATCATTGTATGCCCACTTGCTTCCTTACCACTTGTTGCGTGAAAATTAAAAAAATATGGGCTTCCGCTTAGATGTCTAAAAATTGTAACAGGTGCATTACCCCATCGATTTTTATTGAATCCTAAAATATCATTTTCTAAATTTATCATTGTGGCTAGATTAGAGCTTTGCAAACTTCTTTTTCTTGCATTCAAATTGCTTCTACTTGGAAAGAAAGAAAAGAATAAAGGTGCAAGATTTAATGTTTCAGCAATCATTGCTAAATATTGATTTTCTAACACACCTTTAAGACGATTAGTTTTCTCATTTAATTCTTCTAAACTAGGAGCGTGAATTAAAATGGAGTAACTTGTTTCTAAAAGTTTTTCTCTATCGCTTCGTATGTCTTGTTCTAGTGCATTAAGCATTTCTTTGGCTTCCTGCACTGCAAAGACTGATTTATCTTTAATGTGCTTTAAAGCCTTTTCTTTTGGCACAACTTCACAACTAATAAAAACACTATATTCTATATTTTCTCTTAAAACCGCAGTGCTAATATTGCTGGAGATATTTTCTGTTTCATAAGCTTTTACGCTAATGAATTTAGCATAGATTTTTTCGCTTGTTTGTGTAGGTTCTAATGGATTATTATTCTCATCTATTGGAATCACATTATCTGCCTTATTTGTATGGAAAATAATGTAATCCTTTTTAAATTCTACATCACTTGTAATGTAACAATCTGTTAAAAGCTCATAGCTATATTTTAGATTTGTTTTATTCATATTTGCATAGGTTGCAAAAAAGTTAATTAATTCATCAGAGCTTAATATTCTTGGTTTAAATTCATTGAGCGTATTTTTTATAACCTGCTTTATGGATTCTAGTGTGTTTGCCTTTTGGTCTAAGCCATAGTTGATTGATTTTGTTTGTTTTTGGATTCTGTCTAATTCTATAGTAGAAATTCCATTCCCCTCTTCTTTTTCTTTAGTAAATTTGTCTTTAAATTTATTCAATTCTCCCAAAATCGCTTTATTTTTAGTGGAGATTATAAAATAATAAACAATTTGGTAAGCTTCACGCAAATTTTCCCATTTATCGACAATTTCTTTTGCATAAGGGTTTTTAATTTCAGATTTGATATAGTCTAAAAGAATTTTTTCTTTTTTACAAACAATACTTACAACTACATCATCTCCTAAAGAAGTAAAAAAACGATTCCTTGCCTCACTTAATGAGAGTTCTTCTTCAGGAGTAATTGCAGAATAGCTATAACCAAATAATTCAAATCCAATACATAAATTTTTATCACTGGTTACAATAATTTCTTCATTATATTTTTGTGCAATATTATTTTCCAAAGCCATAGAAAAAATTTTGGGTTGTAGAATTGTAAAAATGCTATCACCCTCTTTTAAAATTTTATTTATCAAAGAAAATAATTCAGTTTTTGCAGAATCTTTAGGGAGTTTTTCTTGTCGCTGATTTTTTGCAAAAAAATTTTTTAAAAAAGACATTTTTTTTATCTTTATTTTTTATGCAAAATATTTTCTTGATTTAATTTTAAAACGCATTTGAATAACATCATAAATATCCTCATCAAAAAATTCCAATGTATAAAGCAAAGCCAAAATTATAATTGCAATAGGAATTGCATAAAGTTGAAGTAAAAACCAAAAAATAAAACTTGCAAAAGCCCAAATAATCCAAGAGGTAATACTTAAGCCTTTTGCTTTTGGTTTTTTTGTTAATTCCCTGTAACAAAATGAATTTAACATTGCTTATTTCTTTCAAAATTAAATTAAAGATTTAGAGATTCCCCAAACAATTCCTAAAATCACAGAAACTGCAATAATACCTTTGATATGCTCCATCATTCTTTCTTTGTTAAACATTACAATGATGAGTAAAATTACAAGCCATAAAACCCCAATCACACTAACAAAAGTATTTACCATAGAAGCAACATCACTTGCAGTGTTTTCAACTTGTGTTTCAAACTCACCTTTAAATTTTCCAAGTGCGCTATCATTTGCAGCAAACATCATCATAGGTAAAACAACAAACCATATAAACCAAATTTTTTGTGAAAAACCTTTAAGCATTTATGCTCCTTTTTTTGAAAAATTTGAGGAATACTAACGACTTTTTTTTCATTATCAAAAGCCTATTTTTGCGGAATAAATTTTTAAAGAAAGTGCGTTAAATTAGTAGTTTAAAGATTATTATTTTGCTTAAAGTATTTTTAAAATGTTACAAGAGGTTTTAAAAAATATTGCTTTGTAAAAAACAATATAAGATAGTTGCAAAAGGTTTAAAAAATATTACAAATTCCGCAAATAAAATTTTGTAAAAAAATTTTTAATTCCTTTATAAAATTTTCATTATCAAAAACATATTTTTGCGGAATAAATTTTTAAAGAATTTTCAAAGAATTTAACGATTAAACTTTTTATTTTTTTTTAAAAACTTTATTTTTGCAAAAAAATCTCTTTAGAAATGCCCTATTTATAGGCATTAATAAAGACTTTTTTTCTAAAAAAGCATACATTAGAGGGTTATCCTGCAAAAAATATTGTAATAATAATTTAAATTAATTTCTATTAGAATATTTTTTAGGCAAGTTATAGAAAATATTTTTATATAAGGATTTTTATTTTGGCTTCAAATTACTTCCCAACTTTTAGAGAATTTAAAAAGCAAAAAGATAAAGCACTATTCTTTGATTTTGAGGAAATTAAAGCAAAAAAAGTCAAACAACAATTCGATAAAAAAGGGATAGAAAATTATCCACAAAATCATTTTATCTATTTGTTTAAAAATGTTAAAGGGGATTCCTCTTATACACAAAAGCAAGTAGTGATAAAAAACATTTCAAATTTAAATAAAAATGGATTTAAAAACGCACTCAATTATTGCATTAAGCATAGCGAAAAATTCACTTGTTATGATAGTGAAAACAATGAGCTAACTACTCCAGATGTTTTTAAAAAATGGGAGAAAGATTTTGGCACAAATACAAATTCAAAAGATGTATGGCATTTAGTTTTTAGTATCAAGGAACAAGATTCCTTTGTTAGTCGTTCTTATTTAATTCAATCTGCTATTGAAACAATCAAAAAAAATTTCCCTTTTAATGATTTTGTTTTTGTTCCACATTGGCATCAAAATAACCCTCATATTCATATTTTGCTTAACAAAAGAAATCAAATCACAGATAGAAAAATTCACTTCAAAGATAGGGAAGAAATTAGAAATTTTTTTAATAATTTACGCAATGATTTTGCCACTTCTTTAAACCAAAGAGGTTACAATTATAAAAACACAATGAAATTAGAAAATGATTTGGAACAAAACCTCAAAGATTTAGAAAAAATCAACTTAAATTCTAAAATTGCTCTTTTAAATGTTTTGGAATCTCAACACACTTCCCTAAAAAAGAAAATTGATAATTTAGAGAACAAAAGATTGAATTTAAGAAAACTTATTTGGGATTTAAGAGTAGAAAAAAAGAATCTTATTGTGGAAGCTTTAAAAAATCAAATGAATAAAAATAAAATCTATTTCCAACAATTTAAAGAAGTCAAAAAATTAAATGAGAAATTGAAGTTTTTTTATAGTAATTACAAAGATATAGACGAAGAAATTTCAAAACTTAAGCGTGATAGAAATCTAACAGATAATTATATGGAATTAGACAAATCTTTTTCTAATGATTGGGCTTCCATTTTTGAAAAAGAAAAATACTTAGAATTTTTGAAAAAAAATTTTAAAAGAAAGCACCTCCCTAAGAAACAACAAACCCTTTTAAATCTTTTTGAAAAAGAAATAATATTACAAAAACAAACCGCCAATGATTTTACTTTAGACTACATTAAAACAAATCTCAAACATTCTAAAATATTTGGAGAAAAAGCCAATGCTTTTAAACTCCTAGAAATGAAAAAAATTCTTTTAAAATGTTCCATTATGGCAATTAGAGGTGAAGTACATATTTCTTATTTAGATAAAATCAATAGAAACATTTCTTTTATGGATAAAACTTTAGAGAAAAAATACCAATTCTTAGAAAAATATCTTAAAAATAAACAAGAAATTTCCCTTTTTAATTTTAAAGAATTTTCTACGCTTTCTAAGGCTTTAGAAAAAAATAATATAGAATTTTTAAAAGAATTAGAACAAAAGATTAAAAATAAATCTCCACAACAAATAAAAGAAAAGAAGCAAATAATTTCTAGCAGTAAAAACAAAGAAGCTTTAAACATTAAAGAGAATCTTTCACATTCTCCTTATAACTAAAACCACTCCCGCTTAAGCGGCTTTAGATTTGCAAGGGATTTAAGACTTTTATAAGCGGAAGTGGCATAGAATCTGATTGTAATAAAAATTAATTTAGCTTATCTAGTTCTTCACAACTAGAATAAGCAAAAGAATAATCGTTAAGACAATTATTATCTCTGCCATTAAGCCCTCCTTTTATAAGAAAAGCCTAACCTTAAATCCACACATATTATACAAATTTTTTGCTTTAAATATTCTTACTTAAACCCTGTTTTTGTGGAGCTTCATCCTGCTTTAACCCTCTCTTTTGTTTGTGATAATTTTTGTTTAGCTTGTGTTATTGTATCACTAAGATTAATAGAGTGGTCTTGATATAATCTCTCATCCCCAGAGGGGGCAATACTTCTAATTCAGATAATCTTATATTTCTCTTTAAAGTTGTTTTGTTAGGGATATGCCCTTGAATCTTAATAACGCCATCTCTAAATTTTTTAACTTTATAGTTAAAACCCATTGCGTGTATTTTGTTTTCCTCCAAAAAAGGATTATGGAGTTGCAAGAAAAATTTTTTGTTTTCTCTTGAATACTTAAGTGTGCAATAAGGTTATTTTCAACTTTTTCAATTTTATTAAGAATTTTATTTACTTCAACAAAATTTGATTGACTAAGTTCATTTTCTAACTTATCCATAAGAGAATGAAAACTTTTTACTATTGCTTCCATTTTACCACCTTTTTAAGCACTTTTGCGTATTTTGTCGTAATAATCATCTTCTGTGTAAAATTCCTCGTCCTCTATACTAAAAGAACTTGCAAGACAATTTACTTGATATTCACAAGAAAGATTATGCGATTCACACAAACTCTCCAAGTGCATAAAAACCAATTCTATATAAATATTTTGAAACAAAGGAACACAAGGGGATTCCCTTGCAATTTCCCACACTTCCTCTTCTGTTACGCTTAAATTTTCTCTTTTTAAAATATTTTCCATATCCGCAATAAAATCGGGCATATCATTAAAATTAATCCAATCCATTTTAAACCCCCTATAATAAACAAAAAGAGGGCTGAAAATGGACTAAAATTGTAACTGCTTTCCTTGAAGCTCTTTTATATCCTGTTTCCATTTTACAACCTTTTTATCGATTTATGTAAAAATTATACCATATTTTTATTAAAAAAGCAACTATTTTAACAAAAAAAACACAAAATTTACCACATTTTTAATTTTTATGCTATAATCCACTAACTTTTTCTCCCTTTTTTAGGGGGGCGTTGCGGGGGGTATCCCCCTGCTTTAAGAACATTTAAAATGAGACTTAAAAGTCTCATTTTTCCGCCTTTAACCTTGATAAAGGCGGGACAAAGGAGAACTTATGACAAAACAAGAATTAGACGAAGTGCTAAAAGGACTCAATTTAACACGCAAAAGCTTTTGTGAGAAGCTCGGAGTAAATTATAAGACGATGAATAACCATTGGGATACGAAAAATCCTATCCCACAATATGCAATTTCTTGGCTAGAAATTTACAAAACTGCTCAAAAATACGAACAATTTATAGAAATTTTGAAAAACGACTGCATAGTAGAATCACAACTTACAAAAGTGGATAAAAGCTTCACAAAAGAGGACTTTGTATCAAGATTGAAAACACTCAACTTAACACGCTCGGAATTTTGTGAAAAGGTGGGAATTGGGTATTCAACACCCACGACTTGGAATCTTTCTATTCCTCTTTGGGTAGAAGCTTGGCTAAACACCTATGAAAATGCGGAAAACTTTAAGAAACTAGAAATCCTTTTTCAAAAGATTTGACAAGATTAAAGATAAAATCAAAAGCCTATTTTTGCGGAATAAATTTTTAAAGAAAGTGCGTTAAATTAGTAGTTTAAAGATTATTATTTTGCTTAAAGTATTTTTAAATGCAAAAGAATAAAAGGCTAATAATAGCTTTAAATACGACTTTCCACATAAAATCTTAACCGCATTTTAAACCTTTTGTTAAAAATAAGCTTAAAATATGGTTTTCCACTCCTGCATTCTTAAAACCATAATGAGAATAGAACATTAAGACTTTGATTCTAGTTTTGTAGAAAATTGTAATATATTCTGGAGAAATTTAAAGTTTTTTAAAATATTCTTGATTAATTCCATAAATTTTATTTATTTTTAATGATTATTTTGCGTATGGCTTTATAATGAATTTTCCGCAAAAATAGGCTTTTGATTTTTAAACTACAAAAACCCTATTCCACGATATTTTTAAAACTTCAAAAATTACCATTTCCGCAAAAATAGGCTTTTGATTTTATCTTTAAAATATGGATTCTCATTATTCTTGTAAGTTTCTAAAATTAGAATATTTAAGTATATTTTTTCATTCTCATTATTGTATTTTTTAAAAATTATTTTTTAGTCCTTCCTATATATTATAAAGAATCTAAAAGGGAAAGAGATATTGAGTTTAATATTGAGTTTAATTTCAATAGATAGTTTCTAGTTAAAGATAGATTCCAGTTAAGATAGTTTAATCAAAGTTAAAAGGAAAGTTAAAAAGTTCTGTTTAAATGTTTAAATATTCCTTTTTAACCTGTTCTTAGCTTGAAAGGATATTTTAGTTTTAAAGAATACTTTTATAAAGAAATCAAGTTTTAGTTTTCGTATAAACAAATACCAAAATACTATATACCTCCATAAATCAATTTTAATGGGTATAGGATTAAAAAAATAGATAAAGCTAGGGTTTTATATTATTTTAATCTTTTTTAATGATTTTAGAGCCATTTTAGAGCTTAATTTTAATATTGCAATTATTAATTAAAATATTTAAAGCCATTTAAAAGTTTTTGAAAGGATATTTTAGTTTTTTAATTTCTCCATTTTATTTTCAAACGCAAGGAGTTTTTGATTAAAAGTTTCTAAGTTTTTTTCCATAGATTGTTTTAGCTCTTGTGGAATCTCTAAATTTTGATTTAACGCATAATAAACCCTTGTTGCAATTTGGATTCCTTGTTGAAAAGATTGTTGCTTTAAATGCTCATAAATAAACTCTTCTCCTTTGTTAAAAAAGGCTAAATTCTCATTAAAATCCCGCAAAGATTGATGAATATTATCTTTTGTAATAGCATTTATACCTATTTCTAAGACTTTAGAGAGAACTAAATCCTCATTAAAATCTTTACAATAAGGCTTTATCACATTCACTTCCGCATTTTTAAAGCATTCTTGTGCCTTTTGTGTATTCTTCTCTCCTGCTTTATCTCTATCAAATCCCAAAAATACCTTAGCATTAGGAAATTTCTTATCAAGATATTGCAAAGCTTGTAGCTGACTTTCTGTGATTATGCCATTAGTAGAGAGAATTAATGTGTTTGGAATAGTATTTATTTTGTTTAATCTCTCATTATTGAGCTTTTCAAAGAGACTTAAAGAATCAATACTAGATTCTGTAAGAATAATTTTTGCAATATTGCTTCTTTCTTCTTTTTCCTTGCTGTTAGAAAAAATTATCGCTTCTAAGCCTTTTTTACCATAGCAAATTTGCTTTAAAGGTTTTGTGTAAGTTTCTCCCTCTTTATTTTTTAAAATAGGATTCTTTAAATGAAGCTGGTAGCCTGTTTTAGAAAAGATTTGTTGTTCTTGTGTTTGCTCTTGCTTGGGTTTATTTGGTGTATTCTGTAAGGTTTTGATTGTATAGGTTGGAATCGCAATATTATCTCCATCCATCTTAATTTCACTGGTTAAATGTTGCAAGATTGCATTACTAATACCCCTATCACTAGAAAAATGATTTTTAGGTTGTAAATTCTTAAAGGTTAAAAACTTAGCTAACACCTCTTCTACTTCTTTATCTCTTTCAGTGTTTTTAGGTAAAGTATGGCATTGCAAATTTGTTTCTTTCTGAAGCTGGAGCAAATCTTGCACCTTTAATCCTCTGTTTTTACAGAAATTAAAAATATTTCCTTTGTCCCTTTCATCATAAGGATTAAAGTAAAGATAATCGCCCTTTGCATTGCGTGAAATCACCAAAGCGTCTCCATTGTCGTTTTTAAGCTTAATGTGGTTTTTTGAGCTTTTGTTTTTGTCTTTAAAATAACCCAAATTAAGCAGGATTTGGTCTAAAGGAAGTTGCAATGTTTCTTCTGGATTCAATTTTGATATTCTTGCCATTCTTAATCCTTGATTTACAATGTTATTAAATGTTAAAAAATAGTTTTTAACATTTTTAAAATGTTTTTAAATGTTATTTATTATTTTTTAAATGTTTAAATAAAAGGGAATAAATCCCTTACTTATTTTGATTAATCCAACAACTCTTATTAATTGTTTGTGTTTTGTAATACTTTGACACTAGGGAATAACTAATATAGTTATTAAAGAATTTATGTTTATTCCTCTTATTCATCTCCCATTTGGATAGAGATAATTTTTTTCCTACAGGTAAGTTGTCAAATTCTGCTTTTGAAATTTCACCTATAATTTCTTTTCCGCTTTCCCACTCTTCTTTTGTGTAGAATTTGTTATTGCAAGTGTATTTTAGCCTATAATCTGAATAGTGAGAACTTGCTAATAATTTACAAGAGTTTGTAAGATTTGGATTAATTCTAAAACCTATTTTATCCACAACCCTGCAAACTTGCTCTCCATCTACATCATAATGGCAAATGGTTTTTTTAAAAGCGTCTCGTTTTGTTTCTACTCTAGCATTTAAAGAGGGAATTGTGCATTCCTCATCTACAAAAGGCAAAATGCCTGTTTGATAATGTTTTAAATTTATATCGTTATTATTTGTTGGACAAAGATTTAAAAAATTTTTTCTAGCTTGTAAAGTTTCCCAAGGCTTTTTAAATTTAATAGCAAAATATCTTGCTATTGCACTAGCACACTCTGGTGGTTTTACTGGTGAAGCTAAACAAATAAGTGCTTCACAAGCACTCCTTGTATCTCCACTTAAATATTCTATTTTAACTTCTGCCTGTAAGGTATTACATATAAAAAGTATTACAGGAAAAGAAAGTTTTATTACTCTTGATATTAAAAAATTTCTCATTTTTTCTCCTTAATATTGGTTTATTGTTTTCTCATTATTGGGATTCCAAATGGGTCTTTTGGAACTTCCTTACCTTTTTTTACTTGCTCTGCAAAATTAGAATCTATTTCTTGCAAACTTCTTGTATCTATCTCTTGCTTTTGATAGTCGTTTATTGGCTGTAAATTTGCTTGTTTCTCTGCAACTTCTACTTTGAGATATTTACTTTGAAGCTCATACATTTTTTGCTGTTGCTGAATATTGTAATAAAGCAAAGCATTTGTAGCTGCTGCAATCTCCTTATCTGTTGTCGCTTTGTTAAGCTGTTGTTGCATTCTTCGCATATCTTTTAGATATTGTTCGTTTTCTGATTCTTCAATATAATCTAATCGATTAGCAAGGTCTGTTAATTGTGATTCTTTCATTGCGGATTCTGCTTGTATTTTTAAGTGTTCTAGCTGTCTTTTTTCTTCTTGCTTTTTTAATATTTTTCTAGTAATTTCTCCGCTTTTATCCCCTATTCTTGCTCTTTGTGCTTCTAGTTCTAAAATCTCATTATTGATAGATTCTATATCTTTTATAAATGCTCCTGAATTACTAATAGCTGTAGTGCAAGAACTAAATCTCCCCCTTAATTTCTTACCTTTTTCTAAGGCATTTTTTAAATTTTTAGCTTGTGGTAAGCTTCTTATTGCCATACAAGTATCATAAGCTTTTTCAAAACGCCCATAAACATTATTAGGTAAATCTAAAATATCTTGATAAAGGTCAATACTTGTTTCTATAATTTTCATCGCTGAACCATAAATAGCGTAAAAATCTTTTAAATTAACTCCCGAGCTTTTTGCATTATTTACCATTTGTGTATATTGTTGCATTTGTAAAGCATAGTCTTTTGCTTGTGCTAATCCATCTTGCACATATCCCATAATGGTTTGGCTTAAATTTGTAGCATCCACCACAGGGATTCCTGCTCCATTGACTACATTAAAGGAAGAAAGAAAAATCAATGGAATACATTTTGTTTTAAAAAATTTTGTATTTATATGTTTCTTTATAGACTGCTTCATTATAAACTTATTCCTTTCTCTTGTGGTTTGGATTGAGATTTTTCATATTCTTTTGGGTATTCTGTGGCTTTTTTGATGGTATTGGGATAATCTTTTTTAAAATTAGGTAATTCTTTATGGATTCTTTGTATTCTCTCTTGAATGATTTCTGGTTTCTCTTTATTTTCCATAAGTTGGTTAAGAGCTTCATACTCTTTTTTAGATTCTAAGATTTGTTCTTTCTCGCTTTGTAGCTGAATATATTTATCGCTTATATCACCTACAATTTTTGTAAGAGCTTCTAGCTTATCTTTTTCTAATAGTTTTTGAAACTCTCGCATTTTATTTTCACTTTCTGCTAATTGTTTAGTTTGTTCTGTTTCTATAATCTGGGATAATGATTTATCTAATTTATAGAGTTGTTGGAGGAGTTCAGCAATGTCTTTGGGAGTAAATTGCATAACAATCTCTTTTAAATGCTCCTCTTCTTGTCCTCGTTTTGCCTCTAACTCTTTAATTTTCTCTTCTAATTCCTCATCACTTAGATTGGTAAATTTATTTTCCTCTGTTCTTGTTTCTTGTGAGTTAATTTTATCAAGAGGATTGGTAGTATTTTCTTGGTTTTGTGGATTTATTGCTTGATTATTTCTATATTCTTTCTCTATTAAGAGTTCGTTAATCTCTTCTTGAAAAGTTTGTTTTGAAAGCTCTGTTTCTATAGCTTCTTTTACTAATGGGCTATTATTATTTAGCTCTGTTATTGTATTTTGTGCAATCTCTATTTTTTCTTTAGGGCTAGGAGAATGGTTTTTATTAGTTTCTATCTCTTGTGTTTTTTCCCATTGTTGTATTTCTTTTTCTAATTGTTCTATTATAAGAGGTTTTTGTATAGATTGTGTGGATTCTTCGATTTTTTTATCTACCTGCCCTACTTCCTGATTTTTTTCTTGTTCCTTTTGTTCTACAATCTCTTCTTCTCTAGTTTCTTTATCTTTTTGTTGGAATTGATTAATCCTATCTAATTCTTCTTTCACACTTAATTCATCTAAATTATGTTCTCTTGCAATGTCTTTGGCATTTTGTGCGATTGTTGCTTCTGTTCTATATCCATAATCCATATTTAAAATTGCTTCATAATCGAGGTCTTTATATGGCGTTTCTTGCTCTCCTGTTGGCATTTTTGTTCCTTTAAATGAAATGTAGTATTAGTGAAGAAAATAGCACAATCACTAAAAGAATGCAAAAAATAGCATACATTTAAAAGCAAACTTTAATTTAAATAAAATTTTTAGTAATTGGTAATTTGAATTTGATTTAAATTTACTTTAAGTAGTTATTACATAAAATAAAAAACATATAATTATTTTATTGTAAGAGGTTTTTATCCAAAATGAAATTAACAAAAGAAAATTTTATGCTTTTAATTAATGAAGCTGGTTTTAAAACCAAAAAAGATTTTGCTCGTTTTATTAATTTACCTTATAACTCTATAAATAATTGGGGTAATAATAGGAATAAATTTCCTAGATATGTTACAGCATTGATGATTGCTTTAATTAAATCTCACAAATATGATAATTTAATAAACTCTAATAGCATTGCATTAGAAAATGAAAACTTAAGAAAGGAGATTAGTGATTTAAAGGAAAAGATTAATGAGTTGGAGTTGAGATTGAGTGATTTTAAAAATCTACAAAAATCTTTAGGTTCTTTAAAAGAGTATATAAACAATGTATAAAATTATTAAAATTATATTTTAATTGCCCTATTTTATATTAGGTTTAATCTAACGGATTTAGCGTATATACAGCTTTCATAATATTGTATTGAAAATTGCTCTTTTCAATACTTCCTTTTATAATGTTCTCCCCAAGTTTCTAAGGAGTGTAACACCACATCTAGGCTTTTTCCTAAGGTCGTAAGGCTATATTCCACACGTGGAGGCACTTCTGCATAGATTTTACGCTTTATAATCTTTGCCTCTTCTAGCTCTCGGAGGTTTTGTGTAAGCACTTTTTGAGAGATATTTTGATTTTTTGTTACACTTACAGATTTTTTAAGCTCGCCAAATCGCTTCGTTCCATTAAGCAAATCCCGCACAATGATGATTTTCCATTTATTGCCAATGAGATTTAAAGTCGTCTCGATTGGACAAGATGAAATATATACATTCATTTTTGCCTCCTTACTCATTCTTGATATTCTAAAATTTTCAAAAATTATAACATAAGTATATCCCTATATACCATAATAGTATCAAAAATAATACTATATGATAAAAAATATCTTACTTGCTTTTTAATACCAAGTTCTATAAAATTACAAGGTTGAAATTCCCTATTCACATTTTAAGATTTAAAGGAGATATAATGAAAGAGGCTTTATTACTTCAAGCACAATACAATCAGTTTGCTAATACCAATATGATTGCAATTTTTAAAAAAGCTTCAAAAGAATTACTTTATAGGGATTGTGGATTATATTATGGCAGTATAATGCAAACAGCAGAGCATATTCTCTGTAGTGATATAGGTATTATGTTAGGAAGATTTAGAGCATTTTCTTCCAAAGCCTTAGAGGAAGTGGAGGCAATTTTGCAAACTCTTAATCCAGATCATAGATTGCAAAGTGCAATTTATGAAGATATAGAGGCATTTGGGAGATTGCGAAGTCAAGTAGATAGCAAGATTATTACGCTTATAGAATCTATTGAGGATTTTAAAAGTGTGGATACACTTACCTTTCCTGGTGTAGAGTTTAAAAAGCCTCGCGGATTCTTTATCTTAGCACTTTTAAACCACGCAACCCATCATCGCGGACAGATTGCAGGAGCACTGGATATACTTAATATTGAAAATGACTTTAATGGAATGCTTGGAATGTAACGTTATAAATAGATTGCAATTAAGGAATTCGTAGAGATTGCCTTTGAAAATACCAATGTAATAATATTGCTTTTATTTTCTGCAATTTTATATCTTTCCATATTTTCTAAGTTCAAATATGGAATAGAAATTTTTAGGTGCTACAAATATTCTAAAAATTTATAAAAGCCTAAAATGGCTTCTTTATAGATTATTATAAAGCATTTAAAGCAAAAATGGAACAAATTTCCCAAGGTTTTTACAATATCCTTTAAGCACCTTTTCAAGGAATGTTGATGATTGAGCTTTTACTTACTTATACCCTAGCGGTTTTCTTACTCATCATAACTCCAGGTCCTGTGATTGCACTCATTATACGCAATGCTTCACTTTATGGATTTAAAACAGGATTTTTTACAAGTATAGGGGTAAATCTTGCTTCCTTAATCTTACTAATAACCGCTATTGCCATAATTTTAGGTATATTAAAAGTTTCTCCTCTTATATTATCCCTACTTAGCCTTTTAGGCTGTGTATTTATCTTTTATTTAGGGGCTAGCTCCCTTTATCACACCTTTAAAAGTTATAAAAACCAATTATCCTCTAAGATTCCTACACCACTCAATGAAAAAAATGTAAAAAAAACCTTAACTTCTAGCTTTTTAGAAGGATTTGGACTTGCTATTGGCAACCCTAAAGATATTATATTCCTAGTAGCGTTTTTCCCACAATTCATTCATATAACTAATTCTATTACTCTAAGCTTAAGCATTTTAGTAACTATATGGGTCATCCTTGATGTTGGTATTCTTGTTGGCTATGTTTTACTCACACAAAAAGCTATTTTTTTCAAATACCAAAATATTATTGGGCTTATGAGTAATATTATTTTAATATTTGTTGGAGTATTTGGGGGTTATTATTTACTCCATTCTTTGAGCCTATAATTTCGTTAATAGAGTTAAATAAGTTATATTATGGCAAAGACTAAAGTCTAAGATTCCTTAATTTATGCAAAGGTTTAAAGGCAGGTTTATTTTTTACTATCTCTTAATAATCTGTATTTTATAATACAAATCAACAACAATATTAAAGTTTAATCAAAGGAATATCAATGCCACAAGACCAACCAATGCAAGAAGCTCCAAATAAAAAGTTAAGCTCTCTACCTGTAAGCTTTTTTGGTGCGTGTATGGGGTTAAGTGCAATGAGTGTAGCGTGGTATGCAATGTCAAATTTTAGCTTACTTTATTCCACAGATTCTCAACATAATTTAACCTATATTCCCCAATCCTCTTTTATTATCTCTCCTTCTTTTGCGGATAGGCTTTCGCTTATTTTTGCGCTTCTAGCCATTGTTGTTTTTATTATGTTAAGTATTGCTTATACCATAAAGCTCATTACAAGTTTTGAAAGTTGCAAACAAGAGTTTCTCTCTCCTATAACGCGTCCATTTTTTGCTACTATTTGTATCACTCTATTGTTTTTGCCCTTCACTTTGCAAAGACTTGAAGTTCCTGAAATAATAAGCTTTATAATATGGATAATGGGTGCAATATCAATGCTCATCTTTAGTGTGCATATTGTTCAATTTTGGATTTGCCACAAATTTGAATTATCTGATATAACTCCTGCTTGGATTATCCCTGTTGTAGGATTACTTGATTTACCGCTTGCATTGCCGCTTTTTTCACAATTTGATGTAATGCCTGATGTTGGGTTTTTAATATCAATATTTTGCCTAGCAGTGGGCTTTGCTTTTACAATTTTGCTTTGCACGCTTATCTTTGCACGCATTGTATTTTTTGCCAAGCTTCCTGATAAGTTAATGCCTACTTTAGTTATTTTACTTGCGCCTTTTGGTGCTGGTGTTGGAGCATATATGGTTTTTATTTCTATGCAAGCACTTACATTAGGAGAGAATTCTTTAGGATTTCTTGCAATGGATTCTACACCCTATATCCTCTTTTTAATTGGTTTGTTTCTTTTCTTTGCCTTATTGCCGCAAATTATCCAAATCAAAAAATGTTGCCCTTTTAGAATCTCTTGGTGGGCGATTAGCTTCCCTTTAGCGGCAATATGTATCGCAAACATAAGGATTAATACAGAAATTTTAGAATTCCCAAAATCTTTTGCTCTCTTAACTTCTCCCTTGCTTAATATTGAAACAATATTTTCATTTTTTTCAACAAGCCTATTAATCTTTACAACACTAGTATTTATATGGCTTATTGTGCGGACATTAGTTGGGCTACTAAAAGGAGAGTTGCAAAATCTCTCATAAAAGTTAATAAGTCTTTAAGGATTGCAAGAGTTTTTGTATTAAAAAAGGGGTAAGAATATAATAATTAGACTTTCTAAAGATTCTTAGAGAATCTTTGGGTAATTTTAAGCCTTTAGTTTGGTAAGGTATTCCGATAAAGGGAGATTATCCGCATTAGCACTAAAAATACAAAAGGCTTCTTCTATCTTAGCACCCAAATAAGCAAAAGTATGATTAATGGGAGAGAGAAGTGTATTAATACCATAACCATGATGACCATCATAGCTTGACTCTTCCCCGTGTGCTGTGGTAATAATGCTAAAAGTTTTATCTTGTAATAATTTAGGATTAGAGCTATAGAGAATAGCGGTTAGCACTCTATCTTCCCATTCTTTCATAAGTGAGGGTGTGCTAAACCAAAAAAGCGGAAATTGAAAAATGATTTTATCAGCCTTTTGTAAAAGTGTAATTTCAGATTCTACATTAATGTTGTTATCTTTATAGGTTGTGCTAAGATTATGGATTGTGAGATTATCAAGAGATTTTGCAGCCTCTAAAAGGGCTTTATTGACCTTAGAATCCTCCCAAAAAGTATGGGCAAAAATAAGAAGTGTTTGCATAAAATTCCTTATTGATAAATTTTTTAAATTAATGAAGTTATGATTGTAGCTATTTAATAGTTTAAAGAAGCTTAGAATCCTTAGTATTAAAGCCAATAACAAAGGTAATTTATGAATACTCTTAATACTTAAGGAGAGCTGTTCAAATAAAAGATTAACCCTAACTAGCTTAATCTATAAAAATCAAGCATTTTTTCTTACACTTATAAAGAATAGGATTCATATAAGCCTCGCAACAAATAATAACCTCCAAATATCCCAACTAACATCAAAATACTATCACTAACAATCCCAATACCATTCTTATACCGCAAGAAAATAACCTTTTGCATAAGAATGGCATAACTCATAAGGATACTAAAATCAAGGAGAATCCATATTGCAACCAATAAGCTTAAGCTTAGAGTAATAGAAGGGCTTATGTGAATAAATTGTGGAAAGAATGCTATAAAAAATATAATATCCTTAGGATTACTAATAGCGATGCCAAAACCCTCTAAAAAGCTAGCAATAAAAGTTTTTTTAGCATTATTAGGCTTTGGTAGTTGTGCATTGGAATTATCAATAGATTCATCTTGATAACTTTTAAAAGTTTGATAAAGGGAGATAAAGCCCAGATAAAAGATAAATACACAACCTAAAAGGCTAAGTAGAGATAACACAAAAGGGGAAACTTGAAAGACGCCCAAAATCACAGCAATAGCAAGGACTATTAAAATTAGCGAAGCGAAATTTGTGCCTATACTTGTAAAAAGTGCTACTTTAAACCCATAAAATGAAGCATTGCGTAAAACAAGTGCAACCACAGGACCAGGAGTAGCGATAAGCAAAAAAACCGCTAAGATATAGGCAAACAAAACTTCAAGCATTAGAGTTCCTTTTAAAGATTTTTAAAGGGCATTGTGAAAATGTTTGCTTTTTATCCCCCTTAGCTACATAATCAAAATTTTCTCTAGGATTTACTATAAATGTAATAAAGTCCCCTAAATTCCTATTTTTAAAAATTTGATGATGAGGGCAGCTTATATTAAAAAACAATTCCACTGCATTAAAGCAGAAACTCCACGCAGAATCACTTGGATTTGTAGGGATATGCTCTAGCCATTTTTTGGTATCGTTATTATGCAAACATTGAAGTTGTTGCCACGCAAAAATTTGCTCTTTAAAAAGGCTAGTAAAAGAGTTTTGAAAAAATATCACCAAAGGATTATAAAGTCTTTTATCAATGGGAGTAATTTTTACAAATTCTGTGTATTCCATCATACCTTTTATGAATGTTTTGGGCTGACAAATAGGGACAAACAAAAATAAGATGCCTTGAAGTTTATAGGCTTTAAGTGCAAAAATACAAGGAAACTCTGGATTTTGCATATTTTTTTAAAATCCCTTTAAAGCTTGTTGTCTCCGCTTTTGAGATATTTGGGTATTTTGTGCTTTTAAGATTCTAAACTCCATATCCTCCCCTTTGCTTTACAATAGCTTAAATAAATTTTAGATAATAATCAACAAAACTTTAATTAATGTTTAAGGTTTTAAAATTCTTTGGGTAGGGATTAGCTATTTAATACCTTGAATAAATCATAAACTTTCTAATGAAACACCCTATCACATTGAAGTTTATAGCACAAACCCTTTATATACAAAAAGATTACAAGCCATAAAAGTTAGATTTTGCAAACCCCCTTAGCTTTGAGTAAATCTTTAACTTCCTTTTAAAATTACCTCCTAATCTTAGAGATTTATGCTAGTAACGCAACTTGCTTAATGACTTTGCTATAATTTTCTTACTTATTGTTTAAAAGGAAGTCTATGCTCTATTATATTATCGCCTTTTGTATGGGGATAGCTATTGCTATGCAAGCCCCTATTAATGCCTCTTTAGCTAAGGCTCTAGGAAACTCTCCTATTAATGCTGCACTAACCTCATTTATTATAGGCTCTATTTGTCTTCTAATTATTGCTTATTTGCAAGGCTCTTTGAATCTCTTTGCCCTTAAAACACTCTCTATACAAAATTTATGGAAACTCTTAGGGGGCATCTTGGGGGCATTTTTTGTCTTTGGGACTATTTTACTTGCCCCTAAAATTGGGTTAATTAATATGTTTTTACTAGCTCTTGTAGGACAGCTTTTAATGAGTGTTATTTTGGATAATATAGGAGCTTTTGGGCTAGTCGTCAAACCTATTACATTACAAAAAATACTAGGTTTAGGTATTATCATCATTGGGCTTTGTGTTTTCTTTTCTAAAGAGCTTAAATTAAAATTCATATAGCATTATTAAATTTCTGTAAAAATAGTTTTGCTCTATGCGTTTTAGGTGCATTAAAAAAGCTCTCTGGAGGGGATTGCTCTAATATTTTTCCCTCACTCATAAATATCACTTCATTAGCAATCTTTCTAGCAAAATTTAGCTCGTGTGTTACAAGAATCATCGTCTTATCCTTAATCATCTTTATAACATTTAAAACCTCTTCAACAAGCTCTGGATCTAAGGAACTAGTAGGCTCATCAAAAAGCAATATCTCGGGATTAAAAGCTAAGGCTCTAGCAATCCCTATTCGTTGCTGCTGCCCTCCACTTAACATACTTGGATAATACTCCGCCCTCTCCCTTAATCCTACCATATCTAAATACTTAAAGCCTATTTTATTGGCTTCGGCTTTACTATACTTATGCACACTAATAAGAGATTGCGTAATGTTTTCTAAAGCGGTTTTATTTGCAAATAAATTATAATTTTGAAAAACCATCCCAACTTTTTTACGAATTCTTTGTAAATCTCCTTTATAAATCTTTGTAAAATCAATAACTAAATCCTGCATTTTCATCATTCCGCTATCTGGCATCTCAAGCAAATTAATACACCTAAGCAAAGTGCTTTTACCACTTCCACTTGGACCAAGTAGGGCATAAACTTTGTTTTTTTCAATTTTTAAACAAATATCCTCTAAAACCCTCTGTGTTTGAAAACTTTTCTTTAAATGCATAATTTCTATCATTTAGCGCCTACAATCTTTTTATATCTTGCAATCTTTTTCTCTAAGATTCCAAAAACTTTCTCTAAAATACTGCTAATTCCCCAATAAAATAAAGCAGCAATAATATAGACTTCTAAGAATTTTGAACTTCTATCTGCTTCAAGTGTAGCAACACCCATAATCTCTGGAACAGAAGCCGCAAAAACTAAAGAAGTTTCTTTAATGAGTAAAATAAAGAAATTTAAAATATTTGGCAAAGCCACTAATAAACCTTGGGGTAAGATAATTAAATACAAAGCTTGAAGAGTGCTTAAACCTATACTATAACTTGCCTCTAATTGTCCCTTATCAATACTTAAAATTGCACTACGAAATATCTCACTTAAATAAGCAGCACAATATAAAGAATACACAAGATACATAAAATAAATAGCACTAATATTTGAAATATCAATATTTAAGCCATATTTTTGATTAAAATATCTTAACACTAAAGGGATACCATAGTAAGCTAAAAAAATTTGCACTAATACCGGAATCCCACGAAAAAATGAAATATACAATGTAGCTACTTGATAGAAAAAAAGGATTTTATAAATCCTACATAAGGCTAACACTAATCCAAAAATAGAGCCTATAACAAACCCCACAACCGCTATGGCAAGAGATAGAGGCACACCCTTAGCAATAGCAGGAATAGCACTTAAGGCATATTCAAAATCAAAAAGTTGCATTATTGACTTTGATTAATGCCAAAAAACTCAATAGAAAGATCACGAAGCTCTCCTGTTTCTTTAGCTTTCTCTAAGGCAGCATCAATTTTTTCTATAATTTTCCTAGAACCCTCTTCATTTCTAAAAATAAAATAAACATTACTTTCCTTAACTCTACCATCTAAAATTTTCAATTTCAAATTCTGCTCTTTAATAATATCTACAATACTTGTAGGATCATTTAAATGCACATCAATGCGTTTATTGACTAAATCTTGCAAAAGAGGACTCAAATCCTTATAATATCTTATCTCCAAAACATTTCCATTGGTTTTATTCCATTCTTCTAAAATTTTTGTATGTGCCGATCCAACCACACAACCAGCAATTTTACCCTTAAAATCCTCCATGGAATTAATGCTCTCCTCATCTGCCCTAGTAATAAACTGCGAAGTTGAAACAAAATAACTTTGATTATTAAATAAATACCGCTCTTCTCTCTCTGGAGTTTTAACAATTTGATTAGCCAAAACATCAAATCTAGCAGAATCTAATCCTAAAAATAAAGCACTCCAAGGAGCATAATTAAACTCAAAAGATAAAGTAGGATCTATTTTTTCTAATATTCTTAATACCTCAACATCATATCCTGTAACCTTACCCTCTTTATCCACATAACTATAAGGCTTATAAGCCCCTTCACTTCCTACTTTAACCTTAATAGTATTTTGTGATTGCAACTCTTGTGAATTGCTGCAACCTATAAAGCCTACTATCCCTATCAGAGCCACTAAAGCAACAGCATACAAAGTCCTTAAATTTGCTATATAGATTATTTTCATAAATATCCTTTTTTAAATCTTCTGTATAATTACCCAAAAGATTCCTACATATCCTCTAAATAAATAACGATAATTATAGAATCTTCACAAAAACCTTCATAAATAAAAAAATTTATTAATCAATTCCCCCATACTAATTGCCAACAAGCAATCTAAAAACCAAAATCCTATTCCTTAATTATCCTCCTCCTATATTTTATCCAAAGCATTACTTAATGCTTCTTTTAGGTCCTCTACATCTTCTAACCCAATCGACAATCGGAGTAGATTCTTAGTAATATTTAGCTCTTTTTTAACCACCTCATCCACACTTCCATGACTCATATAATAAGGGCAGCCAAAGAGGCTTTCTGCACCACCTAAACTCTCCGCTAAAATAAAATGTTTAAGGTTTTTAGCAAAAACTTGCACTTGTTGATATTCTGCTTTTAAATAAACACTCACAACACCGCCAAATAAACCATTCATTTGCTCTTTTGCAAGTTCGTGTTGGGGATGTGAGGGGAGTCCTGGATAAATCACCTTTTCTATCTTATTATGAGATTCTAAAAATCGTGCGATTTCTAAAGCATTACTACAATGCCTCTCCATTCTTAATGCTAAAGTTTTTAATCCCCTAGCGTGTAAATAAGAATCAAAAGGAGCAAGAATCATACCCGTAGAATTAGAAACAAAACGCAATTTCTCGTACAAAGAATCATCATTTAAAACAACAGCCCCTCCAACACTATCACTATGCCCATTAATATATTTCGTCATACTATGCACAACAACATCGGCACCTAAATCTAGGGGTTTTTGTAAATAAGGTGTAGCAAAAGTATTATCTACCACACTTAAAATATTATGCTTCTTAGCCATATTACAAATAGCTTTTATATCGCAAAGCTGCAAAAGTGGATTTGTTGGGGATTCTAACCAAATTATTTTAGTCTTATTCGTAATAGCAGATTGAATATTTTCTAGCTTTGTCATATCAAGGTATTTTACCTTGATATTAAAATGGTTAAACACTTTGCTTAAAAGTCGTCTTGTCCCTCCATAAATATCATCAAAGCAAAGAATCTCATCATCAGATTTTAAAAAACTTAGCAAACTCACACATTCAGCCGCTTGACCGCTTGCATAACAAATGGCGTATTTTGCATTCTCTAAGGCGGCTAATTTACTCTCTACAACTTCCCTTGTAGGATTGGTTAATCGAGAATATCCAAATCCCCTAATAGTATTTTCAAAATCTGGTTTTGCAAAGGTGCTTGCTAGATGGATAGAGCTTATAACATCACTTGAGGTTTTACCACTTAAATTAGGCTCTTCAGCTACAGATATGGCTTTGGTGCTAAACTTCATAATCTTCCTTTTCTTGTATAGATTTAACTTTGTAAAATTTTACTATTATTTTTTTAAAAAAAGACTTTTGTTGATTAAGAATATCTTATCGTAAAATTACAAGTTCTTAAGATTACTATTTTATGATGCACTAGCTCTAAATATCCCCTTGTAATGTGATTTATGTTACACTCTTAATTACCCAAATAAATGAGGTTTCACATAAGAATTATAACCTGTGTTACTTTATAGAAAAAACAAAAGAAAAAATAACAAAATTATTACAGCCTAAAAGATGATATGTTAAACTCAAATCACTTGAATATTATATAAATTTATAGGCATAAAAAAAGGTTTTTAAGCAATATCATTTATAATAAGGTAAATTTATACATTTAATTTAAAAGGCAAAGTATGCAAGAAAAAAATCATCTCTTAGAAGAGGCTATATTGCCGGTATGGAATAACCAAAGAACAATAGGATTTATAGGTTTTATTTGGATGTGGATAAGTATGGCAGTTATTATCGCTACTTTTTCGCTAGGAGAGACAGGCATTAAGTCTATGTCGCTTTTTGAAGTTTTGGGCATAATTTTCATTGCCAATGTGGCTATTGCTATTATTATGACCCTTGTAGCAGATATTGGTGTAGAACACGGGCTTTCTTTTGCGGTGTATTTACGAGCCCCCTTTGGGATAAGAGGCACACATTTCCCTTCCATTGCAAGAGGTATTGGAGCATCGATATGGTTTGGGATTCAAACCTATTTGGGGGCATTAGCCTTAAATGGAATCTCCGAATATCTACTAGGTTTTGATAATTGGTTTATATGGTATGTGCTTTTTGCCTTTATTCAAATAGTTAGCACAGGTATGGGGATTAGGGCCGTGGAGGTTATTACTTCAGTGGCAGCACCTTGTATTATTGCCGTAACGATTTGGATGTATTTCACATTAGAAGAGCTAGCACAGATTAAGGGCGTTAATATCTGGACTTTTGCAGGTAGCGAAAATATTAATCTCTTTGTCTTTTTCTTTGCAAATATGTCCTTTTGGTCTGCTTTAGCCATAGATATTCCTAATCTCACGCGTTTTTAAAAACCCAAAGTGGTGCAAAAAACTTTTTTAAAAGAAACAAAAATGTCTTTATAGCACAACTTATAGCACTTCCAGCTACACAGGCTTGGATAGGTGTTATTGGAGGTATTTCTTTTTTAGCAGCAGGACTTTGGAATCCTATAGAAGTTATACAGGCTAATGGCACAGGGCTTACAATGATTGTTTTACTTGTTATGGTGATTTTCTCTCAATGGTCTACTAATGCCCCTGCAAACCTTATCCCTGCGGCTTTAGCCTTTGTTAATGCTGGAGCACCTAAGATTCATTATTTCACCGCTGTTGTGTTTGCAGGTATCGTTGGGACTATCATTATGCCTTGGCTCATCTTAGATAATCTCTTTGTTTTCCTTGGCTACTATGGTGCAGTCCTCTCTGGTATAGCAGGAATCATCATCGCAGATTATTACATTATCCGCAAAAGAAAAGTAAATGTCCCTCATCTATACCGCTATGATGGGCAGTTTGTCTTTTATAAAGGCTTTAATTTTGCAGGTCTTTTAAGCTGGTTAATTGGAGGGGGTTTAGCCATTTATTTTACGAGCTATGCTTTTTTAGTAGGTTTTTTTGTAAGCCTCATTGTCTATGTTGTATTAATGAAAGTTTGGATTATACCAAGATACATGCAAGCAGAAATTACAAGTAAGGATAATAGCTTTCTTGGGACAAGTGTGGGTATGAATTGGGTCTATGATAATAAAAATGAGAAATTTCAGAGGGTCAAGACAGAAAATCTTAGTCTAACTTCTAGAGAGGATAGATAGATTAGAATCTTAAAAGAATTTTGCCCCTTAAGGGGGATGATGAGGAATTACAAAGAACTTAGCTATAATTCCACAAAATTTCCCTAAAGGTTAGAAATGGATTATGATGTTTTAGTTATTGGGGGCGGTCATGCTGGTATTGAAGCCTCTATCATAGCGGCTAAAATGGGTTGTAAAACACTTTTATTAACCATTTTAGTAGAGCAAATTGGTGCTGCAAGTTGCAATCCTGCTGTTGGCGGACTTGGTAAAGGGCATCTTGTTAAAGAAGTAGATGCACTTGGTGGAGTTATGGGATATATCACCGATAAAACAGGGATTCAATTCCGCACTCTTAATGCCTCAAAAGGTCCAGCCGTGCGTGGGACAAGAGCTCAAATTGATATGGATAGGTATAAAATCTTAGCAAGAGATTTATGTTACCAAACACCAAACCTAGAAGTTTCCCAGCAAATCGTAGAATCCCTTATTATAGAAAAAGACGCCATTAAGGGTGTAAAAACCAATATTGGCAAAATCTATCGGGCAAAAAAAGTGATTTTAACTACAGGGACATTTTTAAGGGGTAAAATTCATATTGGGGAGAATACTTCTAGTAATGGACGTTCTGGAGAGCCTCCTGCTATGGAACTTGGCAAATGTTTAGAATCTTTAGGGCTTGAAATAGGGCGTTTAAAAACAGGAACTTGTGCGAGAATTAAAGGGAGTAGCATTAACTTTGAATGTTTAGAAAAACATTATGGCGATACCCCAGCCCCTTATTTTAGTCAAGAAACCACTAAAGAATTAGGGGAGCAAACATTTGCCCCAACCCAACTACCCTGCTATGTAACCTACACTAATGCTAAAACCCACCAAATCATTCGCGATAATTTTCATCGCACCCCTCTTTTTACAGGGCAAATTGAAGGTGTGGGTCCAAGATATTGCCCAAGCATTGAAGATAAAGTTTATCGCTTTAGCGATAAAGAGAGACATCAGCTATTCTTAGAACCCCAAACATTAGAGGCTAATGAATATTATATTAATGGCTTAACAACCTCTCTACCCTTTGATGTTCAAGAAGCAATTATTCATAGTATTGAAGGTTTAGAAAATGCAGAAATTGTGCGTTATGGTTATGCTATTGAATATGATTATATTAATCCCACAGAGCTAAAACATACACTAGAAACAAAAAAAATAAAAAATCTCTATTGTGCAGGGCAGATTAATGGAACAACTGGCTATGAAGAAGCAGCCGCTCAAGGAATCCTAGCTGGTATCAATGCTGCCTTAAGTGCTAAGGGTAAAGAACCTATTATCCTTAAACGCAATGAAGCTTATTTGGGAGTTATGATTGATGATTTAGTTACCAAAGGGACAAAAGAACCTTATAGAATGTTTAGTTCCCGTGCAGAATATCGCCTCTTGTTGCGTGAAGATAATGCGATTTTTAGACTTGGGGAATTAGCCTATAAATTAGGCTTAATGCCACAGATAGAATATCAAAGATTACTTAAAGATAAGCAATGCATACAAGAGGGGTTAAAATGGCTTAGGGAGACTTCTATAACCCCAACACTAGAAATTCTAAATCTCCTACAATCCTTAAAAGAAGAAAAAATTAGCGATAAAACAACTTGGCAAATTATTTTTAGCCGCAGGAGTTTTGATTTATCTAAACTCCTACAAATTTCTACACTCATTCCAACGCCTTTTAAATCCTTTTCACTCCGTGCTTTAGAGCAAATTCTAATAGAAGCAAAATACGCAAGCTATATCCAAAAGCAACAAATGCTTATTGATAATATGGATAAAATGTTAAGCATTCAAATTCCGGATAATTTTAACTATGAAATCCCAAGTCTTAGCCTAGAAATTATAGAAAAACTCAAGAAATTCACCCCAAAAAGTCTTTTTGAAGCTAGTGAAATTAGCGGTATCACACCTGCTAGTTTAGAGGTTTTACAGCTTTATATCCATCTCCACCATAAAAACCTCGTTAAAACCTCATAAGTTTTTGCATTTTTTGCACTCTTAAAAAATTCCTAAAATCCCGCTCTTTTTTATCCATAGGATACATCTTGTCCCACCTCTGCATTAATTGACGCTCTGTTTTAGAGAGCCTTATTTTATAAGTTTTTTCCATATACAAATAACTCCTAGCAATCCAACCCTTAGAATAATTTGCTGGATAAAATTCTTTATCTTTGAAATTTGCATAAACTTTACATTGTCCATATTGATTTAAAAGCCATCTTCTAGGGGCTTCTCTAAAGGGAAGATTCCCCCTATCGGCATTTATCTCACCAATAGTAGGAACGATATTTTGCAAATCTCCCTCCATTTTCTTAAATAAAGAATCATTGGCACATTCCCTCCTACCTCCTCTTTTCCAACAAGCTAAATGTTTGCCAAAGGTATGTGCTGGCATTATATGTTCTAGCTCTATTTGTCTAGCCCTTAAGTTGATTTTACCCTCTTTAGTGTATCTGTTTCTAGGGGTATAAGAGGGGCTAGGAATAATCTGGAAGCTATTTTTCACCCACCTAAAAGGGGTGTTACAATAAAAATCCCTTTGGTAATGGGGATTATCTTGTAAAAACTGGATTAAAGTAGTCTTGGCTGTAGCAAAAGAATCCGCTAAAGAAATTTGCAAGATCACTAAAATACTCACCAAGAAACGCATATTCTACCTTTGAACTAAACTTTTTTGTTTATGGATTGAAATCCTGAAATCTGCATTTAGTAAAACTTTGTTGATAAAAGCTAAGTATCCTGCTCTTGTTTGTGGAATTAAGATTTAAATATATATTATTTTTCATCATATAAGGCTTTTAAACACTTATTTAAAGCAATTTTATGGGGAATATCTATAGCTATAATTTTTGAAACATTTTCAATTTCCAAACAAGGATTAGCCACTTTGGTAAAAATAACAGAATCCCGCACCTCTTTTTGCTTTAACAAATAAGGTATAAAACCCGCTAAATAAGCACTATAGAGCATAGAAGAATTTTGCGAATAAGTCGTAATAATACAATCCCCTGAAGTCATTTCAAAAAGCTTTTTAAAATACTCATAAGTCCAAAGCATTTTATTCTTTTTAGGGCTAAAGGCATCTTGAAAGACAATATCAAAGCTTCCTTTTAAATGCGTTAAAGTCTCTCTAGCTTCTCCTAAATGCAGATAAACCTTAAGTTTTTTCTCCTCATAATATTGTTCTGTGATGAGTTTGTTTAAAATATGCTTATCTAGATTCTTAGGGTAGTTATAAGCATTAAGTGATGCAAGGAGTGTTTTATCTATCTCTGGAGAGTGAATCTCCCAAACACCCTTATATCCCCTATCTCTTGTATAGCTTATCAAGGCAAGTGTGTTATAACCTAATCCAAAACAAATATCTAAAACCTTTAAAGAATCTTTATAGAAAGCATAAGCAAAACTTGGGTAAATATGCTTATGCATTGTTTCTTTTAAAGCACCATCGCGGAGATTATGATAATGCTCACCAAAATATTGATTAAAGAGTGTAAAGCTTGAATCTTGTGTTAAAACTTCTAACAAGATAATTCCATAGTCTCTAAAATTTTCTTAACAACTTCTTGTGGATTTGCCGCCTTATAAATTGGGCGTCCTACGACAATAAAATCACTCATTGCTTCTTTGGCATCTTGCAAATTCGCTATCCTCTTTTGATCTCCACTTCCCTCACCAAAAGGTCTTATAGCTGGTGTTAAGGTCAAAAAATCCCGACTAAAGGTTTGTTTAATCTGTAAAGATTCTAGACAAGAACACACTATGCCATTTACTCCAACGCTAGAAGCTATTTTTGCAAACTCTAAGACTTGGGAGGGAATATCCCTATGATAGATTTCAAAAAATGATTCTTCATCAAAGCTTGTTAAAGCACTAACTGCCATAACCAAAGGAGGATTTTCAATAACTTTTAAACGTTCCATAACTTCACGCATACCCCCTCTACCACTACTAGCGTGTAGAGTAACCATATCAACGTCAAGCTTAGCGATTTCATCAATGCTATCACCCATTGTATTAGGAATATCATAAAGCTTCAAATCCAAAAAAATCTTAAAGGCAGGATTAATGGCTTTAATAGCATGCAAAAATGCTTGTCCATCGCGTATAAAGCTTCGTAATCCAACTTTAACCCAAATCCCATAATCCCTTAAAAGTTCTAATAAATCAAGATTTTCTTTTGCACTTGCTAAATCAAGAGCAACACAAAGCTTCACAATCTCTCCTAATCCAACAAAAAGAGTTCTAAGGGATATTTTTTGCCAACGCTTTTTAAATCCAAATAGGCACGAATCTTTAAAAACTCATTTTGGGGATAAGTATTTAATCGCTCTTTAGCTTCATCAAGCATTTCTAAATCTAATAAAACATAAAAATACGCCATTTCAGCTTTCTCATCCTCATTTGCTAAGTTTTCAAATAAACTAACCCATAAACCCGGCTCATAGCATTTTTTGATTTTTTGTGCTAAATGCAAATAGTCTTCTTTGGTATATTCTACTTCCTTGCAAAGTTTAGCAATTTCTTCATTATTAAGTTGGATTTTTTTAGCATAGCACATTCCAAGCATTGTATCGGCTAAATCTTTATTCATCTTTACTTCACTAAGAAAATGCTTAATATCCTTAGTAGCACCTTTATCAAGAATCTTCTTAAACGCTGCTTGCTTATATTCATTGTCAAAATGCGATTTTTTTAAAACCTCTAAAGCAAATTTTTCATCATTTTCAATTTGATTAAAAGTATTTTGACGCATAAAAGAGGAATTATTAGGGAGCGAGAAACGTTTAAGATTCACATCTTTTCCTTTCTTTAAATCTCCTAAAATCTCTAAAAGCTCATCTAATCTGCTCTCACCACTTTTTGCTAACACTCCCTCTTTAACACCAAAAGTAAGATTATCAAGTAAAATAGAAAGCCTTTTATAGCAATCCATACTTGGTTGCTTAAGGGATACTTTCTTATCTAAGAGTTGATTTTCAATTTGTTCTAATAAAAGCTTATAATCATTTTTATATTTATTTTCTCTTCTCCACATCCGATATATACCACCAAGACGCAAACACACAATAATGATAAAAAACAATAAAACAGGAATAACAAACCAAATTGCTAAAGGTAATGTAATAGTATATGGACTAAAAGGTATATGATAAGTATATCTCTCTCCACTTAAAGAATAAACATACAATCCCAAAAGCACAACAAAGACTAGCAAAGCTCCTAAATAATATTTCCATTTCATACTTTATCCTTTAGATCTTTTTCAATAATTTCTCGGCATACTATACAATATTTTGCGTGGGGTTTTGCTTTTAATCTCCCAAGTGCTATATGTTCATTACACATTTCACAAATCCCATACACTCCATTTTCTATTTTTTCTAAAGCTATCTCAATATATTCTAATTCTTGACGATGCTTTTGAAAAATTGACTTCTCTAAAGTATTTTCTGCACTCATTGTTGCATAATCCGCTTCATCTCCTTTTATATTACGCATTTGTTCGACATTGCTTTGGTGTTGAGCATTATGCTCCAAAATCGCATTCTTCTTAGCCAACAAAACCTTTTTAAAACCCTCTAACTTATCCTGATGCATAACTCTCCCTTTCACTTATGATAAGGATGATTGTTTAACAAACAAAAACCCCGATAAATTTGTTCACTCAATACAATTCTTGCTATACTATGACTAAAAGTTAATGATGATAAAGAAACGCATAAATCACACTCGTGTAAAAACCCCTGTTCTAATCCATAAGCCCCTCCAATAAAAAATACAATCTCTGCCTTATCTTTTAATATTTCAGCAAACCCAAAGGTATCTAGGCTTCTCCCCTCTGGAGTGAGTGCAACCTTATAAGAAGTTTCTTTAAAAACTTTAAGAAATGCTTGTGTATAAGCCCTTTTTGCTTCTATTCCATTATTTTTTTGACCATCCTTAATGTTTTTGCAAAACATATTCACAAATTCCATTTTGACTCTAAAATAAGAGACTAGACGTTTATACTCTTCACAAAGATGATTGCTTAGAGCATCTTTTGCAATATAATAAACTATTACCTTAATCAAGGATTCACTTTAAAATATTCTAAAAGCTGTGCAAGGGTGCTTTTCATCTCTTTGCGTTGTACTATCATATCAATCAATCCGTGTTCTAACAAAAACTCCGCGGTTTGGAATCTTGGCGGTAAATCCTCCCCAATAGTCTGCTTAATCACTCTAGCACCAGCAAATCCTATCATTGCTCCAGGCTCTGCCATAATAATATCACCCAAAAAGGCAAAAGAAGCACTAACACCCCCCATTGTAGGATCACTAAGTATAGAGATAAAAGGCAATCTCTCTGCACTTAAAGCATTAAGGGCTGTAGAAGTCTTTGCCATTTGCATTAAAGAATAGGTAGATTCTTGCATTCTAGCTCCACCACTTGCACTTATGATAATTAAAGGGAATTTTTTAGCAATAGCACGATTAATAGCACGCACGATCTTTTCACCCTCTACAGAGGCTAAAGATCCCCCCATAAAGTTAAAATCAAACAAAACTAATTCAACTTCTATTCCTTCAATTTTGCACTCACCGCTAACAATAGAACTGGGTCGCCCACATTTTTTTTGGTATTCCTCAATCCGTTTTTTATAGCTTTTTTTATCAACAAATTTCAAAGGATCATTAGGGGATAATTCTTTATCATATTCGATAAAGCTACCTTCATCACAAAGCAAAGCGATTCTATCATCAAGGCTAATTCTCATATGGAAATTACACTTTGGGCAAGTATGGAATTGCAATACTACCTCCTTATAATAGGTGAGTGCATTACAACTAGGACATTTCACCCAATGACTAGGGGCTTCTTGGGGAGTAGCTCTTTCATCTTTCGTAAAATTTTTAAAAAAATCCGCAAATCCCACTTACACTCCTTGCACAACATACTAAAGCCCTAATCATAATATATTTTTTTTTAATATTGATTAAAATCAAGGAGACTTTATTACGCCATTCACTCTATTTATCTTTATGTAATCAGGATTTAATCCACCTCCTCACAAATCCTAAGAAACTTTTGGAAATATTATCAAGAGTTTCTTAGGATTTGTGCTGATGCTAATATTACCTAATCCCCCCCCCATTATCTGCTATAATAATTTCTTTATTTTTATAGTTTATGTTTAAGATTAATTGACTTTTATCTTCTAAAAGAGAATCTTTATTCAAAGAAAGCAATGAAGCTAAAATAAACTAAAGCAATTAAAGAAAACATTAATGATGAATAACAAAATTAATAAACATCTTAACAATAAGGAATCCTTGAATGTCTCACTCTAACCCTAACTTTAATCCAAACAGCCCCAATCCCTATAAAGATTCCCCCCTTAATTCTTTTAACCTTTCCTTTAGAATAAAAAACCATTTAGCATACCAATTAGGTTCTAAACTTATAGATTACGATAAACAAAGAAAGCAACACTTAATGCTAAAGAATAGCAATAATCCTTTCCTTAACCTCTATAACTTTATAAGAGGGGGGGGGGGGAAATATCTTTATTAATTTGCCTTTATAAAATAAAGCAAAGACATAAAACTAATACAAGATTCTACAACCAAGCCCTTGAGGTATTCCCACAACTTAAAAATCCTCCGCTTTCTTCCTATCCTGCTTTAGAGGTTATAAAACTTAAAAATCATCTTTCTTATAAATTAGGAGAAGCTTTTATCTTAGCTAATAAAACTTGGTATAAGGGAGGATATTTAAAACTCTACACTAATCTTAAAAAAGCCAAAGAAGACTATAAAATCTTTCAAAAACAAAAAGCTTTTTTAGAAACTTATGCTTCTATCTTTAATACTATTCCGCTTAAAAAATTAGAAATACTCATCAAAGATTTACAAACTAATCCTTATCCTTTAGAAAGATTAGAACTTATTATTGCAAAGGCTAGGGCTATTAACTTTGAAGTGTTATTTTCTAAACATTTAGATTTTCTTTTAAACCATTCTCAAATTATTTTAGAATGGTTAGAATCTAAAGAATTTAAAGAACAATATATAAAGACTAATCATCCTTATCCCCCTTTACTTAATCCTAAGAGATTATATAAGAAAGAAAGCATAGAAGTAAAATCTCAAAGAGAGGATAAGGAGAGTAAAGAAGAGCTAAGTAAGCAACAAGGAGATAATATACAAGAGAATTTAAAGCCTTATGCAAACTTAAGTTATGAGAGTATTCCTGCTTCCCTTGCTTGGGATTTGAATTTGCCATTGCCCGCTACATTTTTGTGGATTACACCACATGGTGCTGGGGCTACCGCTTTTTATAGGTACCTCATTAGATGTTGTGGGGTTTCGTGTATCTTGCCTAGGATTGAATTAGATGGGAAAGGAAAATATTGTAATAACTATAGACCTATCAACAATGGAGAGGCTCAAGTAATTAGTATTTCTGAATTTGTCTATACAAAAGATTATGATAAATATTTATCATTATTTAATCAAAATTTACCTATCGTCTTTACTATAAGAGATCCAATAGGATTGATTAAGCATGTTTATGGGAGAGATGCTAGAGGCTTCTTTGCTGCAAATAAAAGAAATAGAACCAAATTTAATTTGACTCATAATTGGCATAATTACTCAGATTTTTTGAAACCAAGCAAGAGAAGTATGTATGATGATGACTTTAGATATATGAAACGTTTTTGTTTTATTTATAGTGCATTGATAAAATATTTTAATACTCGTAACATTTATTATATTGATATGAGTGAGATAAGCCAACAAAGAGCATTTGAAACTATGACTAATTTAGCTCATAAATTTGGATTTAATCCACCAAGCGAAGAAAGTAAGATGATTTTTAAGATGAAAGAATTTAGAGGATATATTAGGTATTTGCTCCCCTTAAGATTATATGCAAACAAAGCAGATATTCCAAATTTATTTAAAAAAGATCAAGAAAATAAGGAAAATTTTTTAATTGATGAAAAAAATAGTGTGGTTTTAACCCTTAATCGCCTACAAAATGATAAAAATGTTATTAATATTTTGCCCCAAATTATCCAAAATGATTTGTGTAATGATATGGGGGTTTATGTGAGTAAAGAACATTTAGAAATTTTAGAAAATGATAAAGAATTTTATAGTGCTACAAAAGAGTATTTAAAAGACTTTTGTGAGGCTATTAAAGAAGAGCTTGATAGGACAGAGGAGATGATGCTAAAAGAAAAGGATGTTTTGGAATATTTGAGAGATAATACAAAAGTAAAAGAAAATCTAAAGGCTATTTTGGATGAGGAGTTAATGCATATTAAGGAAGTAAGACCTGATATTGTAAAGTCTTGGAAATATTATCAAGAGTTTCTTAGGATTTGTGAGGGAGAGGAGGAATGTTAGGGTGAAGGTGTTAGAGAATTTCGGTATAATTTGCACTTAAATTTGTATGCAGTCTTAGTGATTAAATTCCTTAAAGATTAACAAAAGTTAAAGGATAGTAATGGCGTTAAAATTTCTTTCTAAAGCACAGAATCTTAAGCAGCTAAAGCCTCTTTTAAAGAGTGCGGAAATTTTGCCCTTAGTTATTACTAAAGCTAAAGATAGGCAAAAGGCTCTTTTAGCAATACAATCTTTAGGGAGTGAATATGTTATCATAAGGAGTTCTTCTTGTAATGAGGATAGTCAAGAATGTTCTAATGCGGGGGCTTTTTTAAGTCTTGCAAATATCAAAAATGAAGAATCTTCTTTGCTTAAGGCTTTAGATGAAGTAGCGGATTCTATGCCTAATGATGAGGATGAGATCCTCATTCAACCTATGCTTAAGAGTATTACACTTTGTGGAGTGGGGTTTAGTGTCGATAAAGAAAATTTTTCGCCTTATTTTTGCTTGCAATATGACAAAAGTGGCTCTAGCAGTGGTATTACTGATGGCACTTCTAAAGAGGTAGTAAGTTTTTTTCATTATCGTTTTGTAGAGTGCAAGAATCCACAAATGCAAAAAATTATCGCTTTGATTTTAGAGCTTGAATCTTTGTTTGAATGCAATTATTTGGATGTTGAATTTGCTATGACTAAAGAGGATAAGCTTTATTGTCTGCAAGTGCGTCCGCTTGTGATGAAAGATAAAATTAACCTCTATGAATTTGTTCCTTTAGAAGCTTTAAAACGACTTCAAAAACGTTTTATAAATCTACAAAAACCTGCTCTTGATGTTTATGGAGAGAGGGCTATTTTTGGCGTTATGCCTGATTGGAATCCCGCTGAAATTATTGGGCTTAGACCTAAACGATTAGCTTTGAGTTTGTATAAAGAAATTATTACCGATAATATTTGGGCTTATCAAAGGGATAATTATGGTTATCTAAATCTCCGCTCTCATCCTCTAATGCACTCTTTTTTGGGTATTCCTTATATTGATGTGCGGTTATCTTTTAATTCCTTTATTCCTAAAAGTTTAGATAAAAAAATTACTAAAAAGCTTGTAGATTATTATTTGCAATCTTTAACAACAAGCCCCCATTTGCACGATAAAATAGAATTTGGTGTTGTTTTTTCTTGTTATGATCTTAATACCCCTAAAAAACTTCAAAAATTACTTGACTTTGGGTTTAATGAAAATGAAATTAAAAGGTTGGAATTTTCCCTTTTAGAGCTTACAAATTCTATTATTAAGCACAAAAAAGGACTTTATTTAAAAGATATTAAAAAAATTAAACGATTAAAGGCTTATTATGAGGAAATAAAAGAATCTTCTTTGCCACTTATTGATAAGATTTATTGGCTTATTGAGGAGTGTAAGAGGTATGGGACGCTTCCTTTTGCTGGAGTTGCTAGAGCGGGATTTGTAGCGGTATCTATGCTAAATTCTTTGGTAGAGATTGGAATTTTTACCCCTGCTTTAAAGGAGAGTTTTTTAAACTCTTTAAAGAGTGTAAGTAAGCAATTAAGTGAAGCCACAAAGAATCTTAATGAAACCAATAAAGAAGAGTTTTTAAGAGAGTTTGGGCATTTAAGGGCGGGGACTTATAATATCCTCTCTCCACGTTATGATGAAGCTTTTTTGGATTATTTTAATGATGTTTTAAAGGTGCAAGTTGAAAAACAAAGTGTGATTGAAGAGACATTTTGCTTGAATGATAAGCAGAAAAAAGAGCTTGATAATATGCTTTGTGAAAATGGTTTGGAAGTTAATGCAGAGGAGTTTTTGAAGTTTTTGCGTTTGGCTATTGAAGGTAGGGAATATGCGAAATTTGAATTTACTAAATTATTATCCCTTGTGCTAGTGTATATTGGAGAGCTTGGGGAGTATTATGGGATTAGTAAGGAGGATATAGCACATTTAGATATAAAAAATATTTTATCTCTATATTCCTCGCTTTATTCTAAGAATCCAAGAGAGAGATTTTTAGATGAGATAGAGCGGCATAAGGAGGAATATAAGATTACTCAAGCCCTTAAGCTTCCTTCCTTGCTTTGTAATGATGAGGAAATTTTTAGTTTTTTTAGTAGTGGAGCGGTGGCAAATTTCATTACCCAAAAAAGTATTACCGCCTTTGTCGCTTTAGAAAAGCAAAAGGATATAAAGGGGAAAATCGTGCTTATTTATGCCGCAGATCCCGGATATGATTATTTATTTGCTAAAGAGATTGCGGGGTTTATTACTTGTTATGGTGGGGCTAATTCTCATATGGCAATTCGGGCATCAGAGATTGGATTACCCGCAGCTATTGGGGTAGGGGAAGAGGCTTTTAATCAATACTTACAAAGTAAGAAATTGACCTTAGATTGTCAAAGTGGGCAGATTTTATGTCTTTTATAGGGATCTCTCAACGCTTACTTGAAAATACCGATTATGTTGAAATAAGGGAGGCTTTGAGTTTAGAGTGGGGGGAGTTTTTTAATAAGTATTTATTGGGGTATTTACCCCTACCTCTAGATTACAACATAGATTTTTGTCGATATATTCCCTCTATAAAAGCGGTGATTTTAAGTGGGGGGAATGATTTATCTATGCTTAACCAAAATCCTCTTTGTCAAATGCGTGATATTTATGAGCGTAAGATTATTGAAGTTTGTATGCAATATAATATTCCACTTTTGGGTATTTGTCGTGGGGCACAGATGATTGCTAGTTATTTTCATTCGCATTTGCAAAAGGTGCTTTGCCATATAGGGGAGCATAATATTACAGAAATTAGCACTAAGCGGCAGTTTTGGGTTAATTCCTTTCATAATTATGGGATTAGGGTGTTAGGGGAGGAATTAGAGGCTTTAAGCCTAGCAGAGGATGAGAGCATAGAATCTTTTAGGCATAGGAGATTGCACCTCTATGGTATAATGTGGCATATAGAGCGTAAAGGAGGAATGGATGGGGATAATACTTTTTATCAATGGAAAGATTCTTTTAAAGGGGAGATATGAAAGTAGTTTATGCACCAAGTTTTAGGGGTTCTATGGATGATTTGCATACAAATGTGGTTTGTGGGTTTGAAATTGGGGTTTTAGAGAGATTATGCGAGATTGTCGGGGATAAAGGCGAAGTTCTCTATCTCCCACATACACAGGTGCCAAAGACTTATCATACAACAATCTTAGAATCTCTTGAGGGTTGTCCTATTTCCCACATTAACCAAATGCAAAAGGCAAAAGATACGGATGTATTTAGTGAGTGATTTTAGCAATCGTATTTTTGAATATTCTTTGAGTTTTGCTAAACCAAGCATTGTGTTTTTAAGTGGTATTACCGGGATTAGTTTTAATCAAGATAAATTTTATAAACTTTTGCAAGATTGTGCTTATTTTGCTTTTAGTTTGAAAGACTTAAAAGATATTTGCAAAACTTTAGATTTTAAAGCTAAGACAAGAGAGATAGAGAGCTTTTTACAGAGGGATTTCTTATGAATATACAAGAGCAAATTAACGCCTTTATCTCTCAAACTACCTCTAAGATTCAATCCTATTTGAGTAATGAGAGAAAAAATATTTTAGTGATTGCCTATTACCCTACTTATCGCAAACATTTTGGGGATTTAATTAAAAAATTAAAGCAAGATTACAATGTGATTACTATCGTAGATAGAATCTTAAATGATGAGTTTGAAAGCAGCGGAAATGCGAATGTTTTGTTTCCTTGGAGGCTTGTTGAAAATGGAGAGATTTATTATTTAAATGCAGAGATTCCTAATATTGATTTGATTTTAACAGCTGATCAAGTCGGATATGAGGAGGGTAGGATTGATAGGGAGTTTTTGAGTAAGAGTGCTAAACGCATTTATTTTCCTCATAGTCTCATAGAGGCTACCGGGAATCCTCTTGTTGTTGATTATATCCTCTCTCCTATAAGCATTACAACACATGCTTATAAGAAGCATAAAAAAGGTGCGAAAATCTTAAATGCAGGTTACCCTAAATTTGATAAATCTTTAGAGGAATATCACGAAACACTCTTAAATACTATTACTTATGCACCGTTCTTGCGTTATGTGGATGAGAGTAATAATGTTTATGTGAATCTCTTTATAGGTTATGAAAATAATTTGGTGGAATGGTTATTAGAAAATACCCATTACCAAATATCTTATCGCGCACATCCTTTGAATGTCTATGCTAATCACGGATATTATCAGCTTATCAAAGAGAATTGGAGGAATGAGGAGAGGGTAAGCTTTGATGAGGCATTAGGGAGTGGGTTTTATAATTTTAGTGATTTTGTGCTAAGTGATTATTCTAGCAGTGCTTATACTTTTGCTTTAACGACTCTTAAACCTTCCTTTTTTTATAAACCCCATAAAACCAATTCTAATCTTGAAAAATATATCCCTTATGTCTGCGGGGGGGGGGGGATATGCTAGGAGATTAAAGGAATTAAAGAGTCAAATAGAAACTTGTGATTTCTCTAAAATGCGTTTAAAGATTGAAAATTTTAGAGAAGAGATTGTGTTTAACATCGGCAAATCCGAAAATTATATTTTAGAATCCATAGAGGATATTTTGAAAGGAAAAACATGAAAGCCCTTATTCTAGCTGCTGGATTTGGTTCAAGGCTTATGCCTTTAACACAACATAATCCGAAGTGTATGGTGGAGTATCAAGGTAGAAAAATACTTGATTATGAAATTACCGCTTTAAGGGAGGCTGGAATTTCAAAAATAGCGGTTGTTGGAGGATATTTATTTGAGGTTTTAAGCACTTATCTTCAAAGCAATTTTGCTATTAAGGATATTTATTATAATCCTAGCTTTAATACAAGTAATATGGTTAAAACACTTTTTTGTGCTAGGGAGTGGATAGAATCTTGTATTAAAGAAAAAGAGGATTTGATTGTCTCTTATGCGGATATCGTGTATTTTAAAGAGAGTGTTTGTAAGCTTCAAAGTGCTAATGCCCCTCTTAGTGTTGTGATTGATAAGCAATGGAGGAGGCTTTGGGAGCAACGATTTAGCAATCCTTTAGAGGATGCAGAAACCTTAAAAATTGTAAATGGGAAAATTGTTGAACTTGGGAAAAAGGCGTTTAGTTATGAAGAGATTGAGGGGCAGTATATCGGGCTTTTTAAGTTTTCTTATGGGTTTTTGCCTGAAGTTTTAAGCTTTTATGATACTTTAGATAGAAAAGCTACTTATGAGGGAAAGGATTTTGACAATATGTATATGACAAGTTTTTTACAAGCATTAATCGATAATTTTCATAATGCAGAGCCTGTTGAGATTTATGGAAATTGGTGTGAGATTGATTTTAAAAGTGATTTGGAGATAAAGATTTAATGCAAACTTTACTTTATCGAAGTGCTTTAATTGCACTAAAGGCTGGAGAGATAGCGTTAAGGTATTATGGGGGTAGGGAATATACCTTAAAAGAAGATTCTTCACCCCTTACACAAGCAGATTTAGAATCTAATGCTTATATTTTAGAGCATTTAGCCCTTATTGCTCCTTATAAGATTTGCTCTGAAGAGGCAGTTTTGGATTATGAGGAACGTAAAAGTTTAGAATATTATTGGCTCATTGACCCGCTTGATGGGACAAAGGATTTTATAGCACAAAATGGAGGCTGGACGATTAATATCGCCTTAATTTACAAAAAGCGTCCGATTTTAGGCGTTGTGTATGCTCCTTGCTTTAATGAGCTTTATATAGCTTTGCAAGGTTTAGGAGCTTTTAGTTTTGATAGTGTTTTGTTAAAGCGGAGTAACCCTACCTTACAATGGCTAAAAGAGCATAAGCAAAAGCTTAATGGAGAGCGAAAAATACAAGATTCACAGCTTATCGCTTGTGATTCTATGTTTCATAGCACACAAGAGACTTTAGAGTTTCTTAAAAAATATGATTTAAAGGCTTATAAATGTGGCTCTTCTTTAAAGGTTTGTACGCTTGCTAAAGGAGAGGCGGATATTTATCCTCGCTTTAATGGCACGAGCGAATGGGATATGGCAGCTTGTGATATTATTTTGCAAGAGAGTGGAGGGGTGATTATTGATAAACAAACAAAAAAACCTTTAGAATATAATAAGTCTAGTATTAAAAATAATCATTTCATTGCCTTTGCTAAAAGCCAAATTGGTCAAGCAATTTATAGGGATTTTCTAAGATAGGCATTAAAAGAGTCTTTTAGAGCCTTTTATGGTATAAGCAAAGTTTTATTTTATTAATTAAAAAGTGTGAAAAAGATTCTATTACTAGTTGGAATGCCTAGTTCTTAATATTAGAGAGGCAGGAATCCTCGTTCGTTTGGGTAATCAAAAAGATTAGAGGATTTAAAGATTTGCTTGTTAGAGAAAATTTAAGATATAATTTTTGCTTAAAATATTTTAAAAGGAGTCATAATGAAAAAGGTTTTAGTATTTGGAGTAATTTTAGGAGTGGTTTTAGGGGGGTGTGCGACTATTTCAAACCAGCCAAAACAAAAAATATCCATAACTACAAGCAATGGAGAGTCTGTTGTAGCAGATATTAATGGAAATAAGGTAGATTTACCTGTTTATGATATGAAAATATCTCGTTCCAAAGGGGCTACGATAAAGATTTTAAAAGTTGATAATCCGTGCTATGAAGATACACAACTTAGAATCGAGGGAAAAGATAGTTTAAGTGGATGGTTTTGGGGAAATATTTTAACGGGTGGTACAACCGGCTCGGTTATTGATGCTGTAACAGGTAGTATGTGGACTTATACTAACCCTAATTTTGTAGTTCCTGTTAAAAAGACATATTGCAATTAAATCTTTGTAATGAGGATTTTATTGCGTATCATAATAGTCTGTGCTGTTATTTTAATACCTACTTTTGGTTTAGATTCTCACCTTGAATCAAAACCTTTAATACAATCACTCTCTACATCTCAACAATGGCTATCTTTGCTACATTTTCGGGGCAAGGAGTCATTAATCAATCAAAAATCAGGCTTTTTTCTCTCTAGTGATGGTTCTAAAAACGCACAAAATGAGCTTTTAGTGACGATTAATACTATGCTTGAAGATGCAAGTTTAGCAAAAGAGGGAGAAGAATCCACATTTTGTCGCTATCCTGCAAGAGCAATGTTCCTATCGCAGTTTATTCCAGAGATTAAAAAAGGCATAAAATTGATACGATGTGATTCCTTTATGGAGTTTATGCAAATTGTTCCTTTTGATGATGTAGGATTGACTTATGCAACAGAGAGTGATATTTATCCGGGTTCTGCAATGGGGCATATTTATCTCACATTACAAGGCGAAGCAAAACAAGATTTTCATAAAGTATTCTCAGAAGGTAATGTGCTAGATTTTAAAAAGGGGGATTATTTATCTTATGGGATTAGCTTCTTTGCCGATGCAGATTTAGGCATTAATCCCATTTCTTATATAAGGGCAATAATAGGCAAACTCAATGGCGTTTATTCTCTATCGCCTTTGGATAATATAGATTTTGAATATCTCCAAAATGAAGAAAGGACAATTTGGAGATTTACATTAGATTTAGATTCTAAAGAAAAGCAGTTAATCGCCGCTCATTTATGGGAACTTAGAGATAAAAGTATTGATTATTCTTTTATTGATCATAATTGTAATGATGCACTAAAAAACATTTTAAGAGTCGCCAATGAGTCATTCTTTACAGAGCAAAGTAAGCCTTATCAGACACCCGTAGAATATATCCAATCACTTCAAAATGCAGGAAAGATAGTAAAGGTTGAAACACAATCTCCTAAAAACAAGCAAAAATTTGTCGATAAATACGGCTATAACGATATTTTCAAACTCGTAAAAGTGCTAAAGCAATGTTGGGATACACATATAGTAGCGGGGATTCTTTATTGAATGCTTATTTTGCACCGATTTATTCGGATATGCGAAATGTCAATAATGCTTATCGTGAGCTTATAGAATCGCGACTTGCTAGTGTTGATGTGGCTTTTAACCTTAAGAATAACCAAGTTTTTATACGCGAAGTTGAGTTGTTACATCTCTCCTCAATACTTGATTTTTATCGGACACAGAGTTTATCAAAATATTTAAATATAAGTTTTAAGAATCCACTGCAAGAGCAAAGGCATACACGATTGAAGCCAAATATGTCTGTTGGAGGCGGGATTGGTAGTTATATAGGCGATATGAGTGTTTATGTTATGCCCCTTTTGGGATATGATTATGAAAAAGAGCATAACGCATTTCTTGATATGCGTGCGGGCATTGTGATGCGTTTTAAAAGTGCAAGGCTTATAGGGAGTTATGATTATTATGTGGATATTAAAAATCAAAGAGGTTGGAAGCAAAAATGGAGCGCATTTGTAGGATTTAATCTCTATAAGCAGTGGGATTTTTTTGTCCAAACACATATTCATAAGATGATTAATAATACAAATACTATTACCTTGCAAAGTGGCATAAGCATAAATTTTTAATTCTTTAAAAGAGACTAAATTGGATGAATCTTGAAAATCTTGCTAGATTCTATTAAAAATAATTCACTATATTGGTTTAGATATGGGTTGTCTTGATTTCTAGGATCGATTTTAATGCTAACAAGTGGTATTTTCATAAGGCAAGTGAAAACTAGCCTTTTGCAATTTAAGGAATTTACAATTAAGATTGGGGGTAAAAGGGACACCCCCTAGAGAGATTATAAATGTTTAAGCATTGTTTCATAAGCACTCTTTGTGCCAGGACGCACATTTGTGAGTAGGCTTCCGATGATAATAGCGATAGAGGCACCAAAAAATCCCGGAATAATCTCATAAATGCCATATTGAGCCATAAAGTTTTTCCAACCTACTACTACGATTGTTCCTGTTAGCATACCAGCAATTGCCCCAACTCTTGTCATTCTACTCCAAAATAGAGAAAAAAGCATAACAGAACCAAAACTTGCCCCAAACCCTGCCCAAGCATAGGTTACAATGCTAAAAACACTAGAATTTCTATCTGTAGAGATAAAAAAGGCAATACAAGCTACGAGTAAAACCCCTATTTTTCCTAAGTTTAAAACCATTTGGCTAGAGGCGTCTTGTTGGAAGATTCTTTTATAAAAATCCTCAGCAAGGGTCGAGCTAGAAACAAGAAGTTGCGAACTAGCTGTGCTCATAATCGCTGCTAAAATGGCACTTAGTAAAATACCAGCAATCCAAGGATTAAAGAGGAGTTGGGACATTACAATAAAAATTTTTTCAGGGTCACTTAAAGAGAGGTCAAATTTATTAATATAAGCAATGCCTAGTATCCCTATTAAACAAGAACCAATTAGGCAAAGCACCATCCAAGAAATCCCAATAATAGTAGCTGTTGGTATATCTTTAGTGGAGCGGATAGACATAAATCGCACTAAAATATGGGGTTGCCCAAAATACCCTAATCCCCAAGCAAGAGCTGATATAACACCTACCAAAGAAACACCTTCAAACCAAGCTAATCTTTCTTTAACTTCAAAAGTGATTTTTGTAATACCTTGCAGAAGCATTTTAAGGCTTTCTTTATCATTGTTTTGCAAACTTTGCTCTAATTTAAGGGCTAATTCTTTTGGAAAATAGTGTTTTTTTGTGTTGTTATCAAATAGAGTAAGAATAGATTCTTTTTTATAGTCTCCTTTTATATTTTTATCACTAATTGCCCTATCATTAGAATCTTTTAAGGATTGTATGAGTAACAAGATTTGCTCTTTAGACTCTTTAGAATCTAAATTTTGTAGCATATTAGGGATTATATTTTGGATTTGTAAAATTTGTTTATTGGCGTTATCGGAAGCTTTAATGTATTGTAATGCCTCTTTATAGCCTCCTAAATGGGAGAGCATAACAATAGGGACTATGATTAAAGCACACAACATTAAAAAACCTTGAATCATATCCGTCCAGCACACTGCTTTATAACCCCCCAAAAAGGTATATAACACAATAATTAAGGTTCCTATAGTTAAAGCATAGCCATATTCAATCCCAAAAGTGCTTTCAAAGAGTTTTGCGCCTGATACAAGCCCAGATGAAATATAAAGGGTAAAGAAGATTAAAATAACAATAGCACAGAGGATTCTTAAAATATGCTTATCATCATCAAAACGCGTTTCAAAATAATCAGGAATTGTAATAGAATCTGCAATTACACTTGTATAAATTCTAAGTCTCTTTGCAATAAAAATCCAATTAAGTGCCGCACCAATGGTTAAGCCAATAGCAATATAAGCCTCTATAAATCCGCTAATATATAAAGCACCCGGTAAGCCCATTAACAGCCAACCGCTCATATCTGAAGCTCCAGCACTAAGAGCGGATACAACAGGACCAATAGAACGTCCGCCTAGAAAATAATCTTCTGCATTTTTATTTTTCTTATAAAAATAAAACCCAATAAAAAGCATTAAGGCAGAATAAGCCACAAACATAATGGTAATTTCGGTGTTAATATTTATCATAAGCTCTCCTTGAAATTTTTTAAAGCACGAATCCCTAGATTTCCATAGCGATGATAGGATATGCTTAAGGATTTTTCATTATGGTAATAAAGCCATTCAAAACGACCATTTAATGAAGGCTTTTCTCTAATGATGATTTTTGCACCTTTAGCACATTCTTGATAAATGGGGTCTTTGGGATTTGGGGTTTGAAAATACCTTATTCTTTCAAAAGTCGGGATTTTATGGATAAAATCTTGTTGATTTTCTTTTACAAATCCTACTTTCATTCCTAGCTTTTGGCAAATTTCTTGAGCTAGGGTTATTTTGCTGTGCTTTTCAAAGCTAACTAAAAGTGGAATCTCTAGTAATGATGCCCCAAGAATGCTTCCTAAAATATCTTTTAGGGTATCATTTTGACTTACACGATAAGCCATATTTGCAATCTTTGTATAAGAAAAGAGATTATCTTCACCCCTAATATTGACATAATCTTTTGCTTTTTCAAATTCATTGTGTAAATGATAAGTATAAGATTGTGCCATAAGGTTTAATGTGCTTAAATATTCTTTATCATCTTTTGAAAGCTCTAAATTTAGATTTTGTAGTGCTGTAGAGATTAAGTTTTGTTCTAAGTTATTATCGGCTTGTGTTTGAGTAATGTTTAAAAATTGTGTAATATAGTTGTAAAATCCTACTTTTCTCCCATACCCAATGGCGGATTTTTTAATCCCACCAAAGGGTTGGCGAAGCACTATGGCTCCTGTGGTGGGTTTATTGATATAAATATTCCCTGCTTGTATATGAGTGTGGAAAAAATCCCATTCTCTTTCATCTAGGCTTTCAAAACCAGCGGTTAAACCATAGCCCGTAGAATTTGCAATTTCAATGGCTTCTTTCAAATCTTTAGCCTTTATAACACTTAAAATGGGTGCAAATAACTCATTGCAATGCGTAAAATCTCCCGCTTTTGTGCCATATTTAATACCCGTGGTCATTAAATGGGGATTATCCTCAATAAATGTTGGCTTTAAAGCCCATTCTTCATAGGGTGCTAATTCCTCAAGGGCTTTAAGGACTTTGGCGTTAGGTTTATCTGCTAATGCTCCAAGTTTGTTTTTAAATTCAAAGGGAGAGCCTACTCTCAAAGAACTTGTTGCATCAACAAGGGTGTTTTTAAAGTTTTCATCCTCATAAACCTCTTCTTCTAAAATTAGTAAAGAAGTAGCAGAACATTTTTGTCCAGAATTAGAAAAAGCCGAGTGGATAATGTTTTTTATCGCACTATCCCTATCAGCAAACTTGGATACGATGGTGGCATTTTTACCCCCTGTTTCTGCACTAAGTAATAAAGTAGGATTTGATTCTAGCATAGCATAAGCGGTTTCTTCTCCACCTGTTAAAATAGCAAAATTAATAGCGGAATCTTTTAAGAGATGGGTAGAAATATCACTGCCATTAGAGGGGAGAAAAATAAGAGCGTCTTTTGGAATGCCACTATCATAAAAACATTGTGCTAACATATAGCCTGTAAGGGTTGAGAGGGAAGAGGGTTTATAGATAACAACATTCCCTGCTGCTAGTGGTGCTGCAATAGTGCCCACAGAAATACCAATAGGAAAATTCCAAGGAGCGATACTTACGCCTATGCCCTTAGGGGTAAAGGTAGTTTTTGGGTTTTGGACTTGAAGCTCTTTTAGGGAGTGAGGGTAAAATTCTAAGAAATCTATGGCTTCGCTTACTTCAGCGTCAATTTCAATAAAGGTTTTACCCACTTCTAAAGCGGCTAATCCTATTAAATCGCCTCTTCTTTCGCGTAAAATTTGGGCAGTTTGTGCCAAAATTTTATGAATATCTTCAAAGCTTTTTTGTTTGAAATTAGAATTTTTTGCTACTTCAAGAGCTTGTTTAATTTCTTTTTCTCTTGCTAAATAGACTTTACCAATTTCTTTTTGATGGATTTTATCTTTTATGCTTTTTGAAGCTAAGGATTCTTTATTGATATTGTATTCCCCTATAACCGGATATGCTTCATAATTTTCAAGGTTTTGGTATTTTTTTGCAATCTTTTTTGCCCATTGTCTATTTTGTGAGAGAATAAAATCTGTGTCGCTTTCATTAGTGAAGCTATTAGAAGTATAAGAGCTTTTAGCAATTTGTTCTTTGTTTCTATCTTGTTTGCGTCTTGAATCATTATTAAGCGTTGGGATACCTGCTAGAGATTTTAAGAAAATTTCTTTTTGGGTATTCCAGTTTTTATCATTAACTACTAGATTGAAAAAATACCGCATAAAGTTTTCTTCACTAGTGTTTTCATCTAATCGCCTCACTAAATACGCAATGGCATTATTGAAGTGTGATTCTTCACACACGGGTGCATAGAGGATTAAATTATGGATTTTTGAGAGCTCATAAGAGCATTGCAGACTCATCCCCTCTAGCATTTCAAAGGTAAAAGAGGGAAGTGCATTAGCGTGAGTGATTCTTGTATAGGCATACGCAATTTCAAAAATATTATGGCTTGCAATACCAATATGGATATATTTATAATTATCCCCTTGCAGGATAAAATCTAGCATTTTATTGTAATTGCTATCGGTGTCTATTTTGTTATTAAATGTAGGTAGCTCCCATCCTTTTTGTGAAGCAATAGTCTCTTCGCTCTCCATATTTGCACCTTTAACAAAGCGGATTTTAATAGGCTTTTTACCTTTTAATACTCTCTCTTTAGAGAATGCAAAAAGTTTTTTGAGATAATGATAAGAATCTGGGATATAAGCTTGCAAGACAATTCCTGCATAAATATCAAATTTAGCAATGCTTTCCATAAAAGATTCTATAGTGAGCTCAAGATCTCTAAATTCCTCCATATCAAGATTGATAAACTTAGGTTGATTTTGCCTCTTTTCTTCTTGTAAGGCTAGAGAGTAAAGATAATCAAGCCTTTTTGTAGCTTCTTTTTTAGAGTATTCAAAATCTATAATATTAATTTGTGAAAAAATAGTTGTAATTTTGATAGAAATATAAGTGATAGAGTTTGATTTAATGGCTTCTTCGTATTTTTTAAGCCTAAAAGAGCTCTCCATTTCCCCTAATACTTCCTCACCAATGAGATTAATATTAAGCGTGATATTATCCTTATATTTTCTTGTGCGGATATGCTGTTATAGGGGGTAGTTTTATTTCAAAGTGCAAATTTTAAAAGCGAAGTGCTTTAAAGTGCGATAAAATAGAAGTTTGTTCTTTAAATTACTTCGATTTAAA
>NZ_JRPC02000114.1 GCF_000765745.2 Helicobacter apodemus
AATAATTTTTAAATTCCATTTTATTCTTAAGATTTCTATCGCTATAAAATGTTATAATTTCCTCATTAAAGGGTTTCGGTAATTGTGCGGGGTTAGAGTCCGCCTCCCCTTTAACTTCATTAACCACTAATCTAAACCTTACTTCTGCTTCATTTTCCCACTCATAAATATTTGCTCCATTCTTTTCTACATAAGGCTCATAATTTTTTAAAAATGCTCTTAAATCCTTGCCTAGATTTGCTATTTCTAATGGTGTTACATAACCCTCTTGTGTTTGATTGGTTAGATGTTTAATTTTTATATGTTTTGCACCTTTATTTTTATTCCCTTGTGAAAATCTTATTGCCTTTTCTACCGCTTCTAAATCTTTAAAAACCCTTGCAGCATTCTTTCCATTGTAAGCAACATTATAAAGCCCTTTAACCTCTTTATTTTCTAATTCTTTTAACTCAAGGGATTGCATTTGCCTCTCTTGCAATTTTGCTTTTTTCTTTTCTAAAAGTTTGGTTTCATTC
>NZ_JRPC02000115.1 GCF_000765745.2 Helicobacter apodemus
ATGGTTCCTTGATTCTTAACTTGACTAGTGATAGTTCCAAGGTTACTAAAGGTTCCTATATTTTTAGTATTACTAAATTTGCTTAAGGTAGCCCCTGTATCATTTACAAATCCACCATTTAAGTTCCCTTGGTTATCAAAGTGTGCAATGGTTCCTTGATTCTTAACCTGGTTGGTGATGGTTCCTTTATTAGTAATACTTCCAGCACTTCCAGTGTTGCTAAGAGTAGTTAGGGCTCCAGTGTTCGTAAAGGTTCCTAAGTTTTTGGTGTTAGTAAGATTAGCAATGCTTCCAGTGTTAGTAATATTTGTTAGGGTTCCTTTATTACTCAAGGTTCCTAGATTAGAAGCATTACTAAAGTTTGTTAAGATTGCATTATTATCATTTACAAATCCACCACTTAAGATTCCTTTATTATCAAAGCTTGTGATAGTTCCTTTATTAGTAACTTGATTTGTGATAGTTCCACCATTAGCATTGCTAAAGGTTCCTATGTTCTTAGTGTTA
>NZ_JRPC02000116.1 GCF_000765745.2 Helicobacter apodemus
GTAAGTTTTAATTCTACTAGAGCTAATATACTAAAACCACTTCCGCTTAAAGTGGCTTTAGATTTGCAAGGGATTTAAGGATTTTATAAGCGGAAGTGGCGTAAGATTAGAATGTTTAAATTATTATTTTACTTATCTAGCTTTTTATAGCTAGAATGAGCAAGAGTATAACAACTAGAACGATTGTAATTTCTGCCATTAGACCTCCTTTAAGAAAGCCTAACCTTAAATCTACATATATTGTATAAGCTTTTTACTTTAAAAATCCTTATTAATCCCTATTTTTAGGTATTTTCAAGAGGTTAAAAACAGCTTTAAATAATCTATAAAACTATAAATATACATTAAATATTCACTTCAAATATCACCTATTTTCATTCAAACACTATCCATTTTTTCATTGTTTTAATAAAATCTAAATCCAACAAATACTTCTCGTTTAAATAGAGTGTTTGCGTAGCTCTTGTGATAGCTACA
>NZ_JRPC02000012.1 GCF_000765745.2 Helicobacter apodemus
TATATAAAGACTAATCATCCTTATCCCCCTTTACTTAATCCTAAGAGATTATATAAGAAAGAAAGCATAGAAGTAAAATCTCAAAGAGAGGATAAGGAGGGTAAAGAAGAGCTAAAGAGTAAAGAGATTAAAAGCAATAATGAGGTAAAGAGTAAGGAGATTAAAGAGGATAGAAATAGAGAAACTAAAGAGGGTAAAGAAGTAGAGATTCAAAGTAAAGAAACTCAAAGTAATAGTAAAGAAACGAAAGAGAAAGAAACGCAAAATATAAAAGGGATTATTAAAGAAATAAGTAAGCAACAAGAGATACAAAATCAAAAAGAGAATAGGGAGGAATTAGTAGAAGTAAAAACAGAGATAAATAAAGGGATAGGGGATAGAGATAGTGAAAATGTAGAATCTAAGAATGAAGAATCCTTACAACCTTATGCTAATTTAAGTTATGAGAGTATTCCTGCTTCCCTTGCTTGGGATTTGAATTTGCCATTAGTTGGGGGGTATAATGGTATTTGGCTTTATAATAGCTCTGCAGGTGGGGAGGCAACACAATTCTTTTTTGGTTATTGTGAGGGGATTGAATTTTGCACACTATGTTGGAGGTTTAAAGAATACAAAAGTGCGTATATTTATTTATATCAAAATTATTTAGAGAGTAAAAATATTATATTTTCTTTTAATGCTTGGCAAAAGGGTGCAGAAAAATTTGGTAATTTGTTAGATAAAAAAGTTCCCATCTTTAGTATTACTAGAGATTATATTAGTCGATTAAAAACAGGTGTTAATCATATTGTTAGCACAGAGTCTATAACTAAGTTTAAAAATTTTTCTTTAAAGGATGAAATATCATTTCCGCAAATTTATTATCGTGGAGCTTATAAAAATAAACCCGATATTAATATCCTCAAGGGGAATAATTTTTCTTTAATGTGGGGAGACTTGGGAGGGCTTGGGTTAAGATTGAAATGGCTCAAAAATGCCATTTCTAAAGTTTATTTTATCCCTATTGATGCAATTAGTGGAGAGAGGGCTTTTTATACTTTTATGCAATTATCTAAAATCTTACATTTTAATCTTCCACAAAATTCCAAAGCTTTTAGTGGTAAGGTTAATAGGTATGAGGGTTTAATAATGCTGCCTTGTAACTTAAGAGTGGATACAAAAGATGTTGATAAACACATACAAGAAATACAAGTATTGATTACAACCTATCAATTGCATCCAAATTACGATAATAAGCTTATAAATATAATGAATTTTATAAAGGTTAAAGCACCACAAGATAATCTTGTTTTGTATGTTAAGCAAGAGGAATTTAGAGTATTAATGGAAAATAAAACTTTATTGCGATTGCTTCAAGAATATTTTAAGAAATATTTTAGTGCATTAAGGGGTTATATCAAAAATACTCAAGACAATCTTTTTAGCGAACAAGATATATTAAACTATTTTAAAAATCATCCGCAACTTGCCTTAGAATTTAAAAAGCAAGTTCAAGGAGATATTGAAATTATTAAATCGCAATCTCCCCATATTATAGATTCTTGGAAATATTATCAAGAGTTTCTTAGGATTTGTGAGGAAGGATAAGGAATAGCAACTTATAGCTTTCTTGGCATTTTTAATACATTCAAGTTTTAAGAACAAGATAAATTTAGATTATTTAAGAATTGTAAGTAAGAGGATTACAAACAATAGATAATAAAGGTATTTTAAGTATCAAAACTGCATAAAAGTTGCAAAGTATAAGGATTAGGCAGTATCAAACAAACTTTAAGTGTCAAGAAAAAGAATATTTGCGGTATTGTTAATTCCGATATAATGAATTTTTTTCTATAATCTCCTTGCATTTGGAGTTACTAAAATAAGTTTTATGTAATTGATAAATCTTAAATTTGGCATTTTAAGATATTAGGTAGATGTTTGGAATCCTAGATTATTGAGTAAGCATTTATCATAAATTTTTAGAATTCTTAAATTCTTTTAGAGAAAATATAAAAATATGAGGAGATAATATGAGATTAATGCCTAAAGAATTAGACAAACTAATGCTTCATTATGCCGGAGTATTAGCTAAATCGCGTAAAGAACGCGGAATTAAACTCAATTATGTAGAATCCATAGCCCTTATTAGTATGGAGGTTATGGAGCTTGCCCGAGAAGGAAACAAAAGCGTAGCAGAATTAATGCAATTTGGTAGAGAGATTCTTAGAGCTAATGAAGTAATGGATGGCGTAGCAAGTATGGTTGATGAAGTGCAAGTAGAAGTAAGCTTCCCTGATGGCACAAAGCTTGTAACAATCCATAATCCCATTGAGGATAATGGCAAACTTACTCCTGGTGAATATATCTTAAAAAATGAGGATATTATCCTTAATGCCAATAAAGAATCTATAAGCATTAAAGTCTCTAATAAAGGTGATAGACCCATACAAGTAGGTTCTCATTTTCATTTTTTTGAAGTCAATACACTCTTAGAATTTGATAGAAAACAAGCCTATGGCAAACGTTTAGATATTGCCTCTGGCACCTCTGTCCGTTTTGAACCTGGTGAAGAAAAAAGCGTAAATCTGATTGATTTTGGGGGCAAACAAAAGATTATTGGATTTAATGACTTAAGCAATATTCCAATAAATCAAAACAATAAGGCGGATAAGGATAGGATATGATAAAGATTTCAAGAAAACAATATGTTTCTATGTATGGACCAACTACTGGTGATAAAGTGCGTCTAGGGGATACAAATTTATTCGCAGAAATTGAAAAAGACTATACGACCTATGGCGAAGAGATTAAATTTGGTGGCGGAAAAACTATCCGTGATGGTATGGCTCAAAGTGCAAGTATGTATGAAAATGTGCTTGATGTGGTTATTACCAATGCAATGATTATTGATTATACAGGGATTTATAAGGCGGATATTGGTATCAAAAATGGAAAAATTATAGGCATTGGTAAGGCTGGGAATCCTGATATTCAAGATAATGTATTCCAAACAATGGTTGTAGGTGCAGCAACAGAGGTTATAGCCGGCGAAGGACAAATACTTACAGCAGGTGGGATTGATACACATATCCATTTTATCTCTCCTACACAAATCCCAACCGCACTTTATAGTGGTATAACAACAATGATTGGTGGAGGCACAGGACCCGCAGCTGGAACAAATGCTACTACTTGCACACCTGGAAAATGGAATATACAACAAATGTTACGTGCTGCTGAAGAATATGCTATGAATCTAGGGTTTTTAGGCAAAGGCAATAGCTCTAATGAGGAGGCATTAGAGGAGCAAATTACATCTGGAGCATTGGGGTTAAAAATTCACGAGGATTGGGGTTCTACTCCTGCTGCGATTAACCACGCTTTAAATGTCGCTGAAAAATATGATGTGCAAGTGGCTATTCACACAGATACTTTAAATGAAGCAGGTTGTGTTGAAGACACAATGAGAGCAATTAGGGGGAGAACTATCCATACATTCCATACTGAAGGTGCGGGTGGAGGACACGCTCCAGATATTATTAAGGCTGCAGGAGAGCTAAATATCCTACCTGCCTCTACAAACCCTACAATTCCCTTTACAAAAAATACCGCCGATGAACATTTAGATATGCTTATGGTATGCCATCATTTAGATAAAAAAATTAAAGAGGATGTGGCATTTGCTGATAGTAGAATCCGCCCAGAAACTATTGCTGCAGAAGATACACTCCACGATATGGGGATTTTCTCCATTACAAGTTCAGATTCTCAAGCTATGGGTAGAGTGGGTGAAGTCATCATAAGGACTTGGCAAACTGCGGATAAGTGCAAAAATGAATTTGGGGCTTTAAAAGAGGAATGCGGGGAAAATGATAATTTTAGAATCAAAAGATATATTTCAAAATATACCATTAATCCAGCTATTGCTCATGGAATTTCAGAATATGTAGGCTCTGTTGAAGTGGGTAAATTTGCAGATTTAGTGCTTTGGAAACCTAGTATGTTTGGTGTAAAGCCAGAAATGATTTTAAAAAATGGAATGATTGTAGCGGCAAAAATGGGAGATTGTAATGCTTCCATTCCTACTCCAGAACCTGTTGTCTATGCACCAATGTTTGGTAGCTATGGAAAAGCAAAATATGATTGTGGAATTACTTTTGTTTCAAAAATTGCCTATGATACAAATATTAAAGAAAAATTTGGGCTTCAAAGAATCCTTTTGCCCGTTAAAAATTGTCGCAAGATTACCAAAAAGGATATGAAATTTAATGATGTTGTTACACCCATTAAAGTCAATCCGCAAACCTATGAAGTCAGTGTAAAGGGTAAAAAAATCACTTCTAAATTTGTTGATAAAGTCTCTTTAGGGCAACTTTATAGCTTATTTTAGGGTGTAAATATTAGGCATTATTAATGGATGTGGCTATTGTTTTAATGAATAATGGTGTTTGTCACTTTACTTGTATTGATAGCAAAAGTGCTTCTATGATAAATATCTTTGCAAGATGGCTTTTGGGCTTTATCTATCTTTTACCCCCTCTATGGTGCTTTAATGTGGGGGCGGTGGCTTATTTAAACCCTCTTAAAAGCAAAAAAGTGGGTGTTGGGTTTGCTTTTATAGGGTTTATTTGGCGTGTTTTGTGTGGTTGGAGGAAGAGTGTTGTAAAAATTGAGTTTCAATTTATGCCTTATTTAGCCATTGCAGAGGGAATCTTCACCGCTTGGATTCCATCTTGGCTTATCCTTATAGGATATTGGCACTGATGCAAGTAGAACATATTATTGGCAACATTAAAGATATAGATGCAACGCATTTAGAGATTGATGAAGTGCAAATGGCTTGGTATGATACAAGAAAAAAAATTGCACGTTTAAGCTCACAAAATGGGCAAGTTATAGCAATGAAGCTTATTCAAGCACCAGAATGTGGATTAAATAATGGAGATATTCTTTTTTTAGATGAAAATAGAGCAATCATTATCTCTATTTTGCCTACTTGGGTGCTTTGTATGCAACCAACGCATTGGCATATTATGGCTAGATTATGCTATGAGATTGGGAATTTGCATATACCACTTTTTTGCAATAAAACCACAATGGAGTTTCAAGCACCCTTTGAAAAACCATTACAAAGAATCCTCCAAAGGCAAGGTATCGCATTTGAAAAAAAATGGTGCGTGCTAGATTCTAAAGATAGAATCAATATTACCTATCCTATTGCAAGTGAGCCAAAAATTATTCAAAGCCAACATTTTTCTATCAAAATTACAAAAAAGGAATAAATTGAACTTTTTGCTTTTACAAATCAATGATACACTTTTTCCCATAGGTAGCTATACGCATTCTTTTGGATTAGAAAGCTATGTGCAATTAGGCAAGATAAAAAATAAATATGATGCTAGAGATTATCTTAAAGCTTATTTGCATACGCAAATGTTATATACTGATTTACTAGCCATAAAGCTTATAAGAAAAGCACATTGTTTAGAGGAAATTTTTGAAATAGAATCTATTATTGCAGCAGCAACCTCTGCAAGAGAAGTTTTAAATGCTATACGAAAATTAGGGCTGCGATTTATAAAAACTATTAATGCTATAAAATTAGAGCAAAAAGCATTCTTTACAGCCTATACACAAACAAGCAAGAATCCTATTTATGTGGTTGCCTATAGTGTATTTTGTGTAGCTTATGGATTAAATTATCAAGATTCTTTATGCCATTATTTATATGCCCAAAGCTCTCAAGCTTTAACTAACTGCGTAAAACTCATTCCGCTTGCACAAAGTGATGGGCAAGAAATTTTAGCTTCTTTACATAAGGAATTTGATATTTTATGCCAAAAATTAGAGTGTCTTAAAAAACAAGATTTGTGTAATAACGCTATTGCAAATGAAATTAAAGCAATGCAACATCAATATTTACCCACAAGATTATATATGTCATAAAGGAGAAATATGGTAAAGATAGGCGTATGCGGACCTGTGGGAAGTGGCAAAACTGCCCTTATAGAATCCCTTACACGCAAGATGAATGAACAATATTCCCTTGGGGTTATTACCAATGATATTTATACACAAGAGGATGCAGAGTTTATGAGTAAAAACTCTGTGCTTCCTAGTGAGAGAATAATAGGAGTAGAAACAGGTGGTTGCCCTCATACTGCTATTAGAGAAGATGCTTCTATGAATCTTGAAGCCATAGAAGAAATGCAGGAGAGATTCCCAGATATTGAGATTTTATTCATAGAAAGTGGGGGGGATAACCTTAGTGCGACATTTAGTCCAGAATTAGCGGATTTTACCATTTTTGTTATTGATGTGGCACAAGGAGATAAAATCCCAAGAAAAGGTGGTCCGGGTATTATGCGTTCAGATTTGCTTATTATCAATAAAATTGACTTAGCCCCTTATGTGGGTGCAAATTTAAGCATAATGGAAGCAGATACTAAAAAAATGCGTGGGGATAAGCCATTTTTATTCACCAATATCCGCTCTCAAGAGGGAGTTAATGCGGTGATTGAATGGATAAAAAAATACGCACTTTTAGAAGATTGTCTATGAGTAGCTTTACACAAGAGAGTATTTTAAAGCTTAAAACCAAAAAAGGGTTAAATGGTAAAAATATCATTGATGAGATGTTTTTTACTCCACCCTTAAAAATAATAAGCCCATTAGAAGATGGAGATATGGCTGAAATTATGCTTATATCCGTATCTGCTGGGCTACTTAAAGATGATAAACAAGATATTGCTATACATATTGGCAAAGAAAGTAAAATAAGATTAACTTCACAAAGTTATGAAAAAATACACGATACACAAGGTGGTTATGCCAGCAAACAAACACAAATCATAGTTGAAGAAAATGCTTTTTTAGATTATGCCCCTTTACCCACATTGCTTTTTAAAAATGCTTCTTTTAAAAACACAATGGATATTTATCTTTATAAGAATGCTAAATTACATTATAGTGAGATCTTATGTGCTAGAGCTTGTGGTGAAATATTTGATTTTTTAGAGTTTCGCTCAAAGGTTTGTATTTATAAAGACAATAATTTGGTATTTTTTGAAAATATGCACCTTAAGCCTGCAGAAATGGATTTACAAAATCCTTGCCTTTTTGATGAATATACCCATATTTTAAGTATTATTATATTTGATGATACTATAAATATCCAATCCTTAGAGCAAAAAATCCAAAATAGCTCTTTAAATGTCGGAATAAGCACAAATAATGGGGCTATCATCATTAGAGCACTTGATAATCAAAGTGAAAGATTGCTCCAATTTAAACAGGATTTAGCCCTAAGCTAAATATTAGGAGTAAATAAATAAATTTGAAACAGAAAGCTTTGTTTCAATTTTTGAATTTTTGTGCCTAGAAAAAGTGGAATCTTAGAGTTTTACCCCCTCTAAGAGCAAATAAAGCTGATATTTCACATTTATTAAAATATTTCGATAGTGGAGTTTTAATGTTTAAGCTTACAAAAATGTATGAGGAGGTGGGTAGATGGACTTAATACTAAAAAGGGCATTCTTTACCTTTTATCCTTAAAATAACAAAAGGTAAGTCAAAGGCTTTTACTAGATTTAGCTAAAGTCTTAGAATGAGCTATTACAAGGAAATTTTATTTTTGCTTTTACCTTTGTTTTTCTTGAAATTCTCTTTTTAATCTAGGTATTACTAAGAAGTAGAATCTTAAATACCCTCCTTTATACCAATTTTTATCCGCTTCTATAAGCATTTCTCCAAGCTTATAAGTAAAGTATTGTTTTCCTTTTAAAGCTTCCTTGTAATCTGCATAGGATTCCAGTTTAGGAAGCTTGTCGGCGGGATTTTTTGTAAGGTTTTTTGGTATTTCTCTTGCTCCATTTTATGTTGAGCTTTTAGATAGCTAAGAGCATAGGGCATTCTGATATATCCTAAGAAGCTTTTAGAGTTTAGGATTAAGCAACTTCCTAATTTATAGGCTAGATGATTTTTTACCCTGTTTGCAGCTCCAGTGAGTAAATGTTTTTGTGTAGGGGGATTTATATCCGGAGTGGTAAAAGTTATCTTATGGAATAATTTAGGAAATGGTGGCAAGGGGGTATTGAGGTCGCAATCTTTAAAATAAGCAAAGCGGTTTTTAGAGCGGTTGCAATAGAGGCAATCATAGAGCAATTCTAGTTTTTCTAAGGCATTATCTAGGGATTGCAGCTTTGCTTCTAAGGATTTGGGAGAGGAATTTGTCTTTTTGGTAAATATAGTGAAAATCATTTGTTTCTCTTTGAGTATGGAGTGTAGTTTGCTCTTGTGTCCAAAGCTCATATACTGGATCATCGCGTAGCCAAAATCTATGTTCTTTGATACATAGTGCCAGATTTCCTGCATAAATGCTATTAGATTCTTTATGCCACTAATCACGCTTTAGCCCCTATAATACTACCGCTTGGGATAAATGCACCCTTAAGTATTGCACTCTCTTGCCCACACCAAATGTGGTCTCCTATATAAATGCTTTTGCTAAAATTTGTTCTTTGGAAGTTATTAGAATCAAAAATCAAATGATGATCGCAAGTGTTAAGCCAAATACTCCACGAAAACATACAATCATTCCCAATAATGATGTGTTTGCTCTCATAGACTTTAATACTTACACCATTAAAAGTAGAATCATCACCAATATAGCAAACTCCATTTGTGGTAGTTGTTATCGTGCCATTGAAGCGGATATTATTTCCAATAAAAACTAAGCTATTATTGCCATAAAAGTGATATTGATGTTATGACTAACCCCTGCGAAATATAAAATATTATGAGAGCCTACAAAATTTACTTTGTGATTCTTTTGTTGGTTTAAATCTCCATAGATAATATTATGCTTTTCTTTGAGAGTTTTTTGCATTTTTTAACCTAGAAAATAAAAATTAAATCCTATTTTTACTCTTTTTATAATTAAAAAGCCCTAAATTTACCTTGTTGTGTTTTAAAGCGATAAAGGATAGATTTTTGCAAAATTTAAGAGGTTTGAAATGACGCAACGCGATCTTGCAGGTAAATTAGATATTAATGTGAAAACTTTGAGGAAGCGGAAAAAAGATCGCCCAAAGGTTTATAGACTCTTGATGATTGGCTTAAAGGCAGAAAACGCACTGGTAAGCTTCAAAGAAAACATTGAAGCATTAGAGCAATTAATCCAAAGTCAAGAGGGAGAGGAATGTACAATAAACATTAATGATTTGGAAAAATAAATACCCCTAAAAACTCTTTAGATTCTAAACTTAAAGTTTATGTATAGAATCTTAAAACCTTTGCAAAGCTCAAAAGATAGCCTTAATAAAGGATAAGATAATCTAAACTTCCTTAAGGATTTTAATATTTTAAAACTTCAATCAGGGATTCCCTTTATTAAACCATAGCACAAGTTCATTGCATTTTATGCCTAAGTGCATCTAATGATGGGCTAATCTTGTAAAAAAAGTGCTAGAGAATCGCTTAGAAAATAATCTTTTGCATAGATTTTATCGCCCCTTTTTTCAACCTTTTTTTCTTCTAAGAGTATTTTTAAATGTTTGGTTTGAGTAATTTTCTTTTCTGCCACTCCAACACAAGAGCGAAACCCTAAAAATAAAGTTTCTAGCTCTATATCTTGGGGGCTTAAAACTTCTTTGCTTTCTTTATCTTGGTTTTTTTCTTGGATATAGGTTTTTATATCTTTTTGTGTATAACTCCTTATATCATTAATGCAACTAACCGCACCTGCACCAACTCCTAAATAAGGCTTTCTCTCCCAATAATTAAGATTATGTTTGCAACGATAATCCCTTGCGTAGTTACTAACTTCATATTGATAAAATCCACAAGATTGTAAATAAGACTTAATAAAATGCCCCATACTAGGGAATTCTTCAAAGTCTCCCTCTCTTTCTTGTTTGTTTTGTAAGAAAAATTTACTCCCCTCATCAATGCTTAATTGATAAGCAGAGAGATGATTAATTGGCATTTGTGAAGCTTGTGCTAATTCTAGCTCTAAAATTTCTTTTGTGCAAAAAGGAGTGCCATAAATCAAATCTAAGCTTACATTTTCTATTTTTGCTTGTTGGATTACTTCAAAGGCTTTAGCAATGCAATCCTTTTGGTGAATCCTCTCTAGGAATTGTAGTTTTTTATCAAAGAAGCTTTGCACCCCTAGGCTTAAGCGATTAACCCCAAGACTTTTTAAACTTTTAAGCCATTGCAAAGTTAGTGAGTTAGGATTAGCTTCAATATTGACCTCACTATTATTTGAGATATAGGGTTGCAAGGTTTCAAAGATAGGTTTATAAAAGCCAGAATCAATGACATTAGGCGTCCCCCCACCGATATAAACAGAAGAGAATTGAGAGATTTGTAAATATTGTATTTGACGCTGCAAATGTTTATGGAGTGCTTCCATATAAGAGGTTTTGAGATGATTTTGATTGGTAGCAGAGTTAAAAGCACAATAACCACATTTGCTATCACAAAAAGGAATATGTAAATATAGAGCAACTTCCATAGCCTACCTTATAAATAAAAATGTATGCTAATGTGTTTTTGTTGAATCCCCCTTTATTTTTAAAAATTTAAGTAAATTTTCGTAATAATGTAAGAAATATTTAGGAGTTTAGGTTGTTGTTACGGGTATGGTTTTGCCTTTTGTCGCTTTTAACAATCTTAGAAGCTAAGGGCTTAAAAGAACTTCTTTATCAATCCTCTAAAAACTCTCTTTTAGAAGCACAAGAATACCAGACAAAGGCTTTGCACTCTCAAAAACAAGCTCTTTATGCAGGCTATTTACCAAAGGTTGAAATAGGCTATGCTTATACAGAATTTAAAAATCCTGATATTTTCTATCCTAAAAATACTAATGGTGTTTATTTAGAAGCTTCTTGGTTACTCTTTGATGGGCTAAAAAGAGAGGGGAAGCTTACTAGTGCAGATTATCAAATACAATCTTCTAAATTCCAAACACAAGCAACACAAGAGCAGATTCATCTGCAAATTATCCAAACTTATTTTCAAGCCCTAAGTGTAGAATCTCAAATCAATGCTTTAAAGTACCAACAAAAAGAGCTAGAAGAGAGTATTGCTAAATACCAAATACTTGTTTTTTCAGAGCTTACTTCCAAAGATACTTTAGAAGCTATTAAGGCACAATTTTCACAAAATGCTTATCAATTAGAAAGTGCTAATGTCGCTTTAAGGGCTTATAAGGAGCGTTTAAGCCTTTTAAGCGGAGTGGAAGTGGAGGATTTAAACCCTAATACGCAGTTAAAAAGCATTGAGGTTTATAAACCAAGTAGTGATACCTTTGCTTTGCAATCTAAGTTTTATCAAGTTAAAGGTATAGAAGCCACAACTTCACAATATACTTATCTCCCAACCATTACCTTTTATAATCGTTACACCAATTTTGATTATCGCCATAGGAATATCCCTACGCTCCCTTTTCCTTTAGCCTTGCAAGAACCTAAATACCAAAATGTGTTTAGGATTGATATTTCTATGACTATTTTTGATACCCTTGCAACTTTTAGGCAAAGGGAATCTTCTAAGTTTTTAGCATTAGCTGCAAATGCGGAATATTTTTACCAAAAGGACTTGCAAAAAAGGGAGCAAGTTATCGCTAAAAATGCCCTAAATAGCGCTAAAGAAAAGATAAAATGGGCAAAATCTAGTTTGGATTCTGCAAATATTGCTTATGCCTATGCCAAAGAAAAGTTTAACGCAGAGCTTATTGATTATACCCAATACCTTAAATCCCTTTCTTTATTATTAAATGCGGAATCTTTTTATGAGGAATCCCGTTTTGATTATGAGATTAAAAAGGCAGAATTTCTCTTTAAGAATGGGGAAAAATTAAGTGATTATTTATAAGGTCTGGTTATGCGGTGGTTGAATGTTTTTGTTGTTTTATTAGGGTTTTTACCTGTTATTGGTAAAGAGAGTATAGAAAGGGGAATTTATGCAACCTTTATCGTGAGAGCTTCCCAAAGTGCTACTTTAAGCCTTGCAAGTAGTGGGATTGTAGAATCTATTTTTGTAGAGGTTGGAGATAAGGTGGAAAAAGGGGATAGGCTTTTGCAGCTTAAAACAAAAGAACTTTATCAAAAGTTACAAATTGCTAAGGCTACAATGGAGGCTTTAGAACAAAAATACCAATTTATCACACACCAATATGAACGTTACCAGAAATCCCAAATGGCACTTGATAAGAACACTTTAGAAAAAATCAAAACTGAATATTACACAAGTGGTTTTGAACTAAAAAAAGCACGAGCTAATTATGCTTTGCAAAAAGAATTGCTAGATAATGCAACCCTTTATGCACCCTTTAGTGGAGTGATTGTTGCTAAAAATGTAGAAGTTGGTGAGGCTATAGGTGGCTCTCCATTGTTGGGTTTAGAAACTTTTGACAAAAAGGCTATATTAGAATTTGATTCAAAGTATTTTCAAGAAGTCAAGGTGGGAGATAAATTCATCATCTCTCTTAATGGAAAGAAGCAAGAAATACCTTTAGTGTTAAACAAGGTTTATCCTAGTATTAATACAAAGAGCAAAAAAGCTATGGCGGAGGCTTTGATAGTGGATATAGAAATTCCTTCAGGGACTTTTGGTGATGGATTTATTGTGGAGTAGGAATGTCTAAAATTGCCATTGCTAGACCTATTACTACTTTGATGTTTGTTTTAGCTTTGATGTTTTTTGGTGTGAATGCCTTAAGGAATCTTAGTATCTCCCTCTATCCTAATGTAGATGTTCCCATCATCACCATTACGACTTTTTATCCCGGGGCTAATCCAGAAATTATTGAGGGAAAAATAACCGATAAAATTGAAGAAGCCATTAGTGGTATAGAATCACTTAAAAAAATTACTTCCCTTAGTGCGGATAGTGTTAGTGTGGTAGCGGCGGAATTTGAGCTAGAAAAACCTATTGAAATAGCGGCTAATGATGTGCGTGATAAGGTTTCAGGCGTAAGTTTTGGGAGTGAAGTAAAATCTCCTATTGTTGAGAAAGTTAATATTGGGGGAGCTCCTATTATTTCTTTGTTTATTGCCCCTAAAGAGTCTTTTGCTAATACGCAAGAAACTTTAGCCTTTCATACTTATGTTAATGGAAACATTAAGCCTTTGTTGCAACGTATTAAAGGAGTGGGGAAAGTCAATCTTGTAGGGTTTTTAGAGCGAGAGATTAGAATATACCCTAATTTGGGTGCTTTAAATAAATATAATCTCTCTTTTAATGATATTGCCTATGCAGTTTCTACGCAAAATATTGAAATTGATGGTGGGAGGCTTGTTGATAAGCAAAGAGAGTGGAGGCTTGTAACAAAGGCAGATGCACAGAATATTCAAGGATTAGAGGATATTATTGTCGCTAACAACATTAAGCTTAGTGATATTGCTAGAGTTGAAGATTCTACACAAGAGGCTAGGAGCTTTTCTTCGCTCGGGTTAAAGAGTGATACTTATGAGGGTATTTTATTAGAGATTCAAAAAATCACCGGAGCTAATGAGATAGAAATTGCTAAAGCAGTGCAAGAGTTATTACCCATTTTGCAAGAGCAAAATGCAGAGTATTCCATAAAAATTGTGCGGAATACTACTTCTTATATTCAAGATAGCATTAATGCGGTGGAATTTGATTTAATCTTAGGGGCGTTTTTAGCGGTTTTTATTGTTTTTTTCTTTTTAAGGAATATAAGGATTACTTTTATTTCAAGTCTTAGTATCCCTGCTTCTATTTTGGGGACTTTTGCTTGTATGCAGCTTTTTGGAATGACTTTAAACCTCGCTACTATGATAGCCCTTACCTTAGCTATTGGTATTATTATTGATGATGCGATTGTAGTTATTGAAAATATTTATAAAAAATTAGAGCTTGGGTTATCAAAGCTAGAAGCTGCTTATGAAGGGGTAAAAGAAATTAGCTTTGCTTTAATTGCTATTTCTGCAATGCTCTTAGCGGTGTTTTTTCCTATTGCTAATCTAAGTGGTGTAGTAGGGAGGTTTTTTACTTCCTTTAGTATTACACTTGTAGCGGCTATTCTTATTTCTTATGGGATTGTGATTACTTTTATCCCTATGCTTAGTGCTAGAATTGCTAATGCTAAAAAAAGCCTTTTTTATCACAAAAGTGAGAAATACTTTAAGGCATTAGAGATTTTATATATTCGTCTTTTGGAATGGGTTTTAGCCCGATATATTTTGGTCATTGTTGGTATTTTTAGTCTTTTTGTGGTTTCTTTGTTTTTAATTACTAGACTTGGGGTGGAGTTTCTCCCTGCAGAGGATAAGGCGGAGTTTGATATAAAAATCCTTGCAAAACCGGGAATCTCGCTAGAGGAGATGCAAAGACAAAGTTTAGAGATTCAAAAGTTTTTAGAAAATATTAAAGAAGTAGAATATAGCCTTTTAAACATTGGCTTTACATCAGAAAAAAAGGTTTATGAAGCAAAGATTTATGTGCGTTTAGTGCCTTATAATAAAAGAGAGAGGAAACAAAAGCAAATCATAGAATCTTTGCGGCATTCTTATAAGGCATTTGCTAAAAATTTTAATATTGATATTACTATTATTGAAATTCCTCAAATTAGCTTAGGAGAGGATGATTCCCCTTTTCAAATGGCGATGTATTCTTTGGATAATGAAAGCCTTAAGCAAAGTTTGCAAAAGCTTTTAGATTTTATGCAAAGTAGCGGAAAATTCCTCGATATACATACAGATATTAAGGATAAAACGCCCGAGTATAGGATTATTATTAATCGTGCAATAGCAAGTGAATATGGGTTTAGTGCTAAAGAAATTGCTCTTGTTTTAAATAGTGCTTTTAGTGGAAGTGGAGCTATTTCTTATTATCGCGAAAATGGGAAAGAATATGATATTGTTTTGCTCTCCCCCCAAAAAAGTCAAATTTTAGACTTGCAGTCTCTAAGTTTGCGTAATGCTAAGGGTGAAAATGTGTTTTTAAGTGGTTTAATAGTCATAGAGGAGATTAGCGGAGTTACTTCTATTAAGCATTATGATAGACAAAGAAGTGTGATAGTTTATGCGAATTTAAGTGATGGCATTAGCCTAGGGGAAGCTACAAAGTTTGTTGAGGAGCAAAAGGGAGAGTGGTTAGATAAGGGTGTAAATTATAAAATTGAAGGTTATGCAAAATATTTAAAAGAAACTAATGCTGCTTTTATTACCGCAAGTTTGAGTGCTTTTGTCCTTATTTATTTTATCTTAGCGGCTTTATATGAATCTTTACTGCAGCCTTTTATTGTTATGGTTACTTTACCCTTAAGCTTTACTGGAGCTTTTTTGGCATTATTTTTAAGCAATGAACCTTTAAGTCTTTTTAGCATTATGGGATTATTGCTTTTAATGGGATTGGTGGGGAAAAATGCGACCTTAATCATTGATGTGGCCAACCAAAAAAGAGCCGAAAAAATGGGATTAGAAGATTCTATTTTACAGGCTGGAGAATTGCGTTTGCGTCCTATTTTGATGACCACTTTTGCAATGATTTTTGGAATGTTGCCCCTTGCTTTAAGTGCAGGTGCTGGGAGTGCAATAAAATCCCCTATGGGGATTGCGATGATTGGCGGATTATCCCTTTCTATGTTTTTAAGCTTACTGATTGTGCCAGCATTTTATAAGCTTTTAGCCCCACTTGATGAAAAGATAAGGAGCTTTTATAAATAAAGATTTATTGTGCTATGTTACAACTTAAATTAGCATTTCTTGTTAAGAAGTTTTTTACAAAAAGCAAAGTAATATTTCTTGCAGTATTTAGGTAGTGAGAAATTAAGGAATTTTTATGTTTCCTATCAAAAAAAAATTAAAACTTATTGGCAGTGTTCTTGGGCTTTCTACCAATAAAACTTCTATTCTTTGCATTGATAATTTTTATAATATTTCAACCTTTTTGTTAGAAAATAAAGTCATTGATAAAACTTTACAGCTTTCAAAAAAATTAGAACCTCTGCATCATTTTAGTAAAGCTGTTGCTATCTCTTATGAAACTTCTAGGATAGTTGTTGGTTTTACTAAAAATAGCGAAGGCATTGTTTTAAATGTAGGAAAAAATATCGCTCCTATTACTTCCTTAACTTGGCAAAAACTACCCATTACTAATATAGTATTCTCTCCAAAAGATAGATATATTGCTGTTGGAGGACAAGATGGAAGAGTATTAGTATATTTTGGTGAAAATTGTCAATTACTTACTAGCTTTCCCCCTGTCTCTGATGCGATTTCTTCCCTTAGGTTTAGTGAAGATGAGGAGTTATTATTTGCAGGCTCTTTTAATAAAGATACCTTTATTGTAAATTTGTTAAAGAATGTGCAAATTGCCCATATGGATTTTGATTCTGTGATTGAAGATGTAGTGTTTTATGATAATAATACAAAAATTTTTTGTGTTACTAGAGATGGCAAGACTATTACTTATGATATTTTAAAAAAGAGCATTATTAGCGAGAACTTGTTAGGCAAATATTGGCTTACTATTACTAGGAAGTTACCCAATGAGGATTTTGCTATTGTAGCAGGGAGGGATAATATTTTACGCATAATGCACCTTTCTACTAATACTTTAATAGATAGCATTATCTTAAAACACATAGGTGTTACTGCTATGTTTGTTTCTGAAAATATGCTTTATATAGGGTATAGTGATGGGGTTATTGAAATTATTGATATGGAAGAAACTAAAGAGGAAATGTTAAAAGTTTTAGAGCAGAGTGATTTAAAAGCTGCTATTAAAATTCTTCAAGAAAAAAATATTTTTTTGCAGCTTTTAAATGAATATATTACAAAAGTTGAAACATTATGGAAAGAAACTTTAGAGCGGGCTATTGATTTGTTAGCTAAGAATAATATAGAGGAAGCAACAACACTTGTAGAGCCATTTATGCGTGATAAAAAGAAAAAAGAGGAATTTGATTATTATTGGCAACAAAAAGAAAGTGTGGCAAAATTTATGGATGCTATTGAGGCAAAAAATTATGGGCAAGCTTATACATTAGCACAGCAACATCCTTATATTCAAAATACGGTTGCTTATGGGGAATTAGAGGATTTATGGGAGAAATGTTTTACGGGGGCTAAGAAACTTCTTATTGCAGATCATAAGTTAAACCTTCCTAAGGCTCAAGCTTTGTTAAAAATCTTTGTAAATGTTAAGTCTAAAAAAGAAATGATTACTATGCTTTTAAATAATACCAGCAAATTTTTACGCGCTGAAACGGAATATAAAGCAAGGAATTATGGGGAATATTTCAAGATTTGTGAAAAATTTAGTTTTTTAAAAGAAACATCGCTTTATAAAAATGCCTTGTATATAGGGGAGCAGATTTTACAAAGAATTAATGCCTTAGAGAATCAAGCAAATTATGCTAAAGCTTTAGAGCTTTGCGGATTACTTGCTTCTATGGTTCCATTTGCAAGCATTGCTAATGAGAAAATTAAAACCATTGAAAATAAAAATGCATTTATAGATCTTTACAAAGAAAGACGACTTGTAGAGGCTTTTGCTATGATAGAGGCTAATTATGAGCTCTATTCTTTACAAGAGTCCAAAAATCTTTATGATGAATTTAAGAGCAGTGTTAAAGTGGCTTTTGAATATGCACTTAAGGGAGAGGGAGAATCTGCTCTTAATGCTTTAGCGGAGTATCTTAATGTTGAAACTTTTCGTGATAAAATTGCCTCATTGCTAAAAGTAGCTTATTTGGCAGAGTTTAAATTAAATGCCCCTAGTGCTGAGAATGAAACACAAAACATCAATTGGAGAGAAAGTTTTAGGCATTATATTGACCGCTATGGTAAAGATGAGGAATTAAAGCAAGTAGCAGAGAATTTAGGGCTACTAGATGTGCTTGAGGGCATCTCCTATGAGGGAAATCCAAAGGGGTATTTAAATACCATAGTTGCAATTTCTTTACTTTGTATTGATAATCAACCTTTGCAATCCTATGAAATCTTGTGAAAACCAAATATAGGAATAAATAATGCAAACTTCTAATCGTTACCCTACTAGAGAAATACAAGTTGGAGGAGTAAAAATAGGCGGGAATTCCCCAATTTCTGTGCAAAGTATGACTTATTCAAAGACTGCAGATATAAAAGCAACTAAAGAGCAAATTGATCGCTTAATGTTTGCAGGTTGCGATATTGTTCGTGTAGCAGTAAGTGATGAGGAGGATGCTAAAGCCCTAAAAGAATTAAAAACTTGTATCTCCCTTCCTTTAGTCGCTGATATTCATTTTCGCTATAAATTTGCACTTATTGCCGCAGAGAGTGTGGATTGCATTCGTATAAATCCCGGAAATATTGGTTCAAAAGAGAAAATAAAAGCGGTTGTGGATGCTTGTAAGCAACGGGATATACCTATTAGAATAGGGGTCAATGCGGGAAGTTTGGAGAGAGCTTTTGAAAATAAATATGGTGCTACCCCTAAGGGAATGGTGGAATCTGCACTTTATAATATCAAGCTTTTAGAGGATTTTGGTTTTAGCAATCTTAAAGTCTCCCTTAAAGCTAGTGATGTGGAGAGGACTTTAGAGGCTTATAGAATGCTTCGCCCTCTTGTGGATTATCCCTTTCATCTAGGGGTTACAGAAGCGGGAGATCTAGAATCTTCGATGATTAAAAGTTCTATGGCTCTTGGTGGGCTTTTGTTAGAGGGTATTGGCGATACTATGAGAGTTTCTATTACCGGGGAGCTAGAAAAAGAAGTGGAGGTAGCGCGTTCTATTTTGCGTTATAGTGGCAGACAAAAAGAGGGTATTACTTATATTTCTTGCCCAACTTGTGGGAGATTACAAGCGGATTTAGTGCCTTTACTCCAAGAAATTAAACAAAGAATGCCAACTATAAAAACCCCTATGCAGCTTTCTATTATGGGTTGTGCAGTGAATGCTTTGGGAGAGGCTAAACACGCTGATGTAGCTATTGCTTTTGGTAATGGAGATGGGTTAATTATCAAAAGGGGTGAGATTGTCGGTAAATATAAAGAATCTGAACTTATTGATGTGTTTATTCAAGAAGTGTTAGCCACAGAGCAAGAATTAAAAAAATAGAGGTTTGATATTACTATTTATATTAGGTGATAGGGAGAAAAATGCTTGAAGATTTAAAGCCTCATATACAAGATTTGCGTAAATGTCTTATTAATATTACGATTGCTTTAATGGTTACTTTTAGTGTCTCCTTTTATTTTTGGGAGATTATTTTAGAATGGATGATAGCACCTCTTAGTGTTGCACTCCCTAATGGGCAAGAAAGTGTTATTTTCACACAAGTAGGGGAAGCTTTTTTTACCGCTATAAAGGTGGCTTTTTTTAGTGGTTTCATTTTTGCATTGCCGGTTATTTTTTATCAAATTTGGGCTTTTGTAGCACCAGGTCTTTATGACAATGAGAAAAAAATGGTAGTCCCTTTTGTGATTTTTGGGACTTTTTTCTTTTTATGTGGTTGTGCGTTTGCGTATTATGTGGCTTTTCCTATTGGCTTTACCTATTTGATTAACTTTGGAACTCAACTTTTTACCGCATTACCCAGTATTGGAGAGTATGTAAGCTTTTTTGCAAAGCTTATGGTAGGTTTTGGAATCTCTTTTGAACTGCCTATTATAACTTTCTTTTTAGCAAAAATTGGGTTGATTACAGATAGGACATTAAAAGAATATTTCAAATACGCCATTGTTTTTATCTTTGTGTTAGCGGCTATTCTAACGCCCCCTGATATACTCTCTCAATTTTTAATGGCAATTCCTTTAACTTTGCTTTATGGACTTTCTATATTAATCGCAAAAATGGTTAATCCTTATAAGGAAGCACAAGAGTAAGGTAAAAATAGTGGATGTATTATCTTTGCGAAGTTATGATTATATACTGCCTAAAGAGCTTATTGCTAAATATCCTGCAAACCCTAAAGAAAACGCTAAACTTTTAGTTTATAACCGCAGGGATAAAAACATCATTCATAGTAATTTTTGGAATTTTGCTAACTTTTTGCCTCAAGATACACTTTTAGTTTTTAATGATACAAAAGTTATTCCTGCTAGATTCTATGGAAAAAAGGTATTAAAAGATTCTAAGATAAGTCAGCAGGGGGCAAAGATTGAAGCACTTTTTCATAAGGAATTAGAGAGTAATTCTTATTTGCTACAATGCAAGGGGAGACTTAAAGAGGGAGAAAGAATCGCCTTTGTGGGGAATATTATTGCAGAGATTATAAAAGATAAGGGAATGGGGTTTAAAGAGGTGAGATTTTTTGAAGTGGCAGATGGGGTTTTAAAGCCTTTAAAAAAAGAAAAGTTTTTTGCTTTTTTAGAGCAATATGGACATATCCCTCTCCCTCCTTACATTAAAAGGGAAACTAAAATACAAGATAGGGAGGATTATAATGCAGTTTTTGCTAAACACCTAGGAGCTATTGCCGCTCCAACGGCTTCTTTGCATTTTAGTGAAGGAACTTTTAATGCTTTAACCCAAAACTTTAAACACACTTATGTAACCTTGCATATAGGGGCTGGAACTTTTATGGGTGTAAGTGTTGATAATATTTTAGAGCATAAAATCCATAAGGAATCTTTTTATATCTCTCAAGAAAGCCAGCAAAAAATTTCTGAAGCTACCCATATTACTGCTATTGGCACGACGGCTACTAGAGTAGTAGAATATTTTGGATTAACAGGATATGGGCGTGGAGAATGCGATTTATTTTTGCATTTACCTAATAAGCCCCTATTAACTAAAGCACTTTTAACAAACTTTCATTTACCTAAAACTACACTTCTAATGCTTGTAGCTTCTTTTGTTGGATTAGAGGAGATGCAAAGGATTTATAAAGAGGCGATTAAAGAGAAGTATCGTTTTTATTCTTATGGCGATGGAATGTTAATACTATGAATTTAGCATTACCTTTAGAGAGCTTAGAAAAGCTAGAATCCTATAAGGAGTTTTTACAAAAATGGAATAAAATTCATAATTTAAGTGGAGCTAGAGATTCTAAAGAGATCTTAAAGAATATAGAGGATTCTTTGCATCCTCTAAGCATTCAAACCCTTAATCTAACAGAAAAAAAGATGCTTTTTGATGTAGGAAGCGGGAATGGGTTCCCAGCAGTCCCTCTTGGAATTGTCCTAAAAATACCTGTGATTTTGTGTGAGCCTAATGCTAAAAAGGCTGCTTTTTTACAAAATTTAAAAGCACAATTAGCTTTAGAGAATTTTGAAATTTTGCGTCAAAGGGTAGAGGAAACTAGGTATCATAAAAGCATAGATTTCATAACCTCTAGGGCGACTTTTAAGCTTTCTTCCTTTGTAACAAAGGTTAGGCATTTAATCCATAAGGAAACTTTAATATTGCTTTATAAAGGAAGTAGGGTTCAAACTGAAATGATGGAATCTCTAGAATTTAAGCAATACCAAAGAGGCTTAAGACATTATCTTGTATTCAAAGGAGAATCATTATGCAATGGTTATTAATCTTGGCTTTGATTGTAGGCATTTATTACTTTTTTATCCGCAAACCCCATAGAAAAGAAAGCCCTAAAAAACAAGAAGAAATTATGGTTGAATGTGAAAAATGTGGGATTTATGTCTCAAGTAAAGAGGCTATTATCCAAAGTGGTAAATATTATTGCTCTAAAGAATGTTGTTTAAAATAAAGGAAAATAATGCTTATTTTAAATCATCCTTTTATTAAGCCTTTGCAGCTTGTTTTAATAAAAAGTAAAGAGGATATTCAAAATTCTTTGCCTACAGATTTTTTGATATTAGACGAAAATTTAGAGTTAGCAAAATTTTGTTTTGAAGCTAATGTAGAGTATGCCTCTATGGTAACAGATATTACTAAGGCCTTATTGCTAGTGAATCTAGGAGCAAAGTTTTTAATGACTAGAAATTTACAAATAGCAAGAGATTTGCAGCACTTAGCAGAGACTTATCTCTTTGATTCTAAAGTTTTGTTGGTAATTAGCAAAGAAGAAGAGATTAAAGAGGCTGCAAAAAAGGGTATTGATGGAGTAATTTTTTGGAAGTTTTAGAGGAGTTTTATCCTTTTAGCTCTTTGCCTAAAGAGGAAATTTCAGCTTTAAAAGAAATTATGCGGATAAAAAGATACCAAAAAGGAGAGCTTATTCTTTATGAAGAGGAGAAAATCTCCTCTCTTTATTTTTTATTACAAGGCGAAGCAAAGATTTATAAAGTTAATCGTTTTGATGGAGAAATTTTTTTAGGGTTTTTAAAAGAAGGATTTTTGATTGATTATAAGCAAGACTTTAAGACAAAATCTTTTGCGAATGTAGAATGCAAAGTGGAATCCCTTGTCGCTTGCTTTGAAGCTGAAAAATTTAATATTCTTTTGGGGGATTATCCAAAAATCTTGCAAGTTTTCTTTAAAGAGTTATTAAAAAAGATGACTTTATATGAAGAGCTTATTCAAAGAGAATTAGTTTTTGATAGCACAGCTAAAGTAGCGTATGCTTTAAAATTTCATTTAAAGGATTTTAATATTCATAGAAAGAATGAAAGTGCGGCATTTTTGAATATTCAGCCAGAAACCCTCTCAAGAATACTCAAAAAACTTCATCGTGAGGGGATTATACAGACTAATAAAGTAGGTAAAATTGAAATTTTAGATGAAGATAAACTCCAAATGATTTTTAAACAGGATATAAGATAGCAAAAATTACGACTGGTCTTATTGTAATTGGCAATTTATCATTAAAATAAATTTTCAAAACAGCAAGGATTTTACACATTTAAATCCTGCTTTAAAGGAGTTTGAAACTAATCTTGATATTTTGTGCTTTAGTGATAATCATAAGCCAAATTAGATTCTATTTTTGATAAATGGATATTTTTAAAAGCTCCATAGAGGATTAAACCTCTCTAATAAGCTTCATGGGGATAAAATTTTAGAGGCTAATACTTCAAAATAGATACTGCTAACAATCAAAGGATGCGTATCCAAAAAATGGCTTATCTTTTAAGTCATTATGCTAATTGGTGGATTAGAAAAATTTGTTGGAAAAACACAGATTCTAACTCAAGCAAAGGTTAAAGAGGTAGTAAGTATTAGTAGGGAGATTTTAACAAAATTAGAAACTGCAACTTTAAGTGAAGATATTGCCACACAATCTAGCGAGGAGTTTATTGTAGTGGCACAATTGTTAGAGGGGTTGCATAGGATTTAAAAGAAATTAAGCTTATAGAGAAGTTTAGTTTGTTTTTAACGATTCATTAATGCCAAGAGGCTTTCTTTGGGATTTTTACCTTGTATAATTAAAGCAACTTCCTTGGCAATAGGGGTGTAAATATTGTGCTTTTGTGCTAGGGAATAGATTTCTTTAGCGGTATAAATCCCCTCAGCTATCTCTTGAATTTCTTTTAAAATGTTCTCTAAAGATTTACCTTCAGATAACCCAAGACCCACACGAAAATTTCTTGATAAGGTAGAATTAGAGGTTAAAAACAAATCTCCAGCTCCTGATAATCCTAAAAAAGTCTCTTCTTTAGCACCAAAGAATTGACCAAAGCGAGACATTTCTACCAATCCTCTAGCCACTAAAGAAGCCTTTGCGTTATTACCAAGCTTTAAACCCTCACAAATCCCGCTAGCAATGGCAATAACATTTTTATAAGCCCCAGCAATCTCTCCGCCAATTACATCATCATTAGCATAGGGTTTGATAAAATTTGGGAATAAAGGTAACCATTCTTTAGCGTATTCTAATTTGTAGGAATGAATATTAAGCGCACAAGGTAAGTTGTCTGAAACTTCCTTAGCAAAGCTAGGTCCTGCTAAAAAACTAGGTGTTGCTTGGGCGTAAAACTTTTCAAAAATATCACTCACAAATAGCCCATTAGTAATGCCTTTTGATGCGACTAAAATCTTAGAATCTTTTGGTAAAGGAGAAGTGCTAAGCCAAGAGGGCAGAGCATTAGAGGATATTGCAACGATGAAAAAATCACTTTTTTGTGCTTCTTCTTGAGTGATTTGATAAGGAAGATTAAGGTTTTTTCTTGAGATGATAAAAGTCTCATTTTTATGCCTAAAAGCAGAGGCTAAAGCTCTCCCCCAAGCACCACCTCCAAATACACTAATTGTTGCCATGATTGTCCTTATTGCTTTTATAGAAGAATTTTAATAAAAATATATTAAAATCTTACTTCATCGTGATTTTGTCAATAAAGAGTGCAAATGGCATTAGAAAATATCAAAGAAAAGTTAAATAGACTTAATCTTTCCCCCACTTTTGGTGTTATTATTAAAGTTGAGCAAGGATTCTTATTAGCTAATGGCTTATCCCCTAGCATTGGTGATATTGTAAAAATCGTTAATGAAGATAATAATGCTACCATAGGGATGGTGAGTGCTTTAGAGGAGAGCAGTTTTAAAATCACACCCTTTTCTTTTGTTGAAGGCACTAAGGTTGGGGATAAGGTGTATCTTAATACTAAAGGATTACAAATCCCTGTTGGGAATGAGCTTTTAGGTAGGGTAATTAATCCTTTAGGAGAACCTATTGATGGCAAGGGAGAATTAAGAGCAGAGGGTTCTATGCCTATTATTCGCCCTCCTATTGCTGCTATGAAGCGAGGAATGATCAATGAGGTTTTTAATGTAGGGGTTAAAAGTATTGATGGGCTTTTAACCTGTGGAAAAGGACAAAAGCTTGGAATATTTGCCGGAAGTGGAGTTGGAAAATCTACTTTAATGGGGATGATAGTAAGGGGTGCAAGCGCTAAGATTAAAGTGGTTGCCCTAATTGGTGAGCGAGGAAGGGAAGTCCCAGAATTTGTAGAGAAAAATTTAGGGGGAGACTTAACTAATACCGTTTTAGTGGTAGCTACAAGTGATGACTCTCCTTTAATGCGTAAATATGGTGCATTTGCTGCAATGAGTATTGCAGAATATTTCAAAAATAAGGGTGAAGATGTGCTTTTTATGATGGATTCTGTAACGCGTTTTGCTATGGCACAAAGAGAGATTGGATTAGCCTTAGGTGAACCACCTACAAGTAAAGGCTATCCGCCCTCTGTTTTAACATTATTGCCACAACTTATGGAAAGAGCAGGGAAAGAAAATAATCAAGGCTCTATCACCGCATATTTCACGGTTTTAGTAGAGGGGGATGATATGAGTGATCCTATTGCCGATCAAAGTCGTAGTATTTTAGATGGGCATATCCTCTTAGATAGAAACTTGACAGATTTTGGTATTTATCCCCCTATTAATATTTTAAATTCCGCTTCAAGATTAATGAATGATATTGCCACACAAGAACACATACAAGCAGCAAGGAAGTTTAGGAGATTTTATTCTTTGTTAAAAGAAAATGAAGTTTTAATTCGTATTGGTGCTTACCAAATGGGAAGTGATAAAGAATTAGATGAAGCCATTAGCAAAAAAGAGGGAATGGAAAATTATTTAAAGCAAGATCATAATGAGGTGTTTAGCTATGAGGCAAGTATTAATGAGCTTATTACGCTTATGCAATAGTTAAATAGATAAGGGAATAAAAAGCTGCGGTATATTAGAGAGCTTAACACTTAGGCTCTCTGCATCTGTTAGGGATGACCAAATGGATTTTTTGGTATTTTTAAGCGGGAGGATTTGTAGAATCTGTTTTTCTCTATTAAGCCAAAATATTGGGTTTATCGTATTAGAGCGTAAAATTTCTATTTTTTTATCAAAGATTTTTGCAGTATGCTCATAATAGTTAATGGCTTCTTTGTGGTAGTTTCCATCAGGATCAAAATCATAAAGTTTTATTTGTAAGCCTATTTGCGTTGAAAAATCAAAAACCACAGAGGAGATTTTTTCGGCTTCTTCTGTGTTTTTTGGGATAATAACAACACTAGTTTTAAGGCTATCTAAGGCGGTATTGTTAAGTTTAAGTAGAGGAATCCCTAGACTAAAGAGAAAAGTTTGGTATTTTTTTAAAAGGGAGCTTTCTAGCAAAATTAATCCAATATTTTTAGCTTTTTTATCTTTTTGAATAATTTTTATAAGCGAATTTTCATAAAATTCTACACCCCAAGCAATATTGTCTTTATTTAAGGCAGGATTGTTTTTTAAAGATTCAAGCTTTTCAAAAGAATTAGCGTTAAAAAAACACAAATGCAATCGTTTATTTTTAAACTTATTAAAAAGCCATAAGGTTTGTTGAATACAAGAATCTAGGTATTGGCAATGGAGCATATCAATATATAAAACAATATCTTTCCCAAAAGGTGTGGGGAATTGCCCTACTTCTTCTTTGATTCGGCGGTAAATATCCCAAAGTGTTGTTGGATCACCGACTAAAAGCAAAGAATCATTAGGGAGTATGGTAGTAGAGTATTTTGGTAAGATGAGTTCATTAGAGCGATAAATCGCTGCAATTTTCCATTTTTTTTGCTTTATAATACCAAAAGGACGATAAGCATAAGGGCTACCAAAGGGAACATTAACTTGCATAATTTCACCCTCTTGCAGTCCGATATTTTTTGCTATCCTTGGAGTGTTTGGAAAGTTTTCAAAGAGTTTTGCACTTAAAAAGGCTGCTTCATTAATCATTATAAGGTGATTATCCTCTTCATCTAAAGGTATTTTGCCTAAGAGGTGAATTTGGATATTTTTGCTAAATTTACGAATAATTGTGTAAATAATGGCTCTTTCTTGAACTTGGTCTGTAATGATGTAGCAATCTGTGATTTGGGGCGTTAAAATCTCTTTTAATCGGTGCGAAGAGCAAGGGTCAAATTGGTAAGTCTCATTATGTTTTGAATGAGCGGGCAAAAGTTCTTTATCTAAAGAGACAAAGATATAAGAGTTTTTATCAAAATGCTTATGAGTAAGGGTAGCTACAAATTCTTTTGCTACAATTCCATCTAAAATTAAAAGCACTTTTCTCATTCTTAAGCCTTATCAAAAAATCTTGAAAATGTAGCAAAAAAAGGTTAAAAATGGAATTTAATTTACAGCAAGTCTGTGGTAACGCTAGAGCTGGAATGTTAAAATTAGCCCACGGAGAAGTTCTAACACCTATTTTTATGCCTGTTGGGACACAAGCAAGTGTAAAAGCTTTAGACTTTATAGATTTATTAGCCCTAAAAGCCCCCATTATTTTAGCTAACACTTATCATCTTTATTTGCGTCCTAATGATGAAGTTATTAGGCAATTAGGGGGATTGCATAATTTTAGTAAATTCCCTAAAAACTTTTTAACCGATAGTGGAGGATTTCAAGCTTTTAGCCTCTCTAATAATGTTAAAGTTTCTAATGAAGGAATTTTATTTAAAAGCCATATTGATGGGAGCAAGCATTTTTTTACACCTAAGAAAGTCTTAGATATTCAATACAATTTAAATAGTGATATTATGATGGTTTTAGATGATTTAGTGGGTTTGCCAGCCCCAAGAGAGAGGATTTTAGAATCTATTAATAAAACAAGTCTTTGGGCAGAAGAATCTATTCAATACCATAATTTTAAGAAATACCAAGCACAAGAGGAAGGGAGAGCGTTTAATAATCATATTTTTGCTATTAATCAAGGGGGGGTTGATAGGGAGTTAAGAGAAATAAGTGCAAAAGATTTATGCTCAATGGGGGATTTTGATGGATATGCTATTGGGGGATTAGCTGTTGGGGAATCTAATGCAATGATGTATGAGACGCTAGAATTTACGCTTCCATTTTTACCAAAAGATAAACCACGTTATTTAATGGGAGTTGGAACACCTAGAGATATTATAGAAGCTATTGCAAGGGGCGTTGATATGTTTGATTGTGTAATGCCAACAAGAAATGCAAGGAATGGGACTCTTTTTACTAGTGAGGGAAAGATTGCTATTAAATCTACTAGGTTTAAGCTTGATACAAAACCATTAGATGAAGAATGTTTTTGTTATACTTGCACCAATCATACAAGGGCTTATTTACACCACCTTTTTAGAGCAGGAGAAATGAGCTATTTTCGATTAGCGAGTATTCATAATTTAGCTTATTATTTAAGCTTAGTAAAGAATGCTAGAGAAGCTATTTTTCAAGGCAGGTTTGAAGAGTTTTATAAAAAGGTTGTAGAAATTTATTAAATATATCTTAAAAGCATAAAAATATTGTTATAATAATAAAAGCTGTATAGCTTTAATACATTATTGAATTTTAAAAGGTATTACTTATGGTAGAGTGGAGTCCAGATTATAGCATTAAGAATCATCATCTTGATGCTCAACACCAAGAGTTGATGAAATATGTAGGTTTAGCAAAAGTTATTATTAATATGGAGCCTGCCGTTAAAGAAGCTAAATTAAAACTATTGATTTCAAAACTTCTAATTTATGCAAAAGAGCATATAAAAGATGAAGAAGAGTATATGAAACGTATTAATTATCCCTTTTTTAAGGAGCATCGTGCTTCTCATATGGTTTTTATGAAAAATCTTAAAGCAATTGTTTCTAACTTTAATGATATTGACAAAACGAGTGTAAAACTTTTTGAATTTCTTGATCATTGGCTTTTAAAACATATATTAGAAGAAGATAAGAGAATAGAAGCTTTTCGGAATTGTTTAACAGAGATTAATGAATTGCCTTATAACTTGCAACAAAAGACAAAAATATTAGATGAAGCATATGATATTTCTAATGAGGTTAAGCACCGCTATGTTTGCCTTTGCCATTTAAAAGTTCATGAGGTTTGTGATACTTTAGATAAAGAATTACAAAGAGAGCATTCTTATATTTGTTGCACTACTTGTAAAAATCCTATTATTAAGCTTGATACTGAATTAGAAAAAGATGAAAACAAATTTGATGATTTACTAAAACAATATTATATTGAATAGGAAAAATAACTAGTAATGCTTGAAAAAACACGATTTAATAGAATTGATAATATTCCTCTGTTCCTACAACAAAAAGAAGAAGAGCTGGGGGTAAAGCTTGATTTTGATTTATTAGATACACGGACTGTATGTATTAAAAATGATGATAATATTCCAAAATTAGTTACTGATACGCGTATATTTAATAAAGATTCCAATTATACTGCTGATGTAGTTATTAAGCAACTTCATACCATAGATATTTATAAATTTCCAGAAACAGAGAAAGAATTTTATTTTGAATTAAAAGAAGTCCCAAAGTATCGTCTTGATGCTATTTTAACTTGCCGAACCCCTTTAGTATTCCATCATACCTTAAAGGCTGATATTTATCATTTGCTTTATAAAACAATGTTGCTTAATGGATATTTAATAAAAATTAGAGAATACAAAAATCTAGTGCTTCAAATTAATGAATTTGTAAAACAAGTTATTAATGATGCTCATCCTACAAAAGTTTTATTAAATGTAGCAGTAGGTGTTGCTCCAACACCGAAAAAAGAGGAAAGTTTAAATTTTTGTTTTGATGAAAAGGATTTTGCTTATTCAAATATTTCACGAACTATAACAACAAAAAATTTTTTAATGACTTTTAAAAAAGGGGATTTATTATTCGAATATATTAAACCAATACCCTCTAAGGCAGGAAGGAATTTAAAAGGAGAAAAAATCACTCTTGATGAGAAAATTGCTCCTTGCCCTATAAAGATAAAAAATGGAATACATAGAGAAGATGAAGTTGCTATTAAGTTTTTTGCAGCACAAGATGGGTTTTTAAAAGAAGTTGGACCTTATACTTATGCAATTAGTGATAATTTGGTTCTTTCTAATAGTTTTGATAGTATCCAAGAAGTGCAAGCTGATAAAATGGTGAAAATTAATAGTGTTGTTGATTCTAAATCTACTATTTATGCAGATTTTTGTTTTATTGCCGCACATCAAGGTAATGTTAAAGCACATACCGTTGTTATTGATTCTTTAGAGAAAGGCAAGGTTGAAGCAAGATTTGCTTTTATTAATGCTTCTGCAGGTGGTGTTATTAAGGCAGATTATGTCTATATTAAAGAATTACGCTCTAGCAATCAAGTTTATACTCGTTATTCTTTAGTAACTGATAATATTGTTGGGGATTTTAATATTTTAGAAGTTGATCCAGAAAACTTTGTCTTTTTACATCGGGACAGGCTTAGCTATATAAGATTAGTTGATGAGATGAGAAAAAAAATGCGTTTTTTTCGTCAAAAAATGACTAATTTACGTAATTATTTATTTACCTCACAATCTAAAGCGTATGCGGTAAAAAATCAAGACCGTAATAAACCAGTCCCAAAGGGTTATTCAGATACCCTAAAGCAACGTGATAAGACTTTAAAAGAATACAAAGAAGCCTTAAAAGAATATAATAATCTTGTTAATTTATGGTATATCGGCGAAAAAAAATTAAAAGATATTAATGAGGCAGCTTTTCACGCAAGCGTGATTATACGCGGGAGTTCGCAAGGACAAGAAACTTTATTAAAATTTAGGGCTTACGAACACGAAGTTGAAAGATTATTTAATACTATTGTGCCTCAAGTCAATAATGCCCTTACTTTTAAGATTGTAAAAGAGGGTGAAATTGGTCATTTGCGTCAAACCGATATTGTTGAAACTGAATATACTGAGTGGATAGATAAATTTAATCCTTATGCTGCCAATGAAAAAAACGAAAAAGATAAAGAAGATGATTCAAAAGAAGCTAACTCTTAATCCTTTATCCAAATTTCACTATCTTATCATCTCTCCTTTAAGCTAGAGGTTATTATTTTTTTAATAAAATATCAGGTTTATTCTCTAGAAACAGGGGAAATTTTGTAGGAAAGGAACGTATATGCAATCAAATTCTGCATTAGAGTATGATTACTCCATTGCAAAGTTATTTCTTTTTGCAACTGTCGCATTTGGCATTATTGGATTATTATTGGGTGTTATTATCGCTTTTCAAATGGCGTTCCCAAATCTTAATTATCTAGCAGGTGAGTTTGGAACTTTTGGAAGACTTAGACCATTGCATACAAATGGCATTATTTATGGTTTTACACTAAGTGGTATTTGGGCTACTTGGTATTATGTAGGACAAAGAGTCTTAAAGATTTCTTATAATGAATATCCTTTTTTAAGGTTTATTGGATATTTGCATTTCTGTCTTTATATCCTTTTAATGATTTTAGCAGTTATTAGTTTATTTGCTGGATTAACACAATCTAAAGAGTATTCAGAACTTGTTTGGCCTTTAGATCTTTTGGTGGTTATCGTTTGGGTTTTATGGGGATTTAGTCTTTTTGGTTCTATGGCTTTAAGGAGAGAACAGACAATTTATATTACTTTATGGTATTTCATAGCCACTTTTGTTGCAATTTCTGCACTTTATATCTTTAATAATCTTTCTATACCTACTTATTTTGTCTCTGGTGTAGGTTCTATATTGCATTCCATTTCTTTCTATGCAGGGACTAATGATGCTATGATTCAATGGTGGTTTGGGCATAATGCTGTTGCTTTTGTCTTTACTTCGGGAATTATTGGTATTATTTATTACTTTTTGCCTAAAGAATCCGGACAACCTATATTTTCCTATAAGCTTACTTTATTTTCGTTTTGGGGATTAATGTTTGTGTATATTTGGGCCGGAAGCCATCACCTTATTTATTCAACAGTTCCAGATTGGATGCAAACAATGGGATCAATTTTTTCTGTTGTTTTGATTTTACCCTCTTGGGGAACCGCGATTAATATGCTCTTAACAATGAAAGGGCAATGGCATCAATTAAAAGAATCTCCCTTGATTAAATTTTTAATCCTTGCTTCAACTTGGTATATGCTAACTACCTTAGAAGGTCCTATTCAATCTATTAAATCTGTCAATGCTTTAGCCCACTTTACAGATTGGATTATAGGGCATGTGCATGATGCAGCACTTGGTTGGGTTAGTTTTACAATTATTGCAGCTTGCTATCATATGACGCCAAGATTATTTAAACGTGAGATTTACTCTAAAAATCTTATGGATATTCAATTTTGGATTCAAAGTGCAGCAATTGTTTTATATTTTTCGAGTATGTGGATTGCAGGTATCACGCAAGGTATGATGTGGAGAGCCACCGATGAGTTTGGTTCTTTAGCCTATTCTTTTATTGATACCGTTACGGTGCTAATGCCTTATTATGTTATTAGGGCTATTGGCGGTGCCTTATATTTCTTAGGATTTATTATATTTACTTATAATATTATTATGACAATTGTTGCAAGTAGAGAGCTTGAAAGAGAGCCAAATTATGCAACTCCTATGGCAGCGTAAAGGAGGATTAGATGTTTCATTGGTTAGAAAAAAACCCATTTTTCTTTACGGTAGTATTTTTATTAGTATTCTCCATTGCAGGATTGGTAGAGATACTTCCTGATTTTGCAAAAGCATCACGTCCAACAGAAAATTTAAAACCTTATACTTTGCTTGAAACCGCTGGGCGTCAAATTTACATTAAAGAGAGCTGTAATGCTTGCCACTCACAACTTGTTCGTCCTTTTAAAGCAGAAACTGACAGGTATGGTGCTTATAGTCTTAGTGGAGAATATGCTTATGATAGACCTTTTTTATGGGGTTCAAAGAGAACTGGTCCTGATTTGCATCGTGTTGGGGATTATAGAACAACAGATTGGCACGAGCAACATATGCTAGATCCTGCCGGTATTGTTCCAGGCTCCATTATGCCAGCTTACCCTCATCTTTATAAGAAAAACATTGATGTTGATACTGCTTATGCAGAGGCTTATACGCAAAAAGTTGTGTTTGGTGTGCCTTATGATACAGAAAATAACCCTAAATTAGGAGATTTGGAAACTAGTAGAGCAGAAATTTTAGCAGAAGCTCAATTAATTGTTGAAGATATGAAAGATCCAGAAATAAAAGCTGCTTTACAAAGAGGAGAGATTAGGCAAATTGTCGCTTTAATTGCTTATTTAAATAGCTTGGGACAAAAAAGAAGGGCTAATTAAAGTGGATTATGAGACTATACGAATCATTCAAGGTTATGCTTATTGGTTTATAACTCTTTTGTTGGTTATTTTACTTTATACTTATGTGTATCATTTATATAAAAGCCAAAAGAGTGGAAAGATTGATTATGAAAAATATGCAAGACTTGCATTAGATGATAACTTAGAGGATAATCTCATAGAAATTAGAAATAAAAAAGAAGGAAAAAAGGAAAGCTAAATGGAATGGTTTAACTTAAGTGATAGTGTAAATCAGCTCGCACTTATTGGTGCAATATTAATCCTAGCTTTGACTATTTTTATTGCTGGTAGCTATATTAGAAAAATGAAAAATAGTAAGGCTGAAGGTGAGCTGACAAGCGAAGATTGGGATGGAATTAAAGAATTTAAAAATGATATTCCAGTTGGTTGGGGATTGGTTTATTTGGTGCTTATTATTTGGGCATTATGGTATTGGTTTGTAGGGTATCCACTAAATTCTTATTCACAAATTGGTGAATATAATCAAGAGGTTAAAGCTTATAATGCTAAATTTGAAGAGCAATGGAAAGATGCTGATACAGAAATACTTGTTAAAATGGGGCAGAATTTGTTTTTAGTGCAATGCTCCCAATGCCACGGAATTACAACAGAGGGTATCAATGGTGTAGCAGCAAATTTATTAGATTGGGGTAGAGAAGAAGGAATTATTTTGACTATGAAAATAGGGAGTAAAGGTTTAGATTATCCACTAGGTGAGATGCCACCCATTAATCAATTATCCCCAGAAGTTGCCAATGATGAAGAATCCCAAAAAGCCATTGCTGCTTATATAATGGCTGAAATCTCTGATGTTAAGAAGACAAAATATCCCGATTTAGTGCAGAGAGGAAAAGATCTTTATATTGCTACTTGTAGTGCTTGTCACGGGGAAGATGGAAAAGGTATGGGTGGATTAGCTCCAGATTTAAGCAAATATGGAACCATAACTTTTGTTGCTGAAGTTTTAGAAAAGGGTAAAAAGGGGCATATAGGGAATATGCCATCTTTTAAAAACCAAATGCTAACAGATATCCAAAAAGAAGCATTAGGATATTTTATTTATTCAGATAAAAATTAAGGAGTGGTTTAATGAATGGATTATTTGGAATTAATGGACTTAGTGGGTATTTTCTTTCTGTAGCATTATTATTAGTTATTGTATTTGTTTTAGGCTATTTAGCCATAACAACGCAAAAAAATCAAGTTAATAATCCTTATATTATTGAAAATCCTAGTGCATTAGAAAAAAAGAGTATGGATAATGCTAAACATTATAAGATACAATAAGGGGTAAATGATGATTCGCTTTAGCAGTTTAGAGAAAATTTTGTTTGCAGCACATATTGTTATAATCATAGTTTCTATAGCGGTTGCATTTATTCCTGATATGCTTCTTTATATTGGTTAATCAATGAACTATAAGTTAAAAATAGGGTTTTTTGCTCTATTTTTTTCTATAAGTTTGTATGGCAAATCTTATGTTTTAGATAATCAAAATCAAATTTTAGATAAAACCGCAGATTTTATAGAAGTTTTAGCTAATGAAGTTTATGAAAAGACGGGTGTAGGCTTGTATATTGTCGCTCTTGAGGATTTAGAGGGGATGAATCTTCAAGAGAAAGAATTACTCTACAAAAAGGATCTTAAAAACCCTTATATTCTTTTATTTTTTGTTAAAAAAGAAAAAAAAATTGATATTATCACCACAGAGGATAGTGCTAAAATGTTTGATAAAAAAGAAGTCTATTGGGATTATATTGTGCCATTAATTCCAAATTCTGATAAAGAGCTTACCCAACAAAACATTTCGGCATTCCTATTAAATGGTTTTATGGATATTGCTGATAGAATAGCCCAGTTCCATAAAGTGGAGTTAAAACATAGTTTTTCTACTACCAATAAAGGAGTTGAATTAACTACTAAAATGATACTTTATTTAATGCTTTTTATTTTATTGATTGTATTTGCATTTGTATCCTTAAGAAAAAGTAAATGAATAAAAATTATTGGCCCTTAGGAATTTTTTTATTTGCTTTAGTAGTTGTAGGCTTGATTGTCCTTACTATTAAAACTGCTATTACAAATCCTGTTGAATTGCAAAGAATGTGTCAAAGAAGTTCACAAGATGTTGATGAAAATATCAATGAAATTACAAAACTGCAAACAGAGTTTTTAAAAAAATATGTTATTAACTTTGAGGGTGCAAGAGAGCAAACTTCAAAGGAATTTCGGCAGGCTTTTATTAGGATAACTTCAAAAGAAAGTGGAGCAATACAAAGTAATGCTAAGGTTAATTTTTATCTCACTCGTCCTCATACTGCTAGAGAAGATAGGGATTTAGGAAAGGCGGAATTTGTAGATGGATTATGGCAAAGCCCTAGTTTTAGTGTTGAAAGTTTAGGGCGGTATCAGATAGAAGCCTATGTAGAAATTGGTAAAGATTCTCTTTGTATCTCTAAAGAGTATAGAATCAAACAATAAAAGCAAAACTTCCCATTAGTTATACCCTTAGAGTTTTTATCCTTTCTTTATAATCTCCACTAAAGATATAGCTCCCCGCTACTGCAATATCTACCCCACTTTTTTTTAACTCTAAGATATTTTCATCACTAACCCCACCATCTACTTCAATAAGACAATTTGGGTTACGCACTTCAAGCATATCCTTTAGTTCTTTGATTTTATCTAAGGTATTGGAGATGAATTTTTGTCCCCCAAAACCGGGATTTACACTCATTACTAATACCATATCAATATATTCTAAGAGATAATAAATACTATCTAAACTTGTATGAGGATTAAGCACAATAGCAGGAGAGATTCCATAGTTTCTAATTTTTTGAGCAAGAGAGTTTGAATGTTTCTCCTCTTCAATATGAAAAGAGATATATTTAGGCTTAAAAGGGGCGAATAAATCCACAAAAAAATTATTGTTTTGCACCATTAAATGAATATCAAGGGGCTTAGTGGAAGCCTTAGCAACAGATTCTACTACAACTGGACCTATGGTAAGATTGGGGACAAAATGCCCATCCATAACATCAATATGCACTAAATCACAACCGCATTCACAAATAGCTTTGATTTCTTCTTCAAGTTTTCCAAAATTTGCCGCAAGAATACTAGGGGCTATTAACATAAAAATTCCTTAGGATTTAATCAATAATAATGTAGAAATTGTAGCAGATAATAATTCCACCTTTTTAATTATTGGTGAATAATAATGAAAAAACTATAAAATAATTATTTTTAGCTATAATTTTGAAATTTTAATTTTGGAGTTAAATATCTATGCAAGATAATCTAGCACAAGATTTAGAAAAAATTTTTACTACTATTAAAGATTCTTCTTTACATATTTATCAGATTCTTAGAAATAATATGGGAGAAACCACCCAATCAAAAAATTCAACCGGTGATTTGCAATTACAAGCCGATGTTTTAGCCGATGAAATTTTACACAAGGCTTTTAAGACTTTAGAATGTGTGAAAGAAATTTGTAGTGAAGAACAAGAGATGAGCATAGAACTTCATAATAATGGAATTTATAAAATTGCTTATGATCCCCTTGATGGCTCTTCCTTAATGGGAGCAAATTTAAGTGTTGGGAGTATTTTTGGCATTTATCGTGGAGAGTTTTTGCCTAAAAATCTTGTTGGGGCAGCTTATATAGTCTATGGAATGGTGGTTGGAGTAGGCATTGCCTCTAAACTTAAAGAAGGTGTTGATTATTTTGTCTTTAATGGAGAGGATTTTAAACTTCAAAAAACCTTGTTTTTAAAAAAAGAAGGTAAGCTTAATGCTCCTGGTGGAACGCAGAAATACTGGAGCAAGACACATCAAGATAAAATGAATAATTTATTTCAAAAAGGTTATCGTTTGCGTTATAGTGGAGGAATGGTTCCTGATTTGCACCATATTTTGATAAAAGGTGGTGGCTTGTTTTCTTATCCTTCTACAACCGATGCCCCAAAAGGAAAATTAAGAATGCTTTTTGAGGTCTTTCCTTTTGCCTTTATTTTTGAAAACGCAGGAGGAGGAGCCACTGATGGCAAGCAAAGGCTTTTAGAATTAGTTCCAAATCATTTACACGATACAACACCTTGTTTTTTTGGGAGTAATAAGGAGATAGAGATTGCCAAGAGATGATAATTTTAAAGAAGCATTAAAAGAATTAAAAGATTGTCAAGCAAAGCATAAAATAACAAGTTGTTTCCTTTGTGATGATGCAGTGGGTTGTGATAAAAAAGAGAGTTTTGAAGATTTAGTAATGCGGAATTTAGATACAAAAATACATTCTTTACAAGACTGTCAAAGGGAGCACAATATAAGAAGCTGTAGTGTTTGTAAGGAATTACTAAATTGTGAGATAAGAAACGCCTATGTTGATGCTGTTTATTTAAGTATGAATAAAGGAAGTGGAGGAAGCTTTGAGTTCTAAATTTTATATTACTACACCTATTTATTATGTAAATGATATTCCCCATATTGGACACGCTTATACAACTATTATTGTTGATGCTTTAGCTAGATTCCACCGTCTATTAGGGCAAGAGGTCTTTTTTTTAACAGGAACCGATGAGCATGGACAAAAAATTGAGCAAGCAGCTGCTAAAAAGGGCAAAAATCCTAAAGAATATGTTGATGAGATTTCTAAGAGATTTAAAGATATTTGGGAAAGCTTTGGGATTAGTTATGATAAATTTATCCGCACAACCGATTCTTATCATATTCAAACCGCACAAAAAGCATTTTTGAAAATGTATCAAAGAGGGGATATTTATAAGGGTGAGTATGAAGGGAATTATTGTATCTCTTGCGAAGCATTTTTTACAAAATCCCAACTTATAGAGGGTGGAAGATGTCCAGATTGCAAGAAAGAGACGACTTTAGTAAAAGAGGAGAGCTATTTTTTTAAACTTAGTGCTTATCAAGAGAGGCTTTTGGAGTTTTATAAGCAACATAGTGATTTTATTTTTCCAAAATCACGTTATAATGAGGTAATAAGATTTATAGAAGATGGTTTAGAAGACTTATCTATTACAAGGACAAGTTTTGATTGGGGGGTTAAGCTTCCTAGTGAAATTGCCAATAAAGATTCTAAAAAGCATATAATGTATGTTTGGTTAGATGCCTTAATTAATTATTTGAGTGCCTTAGGTTATGAGAATGAGTCAGATGATAAAATGGAGTTTTGGCCTGTTAATTACCATATCGTTGGGAAAGATATTTTACGATTCCACGCAATTTATTGGCTTGCGTTTTTAATGAGTTTAGAGTTACCTTTACCTAGGCATATTGCAGCACATGGGTGGTGGACAAAAGATGGTGCTAAAATGAGTAAAAGCGTAGGCAATGTAGTCAATCCACAAGAAATTGTCAATGCTTATGGTTTGGATTGTTTTAGGTATTTTATATTACGCGAAGTTTCCTTTGGACAAGATGGAGATTTTTCGCAAAAAGCCTTGATAGAGAGGATAAATGCTGATTTAAGCAATGATTTAGGGAATCTCCTTAATCGTCTTTTAGGGATGAGTGCAAAATATTTTAACAACCATTTAAGGGTTGATATTCAAGCTTTCAAAGCACATTATAAAGAGGAATTAGAAAGTATCCATAAAATTTTAATGGGGCTAGAATTACTCATGCAAGAAGTGCAAATTCATCGTTATTTAGAGGAGCTTTGGAAGATCTTTGCTCTTGCTAATGGCATGATTGCAAAAAAAGAGCCTTGGAGATTAGTTAAAGAAGATAAAATGCAAGAAGTCGCAGAGCTTTTAGTGTTTATTGCTAATCTTTTGATTAAAGCTGCCTTTTGTCTCTCTCCTTGTATGCCAAAAACTGCTAAGGAGATTCTTGATGTTTTCAATATTCCCTTAGAATCAAAGCATTATTTAGAGTTTATTAAGAATAACCAAATTATATCAGAAATGGTTTTAATGCCTATTATGGCTCTTTTTCCTAAGATTGAAACACCTCTTTTAGAAGAAAAGCAAATAAAAACCCAACATTTCATTACTAAAGAAGAATTTTCTAAAATAGAAATTAAGGTTGGAACTATTCTAGGTGCAGAGATTATGCCAAAGAGTGAAAAACTTTTAAAGTTACAAGTAGATTTGGGTGAAGAAAGAGAGCGTCAGATAATAGCTGGGATTAAATCTTATTATACTACTCAAGAATTGATTGGTAAGCAAGTGTGTGTATTGGCTAATTTAAAACCAGCGAAATTAATGGGCGAATTAAGTGAAGGAATGATTTTAGCAGTTAGCGACGATGATGGCTTAAGTTTAATACAACCACAGGCTATAAAGAAAAATGGAAGCCAAATTAGTTAGTGGAGCAATTAATGAATAAAAAAGGGATACAAATTAGTGTTAATGAAATTGTTGAAATCACTTTTGGAACACTTTTAAATAAGCCTAGCATTTCTTTTTTTAGTCAATTTTGTTATGAAATAGAATCGATTCAAAAAGGTGCTTTATTTATTGCTAATGATGAAAAAGATATTGAAATGGCTATTCAAAAGGGGGCTTTTGGAATCCTCTTTAGTGGTGAAATAGCCATGAGTGATGAGGAAGTAGCTTGGATTAGTGTAGAGAATTTAGAGGAAGCATTATTTAGGATTTTGCGTCATTATCTAATCATTTATAATAAAATATTATTTTCCCTCTCACAAGATGAATATGAATTAAGCTCACAAATATTTCTTCCAAAGGAGAATTTGAGTTTTTTTAATGGTTCTTTAGTCGCATTAATGAATCATATTTTAGAGACACCATCTGTTTATATATTAGCCCTTTTGCCTTCAGCTTATCAGGAGAAATTGCAAAAACAACAAGAAATTCAAATTTTTTCTGATAAAAAAATTAATGAAGAATCCTTGCCCTTTATGGTAACTTCTTATTCCCTCTTTGGAATAAAGATTTTTTATCATTCTATGGATTATGAGCTTCCTCTACCCAAACTTTTTTTTCAACTCCTAGCAAGAGTATTGAATTTTGCTGAAGAATATTCTTTATCTGTAGATTTAAATAAATTAGAGAGAATTTCAAACTTTAAACCCCTCTACCTTGATGAACGTGGATTTATTTCAAGACCCGGAACTACTAATCGTGTGCTTTTAGCCTGTGAGGATGTTAAACTTTATGAACAATACCTTGTTTATTTTACAATGTATGCAAAGTGGGCAAAATTAATGCTATTTGTTCCTAATATTTATCACGAGCTTTACGCGCCTTATGGAGAAGTCTATAGTTATGCAGATAAAGAGGAATTGTTTGGGTTGCTTTTAGAGAAGCATTATAATTTTGCTTTAATTTTGGGCGAGAATACTCAAGTATTTGAAGAACAATTCCAATTCCACGAGCTAGAACAGAATCTTTTTGATTGGGTTGAGAAATAAAAAGCTAAAACTCCCCTAACTTTACAAACATTTTACCTATTGTATTTTTTCCCTTTACAGAGATGCTTTATAATTTTCTATCTTGAAATTACATAAAAAGGATTTTGTATGCAAAGAAGAGATTTTTTAAAGACAAGCTCTATAGCACTTTCTTATATTGGCTTTTTTGGGGTATTACCCTTGGGAGCAAAAGAGAATCATTTAATAGGATTTAAGGCACTTCCAGCTAGCACACAAGATGCAGTAATCGTCCCAGAGGGCTATGAGGTAAAACCACTTATTAGCTTTGGCGATCCTTTATTTAGTGATGCAATGCCTTGGAGTGAGAAAAAAATTATAGATAAAAATAGGATTATAAATGCTACAAGAGTTTTTGGTGATAATAACGATGGTATGGCATTGTTTCCATTAAATAACAATCGGTATATTTTAGTTGTCAATAATGAATATATTAATCCTGAATGGCTTTTTAGTGATAATGGTAAAAATATGGATTCTAGTAAGGTTGCTTATGAGCAAAACTTGTTAGGGGTGAGTATCTTTGAGATAAAACAAACAAAAAATGGTTTTTTTAAGGTTGTGTTGGATTCTCCTTATAATCGGAGAATTACAGCACATACACCTATGCAAATTAGTGGGGTGGCAAAGGGGCACAAGAGTATGCAAACTCAAGCGGATGAAAAAGGTGAGCTAATCTTAGGGACACTCAATAATTGTGCAAATGGACAAACGCCTTGGGGAACTTATTTAACCTGTGAAGAAAATTTTGATAATTTTTTTGGGGCAAGCGATTCTAATTATCAATTTACACAAAGTCAAAAACGTTATGGAATGAAAGCTAGGAGTAATTATGGTTGGGAGCTTGATTGCCGTTTTGATGTTTCTAAAAACCCTAATGAACCTAATCGGTTTGGTTGGGTTGTAGAAATTGATCCTTATAATCCTAATTCCACTCCTATGAAACGCACTGCATTAGGGAGATTCAAACACGAAAATGTTGAGATTGTCTTAAGCAAAGAAGGTTATGTTGTTGCCTATATGGGTGATGATGAGGCTGATGAGTTTTTGTATAAATTTGTCTCTAAAGAAAAATTTGATTCTAAAAATCCTAAGAAAAATAAGAATCTCTTAGAGGAGGGAACTCTCTATGTTGCAAGAATACAAGGAGAAAATTTAAGCGGGGAGGGGGAATGGATCGCATTAAATTATGGTCAAAATGGACTAGATTCCACAAATGGATTTTATTCCCAAGCAGATATTTTAATCAATACGCGTCTTGCAGGAAGCATTGTTGGTGCCACACCAATGGATCGTCCTGAATGGATTGCTGCTGATCCTAAGGGAGAATTTGTTTATGCAACATTAACTAATAATAAAAAACGCGAAATGGCAGATGCGGCAAACCCTAGAGAAAAAAATATCTATGGACAAATTATACGTTGGAATCCAAAGGGCAAGAATCACTTAAACACCAAGTTTAAATGGGATATTTTCTTACTTGCTGGTAACCCAATGCAATATCCCAATGATTTGCGTAAGGGGACAAGCAATATCACTAGTGAGAATATGTTTAATTCGCCCGATGGTTTAAAATTTGATAAGTTTGGTAGGCTTTGGATTCAAAGCGATGGTGATTATTCTAACAAGGGGGATTATGCAGGAATGGGGAATAATCAAATGCTCTGTGCTAACCCAGCTACAGGAGAGATTAAGCGATTTCTAACTGCACCTATTGCAAGCGAAGTTACAGGAATTGCGTTTAGTCAAGATTATAAAACAATGTTTGTAGGAATCCAACATCCCGGAGAAAAACTTGCTCCAAGTCATTATCCAGATGGTGGAGATTCTACACCTAGAAGCACAATCGTGCAAATTACCAAAAAAGATGGCGGAATTATCGGTAGTTAAAAAATTTGTGTATATTTGTTATACAAATAAATAAGCACCCAATACCGCACCGCTTTACCAAGAGTAATAAACACAATAGCTTTGAATATAGAATAGCGATACACACCCAGAGCAAGTGCAAAAATATCACCTAAAATGGGTAAAAAACTAAAGAAAGCATAGAGAAAGCCTCTTTTTTGAATCTTATCTGCATAGCGGTGGATTTTTTGGTGCGTGTTTTTAAAATATTTAAGGTAGAGAGAATCCCCTAAATATCCGATTGTATAGGTACTTAATGCACCTAATGTATTGCCAAGTGTTGCGACAATCCATACCCAAATCCACGCATAATCAAGAGCCAAAAAGGCAATAACAAAAGCTTCTGAACCTAAAGGATAGAGACTGCTTGCTAAGGCACAAACAAAAAATAGCCCCAAAAGTCCTAAGTTATCCATATAGCCGCCTAAAATATTTACTAAAATATGTAGATTCTACCAATACTATTTACTCTAGCTCTTGATAATTTATTATTTAAAATAAATGGGGATTTTAACCTATTTCAAAGCAAAATTTTTAGGGAAAATGCAAGAATTTAATTTTCTTTAAGTTTTGCAAGAAAGTTTCTGGAAAAATTCTGTAAAATTTATTGTAGAATTTTAGCGTTTATAATTAGGAGAGGAAATGAAAATTGCTATACCCGTTTATGATGAAAAATTAGATATTTTTGGGAATACTGGGCATACTCCATTTTTTGCTATTTTTGAGCAAAAAGGCTCTGGAATGTTTAAAAAGATTGATTTTGTAGAATTAAGGCAAAATCCTCGTGGGAATGTAGAAGCTAGTGGGGGTTGTTCACATAAAGATGAAGATATGAGTAAAGAGGAGCAAATAGCCCATAAAAATGAACATAATGTTTTAGGGGAGATTATCCACGATTGTAAGATTGTGCTTGTGAAAAAAGCTTGTAAAAATACCGCAAAGATTTTTGAAGAATGTGGGATTAAGATTTGCAAAATAAGACAAGATTGTCAAAATGCTAAGGATTCTTTGAAGTATATTACTTTTTAAGATGGAACAACTATTGCTTTAGACTCAATGAATTTTATGAAAAGGTTTTTAGTATGCAAGGTGGATATTATAGCTCTGTTGGTGGTATAGCAACGCAAATTAATCGTCTTGATGTGATTGCTAATAATATTGCTAATGCCAATACAACAGGTTTTAAACGAGATGATGTTGTAATTGGTGATTTTTTACGACTTTATGAGCAACATAAAGATTTTCTTCCAATTAAAGAGCAAACTAAAGATGCCGCAAAATTTTATAATCGTTCTTTGAATCGTGTCCCACAGATTGTTGAGGAATTTACTGATAGGGCTTTAGGTGGAATGATGATGACAGAGAATACCCTTGACTTTGCACTAGGGAGAGAAAATGCCTATTTTATGGTTGAAACTCCTAGTGGGATTCGTTTTACACGTGATGGCTCTTTTACACTCAATGAAGAGGGTAGATTAGTAACTAAAGAAGGTTTTCCTGTCTTGCCGCGTGAATATATCGATGCTCCCCAATATATTGATTTTATCAATGGTTTTCAAATGGAGGTAGATACAAATGGGAATATCTTTACACGTTCTTTAAATAATGAAGAGATAAATGAAACACTTTTATTTTCTAACTTAGCTGTAGCTTCTTTTGAAAATCCAAAGTATTTAAAAAAAGTGGGTGATAATCTTTACCAATATCCAGAAGAACGTTATAATGAAATGGAGTTCTTAGGGCAAAGTGGAGCTGTTAGGCAAGGATTTTTAGAAAAAAGTAATATCAATGTCATCTATGAAATGACGGGATTAATTGAAACCAATCGTTTGGTAGAGGCTTATTCTAAGGTGCTAAAAACACACATGGATGAGCTAAACACTGAAGCTATTACAAAATTAGCCACAAAAGCATAAAAAGGATTTTACAATGATGAGAGCACTTTATACCGCAACTACTGGGATGTTAGCACAACAATTACAAATTGATGTAACTTCTAATAATATTTCCAATGTTAATACTTATGGGTTTAGAAAAGAGAGAGCAGAATTTGTAGATTTATTCCATCAAGTCTTGCAATATGCTGGTTCTAGCACTTCAGAAACCACCCTTTCTCCTACTGGTATGGAAGTGGGTTTAGGTGTTCGCCCAAGTGCAGTGCAAAAGATATTCTCTCAAGGAAATTTTAAAAATACAGAACAAAGGCTTGATATTGCTATTACAGGGGAAGGATTTTTTCAAATAGAATTACCTGATGGGACGATTGCTTATACAAGAGATGGATCTTTTAAGCGGGACAATGAAGGGAGAATGGTTAATTCACAAGGTTATTTATTGGTACCTAATATAACTATTCCTGGTGAAGCTACACAAATAAATATCGGAGCAGATGGAACTGTAAGTGTTGTAGAAAATAATCAAACTAATGAATTAGGGCAAATTGAAATAGCTAATTTTATTAATCCCGCAGGACTTCACGCTTTAGGGGATAATCTTTTTTTAAACACTAATGCTTCAGGAGATCCTGTAACAGGAACTCCAGGATTAAATGGGCTTGGTCAATTACGACAAGGTTTTGTTGAGCAAAGCAATGTGAAATTAGTTGAGGAAATGACGGATTTGATTGTAGGACAAAGAGCCTATGAGGCAAATTCAAAATCAATTCAAACTGCAGATTCTATGCTACAGACTGTCAATGGACTAAAGAGAAATTAATAGTTTGACTTAGAGCAAACTATTGACACTCCGGGCAAACTCCAAACAATGCTACAGAAACATCTTTAATTTTATAAAGTGTTCGTTTTTCGCAAATTTTTTGTAAAGCTTTGATAGAAGAATCAAAATGTATATCTTGGATATTCCCACACTTTTCACAAACAAGATGAATGTGCGGTTGTTTAATGAATTCATATTTTTGTTTTTGATTGGGTAATTTTACTTCAACAATGATACGAGCCTCTTGCATAGAAGTTAGATTCTTATAAATCGTTGCTAGGGACATTGAAGGATGAGTTTCTTTAATATTTTCATAAATTTCTTCGATACTAATATGCCCATTTTTTTCAATTTCTTTTAAAATAGCCATTCGTTGAGGGGTAATTTTTAAATTGTTTTGTTTTAAAATTTTTTCAAACATAGCTTAAACCTTAAATTTAGATACAGAAACTGCTTGTTTTAAAGCTTTAAAGCAATTCCTACAAGAGAATATAAAATTATAATAATTAAACTATTTTTATACGCCGCTATTCTATAGATAATTACTTTTTTTGTCAATAAAAATTTTCCAAAATTGTGTTAGGAGAAATTAATTACTTTGAGATAGCAATAATTTTGAAAAATTTTATTCCTTTTAAAGTTCATTTATTATAGAATGTGGGCTAGAGTAAAATACGCATTAAAGTTTTGAGGTTTATAAAATTGTTTGGTGTTATTACAGAGAGCTTTCAAAGTGCTATTAATAAAATTCGTTTTCAAGACGATGAGAAAGCTTTAAAAAAAGCTTTAGAAGAACTTAAAAAATCACTTCTAAAGTCTGATGTGCATTATAAAGTCCTAAAGCATCTTTTAGAAGAAATAGAGCAAAAAACTAAGTTAGCAGGTATTGGTAAAGATAATTTTTTAAAGGCATTAAGAGAATCTTTAGTAAATATTTTAACGACTTCTAGTAATTATGGATTCATCTTTGCGCCAAAACCTCCTACTATTATTTTGATGGCTGGTTTGCAGGGAAGTGGAAAAACAACAACAACGGCGAAATTAGCTCATTATTTGAAGACAAGACAAAAAAAGGTTTTACTCGCAGCTTGTGATTTACAAAGATTAGCAGCTGTGGAACAATTACGGCAATTAAGTTTTCAAGTAGAAGTTGATTTTTATTATGAGGAGCATAAGACGGCTATTGAGATTGCTAAAAGAGCTAAAGAAAAGGCTATTGAAGGGCTTTATGATGTTTTATTGGTGGATAGTGCAGGACGTTTGGCTATTGATGAGGTTTTAATGAATGAGTTGTATGCTATTAAAGAAGCTATTAATCCTAATGAGATTTTTTATGTAGTTGATAGCTTAAGCGGTCAAGATGGTGTCAAAAGTGCTGCATTATTTCACCAAAAAATGGATTTAACTGGCGTTATTTTAAGTAAATTTGATGGCGATAGCAAAGGTGGTATTGCTTTATCTATTGCTCATCAATTAGGTATCCCACTCCGATTTATTGGAGTAGGGGAAAAGATTGTAGATTTAGAAGTCTTTATCCCTGATAGAATCGTGGGTCGTTTAATGGGTGCTGGGGATATTCAATCCCTTGCAGAGAGAACAGCAGCAGTTATTAGCGAAAAAGAAGTTAAAGATATTTCTAAAAAGATTAAAAAGGGGAAATTTACTTTTAATGATTTCTTGACACAACTTGATAATGTTAAAAAAATTGGCTCTATGCAGTCTATTATCTCGATGTTACCGGGTCTTGGTAATGTAGCAAGTGCTTTAAAAGATGTTGATTTAGATAATTCTAAGGAAATTAAACAGATGCGAGCAATGGTGGCTTCTATGACCCCTAAAGAACGAAATAATCCAGATTTACTTAATGGGAGTCGTAAAAAACGTATCGCACTTGGGGCAGGTGTAGATGTAAGTGATGTGAATCGCTTCTTAAAGCAATTTGAGAATGCTGCTAAAATGGCAAAGAGATTTTCTAACAAGGGGGGTATGGCGGATTTAATGGGACTAATGAAAGACGCTAAAATGGGACAACTAAGGCGTTAGGCTTAATAAATCTGTTGAAAGTAGAAATAATTTCTACTTTCAACAGATTTATCATCTGTGATATTTTAGTTTTTTAAGGAGTAACCTTTGGCAACAGTTATCCGCTTAACAAAAATGGGACGCAAAAAAAAGCCTTTTTATAGGATTGTAGTAACAGATAGTAGAAAAAAACGTGATGGTGGTTGGATAGAATCTATTGGCTATTATAATCCTTTAGTAGAACCATCTATTATAAAATTTGATAAAGAACGTTTGGAATATTGGGTTAAAGTTGGTGCTAAGATGAGTGAGAGGGTAAAAACTATTACAAAATAATAATGGTAGAACATTTTATCAAAGATTATGTGCAAAAAATTGCTACACAACCAGAAAAAATTGAAGTAGCTAAGAAAGAGTTAGAACCTAATTTTTATGAGATAGAGATTATTTCTTCAATGCAAGATGCTGGAAAACTCATTGGTAAAGATGGTAAGATGATAGGTGCTATTAAAACCTTTATTTTAGGTTTAAAAGCAAAAGAGGGTAATTCTTATAGGATTGTTGTAAAATCGCAAGAATGAAAAAAAGTATTATACAAAAAGATTGGGTAAGTGTTGGGAAGGTTGGTAAATCTGTGGGTGTTAAAGGCAAGGTTCTTTTACATCTCTTAAGTGATTTTCCAGAGACATTACAAAAGGATATTTCTTATTTTACAAAAAATGGAGAATTAACCATAGAAGCCTATGATCCAATCAATTCCATCGCAAAATTTGTCGGGATTGATTCTAGGGAAAGTGCTAAAACAATTACCAACTTAATCCTCTATACCACACAAGAAGCTACAAAGCAATATTGTTTATTAAGGGAAGAAGAATATTTTTGGTTTGATATTATAGGCAGCTTTATTGTAGAAAATGGTGAGGTTTTGGGTAGAGTTCAAGAGGTCGAACGTTTTTGTAAAGAAGATTTTTTATGGATACAAACAAGCAATGAACTCCAAAAACAAAGTTATCCTAAATATTTTTTAATCCCTTATACCAAAAGATATATTCTAAAAGTAGAAGCGAGTAATCCAAAAAATATTCATACGCAATTTTGTAAAGATATTTTAGAAAATAGTTAATGGAATTTATCTTTGTAACTTTATTTCCACATTTAATTCAATCTTATTTTAGTGATTCTATTCTTCATAGAGCTTTGAAGTGTCAAAAAATTGGTGTGGAATTTTGCAATCCTAGAGATTTTAGTCAAAATCGTTATCTTAAAGTTGATGATTATCAAGTAGGTGGTGGGGCTGGATTACTTTTAGAGCCTATTCATTTAAGCCTTGCTTTAGATTCTATTTTAAAAAAACATCCCCAAACCCATATAATTTTTTTAACCCCTTGCGGTAAAACTTTTAACCATAAAGATTCAAAACGATTAGCCAAAAAGTCTCATATTACTTTTGTTTGTGGGCGTTATGAAGGTTTTGATGAAAGGTTAATTGAAGTTTATGCTAATGAAGTTTTAAGCATAGGAGATTTTATTTTAACAGGCGGTGAGTTAGCTGCATTATGTCTTTGTGATAGCATCTCTAGGCAAATACAGGGAGTTTTAGGAAATAGCGAATCTTTGATTGGGGAGAGTTATGAAGTTTCTTTGTTGGAATCACCAAATTTTACAAAACCTCATATTTTTAAAGGTTTATCTATCCCTTCAGAGTATTCAAAGGGAAATCATATTAAAATCAACGATTTAAAATTAAAGACAGCAGAGGCAAAAACTAAATTTCATAGGATTGACCTCTATTGGCAATATCAACAAAGGTTAAAAAATGAGAAATAGATATATTCAACACTTTGAAGATACACAAATTAAGGGCAAAGAGATTCCTCAATTTAAAGCAGGCGATACTCTAAAAATTGGTATTAGAATTTCTGAAGGAGATAAAACAAGGATCCAAAATTTTGAAGGTGTTTGTATTTCTTTGCGTGGAGTGGGAACAGGAAAAACTTTTACTATTAGAAAGATTGGTGCAAACGGTATAGGTGTTGAGAGGATTTTTCCTATTTATTCTGATAGCATTGAGAGCATTAAGGTGCTTAAAATAGGTCGTGTTAGAAGGGCAAAACTCTATTATTTACGCACTAGAAGTGGTAAATCTGCAAGAATTAAAGAAGTGAGAAAACAATCTTAAATTATTGAAGAATTTTCACTTCTTCTTGTAATAAGATATTGTGCTTTTTATAAACTTCTTCTTTTGCGAGGTTAATAAGATTTATGGCTTCTTCAAAGCTAGAGTCTCCTACATTAATGAGAAAATTAGCGTGTTTTGGGCTAAAATATAAACTTTTGCTTTTCCCAAATTTCTTACCTTTTAAACCAATACTTTCAATAAGGAACCCCGCATAATTATTTGGGGGATTTTTAAAACAACTCCCAAAACTAGGTTCTTTTGGTTGATTGCTACGCATAGTTTTTAATGTTTTTACTAAATTTAAATCAAATCCTTTTTCCTTTTTAAAAATCCCTGCAAAGATTAATGTGTTAATTTCACTATTGCGATAACTTAAATGCAAATCTTCAACAGCAGTAAATTCTAAGCTATGGGAATGCTTAATTGAAAGGATTCCTAAGAGAATAGATTTTATCTCATATTCTTTTAAACCCGCATTCATTTTGATAATTCCTCCTATACTTCCTGGTAATTCCCCTAAAATTTCAAAACCTCTTAAGTTGTGCTTTTTAGCATAAGAAAAAAGCTTTCCACTAGGAGTTAATGCCCCTACTTCTAAGCTATCTCCACAATCTTTAATATAATCAAAATTTTTGTTAAGCAAAATGAGATTTTTTGCTAATGGGGAAATGAGGAGATTATTAGCTTTACCTATAATTTGTGGAATGGAGTGTTGCAAAAGCTGAAAATAGTCTTGAGGAGTTTCTATGATATTAATAGTGTGTAGAGTGCCTATTTTGGCACTAGAATAAATGCTAAAATCAATGGATCTTTGAAACATTAAAAGATAAAGGTTGGAATCATATTAAAGATTTTGGTTGTAAAATCTATGAGCATATTTAGCATCCAGGGCATTGTAAAAATTATTACAATAATAACTGCTAAAATTTTAGGGACAAAAGTCAGAGTCATTTCATTAATTTGGGTAGTAGCTTGGAATATGCTAATCATTAAACCCACTACTAAACCAACTAACAACATAGGAAGGGAAAGAATAAGCGTTATTTTATAAGTTTCAACAGCAAGACCTATAAGTTGTGCGTCCATTAATATTTCCTTGTTGTTTGTATGAATCTTGGATAGATTATTTCTCTAAGGAATTTTCTAAAATTTGCTTAAAGCTTTCAATTTCCCAACTTGCACTTCCTATAAGCACACCATCAACACTTGGAATCTTGAATATTTCTCGTATATTTTGGGATTTTACACTTCCTCCATACAAAAGAGGGATTCTACCTAAAATTTGCTTCAAATATGTGTGGATTTGTGTGATTTCCTCTAAAGTTGCACTAATGCCTGTCCCAATAGCCCAAATTGGTTCATAGGCAATTAAGAGTTTGGGATAATCTAAATCAATCCCTTGAAGTTGGGATTGTAAAAATGTTAAAGTTTTCTCTAATCCTTCTTTTTTTGTTGAAAGGGATTCCCCAATACAATAAAATATTTCAAAATCTCTTTGACTGAAGTATTCAAATTTTTTTGCACAAAATACTTGTGTTTCTCCTAGATATTCTCGTCTTTCGCTATGCCCTATAAGGAGGGATTGTATCCCAAATTCCTCTAACTGCTCTTCCCCAATCTCTCCTGTAAAAGAGCCATTTTTTGTAAAATACGCATTTTGAGCCCCGATTTTAAAGTTTTTAAAATAATTGTCTAAAAGAGCGGTGTTTGGAGGAAAAAGTCTGATTTGATGAGGAATGTTTTTTTGATTTAAAAAATTCTCTAAGTGATTACAAAATGCTAAAGTCGTTTTTCTTGTATGGTTGGTTTTAAAATTACTTGCGATGATTTTTGACATTTTCTCTCCTTAATAAAGTATTTTAAGATTATAGCAAAGTTTGAAACACTCTATAGAAACCCTATAAAGTGTTATAATTACGTTTTAAAGGAGTAGTATGAAGTTTTTAGGACTACTTTATAATGGGGCAAAATTAATCTTTAGTTGGAACAAAAGTGATAGATTATGGCAAATGCCATTTTTTGCCGGACTTGGAATAGCGATAATTTTATTTGTTGCAGCTTTTTTAGGTCGTTCTGATTTAGGATTAATAGCAATTATTGGGGCAAATATTTTTTTATATGTTCCAGATACTCCTCTTTATCATAAAATGATTCTTTGTATGGCTTGTGCTTTTGGTATTATTACTTCTTTTACTTTGGGACTTATCGGCAATACTTTTCCCTCTCTTATCCCTATTATTACATTTTTAGTTACAATGATAAGTGCGCAAGTCGTGCGATATTTTAGCATAGGGGCTCCGGGATTCTTCTTTTTTACTTTTGCGATGATTTTGGGGACTTATATTCCTTTGAAGGTAGAAGATTATCCAACGGCTATTGGTCTTGTAGCATTAGGAACGATGGTTGCAAATGTTATGGTCTTATTGTATGCTCTAAGTGTTATCTATATCTTTAAATCCCATATTACAAAGCCTATCCCAAAGATTGGGGAATTTGGTTTTGGTGTTATTATTATTGACCCAATCATTATTGCCTTTTTTGTAAGTTTTTCTATGGTTTTACAAGGATTTTTAGAGCTAGATAGAGGATATTGGGTGGGCGTTAGTTGTGCAGCGGTTTTAACTGCGGTAACCTTTAAACAGATTTGGATTAAACAATTCCAGCGAATTTTAGGGACAATTGTTGGTGTAAGTTTAGCTTATATTTTTCTGCACTTTACCTTTACACCTTTTGAGTTTGCACTTTTGATGATGGTTTTAATGTTTTGTGCAGAATTTTGTGTGGTTAGAAATTATGCCTTAGCAATGGTTTTTTTAACCCCTTATTCTACTTATTTAGCTGAAATTAGTAGTTTTATGCAATATGACCCAGATGTTATTATCCAAGCAAGAGTGCTTGATATTAGCATTGGGAGCATTATAGGGCTTATAGGTGGAGCTATGATATATTGGAATACATTGCGTAGAACCTTAGAAAAAATTGCTTATAAAATCTTTCTTAAATTCTAGGATTGATAATCCTATTAAAAAATATAAAAATTGTATTGCAGGTTTTCTAAATGGGGATTTAGAGGCAAAATTATAGGGATAAAAGACCCTTAGTTGTTTTGAAAATTAGCTTGGTTGCTTGTTAATGATTTAGCAAATCAAATAGAGAAAAACACAACATTATATTAAAGAAATAGAAAAACTTAAATCATAATCGTGAGGTTTTAAAAAGAGGAGAAAGAGATTTATGAAGTTTCATAATTTAAGGGAGAATCTTTGGGAGTGTGATACCTCTTTGGGATTGATATTTGCCTTTTTTATCTTTATAGCTTACTTCACAACTCTTATCTCCTTCTAAAAATAATACTTGTGCAATTCCCTCATTAGCATAAATTTTTGCAGGAAGTGGAGTGGTGTTGCTAATTTCAATAGTAATATGTCCTTCAAATTCTGGTTCAAAGGGTGTAACATTTACGATAATGCCACATCGTGCATAAGTGCTTTTGCCTAAGCAAATCGCTAAAACATTGCGTGGAATCTTGAAGTATTCAATGGTTCTTGCAAGTGCAAAAGAATTTGGGGGAACGATACAAATATCACCCATAAAATCTACCACATTAGCAGAATCAAAGTTTTTAGGATCTACCACCATTGCATTAATGTTTGTGAAAATTTTAAATTCATTGCTTACGCGAATATCATAACCATAACTTGATAATCCATAGCTTACTACCCCTTGACCTATTTGATCCTCACAAAAAGGTTCAATCATTTTGTGTTTTAGAGCCATTTCTCTTATCCATAAATCCTCTTTAAGTCCCATATTCTTCCTTGCTATTTTTTATTGATTTTATGCTATTATAGCAGATAAATTAACACTCCAAAAAAAGTGTTTGTGAAATTTATTGATAGATAAGGTTTTTATATGGATTTTAAGGAAATAAAAGAGCTTATTAAGATCTTTGATGAAAGTGGTTTAAGCACACTTAGTATTACCAAGCAAAATGCTAAAATTAAACTTGAAAAAAAGGCATTAGGACAAGCTATTTTAGAATCTCCTACTCTTGCCTCTCATACTACCTTGCAAGAAACATCGCAAAACATTCCTTTAGAAGTTCCTATAGCAGCTTCATCTCCAACCACAAGTGGAGAGAGTATTAATTCCCCTATGGTAGGCACTTTTTATCGTTGTCCATCTCCTGATACTCCAGCTTATGTTAATGTTGGTGATAAGGTTAAAAGAGGGCAAACTTTGGCGATTATTGAAGCGATGAAGATTATGAATGAGATTGAAGCAGAATTTGATTGCGTAATTAAAGAAATTATCCCTAATGACGCACAACCCGTGGAGTATAATTCCCCTCTATTTATTGTGGAGAAACTCTAATGCCTAAACAAAAAGAAATCCATACTATTTTAATTGCTAATCGTGGAGAAATTGCATTAAGAGCCATTCGCACAATTAAGGAGATGGGTAAAAAAGCTATTGCGGTTTATTCTACTGCAGATAAAGATGCTTATTATTTGGATTTAGCCGATGCTAAAGTCTGTATTGGAGGAGATAAGTCTAGTGAAAGTTATCTTAATATCCCAGCAATAATTTCTGCTGCGGAACTTTTTAATGCGGATGCTATTTTTCCCGGATATGGGTTTTTAAGTGAAAATCAAAATTTTGTAGAGATTTGTAAATATCACGATATTGAATTTATTGGTCCAAATGCTGATGTGATGGCTTTAATGAGCGATAAAAGCAAGGCAAAAGAAGTTATGAAAAATGCAGGAGTTCCTGTAATTCCCGGAAGTGATGGTCCTATTAGGAGTAAAGAAGAAGCTTTAAGCCTTGCAAAAGAGATTGGTTATCCTGTTATTTTAAAGGCTGCCGCTGGGGGCGGGGGAAGAGGAATGCGTATTGTAGAGAGTGAAGCCAGTATGTTTAATGCTTATCTTGCAGCAGAGAGTGAAGCTATTAGTGCTTTTGGTGATGGCACTATTTATATGGAGAAATTTATTGATAAACCCAAACATATTGAAGTGCAAATATTAGCAGATAAATACGGAAATGTTTTACATGTAGGCGAGAGAGATTGTTCGCTACAAAGGAGGCATCAAAAACTTATTGAAGAATCTCCTGCTCCAACCTTGCAAGCAGATATAAGAGAGAAACTTTTAGAAACCGCTATTAGAGCAACTAAGGCTATTGAATATGTAGGTGCTGGAACTTATGAGTTTTTATTAGATTCTAATCAGAATTTTTATTTTATGGAAATGAATACAAGATTGCAAGTTGAACACCCCGTAAGTGAATTAGTAAGTGGTTTGGATATTATTGAGTTAATGATAAGAATTGCGGAGGGTGAAACATTGCCTAAACAAGAAGAAATTGCATTTAAAGGTTGTGCGATTGAATGTAGAATAACTGCAGAGGATCCTGTTAAATTTTACCCTTCCGCGGGTAAAATTACGAAATGGATTGCTCCTGGAGGTAATAATATACGACTTGATACACATGCATATGCCGGATATATTGTGCCTATGTTTTATGATTCAATGATAGGCAAACTCATTGTATGGGGCAGAAATCGTAATGAAGCTATTCTTAGAATGCAACGTGCTTTGGGAGAGTTTTGTATTGAAGGCATAAAAACTACCATACAATTTCATCAAGATATGATGAAAAATGACGATTTTAAAAGAGGCATTATCCATACAAAATACTTAGAAGAGAAATTAGGAAATGGAACAAAAAATGCTTAAAACCTATAAAAAGCAAGGAAGTAAATCTTAGGATTTAAGGAGAATACAATGAAAATCGGTAATACACAAAATAATGAAGCTTTATCTAGTCTCAATAAAGCAAAGGAAGAAGAAAAATCAGCATTAAAAAAAATTGCCTCAGATCGTCCTATTGATGCTACAAATGGTGCTTCTTTAGCTATTGCTAATGAACTTTTAGCACAAGCTAATTCAATGTCTCAAAGCATAAGGAATGCTAATGATGCCTTAGGAGTAATGCAAATTGCCGATGGAGCCTTATCAACCATTACCGATTCCGCTATTAAGATTAATGAGCTATCTGTAGCTTTAGGGAATCCTGCTTTAAATAGTTCCCAAAGGGCTATGATTGAAAATCAAGCAGCCACACTTACGCAATCTATGAATAATTCTGTAAGTCAAGCCACTTTTAATGGTAAAAATGTTTTTAGCGGACAAATGAGTTTTGTAACAGGCAATGGAACACAAAGTATTAACTTGCAAGCCCCTAATACCGATTCTTTAAGTGTAAATAACCAACAAAGTATTTTGGATTTTATCAATAATGTTAATTCAAAACGAGCTGATATTGGTGCTGCTATGAATGGAGTGCAATCTGGAATTAATACCAGTATGAATACCATTGTCAATTTAAAAGCAGCAGAGAGTAACTTGCAATCTAATGATTTAGCAGAGAATTATAATACATTAAATACTGCCAAACTTAAAGAAAATGCGGCTTTATATGCTAATGCCTTTAATACACAAAATTTACAAAATCGTCTTGATGTGTTATTAGGGTAAATTACTATCTTTATTTAAAAGATTTAAAAACTAGAAATATTCTATTAGATTTAATGGGAACTTCTAGGCTTTAATATTGATAGCAACACTTTATTAGGGAGGCAATATCTGTGTTTTTTAGTAAATATTCTGCAAGCGGAAATGATTTTCTTCTTACACACACTTTTAAATACCAAGCAAATTCTTATCGTGATATTGCCAAAATAATTTGCCATCGCCAAAAGGGCATTGGTGCGGATGGACTAATCGTGCTTAAGCCCCATAATATTTATGATATAGAATGGGAATTTTATAATGCCGATGGTAGTCAGCCTAATATGTGTGGAAATGGCACAAGGGCAACTGCAATGTATGCTAGAGATTTTGGTTTAGCCGCACAAAAACAAAAGATTCTAACAAAAGCGGGTGTAATTAATGTGGAATTACAAGAAAATATGGTGGAGAGTGAATTAACCCAAGCTGTAATTTTGCAAAAAGATATTATAGAGTTTAATATAAAATGGTGGCTTATTGATACAGGAGTGCCTCATTTAGTTTGTGAAAATGCCAATCTTAGCAAAGAAGACTTGAAAAGTTTGCGTCATAAATATAATGCGAATGTGAATATTGCTAAGTTGGAGGAAGGAAGGGTGATTGCAAGGACTTTTGAAAGGGGTGTAGAGGATGAAACTTTAGCTTGTGGAACAGGGATGGCAGCTATGTTTTATTATCTTTTTAAGCAAGGAAAAGTCTCTAACTCTACCCTTTTTAATCCAGCTAGTGGAGAAAATTTATACCTCAAAGAAGAAAAAGGGAAAATATTTTTAAAAGGAAGAGTAAAGAAGATTTGCGATTTTATTTATCAAATTTAATCACAAATCTTCCATTTTCTAGGATGATAGAGAATTGCTCTTTAGTATTTAAATCAATTAAAAAACACTCATCACTATTTTCTAACTCATAACGTTCTTTTGGATAGAGAGAAAGCCTACGTTTAACTTCTTCTAAATCTTCACAAAGGGCACTAAAGCCAAACATTATAAGCTTATAAGAAAAATCTTCCATTAGATGCTCTTAATCCTTGCAACACCGCTATCAATAGCAGCTTGAGCTACGGCATTAGAAATAAAACTCTTAAGTCTTGTATCAAAAGGTGAAGGAATGATATATTCTTTGCCAAATTCAAATTTTCTTTGATGGATTTTTTCTAATTCTGCTTTTAGTTGCGTAGGAATCTCTTCTCTTGCAAGTTCTGCTAGAGCGTTAGCTGCAGCTAATTTCATCGCTTCATTGATACATTTTGCTCTAGCTATTAATGCACCTTTAAAGATATAAGGGAAACCTAAAACATTGTTAATTTGGTTGGGATAATCACTTCTTCCAGTAGCAATGATTGCATCAGGTTTAGTTTGTTTAGCAAGTAGGGGGTCAATTTCTGGAATGGGGTTTGCCATAACAAAAATCATAGGATTCTTATTCATATTTTCAATATCTTTAGGCTTTAGGGTATCTCCTCTTGCTAACCCCAAGAGGACATCAGCACCATCTAGAGCTTCTTGGTAACTATTAATCTCTTTATTAATTATAAATTCCTTTTTAAAACTATTGAGTGAATCTTTTCTATGGGTCGTAATGGCACCCTTACTATCAAACATAATAATCTCTTTTACCCCAAGTTTTTTAGCGATTTTCGCACAAGCAATAGCAGCCCCACCAGCACCTAAGACTACCACTTTTAAATCCTTAATATCTTTATTAGCAATTTTTGCTCCATTAATAATACCCGCAGCAGAGATAATAGCGGTTCCGTGCTGATCATCGTGCATAATAGGAATATCTAAAATTTCTTTTAGTCGTTTTTCAATATAAAAACATTCTGGAGCTTTAATATCTTCTAAATTAATGCCACCAAAAGTAGGTGCTATGGAGCGGACAATATCTACAAATTTATCAGGATTTGTTTCATCTATTTCAATATCAAAAGCATTAATACCTGCAAATTTCTTAAATAAAACAGCCTTTCCCTCCATAACAGGTTTTCCCGCTAAAGCTCCTATATTACCTAACCCTAAAACGGCAGTTCCATTGGAGATAACCGCTACAAGATTGCTTTTTGTGGTGTAATCATAGGCAAGATTAGGGTCTTTTTGAATCTCTTTACAAGGGACAGCGACACCGGGAGAATAGGCTAAAGATAAATCGTGTTCATTTTCTAAACACTTACTTGATGTAACTTGGATTTTTCCCCCTTGGTGGTAGGGGAGAGAATCAGGGTAGGTTTGTTTTAAATCTTCCATAATAAAGGAATCCTTATTTAAAAGTTTTTAAGATTTGGGAATTTAAGCGAAAATTTAATAAAAAAACTTTTAAATTTAGACAGAAATAATTTAATATTTTGCTTGCCTTAATGAAAAACCTTAAATTTCGCATAAATAATGCTTTTTTAAAAGTCTATAAGATACAATTAACAATCTAATCTGCTTGTTTTAAGGATTGTTATGGATTATAAAGATACTTTAGAGTTACCCGCTACAAGTTTCCCTATGCGTGGAAATTTGCCTCAAAATGAACCCAAAACTTATCGGCGATGGAAAGAAAATAAAGTTTATGCAAGAATGCTAAAGAATCGTCAAAACGCTAAGGAAACTTTTAATCTTCACGATGGCCCCCCTTATGCTAATGGGCATTTACATATTGGGCACGCACTTAATAAAATCTTAAAAGATATTATTAATAAATACCATTATTTTCAAGGGAAGCAGATTTTTTATACCCCCGGTTGGGACTGCCACGGACTTCCTATAGAGCAACAAGTAGAGAAAAAATTAGGAAAAGAAAAAAAAGATTTACTTCCTAAGGTGAAAATTAGAGAGCTTTGTAGAAAACACGCAGAGGAATTTGTAGGGATTCAAAGTGCAGAATTTTTAGAACTTGGGGTGGTTGGAGATTTTGATAATCCTTATAAAACGATGAATTTTGCATTTGAAGCAAATATTTATAAAGCACTTTGTGAAATTGCAAAAAAAGGCTTATTAAAAGAAAGGAGTAAGCCTGTATATTGGAGTTGGGCTTGTCAAACAGCTTTAGCAGAGGCGGAAGTAGAATATGAGGAAAAGGAAAGCGATTCGATTTATGTAGCCTTTGCTTTACAAAAAGATGCACTAGAAGTTTTAGGGGTTGAAAAAGCCTATTGTGTGATTTGGACGACAACACCTTGGACTTTGCCTGCCAATAGTGGAATTGCCCTTAATCCTAATGAGGAATATGCCCTAACTAGTGATAATAAAATTATTCTCGCCTCTGCAGTGCAGAAGCTTTTTGAAGAAGGAGTGGTTGAAAATAAAATTGTCAAAACCTTTAAAGCACACATTTTAGAAAATAAACACGCTATTAATCCGCTTAATGGGAGAGATTCAACGATTATATTAGGGGAACATGTCGCAGCTAGTGAGGGGAGTGGTTGTGTGCATACCGCACCAGGACACGGGGAGGATGATTATTTTGTTGGATTAAAATATAATCTTCCTGTATTAATGCCTGTAGATGATAGGGGTTGTTATGATGAGACTCTAATAAGAGAAAAATTATTTTTTAATCCTAAGGAATTTGTAGGGCAATTTGTTTTTGATACGCATAAAAGAATCTTTGAGCTTTTAAGTGATAATCTTTTAAAACACCAAAAAATTAAGCATTCTTATCCCCATTGTTGGCGTTCTCATAAACCCATCATTTTTCGTGCTACCAAGCAGTGGTTTATAGTATTGGATGAACCCTTTAGCAAGGAGGGTAAAACCTTGCGAGAGATTGCTTTAGAGGCAATTAATCAAACAATCTTTTATCCAGAGCATGGCAAAAATAGGCTTTATACGATGATTGAAAATCGTCCTGATTGGTGCATATCACGACAAAGGGATTGGGGGGTGCCGATTGCGTTTTTTAGGGATAAACGAAGTGGGGAAGTGTTATTAGATAATGAAGTTTTGGATTTTATCGCGAGTATTTTTGAAAAAGAAGGTTGTGATTCTTGGTGGAGCAAGAGTGTAGAGGAACTCTTAGCCCCAAAATATAGGGATAATGCTAAGTATTATGAGAAGATTCATCATATCTTAGATGTTTGGTTTGATAGTGGAAGCACTTGGAGGGCAGTATTGCAAAATAGCCGATATGAGAGTGGAACTTACCCTGCTAGTATGTATTTAGAGGGAAGCGACCAACATAGGGGTTGGTTTCATAGCTCTTTACTTGTAAGTTGTGCAATTAATGAAAAAGCCCCTTATAAAAGCATTTTAACGCATGGATTTACGATGGATGAGAGGGGCGAGAAAATGAGTAAATCTAAGGGAAATGTGATTGCTCCCAAAGATGCTCTAAAGGAATTTGGAAGTGAAATTTTACGATTATGGGTAGCTATGAGCGATTACCAAAATGATCAAAGGATTTCTAAGAATATTTTAAACCAAGTTGGAGAGAATTACCGCAAAATACGCAATACCATTCGATTTTTATTAGCAAATACTAATGGGTTAGAATCCTTAGAGATGGAGCATTTTAATGCGATTGATTTGTGGATTTTACAGAGGGCTAAAGAAACTTTTGAGGTTGTCAATGGATATTTTAAGGCTTATGAATTTTCTAAAGGTTTGCAAGAATTAAATTTTTTCTTAAGCAATGAATTAAGCGGAATCTATTTGGATTTATGTAAAGATAACCTCTATTGTAACGCACCAATTTCTAAAGGAAGAAGGGCTTCACAAAGTGTTATGGCACTTATTGGTGGTAGGCTCTTTGGGCTTTTAGCACCTATTTTAACCTATACGATTAATGAAGCTTTAAGCCATACGCAAAGCCTAGCACTTTTAGAATCTTGTGGCATAAGTACTAATAGTGATGTTTTTGAAATATTCTATACACCTTTACCTACTTTAAAGAGTCCTAAGCAAGATTTTGCGTATTTACTTGCCTTAAGAAGTGCATTTTTAGAGCAAATTGATAGTTTAAAAAAGGATTCTAAAATAAAATCCACTCTTGAGATTAATTTAGTATTACCTAAAACTTTAGATTTTCCAGAGCTAAATATTTGGCTTATGGTAAGTTCTGTAACACAAAAAGTTGAAAGCGAAGTGCTAGGAAGTTTTATGCTAGAGGAGGAGGAATATATCTTAGCAAGAGCAAAAGGGTATAAATGCCCTAGATGTTGGCAGTATATTGCAAAGAGTGAGGGGGATACTTGTTTGCGTTGCAGTGAAGTTTTAAAACATAAGAGTCTTTAATGTTTAAAGATTTTTTTGACTTCACAAAGCCTGTTGGATTAGATGAAACTTGGGTGAGTATTTTTGTTGTTTTGCTGTGTATGTGGGGCTTATATAAGATTTTTAAAAAAAAGTAAAATATTTTTTTATAAATTTTTAAAGATTTTAGTCGTTTTCAAAATATTCTAAGCTTTTTTAAGTTAAAAGCTAAAAGCAATTATTGCATAAATAAAAATTTATAATTATACATAGAGATTTGAAAGGATAATAAATGGCAAAGCCTAATAAACGGGTTTATTTGGATAATAATGCTACAACGATGCTAGACCCAAAGGCAAAAGAGTTGATGGATTTATATTTCTGTGAGAAATATGGAAACCCTAATTCCTTGCATCTTTTTGGGACAGAGATTCATAGTATTATTCGCGAATCTTTTAATCACCTTTATGAAGGGATTAATGCTAGAGATGAAGATGATATTATTATTACTTCCTGTGCAACAGAAAGTAATAATTGGGTATTAAAAGGTGTGTATTTTGATATTTTGCGTTTTGGTGAGAAAAACCACATTATCACTACAGAAGTAGAGCACCCAGCTATATTATCAACTTGTAAGTTTTTAGAAGATTTAGGCGTTGAGGTTACTTATTTGCCTATTGGTGAAAATGGAGTATTACAAGTTGAAGCACTCAAATCTGCTATTACAGAAAAAACTGCTTTAGTAAGTATAATGTGGGCAAATAATGAAACAGGCATTATTTTTCCTTTAGAAGAGATTGGTGCTATTTGCAAACAAAGAGGTGTTTTATTCCATACTGATGCGGTGCAAGCTATTGGGAAGATTCCGGTAGATGTGCAAAAGATTCAAGCAGATTTTTTAAGTTTTAGTGCACATAAGTTTCACGGACCTAAAGGAATAGGAGGACTTTATATTAGAAAAGGTGTAGAATTAACCCCTCTTTTTCACGGCGGTGAGCATATGAGTGGAAGACGAAGTGGGACTTTAAATGTTCCTTATATCGTTGCTATGGGCGAGGCTATGCGACAAGCAACTTTACATTTGGATTTTGAACGTAATAATGTGCGTCGCTTAAGAGATAAACTAGAAGATGAGCTTTTAAAAATTGAAGATGTCTTTGTAGTTGGAGATAGATCTTTAAGGGTGCCTAACACTATTTTAGTGAGTATTCGCGGGGTAGAGGGTGAGGCTATGCTTTGGGATTTGAATAAATATGGCATTGCTTGTTCTACAGGTAGTGCTTGTGCAAGTGAGGATTTGGAAGCAAATCCTGTGATGACTGCTATTGGGGCGGATAAAGAATTAGCACATACAGCGGTTAGAATCTCTTTAAGCCGTTTTAATACAGAAGAAGAGATCGATTATACTATTGATGCTTTTAAAAAGGCTATTAAACGTTTAAGAGCAATTTCAAGTAGTTATTAAAGGAGAGACAATGGCAAAAAATGAATTATTAGGTGGTGCATTGTGGGATGCGTATTCTAAAAAAGTTAGTGAAAGGATGGATAATCCTACCCATCTTGGAGTTATTACTCAAGAAGAGGCAGATAAAAGAGGTTTGAAGCTTATTATAGCTGATTATGGAGCAGAAGCTTGCGGAGATGCTGTAAGGCTTTATTGGTTGGTAGATTCTGAAGATACCATTGTAGATGCGAAATTTAAAAGTTTTGGCTGTGGGACCGCTATTGCAAGTAGCGATATGATGGTGGAACTATGTTTAGGGAAAAAAGTTCAAGAGGCTGTGAAAATTACTAATATTGATGTAGAAAAAGCCCTAAGGGATGATCCAGATACTCCAGCAGTTCCGGGACAAAAAATGCATTGCTCTGTTATGGCATATGATGTTATTAAAAAAGCAGCAGCTTTATATTTGGGTAAGAATCCAGAAGATTTTGAGGATGAAATTATAGTTTGTGAATGCGCTAGAGTGAGTTTGGGAACCCTCAAAGAAGTTATTAAACTTAATGATTTAAAAACCGTTGAGGAAATTACAGAATATACCAAAGCAGGAGCATTTTGTAAAAGTTGTGTAAAACCAGGAGGGCACGAGGAGAGAGAATATTACTTGGTAGATATTTTACGTGAAGTTCGTGCAGAAATGGAAGAGGAATCCCTAAAAAGTAAAGCAGATTTAGAGAGCAAAGGGGATTTAGCCTTTGCCGATATGACTTTGGTGCAGAAAATTAAATCTATTGAAGGTGTTATAGATGAGAGGATTCGTCCTATGCTTATGATGGATGGGGGTAATATGGAGATTATAGAGTTGAAAAACGCGAGTGATGGTTATACAGATGTATATATCCGCTATCTTGGTGCTTGCAGTGGTTGTGCAAGTGGCTCTACAGGGACGCTTTTTGCTATTGAATCAGTTTTACAAGAGAATTTAGATTCTAGCATTCGTGTATTTCCTGTATGAAGTAATTTGTGGCTTTATTAAAGTTTTATCTAAAAAACTTTATCATTTTATAGCCCTTTTTGAGACTTGTGCAATAGCCTCTTTGGATAATGCTTCAGGGTGGGAACACAGCAGAGCCTCTAAAGATACTATGTGCCGCAAGTATCTTAAGGAGGGTTTTTACTCTTCAGAATATAAAATTTTCCCATTTCGCGTGAAATTTAGCCTAAAACATTAAAAGCCATTAAGGTGTAATCTAATGCAGAAACAAAAATATTAGCAGATGGGAGAAAATATTTTTTACTACACTTAATTCAAAAATCTAAGGGGAATGAACAACAATGCAAGGGCAAGATTCATCACAAGAAGAATAAAACAAGGACTTATAAGCTTTGATAAAATAGTTGCTTTTGTGGGATCAGTTATTGATGAATATGTTGTATTAAATGAGTAGCCATTTTTAATTGAGTTTATATTTCATTTTTATTTAGTTTCTTAGTATTTATTTGATAAATATAATAAATTTTAAGGCATTTAAACTAGAAAAAAAGATTGAATAAATATCATTCTAAAGATTAGATTATATTTTACATAAGCAAATAACATTCTCTTCACTTAAACATATTAAGAAATCCTTATTAAATAATCCTAAAGAGCAGCAATTGATACTAAAGAGTTATTTATTTTACAATAATAATTATTTGGTATAATTATTCCACAAAATTACTATTATAAGGAAATAAAATGAAAAAAGTTTTATTTAGTTCATTAGTAGCTATCTCTGTACTAAGCACAAGTATCCTTGCTAAAGAATATAATTTAGATAATGTTCATACAGATGTTGGTTTTAAAATTAAACATTTACAAATCAGTAATGTGAAAGGGAAATTTAATGACTATTCAGCAATGATTGATTTTGATCCTACAAGTAGTGAGTTTAAAAAACTTGAGGCTATTATTAAAACTGCTTCTATCAATACAGACAATCAATCAAGAGATGAACATTTACGACAAGATGATTTTTTTAAAGCAAAAAAATATCCCGATATGACTTTTGTAATGAAAAAATATGAAAAAGTTGATAACCAAAAAGGTAAAATGACAGGAGTTCTAACCTTAGCAGGAGTTTCTAAAAATATAACTTTAGATACTGAAATTGGTGGTATGGCAAAAGGCAAAGATGGTAAAGAGAGGGTAGGATTTTCATTAAATGGGAAAATCAAACGTTCCGATTTTAAATTTGCTTCGGGCACTTCAGCACTTACTGTGGGTGAAGATATTTATTTAAATATAGAAGTGGAAGCTATCGAAAAATAATCCTTAGCCCAAGAGAAAATATCTCTTAGGTATATTATAAAATTGTATATCACATAAAATCGCTACAAAACAAAATCTCCCCCTTATCTTTAACCCTTTCGTCTTTGCCATATCATAACTAGCACAACTATGGCAATATATACAGCCTGCACAACAAGTCCTTGCAGGTTATTATAAAATCCTAAAAATGCGACATTAGGAAGAGGTAAAATATCAAGTGGAAGAATATTAGTAAGCTGCAAAGCGTGAATACTAACCCCTAAAATCTTAAATCCAAGCGCATAAATAAGCCAACTCATCGCTAAAAATATCAAATGGATAGGTAATTTTTGGACAAAAACTTTCATCAAATACGCAATAACAACCAATGCCAAACACGCAAACCCAAAGCCACTCAAAAAAGATCCCATAGTAATGCGAGGCATCATACCTGCATAAAAAAGTATCGTTTCTGCACCCTCACGAAATACTGCCAAAAATGCAAGTCCGCCTAATCCAAACAAACTTCCTTGAGCAAGTGCCTTTCCCATTTGGCTTGAGATATAAGTCTGCCAACTCGCAACACTAGATTTACTATGCAGCCAAGCACCCACAAATACCATCATTACAACCGCTACAATGCCTACTGCACCCTCTAATATCTCACGATTTGTCCCTGCTGCAGCAATAGGGAAAAGCTGCACCAAAGCAAGAGCCACTATCAAGCTTGAAAACACACCAAACACAGCTCCTCCTATTACCCACACTTTGCCTTTAGGCTGATTTGCTGCTTGTAAAGCAGTAAGTAATGCCATAATAATCAAAAGTGCCTCTACTCCCTCTCGCAATAAAATAATCGCCGAATCAAAGGCGGTAAATTCTGCATTAATATCAAGTGCCTCTAGGGATTGAAGGAGATTTTCAAAACGATCAAGATTTTCTTGCGTTGTGCCCCGTGCAACAATCTCTGGAAGCTCTGATTCAATACGATTATACAAGCCACCATCTCTTGTGCGAACTTCACCTTCAAATATAGGCCATTGTGCTATAAAGGTAAGAATAGAATCTTTTGCAAGATCTTGGTTTTGCGAAAACTCTCTAAAAGCCTTACGCAAAAGCTCCAAACCTTCAGAGAGTGTTTGTGGCGAACCCTCTAAGCTCTGTGCCTGCAAAACATTCCCAGAAATAAACTCTCTCAAAGCAATACCAATTTTTTGGAGCTGTAAATTCATCACCTCAAAATCCACTACTTCACTAACCATAGCCACTCGATAGAGTGTTAGAGCAGTTTCTATCTGTCCATAATGTCCAGGACTTGTATCGCCTACCACGCGTTCATTTCTCTGCCAAGTATCATAAAATCTCTTATAAAGTATCGGTAATTCTTCTGTATTTTTTTCTATAGTTGCCTTTTCAAACTGCAAGAAAACAGGCAAAACCCGTTTTTCAAACTGCTTCCTTTTTGCCGCGTAATCTATGGGATTTTGCTCTTTTTCAAAGGCAAATAATGCACTAGAAAGAGATTCTAAAATCTGTAAATTAGGATTTTTTATAGCAATTTCTAAAACCTTGCTAACTTCTACACCCGCTACTGAATTATGCGTTGGAATTGCGTAGAAATTATCCTTAAAATTCTCTAAAATCGGTATAGATTCCTCAACTTTAGCGTTTTTTGCATTTTCCATAGCATCAGAAATCATTATAAATAAATGACTGACGCTCACCTGCGTATTAGAAGCTTGCAGAGGCACCAACAAAAAAAATAGCAAATAAACAAATCTCATCATAGAAAAACCCCTAAATAATGGACTAATCAACCCAAAAGAGATTTCCCTATATAATCTCCATTTTTTTTACTAACTCCACCAAAACAAGCAAAAAGCCCACTCCCAATATTGGTAATATATTCATTCATTTTATCAATATTACCTAAGGCATTTTGAATCGCAATAAACTGCATAGGATCTTTTTGGAATGCAATAAATAATAATCCCGCATCAAATTGCCCCGTGCGAGGATCTATACCACTTGCAAAAGAAAATGAACGACGCAATATTTGCATTCCTGTTGTCTTAGCTAAAAACACATGGGAATCTTCAGGCATAGCTGTAATATCAACTTCTTCAAACTCCTCATTTTTACCATAGGCTGCACCAGAATCGCGTTTTCTCCCAAAAGTATCATTTTGTGCTTTTAAATGTGTTCTATCCCAAGTTTCAAGATGCATTTGCACACGACGAACTACCAAATAACTCCCATTATCAAGCCAACTTCCATCTTTTACCCAAACGACTTTATCAAGCTCATTAGCACTAGGATTTACCGTCCCATCTTTAAAAGCAAATAAATTGCGTGGGGTATCATTATTTTCATAGGAATTAAAGCCCATTTGAGACCATTTCATTGTAACTTTAAGCCTAGCTATACGCACAAGATTCCTCACCGCGTGAAAAGCTACTTGTGGATCATCTGCACAAGCTTGGATACAAATATCTCCCCCACTAAATTCCTCACGCAATTGATCCCTTGGAAAATGTGGTAAATCCTTTAGCAATTTAGGGCGAGAGGATTTTAAACCCAATTTATCAAAAAAACTAACAGATACCCCAAAAGTCAGTGTAAGATTATAGGGATTAAGAGAATCTGCCTCTCCCGTATCTAAAGCAGGAATAAGAGTATTTTTACTATAAGGGGCAACATTTTCACCTAATGTTAATTTACTTGCATAGGTAGTCCAAACTTTAAAAACCTCTTTAATATCAGAGCGTGAATTTGTATGTAAATCTAACACTAAGAAATAAATATGTTTTTGCGGTGGTGTAGCAATACCTTGTTGGTGTATGCCAAAAAATGAATAAGGATTTTTTATAGTAGGAGTTCTTGAAGAATAGGTTTTTGAATCTGCAATAGCAGGGGATAAAACCCCAGCTGTAGTTATCGCAATACCTTTTAAGAAACTTCGGCGATCTAAATTTTTCATTTACTTCCCTTATTCTAAGATTACGCCCATTTTTGAAAGAGGTTCTCCTAGTTTATTAACCGCCTCTGCAAGCTCTTTAATATCTGCTGATGAAAGCTTATCATAACCCACAAAATCATAGCCTTTTTTAGAACGATTATGTTTTGCAAGAAGCGTATTGACTGCTTTAAATTGTTTTTCAATTTCATTAGCTAATTTTTTATCTTTTTGTAATAAATGCGGACGAAGAAGCTCATAAATCTTTTCAGCACCATCTATATTTGCTTGAAAATCATAAAGGTCTGTTTTAGAAAAAATCTCTTCCTCACCTGTAATTTTACTTGTTGAAACTTCATTAAGTAAATCTACCGCCCCAGTTAGCATCAATTCTGTATCTACTTCAACTGTTGGAACTTTTGCTCTAAGCTCTTTAATATCGAGTAAAAGCTGATCTGCTATTGCCTCCGTTCCTTTTGTTGTATTTTTTTCCCACAAAATCTTTTCAATTTTGTGGAATCCGCTCCAATCTTTTTCATTTTTACCCTCCTCTTGAAGATCTGCTAAACGTGCGTCAATACGAGCATCCAACTCCCCAAAGCTCTCTGCTATAGGCTCACTGCGTTCATAATACATTCTAGCAATGGGATAAATTGCCTTTGCTTGTTTAACATCTCCTTTTTTTAGTGCCCCAACAAATCTTTCAGTATCTGATAAGAGCGAGTCAATTTGCCCAATCACATATTGCCTATATTTCTCTGCCTCTTTTGTCAAATCCATTGCAGCATTAGCAACTTGTAAGCACCCAATAATCACTGATACAACTAAACTCATAGTTATTTTATAAATCTGCATTTTATATCCTTATCGTTTATGTTAAAGAAATTTCACCAAAAAAACAATTATAAGAATTGTTTTTGATAAAAAAGTCTATAAAATTTTTTATTAAAAAAATATAAAAACATTATTATTACAAATATAAAATTAAGTTAATAGCAAAATTAGGATACTCTATAAAACTTAATAAAGAAACTTTCAAATGCCCATTTAATCAAAAACTTTATAAAAAATTTATTCTATTTTCTAATAAAAATGCAAAAATGCCATTTTTACTAATCTTTGCCCAGTAATAATTCTTTCAAGTCGTCTTGAATCTTTTCTCCTACACTTTGAGTATTCCTTGTTTCTAACTTTTTGATTTTCAATTCGTGTTGTAATTGCATACGCAATAGTCTTTCTTCTTTGCTAGAACAACCATTAAGCGAACCTACTGCCATAATCACTATTACATTTATCGAGCATAGTTTTATCAAAATTGAAAATTGTCTCAACTCTATCTCCCTCTCTAAAATAAATAATGCAATAATACCCCCCCCCCCACATTAAAAAATACTTAAAAACAACGTTAATTTTAAATATACTTAAAACTAGATTTCAATTATGCAAATAAAGAGAAATATGTTAGTGGAAAAGCGTTTAGAAATGGAATAGAAAATGAATACAATATAAGTAACAATGGAGTTACTCTATAGGAGGACTTGAACCTCCGACCTCACCCTTATCAGGGGTGCGCTCTAACCACCTGAGCTATAAGCCCCTACTTTTAAAGCCAAACAATCTCTGACAAC
>NZ_JRPC02000117.1 GCF_000765745.2 Helicobacter apodemus
GAGGGTTTGAATATTTGCACTATCTACATGTATGCCATTCCCAAAACCCTCTATCGTCCCCTTATTCTCAAAGTTCTCTATCGTAGCTTTACTACCTACATAAACACCTGGTCCATTACCTTTATGATTAATTATTCCTTGATTAATAAAAGTTCCTAAGGCTGTATTGTTTTCAATCGCAACACCACTACCACCATTATTTGTTTTTTCTATAGTTCCAGTATTAGTAAAAGTTTGTATTTTAGTGTTTTGTAAGGCTATGGTATTACCATTCTTATTAGAGATTGTCCCACTATTACCAAAATTAGTAAGAGTAGAAATCCCTATCTGAATACCTTTCTCTCCTTTAATAGTCCCACTATTACTAAAATCTGTAAGAGTAGAATTATTAATATATACATTCACTGCATTACCAACAGCTTCTATGGTTCCAGTATTTTTAAAAGTTCCTAAA
>NZ_JRPC02000013.1 GCF_000765745.2 Helicobacter apodemus
GAGATAGAATCACTTTTTATACAAGATTCTCAACCTTTGGAGTTAATAGCCCTCTCTGATTAAGAGATGAAAACCACAGAGGGAGCGTGGTTGCCATTTGTTTCGATAATGGGTGGGGCTATTGGAAGTGGAATTGGAAATATTGCTTATCAATTAAGTATAAGGCGAAGCTGGAGCTGGAGTTCCTTTGGGTGGGCTGTGGCAAAAGGGGCGGTAATGGCTCCCATAGGCGGGTATGCTTGGAAGGCTGGGGTAAGAGCGTATAGGACATTTAGGAGATTACCTCCTGCTGTTGTTAAGCCAACACCTCCTATACGACAAAGCAGTAACTGCTGGCACTATACAAGGAGTTACTACTTTTGGTGGAATTATGGGGTATGATAGGTATAGATACCATCATCGATATCGTAGATAATTGTGTAATGAATAAGAATTTTTTTAGAGTATATCAAACAAGCTGGAAGTTGTTTTTTAAAAGAATGCTAAGAATAAAAAATAATGAAAAAAAGAGAGTCGTTTTAATCTTTCTTATTCTTTTTGCTTTGCCTGCATTGTGTATTTCGTTGCAATATTGGGTTGAGGTAGGAATATTCATTGCATTATTAATTATTCTCCTGCCCCTTATGGGGTTTTTATATTTTCCTATATTCCACAAATATCCCATAACTCCATTTTTGATAATTGCGATTCTTTTGTTGGTTTATTTATTGTTAGATGCGTTTTTATTATTTGCGTTTTATACATTGGGAGATATTTTTACAGGGTGGTTTGATTAGTTTTAAGTTTTAATATTTTTTAATAAAATCTCTATAAATCTTGTCATTTTTTTGTATGGATAGATATTTTCTAAAATATTGTTACTTTTTATACTTTACATAACTTTATTTTTAATTCCCTTTCTCACCTTAAGATTATTTTAATAGAGTTAAAAATAGAATAGTTTTATTAAAAATTACATTTTAAAGGGTTCATTATGAAAAAGACAATATTTAGTTTTTTAATCTTTATTGGTTTTCTTTCTACTTTGACTTTCGCACAAGATAGCAATTTTACACAACAAGAGATAGAATCACTTTTTATACAAGATTCTCAACCTTTAGAGTTAATAGCCCTCTCTGATTAAGAGATGAAAACCACAGAGGGAGCGTGGGTGCCATTTGCTGTGAGGATTGGTATTGGTGCATTTTATGGGGGTGCTCATAATATTGCTTATCAAATTGGTAAGAATCAAGGTTGGAGTTGGAGAAGCTTTCGTAGAGGTGTATATGCTGGGGCAGTTGGGTATAAATATTTAAAACCAATACAAATCTTTGCAAAATCAGCACTGGCTCCAGCAACGATGGGTGGAAGTTTGGTAGCTGGTAGAGTGATGACTAAATATGTGCAACCTCGCTTAGAATCTCTTAAGTCCCAATACCCTCAATATTTTAGGAGATAAAACGCTAAGTAAAAAACCAAAGATTTCAATATTGGAGATAATAAAGAAATGCTAAAGCGTCCAATTACACTCTCTCCAAGGAGTGTTTTATGGGGTATTGTGTTGTTTAATTTTATACTCGTTATTTTTGCATTTATTGTTGCCTATGGTTTTTATGGGTTTCCAATCAATCCTGCGTTGATACCTATTTTTATTATTTTTAATGCGTTAGTGATTTGTTATACCGAAGAGAGATGCCATAAATTCTTTGCCATTAGGATTTTTAGAATGAGTGGAAAGTTATGCCTTGAAGAGCTGTTGTATTTTATATTTATCTTGTCTGCCTCCATGTTTTTTTTATAAGGATATTATAAATGTTTTTTGCAAAATGTAAGATGATTCTAAATGCTCGAAGTTTTGTTAATGGTGAGGTCATCTTTTATACTATGATGTGTGTGGAATCTTCCCTTGTTATCATCTCCCTTATGTTCTTTGATACGCAATGGTGGCAATTTCTTGGAATGCTAGTTGTTATGCTAGAGACTATCTTTATCTTTTTGTGTTATCGCTATAGATACCATTCTAAGTTTTTTCAATTAGAGGGAGATAGGGGTCGTTTTACTAGATTTTATCAATGGATAGAGATTTATTTGCCTCTAATATTTTGGTTATTTTGTCCTATGAGCTGGTCTCTTACCTGATTTGCTCTTTAATGATTAATTTTTCAAAGGAGGTTTTATGCGGGTCTTATTATTCTTTTTTATTATTTTTTGTGCGTCTTTATCGGCGGATATGCCTTTGTTGGTAGAAGATCTAGTGAGTGGGAAGGGGAAGTTTAAGCTAGAAAGCTCCCTTAGCTATACGAATTCTAAAAGTCAGAATCTCTCTACAGGGGATCCCATTATCGTCCCTATTAGCAATACTGGTTTTGTGGCTATTCCCTCTAGCTTTGGAGAGAGTGAGCAAGAGAATGATAATCTTATTGGGACTTTAGGGATTAATTATGGGATAAGCAATAAAGCAGATATTTATATCCGCGGTAGCTATCTAGGGAGCTATAGGCAGCAAAAAGATCCTAGTATTTCTACAAATACCTTTACGCATAAGCCTATAGATAGTTGGCTGGGCGTGAATTATGAGTTTTTAAAAGATGATTCTAGTGTTGGTGTTTTAGGCTACATAGAAACCGCACTTTATGAGAAAAACCTTAATAAATCCTCCTACTTACACTCTCTACAAATAGGAAGTATTGTGTATAAAAGCATTGATCCTGTGGTTTTGGTTTTAAACACCACCTATCGCTATAGTCATAAACGCAAAAGCAAAGATGGAACTTATAAGCCCGGAAATGTGCTTTTACTTCATCCTAATGTTGGTTTTGCGGTTAATGAATGGATTACTCTAAGTTTGGGCTTTGAATGGCTTCATCAAAGGGCAAGTAAATTTGATGGTAGCAAAAATGGGCTTCATCGTAGCTTCCTCCAACCAACCTTTGGTTTGGGGTATGGCTTTTCTGAAGATAATATCTTAAATCTTAACTTTAAAGCCGCTACACAAAAAGATAGTAATAGCAGTGTAACTTTGCATTGGAGCTATACTTTTTAGGGCAAGGCTTTTAGGTTTATGCTTTAAGATTCCTCTTAAGGGATAAAAGTAAAAGGAGATGATGATTTGCAATGTTTTCAATTCAAGGTTTTATACTTTCTTTTATGGATTTCTTTGTTAGAGGCTAAGGATTATCGTTTTTTTATAAACTCCTCTCATACCCTTTCTGTAGGGGTAAAAAGCTATAAGGAATTAAGGGATGAAAAAATCATCAAACAAGATTTGGATTACTCTTGTGGGGCTGCTTCTTTGGCTACAATCCTTACTTTTTATTATGGTAGAGAAACTAGCGAGGAAGAGATACTTCAAGCAATGGATAAAGGGGATAATAAATCGAGTTTTGAGGATATGGCAAAGGCATTGCCGCAATTTGGATTTAAAGCACAAGGCTTTGCTGCGAGTTTTGAGCAACTCTCTAAGCTAAAGATTCCTGTGGTGGTTTATCTAAAGCATAGAAAGAGTGATCATTTTTCTGTAATTAGGGGTATTAATGAAAAGACTATATGGTTAGCCGATCCTTCACTTGGGAATAGAACTTTGAGTAAGGAGCAGTTTTTGGCGATGTATGATACAAGGGGTGAGCTTGAGGGTGGGGAGCTTTTTAGGGGAAAATTCCTTGCGATATTGCCTCTAGTTCATAAAGATTCTAAGCAGGATTTTTTTAACAATACTATCAAAAGACAGACTATTAATGCTAAGAAACAAATTATTTTTAGAGAATTTTAGGTGTTATTTGCCTAAGCAAAAATCACTAAACATTTTATCTAGCATTTGGGAATATTCATAGGGTTTTGTAAGAGAGGCAATGGCTTGTATTGCTTCATTGATATGGAAACTAAAGAGCTCTAATTCGCCATTTTGCAAGGGCATAATAGAGGATTGCAGTGCTTGTATGCAGGTTTGTATAGTTTCAAATTGGTATTGGGAAGTTAGCAGTAGGGTATGATTATCATCTTGGGAGCTTAAAATAGTCTTTAAATGGTTTTTAAGAGATTGCAAGGAATCTTTGTTTTTTAAAGAAAGCAATAAGGGCTTAAAGGGCGTGAGTTGTTGTTGGTTAAAGCAATTTTTTAAATCTATTTTATTGATAATAACAACAATTTTTTTAGAATCTTTATATTCTTTTAAAAGGTGCAAAATCGTTAAATCCTCATCATCTAAGATTCTACTATTATCAAAAAGCACAAGGAGTAAATCACTATCTTTAGCCTTCTCTAAGCTTCTTTGGATACCCTCATTTTCGATAATATCAGCGTTTTTTCTAATCCCTGCGGTATCAATTAGTCGCAATAAATGCCCATCTAGGATAAAATTTTCTTCAATACTATCACGAGTTGTGCCTGCAATATCACTAACAATAGCACGATTATCCTCTAGGAGTGCGTTTAAAAGAGAGCTTTTGCCAACATTGGGTTTGCCAATAATGCAAATTTTATAGCCTTCAAAGAGATTGCGTTTTTGGTAAGATTTTTCAGAGAGGCTAGAGAGTGTCTGTAATATAGAATCAAGTTGTTTTTGGATGCTTTGGAGTAGATTTTGCGGCAGTTCTTCATCGGCATAGTCAATAAAAACTTCGCTATGGGCTAATATCTTAAGGAGGGATTCGCGTAAGAGTTCGCAAAAATCTTGCATTTCTCCTTTTAAGTGTCGCATTAGCATTTTGTGGGCTTGTGCATTATTAGATTGGATAAGTTTAGCGATAGCTTGGGCTTGTGTTAAGTCGATTCTACCACCTAAAAAAGCCCTTTTTGTAAATTCTCCGGGTTTAGCAAGAATAGCTCCATATTTGATACATTCTTCTATAATGTTTTTTGCGATAAAAGTGCCTCCGTGGCATTGAAATTCTACTACATCTTCTGTTGTATAGCTATGAGGGCTTTTAAAGTAAATGATAATACATTCATCTAATAAAATGTTGTTTTCAAAATAGATTTTTGTAAGTTTTGCAAAGCGGGGTTGGAGAGTGGTTAAATCTTTTTTAGCAAGTTGTGAAGCTATGTCTAAGCTTCTAGTCCCGCTTAAGCGGATAACATTCAGTGAAGAGTTTCCGTAAGTGGTCGCGGGTGCTACAATAGTGCTATGCGTGATGGAAGTCATTAATGATAATATACCTTTGCCCATCGTTTGTCAAACGAAAGGCTATGTATTTATTGGGAAATTGCTCCCTTAATTGTGTAATGGCAATGTGGGCTAAAACTCCATCTAAAGGCTTAGTTTGTGCTTTACCTGTTAATTTAATTGTTTCAATAATGGGTAATAAATAATTTGCAATCATTTCTTCTTGATTCTTCAAAAATTCCGCAATTTCTAGCCTTACCATCAAGCCATGTTTGTGATTTATCCAATTAAAAAGCAAATAAGAAATAGCCTTGTAACGATAACCCTCTTTACCGATGAGTAAAGCAGAATCTTCTCCATCGAGTTTAATATATAAGGTATTTTCATCATAGGGCTTCACTAGGATTGTATGGATGTTATAAGGGAGTAGGCCTAGTAATTCTTTTAATTCTTGTTGGATAGTTTTTGCAATAATTGCTATATCCTTTTCTTGTCGTAAAGAAGATGGGGTTTTGTGTATTAAATGCTGTGGATTTTCTTTTTTAGATTCTTCTTTGGTGGTTTTTATTTTTGGTTCTACGCAAATAATAGAGGATTTTTTACCAAATCCTAAAAAACCTTTAGAAGGGTTTTGAATGATCTCATATTCTAAATCTATTACCGAGCAATTAAACTCATTAGAGGCTTTTATGAGTGCATCTTCTAAACTATCAGCTTCTATTTTTTTCATTTAAGAATCTTTTGGGCGATGTTTATGTTCTGCGATTTCTTTGGATTTTTTATAGGCTAAAGATTTGTTAATAGCAAGTTGTTGGAGGATTGAAAAAACATTATTAACAAACCAATAAAGCACTAGTCCTGAAGGAAAAGTAACAAAAAATATCGTGAAAATAAGGGGTAGGAATTTAAAGATTTTTTCTTGCATAGGGTCGCTAAAGGTTGTGGGTGTTAAATGTTGTTGTAAAAACATTGTAAGCCCCATCAAAATAGGTAATACAAAATAAGGATCCATAACCGATAAATCTTGTATCCATAAAAGCCACCCTGCACCTTTTAACTCTATGGCATTATATAAAACACGATAGATAGCAAAAAATACGGGTAATTGTAAGAGTAATGGCAAACAACCACCCATAGGGTTGGCTCCGTGTTTTTTATAGAGTTCCATCATATGGGCTTGGAGTTTTTGGGGTTCGCCTTTATATTTGGCTTGTATTTCTTTAAGTTTAGGGGCTAAATCTTTAAGTTTTTGCATAGACACCATACCCTTATAGGTCAGTGGATAAAGCACAATTCTAACAATAAGTGTGAGTAAAATAATAGCCCACCCCCAATTACCTGTTAGCTTGTAGAGTGTATCTAAAAGTAAAAAAAGAGGTTTTGCAAAAAAGGTGATGATTCCATACTCTATAACATCTGTAAGAGAGGGGTTAATACTCTCTAATACTCTGTGATCTTTAGGACCAATATAACCTGATAAACTAATATTTCCATTAGCACTAATAAAGGGCATAGGGTCTTTATTGCTATTATTTAAAATAATAGAATCTATATTTCCTTCTTGTTTAAAAAATAGGGTTGTATAGTATCTATCAACAGCGGCTAAGATAGTGGAGGCTTTGAAATTAGTTTGTTCTTTAGCATCTCCATCTTCTATAGTTGTGATAGTATTATCAGATTCTTTAATAATTACACCTTTAAAGATATAAGCATCACTTTCTACATTAGGACGCATTCCCGGAGATACAAAGTAGGCGTAGTTTTGTGGGGCATTAATATTTATCTCATAATATCCATTAGGATAAAAGGTAATATGCTTTTCAATGGTAATTTCTTGAAGTTTTTGTGTGAGTATTAGGGTTTGAGGATTGTCTTCTATTTGGATATTAGCGGTATTTGCTAAATAGGGTGTGCTAAAAGCTTGCTGATTGATTAGGGGGTCAGAAAATCTTATTTCTAAGGGCTTTGGGTTATCTTGTTGGGAAATATCTGTGGAGAAAAGTGGTAAATCTTGGGAGTCCTTTTGGTATTTGGTGTCTTTTAAAAAAGCTTGCGTGATTCTTCCTAATCTATCAATTTGGTATTCAAAATTTTTAGATTGAATGGTTGCAATAATTTCTTTTGTTGGATTATTACTTGTGGGGAGATTTTGTTGTATGGGTTGGGTGCTTTGCTCTTGTATAGTTTGTGGGATGGCGGAATTGGTCGTTTTGTTTTCTTGTTCTGTGGTTTGGGTGGGTTTATAAAGATAACTATAAGGGACAAAAAACAAGAGTGCTAAAATAACGGCAATTAAGATTCTTGCTTGAGAGCTTAGATTATCAATTTTATTAAACACTAGGATCCTTTGATAGATTTTTGATGATATAAACTTGTTGTTTTGTGAAGTTTTTTAGGCTAAAAAGTATAGGTTGTGTAGGGATTAGCCAAAAGTTAAAATGTTTTGGTGAAGTAAAAATGGGTTGTATAAAAAGCGTTGCTTTTGGATAATTAATCCCTCCTTGAAAAAACTGATTACAGCTTAAAATGCGTAAGAGTGTTTTATAAAAAGCCACAAAAGGATTATGGAAGTGGAAAATTTGTTTAGAGTATTCTGAACAACTAGGGTAATAGCGACATTTTGCACCCAATAAAACAGAAATATAACATTGATAAAAATTAATAATATTAATACTGACTTTACTTACTTTTTTTAACATAAATTTACCCTAATTTTTGCATTAAATTAAGTCTTAAAAGTGCATAATTATAGTTATTTCTTAAGGTTTCATAGGTAATTTTATCTACTCCGCCTTTAGCCAATAAAATCATATCTCCATTTTTTAGCTTTGGTATAGATTCCTTATAAATATTACGCAAACGTCTTTTTATGGAATTTCTACAAACCGCATTTCCTATCTTTTTAGAGACACAAAATCCTATTCTTTTTTGAGAATGGATATTCTCTTTAAAAAAAAGGATAAAATAGGGGCTATGCCATCTTTTTTGACTTTTATAAACACTTTCAAACTCTGCTTTTATTTTTAAAGTAACCAAAATAATTCCAATTTTAGAGAGCTAATTTTTTTCTTCCTTTAGCACGTCTAGCATTGATAATTCTTCTTCCATTTTTGTTTTGCATTCTGGCTCTAAATCCGTGAGTTCTTTTTCTGGGTGTATTATGAGGTTGATAGGTCCTTTTCATTAAAACTACCTTAATTTAAAATAAACTTTTATTCTATTATAAAATTACTTAAAACAAGTTTTTAATATCTATACTTCCGTATGAAATAAACTCTTTTATTCGTGCCTTAGAGCATCAATAGGATTAAGTTTTGAAGCTCTTTTAGCGGGAATATAACCAAATAAGATTCCAATAAAAGCAGAAAATAAAAAGGCAAATAGTGCAACACTATAATCAAAGCTAAAAGGAATATCCATTAAGTGGCTAATACCCAAAGAAGAAAAAAAGGCTAAAATAATCCCTAAGATTCCACCAAGAGAACTTAGGGTTATGGCTTCAATAAGGAATTGCAATAAAACTTCGCTTTGCAAAGCACCAATAGCTAAACGAGTCCCTATTTCTTTGGTTCGCTCTGTAACAGAGACAAGCATAATATTCATAATCCCAATGCCCCCTATAATCAAACTAACTCCTGCAATAGCACCTAAAAATAGTGTAAGATTATTCGTTGTATTTTTCATAATTTCAAGAATCTGTTTAGTATCCATAATTTCAAAATCGTTTTTTTGCCCCTTTTTGATATTGCGTATTTGTTGTAATGCCATAGAGATTTGATTAAGTGCAGTAGTGGAGTTAATATCATCTTTAAGGGATACCATTAAGCGATTAATATTATAAAGGGAATCAGATTTTGAGATACTTCTTTGGTAGGTTTTAAGCGGAAGTAAAATTACATCATCTTGATCATTTCCCCAAGCACCTTGTCCTTTGCTCTCTAAAACACCTATGCAATCACAAACAATATTTCCAAGTTTAATGCGAGAACCTAAGGCATTACTAAGATCGTTGTTGAAAAGGTTTTTTAAAACACTTCCACCAATCATACAAACATTACTTCCTGCTTTATATTCCTCTTTGCTAAAAGTCCTTCCTTGAGTAGTTTCCCAGTTTGTAGCGATGAGATAATCCTCATCAATCCCAAATATCTCTGTTTGCGTATTGTTTTGTCGGAATTGTGCTAAAAGACTTGTAGAGGTTACAGGAGCAATTGCACGAGTTAAATGCCCTACTTGGAGTTTTAAATCTTCTACATCTTTTAGCATAAATTGTTTTCTGCCACCTCTTCCAGGTGTTTGATCTCTTGCGGGAAATATAAGCAAAATATTGCTCCCTAAGCTGCTCATTTGCTCTGTAATAGCTAATGTCGTGCCATTACCTAAAGCAATCATAACAATCACTGCACCAACGCCAATAATTATTCCTAACATTGTTAAAAAAGAGCGTAAAAAATTCCTTTTAATTTGCCGAAAAGCTAGAAGAAAGGCATTTAAAATCATATATTGCCTTTTAAGTCTTGCTGGATTAAACCATCTAAAAAGAGTATTTTTCTTGTTGTGTATTTAACCATATCAGGTTCGTGGGTTACCATTAAGATAGTGATTTTAAAGTCTTTATTGAGCCTTGAGAGAATCTCCATAATTTCTATGCTTCTTTTTGTATCAAGATTCCCTGTTGGTTCATCAGCAAGTAAAAAAAGAGGTTTAGAAGCAATAGCTCTTGCAATAGCTACTCTTTGTTGTTGTCCCCCACTTAGCTCATTATTGCTATGGTTATACCATTTTTCTAATCCTACCATTTCTAAGGCTTCCATAGAGATTCTTAAACGTTCTTTTTTGGGTATTTGGCGATAAATAAGGGGGAGTTCAACATTTTCTAAAGCCGTTGTTTTAGGTAGGAGATTAAATCCTTGAAAAATAAAGCCAATATAATTTCTTCTTAAGAGAGCTTTTTCTTTGAGGTTTAAAGCACAGACATTAACACCGCAGAACTCATAGATTCCACTTGTTGGGCTATCGAGGGTTCCTAGAATATTTGCCATTGTTGATTTGCCACTACCACTTGGTCCCATTAGTGCGATAAATTCCCTTTGTTCTATTTGGAGATTTACTCCTTTTAAAGCTTCAAAAGTATGAGGGGGTTTTCCATAGCTTTTATGAATATTGCTTAATTGTATGAATTGCATTAGCTACCTTGTTGCCCTATGATAACTTGTGTGCCTGGTTGGATTAATTCGCTAGAGATTTGTGTGTATTCCCCATCGCTAATACCAACTTCAACTTCTATTTGTTTGGGTAAGTTATTTTCTAATATCCAAAGGGTTTTTCCTTGATTAGCCGCTGTTTTTTGCGGAGATTGTCTCCTTTTAACATTGTTTAAAGGATTGAAAGGATTTTTATTCTGTGTTTTGGTGGTGATTTTGGGGGTGAAATATAAGGCACTAGAGGGGACTAAAAGAACATTTTGTGCACTGGCTACTTCAATATCAGCTGTAGCACTCATTCCCGGACGCAAAAGTAAATCTTTGTTATGGACATAAATTTTTACTTCATAGCTTACAACGCCATTACTTGAAGTGCTAGAATTAGAACCATAATTGACACGATTAATTTTTTCTTCAAAGGTTTTTGAGGGGTAGGAATCTACGCTAAAATTCACTTTTTGTCCTACTTGCACTTTCCCAATATCTGCTTCTGAAACACTTGCGTTAAGCTCCATTTCTTCTAAGCTCTCTGCTACGATGAAAAATTCAGGAGCTTGAAAAGAAGCCGCTACACTTTGTCCAGCTTCAATGGAACGTTTTAAAATAATGCCATCAATGGGGCTTATGATTTGAGAGTTTTTTAAATCCACTTGGGTAGAGCGGATAGAGGTTTCAATTTCTTTAATATTTGCCTTTTTAATTTCTATATCACTGAGGGCTGCATTATAGGAAGTTTTTGCACTTTGTAATTCTAACATTGAAGGGGTTTTACCTTGCGTTTTTTCATAGAGATTTTGGAGTTGTTGGTATTGCCATTTTTTCTCTTCTAAAGCCACTTGAGAGCTTTTTAATTGAGCCTTTGCACTTTCTAATTGAGCTTGAAATCGGTAGAGATTTTGCTCAATACTCTCTGAATCAATTTTAGCTAAAACCTCTCCTTTGCTTACCCTATCATTAACATCTACAAAAACCTTTAAAACAATGCCTGAAACAACACTTCCTATAGAAACTTCATTGGTAGGAGAGAGTGTTCCATTAGCACTAATAGTGCTTGAAATATCCCCTAGGAATACTTCTTTAGTTTGGTAGATAATAAGGGGTGCTCTATTGCTAAAATAGTAGATTCCCCCACCTAAGAGGATAAGTATTAAAAGGGCTATAATCCACAATAAAAGGAATTTTTTATAGTTTCTTTTAGGATTTAAGTTTTGCAAAATATTTTCTGAAGTATTCATTGCATTCCTTTAGAGAGATAAAGATTACCGCCAAAAGCTTTAAATAATGTAATAAGTGCTTGAAGTTTAGCATTTGTTGAAGTATTAAGGTTTTTTTGTGAATTATTTAAAAAGGCAGTATTGTTTAAATGTTCTAAATCATCAATTAATCCCATATTTCTACGATTATTAGAGAAGTTATAATATTCTTTAGCGTTTTGTAGTCCGTGTTTGTTATTTTCAAGTTGTAATTGTGTATTTTGGGTGTTAAAAATGGCATTTTCTATTTCACTTAATGCAGTGTTTAAGTTTTTTTGTAAAGTTAAATAGGATTCTTTTAAGAGTGCATCTTGTAGCAAATAATTTTGTGTTAATTGGGTGCGATTAAGTAGGGGTGCGGTGAGTGAAGCCGCAAGCTGCCACGCAATATTTCCGCTATTTTGGGCAGAGGAGTGCAAAATTTCATTAATGTTTGCATTAAAGGATAAAGTAGGAAAAAGACTAGCTCTAGCATTGGCTTTATTATAAACTTGTGCATAGAGACTTTGGATACTTGCTTGAATATCTGGACGCGATAGAAGCACATCTGCTGGAATAGTGTCTGGGTTAAAGGGTTGAGGATTATGGAAGGCAAAAGAATCGTGAATATCAAAAGGCAGGTTGTTTAAATCTAGTAAAACTAAAAGTGCATTTTTGTTTTCTTCTAATTTCATTTTAAGAGATTCTAGGGTGTTTTGCTCATTATTGAGTGAATCTTGTTTGTTAAAAAGTTCTGTGCTATCTAAAAGACCATTTTCTACTTTAAGGTGAGTTAATTCTAAGGCTTGTGTTAGAGCAGTAATGTTTTGTTGGGTAAGGAGAATATTAAGAGCAGTTTCTCTAAGGGTAAAATAAAGACTTGTAACCTCTGCTAAAAGGCTAATTTCTGCATTTTTTAGATTTTCTAAACTTTGATAGTATAAGGATTCTTTAGCACTTTTATTCGCATTTAATCTCCCAAATAAATCTATCTCCCAAGAAAGTGTAGCCCCTATTTGTGTGCTTTGTGAGGAGTTATGAGTGGCATTGTTTTTGCTATGGCCATCATTAGTGTTGAGGTTTCCATTAAGGGTTGGAAAAAGTCCTCCCCAAGCACTTTTTAGTTGCGCTCTAGCTTGCTGTATTCTTGTTTGCATAATCTGTAAGTCAGTATTGCTTGATAATGCGATTTCATAAAGCTTTTCTAAGGATTCATCAAGGAATAGGGATTTTAATTGTTCTTTAGGAGCTAAAGAGGCTGTGAGATTGATATTGGTATCGCTAAGGTTTATAAGGATTTCTTTGTTAATAAAGTTTTGTGGGATTTTATGTGTAAGCTCCTGTGTGTTTGGGAGTTTAGCACAACCCAAATATAAAATTGCTATAAGAATACTTAAAAAATGTATCAAGTTTTTCATCCTTAAAAACTAAAATTTCATTACTGCAACTAAAAAGTTTAATAACAAGGTAAAGTTAGGAACTTTTATCTTTTAGCTTTGTTTTGGGGTAGAGAGAGGAATGCCATAAAGAAAATCCAATGAGTGCTATGCCAGCACCTATGTGGATTCTCTTTGCTAAAGTATGTCTTAAAAACAAAGCACTTCCAGCAGTAAGGAGTAAAGAGGTGCTCATACCAATTTTTGCTATTTCTCTTTTTTGTTCTAGTGAATCTTTAGTTTTCATCATCATTCCTTTTGTATTTTTTGTATTTATAATAAGTGTTTTTTAGGGTGGATGCTAATATAATTCCACTAAGTGTTGTAGCCATTAATAATAAAAGACGCATTATTTTTCTTTAATTTTTATTCTTTGTAAGGCGTTAAGGAGCAAAGCTATAGTTGTTCCATTATGCATAAAAGCAGTTTGGATAGCAGAGAGTTTTCCTAAAGTGGCAAGTCCTAAAATCAGGCTATTAACTATTACGGTAATTTTAAAGTTCCTATGCACTTTATTTAAGCACATAATAGCGATTTCTCTAGCTTCTGCAACCGCTTCTATATCATCATGTAAAAGCACAACATCCGCACTTGCTTTTGCAATATCTGCACCTTTATGCATACCAATACCCGTATCTGCACGGATAAGAGCGGGAGCATCATTAATCCCATCGCCGACAAATGCTACCTTTTTGCCCTCTTGCATAATTTGTTCTAAAATCTCCGCTTTTTGTGTAGGGAGTAATTCCGCATAATAGCGGTTAATTTCTAGCTCTTGGGCTATTTGTTTGGCTTTTTGTTTAGTATCTCCTGTAAGCATAATAATCTCTTTGACACCACTTTTTCTTAAACGTTCCAAAGCTTTTTTGGAATTTTCTCTTAGGGTATCTTTGAGTAAAATTACTCCTAGTAGTTGTTTATCATAGCCTATAAATAGAGGGGTTTCACCACTTGAGAGGATTTTTTGTATTTTTTTATTATGGGTGGCAAAGGGAATTTGCTCGTCATTTTCTAAAAAATGGCGACTCCCTATTACGACACTTTTCGCATTAATTTCGCTTTTAACTCCACGTGCTACTATAAAAGTTACTTCATCGTGGTGAAAGTGCGTAAATTTCTTTTCTTTAGCGGCTTTTACAACCGCTTGTGCTACTGGATGAAAATAATGCTCTTCAATGCTTGCAGCAAGGTTTAAGATGGTCTCTGGACTCCATTCTTTAGAGAAAGAATAAATATCTAAAACTTCTAAATCCCCTTTTGTTAAAGTCCCGGTTTTATCAAAGATAAAAACTTCACTAAGTTGCAAGGATTCTAAGCTTTTTGCTCCTTTTATAATAATGCCCTCTTTTCCTGCGCTAGAAATAGCAGATTTGAAAGTGACGGGTGTAGTAAGTTTCAAAGCACAAGAATAATCCCCTTGTAAAACACTAGCAGCACGCATTAAATCACGCGTAAAAAGATAAGAAAGAATGGCTAAACCAAAGGTAATAGGCACAAGAGAATCTGCCATTTTAGAAGCATTTAATTCCTGCGAGGATTTTTGGACTAGGGTTTCTTCAAGATAGCTTTTAATCCTTGCTGTAGCGGTATCTTTACCAATAGATTCAGCCCATACTTTGATTTTCCCCTCTTGAACAATGGTGCCAGATAGCACCTTATCTCCACGCACTTTTTGTGTGGGGGTTGCCTCTCCTGTCATAGAAATTTGATTAACAAGGGCTTCCCCTTCAATGATATGCCCATCAATTAAAATTGTATCTCCTGCACCGATAACAACAATATCACCAATTTTTAGGGTATCACTTGAGACTTTTTTAGTAATAGTTTTATTGTTTTCTTTGAGTTCAATCCATACTTCACCTGATGTTGGTTTAGCTAATTCTTTAATGAGGTCATCACTTTTATACATTGTCATTTCTTCTATATATTCGCCTAATGCCAACATAAAGTTTGTAGAATTTGCAGTTTTAAAGTCTTTCAAATAAAGAGAGATAGCCACTGCTAAAGCTTCTAAAGTGCGTGAATTAATGCCGTGTGCAAAAGTTTCTGTTACACCGCTTAAAAGCAAAGGCGCACAAGCTACAAGAGAAAATCCAGTTTGTATGGTTAGATTATTCAAAAAAGGTGAAAGCACAAGAGCGGTTCCAGCACGGGTTACTTCTGCAGAGCTTGGAATTTCATCCCTTAGAGCAATGTAACTTTCTTGTTTTTTAGGGTTTTTTGTTTGTAGAATATGTTTAAGTAAGGCTTGATAGATTTCTGTTTGGATGGTTTTTAAATCCCCTTGGTATTCAATAATAATATTATTTAAAATAGCATTAATCCTAAGGGAGGAGATATTTTCGATACTATCAAGTTCTACGCGTAGATGTAAAGGATTAATCGTTGAATCTTTTGAATAAGTATATTTAAATCTTGCTCGTTTTTTAGTTGAATGAATGAGGCTTAAAGTAAGTTCGTATTGTGCTAACATAGTTATTCTTGTTTATTCTTCAGAATTAACTTCAGCCTTAGCATCTTCATAACGTTCTTTTAGCTCTTCAATTCCTGCTTCAAAAATTCCACTTATTTTTGCAAAACCTTTAAAAATTGCTCTTTGTGCGTTTTCATTGGTTAAAATAAAAGTAGCCACTGCACCTATTAAAGCTCCTTTTAAAAAGTCCTTTTGTGCATTGGGATTGGTATTTCCAAAGAGACTATTTTTATTATTTTGTGTAGAGGTATTTGGATTGTTTTTTGTATAAGGATTGTTTGGGTGAGGTTGTGTATTCATTATTTTTCCTTTTGTGAAGTAAGCTTTGTATTAATTAATTGTGAGATTCCATAAACACTGGCTAATCCTAAAGCGATACAGGCAGTAGCTTCTAGAGTGTTGCGTAAAGGGTTTTTGGAAGTATTTCCTAAAGCATTAGTAGCAGCAATTCCACTAGCAGTGATAATGCCACCTTCTAATGTGGCTTTAAGTGCGCTTTTTAAAGCTTTGTTTTTGGAAGTATTTCCTTGTTTGTATTGTGAAAATTCATAGATTCCACTTAGCATACCGCCAATGATTGCTCCGCTAATGGCGTGCCCTACAATAGATCGTGATGTTCCTGTGTTTATAACCATTATTTATCCTTCTTTGTGCTTTGTGTTTTTTCTAGCACTACTTGTTTTCTTTGTAGTAGTTTCTTTATTAAGAAATTTTTGCTCTAAATCACCTTTTGCATCTTTAATGCTTTTTGAGAGTTTATTATAAGCTTTTAAAGAAATTTCTTTACCTTGATGAAAGCTTTTTTGGATATTTTTAGATTCTAAAATCTTTTTTAATGTCTTTCGTTTAGTAAATAACAACGCAGCTGTTGAACCTATAGCTAATCCTGCGATAAATGGTAATGGCATTTTTACTCCTTTTCTCTATTTAAAAATTCATTTAAGATGATTGCACCAAATGCACCTAGTATTATTCCCCCAATTAAAGAATAATTGAGTTTATTAAGAAAGCCCTCTAATTCTCCTTGTGAGAGATTTCCATTTTGTAATTGTGTGATGATAGTTCCAGTTTCATCTAAAAGAGCCTTTCCTTGATGAATCTGCTCTAAGGGATTTTTATTATTTTGCCTCAAACCATAAAGAAAGTTTTGCAAAGTAGGGATATGGTGATTAAAAGAAGCTGCTTGTAATAAATAGAAAGTATCTAAAGCCCTCATATCTGTTTCTTGAGTGATTAAGGTGTTATAAAGAGTAATGCCTGTGTTTTCGTTACTTATAGCATTTTGTAAAGTTTCTTCTAAGGTATTAGGCAAAATAGTGTTAATGTAAGGGTTGGTGGGTATAGGGATATTTAGGCTAGTGAGGTGTAAATTTAGAGCGTTAATATCTTGGAGTTTAGTGCTAAAAATTTGGTTAAAAGGAAAACCAAAAGTTTTAGAGGCATTAGCATAAAAACTATAGGCTTTGTATTCATTGTCTAAGGCTTGAGTCAAGTTTTCTTGTGTCGTCATTATAAGTCCTTTAGCATAATATTAATGGTTTGTGAAATTTCCTCTAGTCTTTCTCCTTTGAGGGAGAACTCCCAAAAACTTGGTTGCAAAAGATTAAAATCATATTCAATCGTTAAAGAACCCACGATTTTATTAAACTTTATCGCTTTAATAGCTGGAATTTTTTTAAGACATTCTAAGAGTGATTGTGCATCAACAGAGTTTTCTTCTACAGCGTTTTTGAGTTTTGAACTTGCCCGAAGTCTAATCCTCCCTTTGCTATGATGAATGATAGAAAAGTAAGTAGCAAGTATTTCTAAATCTTTGGGAGTGATTTGGTAGTTTTTAAGAGATCTTAGATTTTGAGGTTGATTAGGAGACATTGAAACTTCTTTTTTGGTTTTTAATCAAAGAATTGTAGTATAATACCATTAAAAAAAACTTAAATTATTAAAAATAAAATGAGAACCAAAAATAATCTTGAAATTACCTTATTTATTGCTATTTTTTAGGAGTAATATTCATAAATAAAAATAATAATAATTCTATATTTTTTACTTTCATACCCTTACAAATCTTTGCAAATCTTTAGAATATAAACTCCATTAAAGTTTTAATTTTTGAAGCTTAAGAAATTGAATACTGCATAACGAAATACTAATTTATTAAAGTTTTATCATTAGGGTTTTTGTGTAAATTAATGTTGGGTGTTTTTGGGAATACTTTAAAAAATTATTGTTATAATTTCGGGGTAAATTAATTGAGGAATTTAAGGAATAAATAATGAAAGAGGCTCTAAATAAACCAAAAGTTGATAAACAAGCTATAAAAAAATTTTTTGAAGTGTGTAAAGAAAATGAAGTAGAATTTATTGATTTTAGATTTACTGATATTAAGGGTATATGGCATCATTTGTCTTTTAGTGCTACTGCCATTGATGAGGAGAGTTTTGAGGGGATTGCCTTTGATGGAAGCTCTATTCCTGCTTGGCAACCTGTTGATAAATCCGACATGATTTTAATTCCTGACCCTATACGATATTTTATTGATCCTTTTACGGCTGATACTACTATGGTAGTATTTTGCGATATATGGGATATTTATAAAAATGAGCCTTATGAGAAATGTCCGCGAAGTATTGTTAAAAAAGCTATGCAACATTTAAAAGATTCTGGCATAGGGGATATTGCTTATTATGGTCCTGAAAATGAATTTTTTGTTTTTGATTCTATTAAAATGCGGGATTCTATAAATTGCCAGTATTATGAGATTGATACAGAAGAGGGGGAGTGGAATCGTTCTAAAGAATATGATGGCGTAAATTTGGGGCATCGTCCGGGACTTAAAGGGGGTTATTTTCCAGTAGCACCTGTGGATTCTATGGTAGATATAAGAGCAGAGATGGTGAAAGTTCTTAACCAAGTGGGATTAGAAACTTTTGTTGTGCATCACGAAGTAGCACAAGGACAAGGGGAGATAGGTGTGAAGTTTGGGGATATGCTTGAAGCGGCTGATAATGTGCAAAAGCTTAAATATGTTATTAAAATGGTAGCACATCTTAATGGTAAGAGTGCAACTTTTATGCCTAAGCCTCTATATAATGATAATGGTAGCGGAATGCATACACATATAAGCATTTGGAAGCGGGGGAAGAATCTCTTTGCAGGAGATGCTTATGAGGGAATGAGTGAGGAAGCTTTATATTTTTTAGGCGGAGTCTTAAAACACGCTAGAGGATTAGCGGCTTTTACTAATGCTTCTACAAATTCCTATAAACGATTAATACCCGGCTTTGAAGCTCCCTCTATTCTTACTTATTCTGCACAAAATAGAAGTGCGAGTATTAGGATTCCTTATAATAGCGGAGAGAAAGCTAAAAGGATGGAATTTCGGTTTCCTGATAGTTCTAGTAACCCTTATTTAGCGTTTGCTGCTTTATTGATGGCGGGATTAGATGGGATTAAAAATAAGATTCATCCCGGAGAGCCTATGGAAGTTAATCTTTTTGAGCTGACTTTAGATGAAGTGCGTGAGCAAGGTATTAAACAGCTTCCTCATACACTAAGGCACGCTATTGAAGAAATGTTAGTTGATAGAGAATATCTAAAGGTTGATAATGTCTTTAGTGAAACCTTTATCCAAACTTATAAGGCATATAAGTTTGAAACAGAGATTTGGCCTTGGGAGGGAAGACCTCATCCTTTTGAGTTTTTAACAACTTATAGTTGTTAATCCTAAAGCTTTCTTAGAATCTTACTAGCTTTTTAATAATGCTAAAAATATAATCTTTCATTTGGGGATTTAGTTACCATTAGAGGTTTTAATCCCCCCCCTTTTTTTGTGAGATACAATTAAAGTTCTCTTAATTGTGTATTAACATTACCTAAAGATTATCCATAATTCTCATTGAGTTATCTAACATAGTGCATTGATAATGTTAATTTGCCACATCTTGTAAGAAAATGTTTTCTGTAAAATAGCCTTTTATTGTATAAAAACCTACTAAATTTAACATATCAGCATATTGCTCTTAGCTACTCTTTAGTAATCTTTTATATTTATTATCCATTTTTATAACTATAAATGTTGTCAATAAATATCACTTGCTTCTGTGAATTTTGGTTAAATATAGCAATTTCTGTTTTAATGAGATTTACTTTAGCATTTTTTCTTGTAGCCTTTAATGGATGATATACCAAATAATAGAGCAAGAAGAGTTGTGATTTGCGATAGTTTTACTAATTGTCTATAAAGGGTATAGGATATTAGGAAATCACATATCTTTGCTCTTTGGGGTAGGCATTTTGTTTTTGTTATTCTTTTAGTTTTGCAATTTTCTCTTCTATTTCTTGCATTTTTTTCAAAGCCTCTCTTTGCACTTTATTGCTATACCCTTTAATGTAAGCACGAATCTTAGGAGGGAAATTTTACGCTTATTTTTATTATTTATAAATACTCCTTTAGTTGGTTTTAGAGATTCTCTAAGAAGTATAAATATTAATTTTATAGATTGGTTAAAATTTGTTCTTACATTTTAAAGTTACACTAAAAGATTTAATTTAAAGAGACCATAAAGCTTGTGGTAATTAAAGGGACATTTTATAGAGTTTTTTACGCTCACTAGAGCTTGCGATATTGAGTTGGGCTCTGTATTTTGTGATAGTTCGACGCACTATTTTAATGTCAAATTTTTCTTCGATAAGTTTTAGGATTTTTGTATCACTTAAGGGTTTTTGTTTATTTTCCTTCCTAATTAAATCCACTACAAAATCCTTAATAGTAACATTAGCTATTTCTTCATCAATAGCGGTAGCAAAAAATACTTTAAGGGGGAATATGCCACGGGAGCATTCTAGGAATTTATTAGAAATTGCTCTTGAAATAGTGCTTGGGGCGTGTCCAAATTCTTGGGCTAAATCTTTAAGTTTCATCGGTTTTATTTCTCCCCCTGTGAAAAACTCATATTGGTATTCTACAATCATAATGCCAATTTTATAAAGCGTTGCTTTTCGCATCTCTAGTGCATCTACCAAATCTCTAGCCTCTTTGGTTTTTATTTTAATAAATTCTTCTTTGGCTTTGAGATTTTTTTCTTTATGGAGATTTATTTCAATACCTGGATAATATTTTTCATTGATTTGCACTTGAATATTATTAGATTCTTGTCGGATTAAAATATCAGGGATAATCACTGCTTCTTTTTCATAAAAATCTAGCGCGGGAGGGTTTTTGAAACTTTGAATTACACGCATAGCCTCTTTGTAAAGGCATTCGTCTTTAAAGTGAATATGATGTTCTAAATCTTCTAAGATTTTTGAGCAAAGTTCAAAAATTTCAGATTTTATATCCATATTATCTAGTTGAAAGTAAAAGGATTCTTTTAAATTTTTTGCCCCAATTCCTGGTGGGTCAAGATAGGCAAAACGTTTGCGGATTTTTTCTATTTCTTCACTGCTGCAGCGACATTCTTTAGCCATATTTTCAATATCACCTTCAAAATACCCTTCCTCATTAAGGTTTTCTATGATTTTTAGGGCGATATTTTGTGAAGTTTGTGTGGGGAAAAGAGGGGGAATAATTTGTGCTAACAAGCTCTCTTCTAAGCTCTCCTCTTGGATGCAAAAATTTTCAATACTATCACTTAATCCTCCTCCTTGTCCCACTCTAGAACCTTTTGGGAGATTTCTATTTTTTTTGTAAGAGGAGAAGTTATTAGTTATTTTTGATTTTATATCAAAATAAGGATTGTCTTTTGCAAACTCTCCTAAGGTTTCCTCTAAATCTTGCATACCACTTTGCAAAATAGGTAACCAGCTTTTTAACGTGGAGGAGAGTTTGCTTTTAAGTGTCGTAGAAGCTTGGGTTTTTAATTTCATATTTTGAAATTTTCTCCTAGATAATGCTTCCTAACGAGTTCATTAGTATGAATCTCCTCTGAATTGCCACTTGCTAAAAGTTTCCCTTTATTAATCACATAAGCCCTATCGCAAACACTCAGTGTTTCACGCACATTATGATCGGTGATTAAAACCCCTATTTTAAAGGTTAAAAGTTTTTTAATAATATTTTGTATATCTAAAACTGCAATAGGATCAACCCCCGCAAAAGGTTCATCTAATAAAATAAATTTTGGTTTTTTAATAAGTGCCCTTGCAATCTCTACTCTTCTTCGCTCTCCACCGCTTAAGTTAATGCCTTTGCGATATCTTATAGGTTCGATGTTAAAAGTCTCTAAGAGTTCCTCTATCCGCTTAATTCTGTCTTTTTCTCTTGGAATAGATATTTCTGCGGCAATCCTTAGGTTTTCCTCTACGCTTAAGTCTTTAAAAACGCTACTTTCTTGGGGGAGATATCCAATACCTAATTTAGCCCTTTGGTGCAAACTTAGATGGGTAATTTCCTCATCATCTAAAAATACTCCTCCAACATCTGGGGATAAAAGCCCGCAAATGATATAAAAACTTGTTGTTTTTCCCGCCCCATTAGGTCCTAATAAACCTACAATTTCGCCGCTTTTTACTCTCACGGAGATATTAGAGATAATTTTTGTTTTTTTAATAATTTTAGATAGTTGCCTAGCTTCTAGTTTATACATAAATTTGGTATTCCCTTTCATCTTTTTGGGGTAAAATCTTAATAGTTGTAAAGCTTATTCCGACTTCTTGCAGTATTTTAGCTAATTTTTCATCCCCCCATTCTACAAAATGCCAACCTTCTTTTTCAATCTCCTCTAAAAATCCTAGCTCTAAAAGACTTTGCAAATCTTTTTGGTAAATATCATAATGGTAAATTTGATGGTCATATTCTTGTTTTATTAAAAAAGTTGGTGAAGTAACAAGACTTGTGCTTCCTAGATACTCTGCTATGGCTTTGATTAGAGTTGTTTTGCCGCTTGCTAAATTCCCCTCTAAAAGATAAATTCCTTTTTTGTTTTGAATTGCTAGGCTTTCAGCAAGCTTTGTAAGTTCATTTTCTTTTAGGGTGAGTGAAGTTAAGAGTTGCATAGATTTTCTTCTTTAAGGCGGACTTTGATTTGTCTAATTTCTAGTAATTCTTTTACATTTTTTAGAAGCGGAGTTTCTAGGGCTTGTGTAACTTCTGCTTTGGGGTCATTTGCCATAGGAGTTTGGGGGTTTTGTTGGGGGGTTGTAGGATTAGTGGTATGGGGGGGGGTAGTATCTAGGCTTGTAGCATTGGAATTAACGGGCAGAGTTTCTTGGGTTTTAGAAGATTCTTCTTTGCTTAGGGATTTAATTTGCGTTTGTAAGCCAAAAATCTCTAAAACGAGATTTTTAATAATAGAATAACTATTTCTTAATCGTTCTTTGTCAGTATCCTTTGCTTTGCTCTCCCATACTAGAAGATTATTATCAAAGGATATAAAAGTAATGTTTCTCTCAAAACATTCTCCTAAGTCATAATTCCTCTCATAGATTCTTTGGAGGAGTAATTGGAATAAAGAGGGGTTTTGTTTAGTTGAAGTAGGAGTTTGTGTGGTGGTAAGTGAAGGGATAGGAGAGGGGTTAGGCGATATTGGGATTTGTGGATGTTGGTTTTTTAAGTTTTCTATGGCAATATCAATTTCTTGAATTTGCATAGCTTCTAGCATTTTAAGGAGGCTTAAAGTCAGCACAAAATTATCATCAGAGCCTAAAAAGAGGAGTTCTTTAGCTTGAGCAATAATGCGAAAAAATCTATCAATAAGTATAACATTATAAGTGCTATCACTTTTTAAGAGTTTATCTTTAAGAAAAATACTCATTTCATCTAGGAGCATTTCGCTTTCATATTCTAAAAACCCTTCCATTTCTTTAAGTAGTTTGTCTCTATCATTATCTAAGATACATTCAAAGAGGGATTGCAGATTTTGGGGGTTGATAAGCCCTAACATATTCGCACAGGCATTGGCGGTGATATTGTAATTAGAATAGATAATAACTTGGTCTAGGAGTGTTAATGTATCCCTTAAAGATCCGCTTCCACTCCGTATTAGCATTTTTAAGGCTTCTTCTTCATAGGGAATACTTTCTTTTTGAAGGATGCTTTTTAAATGTTCTAAGATACTTTTATCGGAGATTCTTTTAAACCTAAAATGTTGCGTTCTGCTTAAAATCGTAGCAGGTAGCTTTAGAGGATCTGTTGTTGCAAGGATGAATTTAACATAAGGGGGGGGTTCTTCTAGGGTTTTTAAGAGAGCATTAAAGGCTTCTTTAGTTAGCATATGCACTTCATCAATGATAAAGATTTTGAATCTTCCCATATTAGGGTGGTATTTGGTTTGCTCTATAAGATCGCGAATATCATCAATTTTGCGGTTAGACGCACCATCAAGTTCAATAATATCAATGTGTCGCATTTTGTGAGGATTAGCAGCGATACAATTCGCACACTCTCCGCAAGGCTTTGCCTTAGGTCCATTTTCACATTGCAAAGATCTAGCGAAGATTCTAGCACTTGAAGTTTTACCACTTCCCCTTAATCCAGAGAATAAATAGGCGTGAGATAATCGCTTGGTATTTAAGGCTAAAGAGAGTGTTTTGCTAACGGATTCTTGCCCTACAAGTTCATCAAAATCTAAGGGGCGATATTTGAGTGCTAAAGCTTCATTGTGTTCTTGCATATTAAACCTAACTTATAAGGAAATATTGGAGTAAATTTTACTAAAAAAACGCTAAAACTTCATTAAGAAGTTGAAATAAAATCTTAGGTTAAAGGGGTTAAAAAGAATACAGCAAAAAGAGGCAATCTTAAAAAGATTGTCCCCCATAATAAAAACTTAAGAAGCCTGTTTAATTTCTTATTTAAGTTTGTAGTATTTGTTATTGTAATTTCTTTGATGTTATCTCTTAAAACTTATATTTAAGTCCTGTATTTATGCTTAAATAAGTTTCATTGGTCGAGTTAGATTTACCCGCTAAGATTTGCTTGATACCTCCTCCGATATTTAAAGAGAGATTTTCTTTAATATAGACATTCCCCCCAAAAGTAAGTTGTCCATAAGTCTTTTTCTTTTCATCATTACTGATTTTAAAGACAGAAGTAGAACCTGCAAATCTTGCTATATAATCATCCCCATTATTAACAACATATTGCTCTAGCTTAGGAGTGATATAAAAATAAGAGTTAGCCCCAAAATATTGTCTAGCCTCTAACCCTGCTTCTAAGCTTAGAGCATTGTTTGTTAAAGAGCGAATCTTTTTAGCTAAAGCGGTTCCGCTTTGTGCATAATTAGGGGTGAAACTATAATAGTAATTCACGCCACCAAAGGGTTTAATAAAAAATGCATTAGAAATTTGGAATACTTTTCCTATGCTTCCATTAAAACCAAAGAGTCTTCTTGTAAAATCTGCAGAATCTGTTCCTAAGGAATTATAATCATATTGATTAGTGGGGCTAAGTTGTGTATAGGCTTTTCCACCTACTTCCCAATCTTGTGCGAATTTTATGAGAGTATAAAGTCCTAATTGGTAGTTATTGCTTTGTTGCTTATTGGTTATGCTCTTAAGGGTAGAATTTGCATAAGTAAAGTATCCACCAAGTAAGAGATTAGTATTAATGTTTCTATCAATCCCTGCAGTGATACCATAAAATCCCCCATCATTATCCCCAATGATATTTAATCCCCCAAAGGCATTTGCCCAAAGACTAGATTTATACTCATCATAATAATTATAAGCTGCATCACTACTTAAGGCTGCAAATCGTTTAGTCTCTATATAGGGATTATTAAATCTTGCGATTCTATCCCCAATTGCCATATCATTGGCTACATTAATAGCCCCTAATTGGCTAGAAGTATTAGAAGTTTGTGTGGCTACTTGTCCTTGTGTTCTTGTATCTTTAAAGAAGTTTTCATGGGTTATAGCACTTAATACATCATTGGTATTGATATTAGAGGTAGAAAGAGCATTTAAAATGCTTAATGCTTCTTGCGTGTTTCCGCTTTGGGAGATGGAGGTGGTAGTATCCTTTAGGGTTGCTGCATCAAGAGCAGCGGAAAAGAGTTTATTGTCTTTTTTATTGACCAAGGTTACTAATACATTCTCTGCTACACTAGTATCCGCACCTTTTACCAACACATTAAGAATATCCTTTGTTGTAGTGTTTGTGTTGTTAAAAGTGTTTGTAGCTTGTATTTTGCCCTCAATATCTTTAAGAGCCTCCTCAATATTTTTGATGATTTGTGCCTTATTGCTAATATTTGTTTGATTGTAGATTTGTTTTGCATTTTCAAGATTCTTTTTAGCGGTTTCAAGATTCTTTTTCTCTCCTACAGAGAGGGTTGTTAGTTGGTTTTTAAGGAAATCGTCAATAGTTTTAGGATCTTTAAGACTTGCGGTGTTTATTTTGGAATTATTTACATTGACTTTTACAAAAATATTGTTTTTCTTCTCATCAACACGCAATTCGTATATATAGTTATCATTTTTTAAATCCTCCACTGCATCTACAAATATCCCATCTAGCAAGGAGGGTTTAGAAAGATAGGAGGCTACTTGCCTGTCATAAGTTACATTAAGTTTTGCTCCGTTAGAGGGCTTCCAAGTCTTATCGCTTTGTTGTTGTAAGATACTTGTGTTATTTGTTTCTACAATATCTACTCCCTCTTTTGCAAAAAGTAGTGTTTTATCATCACTTAAAGGGTTGTTATTGGTTATAATCTCAAAGTCGCTTTTGGAGTTAATCGTAGCTTTTCCACTAACATTGATAAAGCCATCATTATAAAAACCAAAAATTGTACTCCCCTTTGTTGTAAAGTTTCCCCTAATGTTTAAAATACCCGTCTTTAAGGTGCTAGTATCACTTAGAGCATTAGCTATACGAATAGCTTCCTCATCAAAATTAGCAATGCTAGAATCAGGTTTTTTAGTAGTAGTAAGTGTAACTTTCTCTTCATTGAGTTTCTTGAAAATATGGATAATATTAATATCTTCATTCGTCAAGGTAGCAAGATTAATGATGCTATTATTTTCTGCGACAACATCACCTATAATATCAAGCTTACTCGCTAAAGCACTCAGAACAGAAATATTTTGTAAAGTGGTATTGGCTGTAATCTTAGAATCCCTTAAGATGTTTATCTCACCTCCATTCTCTACCCCCTCTTTAGCACTAATATTAAGGCTATAGAATTTGTCTTTCTTGTCTTTATCGGTATAATACCCAATTTCTATATCCTTTTCGATGGTTACTTTTTTATCGGTGGTTAGTGTGATAGTATTAATGGGTTGTTGAAGTTGGGTTAATGCCCCCTTAATAGTTACACCTTCGCTTTTAATCTTGGAATCTGCTTTTACACTCCAATTTCCATTGTTTGATCGGAAGTTATTGGTAAAATCTTGACTATTTGTAATATCCACTGCATAAGCTGAAATAGCACCTAAAATACCAAAGCTTATTAAAGCTTTTGAACTAATTGATGAAATGCCCATTCATTCTCCTTGTTTAAAATATAAAATGAGACTTTTATTATGCCCCCCCCCCCCGCTGAATATTTGATTAAACTCCTGCCTTTTTGTGAAAATTTTTAGAATTGTGGAGTTTGGTAACTCTTAAGTTAAATTTAAGAATTTTTAGGAGTTTTGGGGTAGTTTATGGAAGTTTGAGGGAGGGGTTAGTTTATGGAAATTTTGGGATTAGGCTAGGGTAATCTTAGAAGCTTTCATCGGAGGATTTTGTCGTTTATAGGGAATCTTTATAGGTTGAAATATCAGGTTGGAGTTTATAGATTTTGTTTTTTAATCGGACTAATAATCCTGTATCTATGAGCTGTCTGAAGGTTTTTACAACGGTGGGTTTGCTAACCTTAAGCTGCTCTACTATATCTTCATAGGAGCCATAAAAGATATTATCTTTATCGCTATTTTCGATTAAGTATTTGATAATTTCTATTTTTTTACCTCCGACAAAAACAGAGATAGCGTTTAATAAAACATTTTTTTCGTGGAGTTGTTTAGCTTGGAATTTTGGTAAAGTTGCTTTTAAAATGGTTTTTAAAATATCTTCTATATCAATGGGCTTTAGGATATATCCATCTACCCTCAATTCTATACAATCTAGTAGATATTGGGTTTCTGTGTGGGCTGTAGCGATAATAACTGCCATATCCCATAGGGGGTTTTTCTTAATCTCTTTAATGAGATTAATGCCATTTAGCTTTGGCATTAAAATATCTGTAATTACTAAATCAATATTTTGTGTTTTTAGAATCTCTAGGGCTTCTTTGCCATTTCTAGCGGTAAAAAATTCTTTTACATAGTCTTCTAAAGCCATTTTTGCGAATTTTAAAATATCTTCTTCATCCTCTACATAGAGGATTTTTAGTTTTTTTAAGAGTGTTTCATTCTTTTTTGAGGGCATTTTATCTTCCTAAGTTTTGTTGTTCGTCATTTTCATTATTTTTTGTGGGGATAGAAATGATAAACTGCGCCCCATAAAAATCATTTTCTAAAACCTTAAAGGGTTGTGGTAGCATTGGTAGTGTTGCTCTCCAATAGGTGTTTTTTACTTCAATACTTCCTTGCATTTGCTTTTCAATGATTTGTTTAGACATATAAAGTCCAATTCCTGTTCCAACGGATTTATGCTTTGTAGTAAAGTAAGGTTCAAAGATTTTTTGAATATCATCAAGCTTTACCCCTCCTGCATTATCCATAAAAAATATTTTAACATAATCTTTTTGAATTACCGGTTCTTCAATAACAAGGATTAGGATTTTAGGGTTTGGTATTTTTCGCTCTTGTAAAACATCCTGAGCGTTTTTAATGAGATTTAAAATTACTTGGGAAAAAGCATTTTTATAACCATAAAGCATTGTTGTTTGAGGGCATAATATGTTTAATTCTATCTCGCTTTGTTTTAAGAAGGCATCTACAAGCGAGATAGAATCCTCTAGGTTTTCTTTGAGATTAAAAGATTCCTTTTGGCTAGAATTGTGAAAAAAATTCCGAAAATCTTCAATGGTTCTTGACATTTTTTTAGCGATTTTTAATCCATCCTCTACTTGGGTATCAATGAAGTCTTTGGTGAGCTTTCCATTTTGGGATTTAACTTTAAAAGTTTGGATAAGTAGCATAAGAGCATTTAGGGGTTGTCTCCATTGGTGTGCAATATTTCCTATCATCTCTCCCATACTTGCTAATCTTGCTTGTTGATACATAATTTGGTCTTTTTTTCGGCTTTCTAAGACTTCTTTTTCAATGGTTTCTTGTAAGGAGTTATTGAGATTTTGTAATTCTTTGGTTTTTTCTTGCACTTTTGATTCTAAGAGCATATGGAGGGTTTTGATATTTTGTAAGATTAAGAAACTTAAGCATAAAGTAATCAGCATAATAAGGCACATAATCCCTAATACCACTTTATGGAGTATATTATAGAGTATATTATTACGTTCTTTTTCTATTTCAATAAGCTTTAAGTTGTTGCTTATAATCTTAGAAATTTGTCTATTTAATTGGTTGATAGAAGTTTTTAGGGATTCCTCTTGGATATTTTCTCCTCCTAAGATACCATTAAGCGGGGTTAAGAACTCTTGAATTTGTCTATTTAGGTTTTGCGAATTTTCTAAATTGCTTTTTAAAATATCCCTTTCTTTAGTGGTTTTGGTTTCTTCAATGAAAAAGTGATAAATTCTAAGCCCGAGTTCTCTAAGGATATTATGGTTTGCTAAATGGCTTTGGCTTTGTTGATAGTTTTCCCAAATTTCTTGAATTTTTTCTTGGTTTTCTAAAAAGATAATTTTTTCTTCCTCTATAGAGGGTAGATTTTGCATTTGATTGATGATTTGTCGGATTGCTTCTAATTCTATCAAGGAATGATTGTATTGTGTAAAGAGACTATCATAATCAGATTTTAAACTAAAATAGAAAATATAAGAAATAATAGCTAAAGATAGTAAGCCAGAGGCAATATTAAAGACTAAAATTCGAGCTTTTGCTTCTAAAGAAGTCCCAAATAATTTTGTTTTTCCCAAGCTTTTTAAACCTCTTAATGAAATTTTTAAAATTCTATCCTAAAAAAGACTTTATTTAATAATTTTTTTATGCAAAAAGTGTATGATTGCATTCAAACCTAACAAGTAGGTTTGAATCTTGAAAAAGAATTAAGGAGAACATTATGAAAAAAGTTCTATTAAGTTTGGTGTTGGCAAGTGGTTTTTTAATGGCAGCTGATGGTGCTGATATTTATAAAAAATGTATAGCCTGTCACGGGGTTAATGGAGACAAAGTAGCCCCTGGAAGCAAAGGTGGAGTTACAATTGGTGGTATGGATAAAGCAAGATTGATTGAACAGCTTCACGGATATGCAGCAGGAACAGCTGATAATGGTGGTGCAAAGCAAATTATGTATGCTAATATGAAAAGCTGGAAATTGTCAGATGCGGATATTGAAGCTGTAGCAGACTATATCTCAAAACTTCCTAAAAAATAATCCCCCCCCCTTATTTGGGGACAATATGCCCTATATCCAAATCCATTCACAGAATTTTTTTGATAATTTTCATACGCTTTCTCAAGCAATATCCCCTAATAATCCTCAAAAACTTGCTATTGTTTTAAAAGATAATGCCTATGGACACGGGTTAAAAGAAATAGCGACTTTAGCTAAAAAATGTGGAATTATTTCTTGTTTTGTTAAAAATATTCAAGAGGCGTTAGAGGTTATTGATTGGTTTCCGCATATTAGTATTTTATACCCAAATGCTTTAGAAAATCCCTCTCTCTTTAAACAATGTTTGGAGTCTCCTAATATTTATTTTTGTATCTCTGCTTTAGAGAAATTGCCGGATTATCCGCCTTTAAGTAGGATTGAACTAAAGATTAATACAGGGATGAATCGTAATGGCATTGCTTATAATTCTTTAAAAGAAGCTTTTGAGCTTATTGTTAAAAACAAATTGCAGCTTGTAGGAATCTTTACCCATAATGGTTTTGGGGATAACTTTGGTTGTGAGTTTTATACCCAAAATGCTGTATTTTTAGCAGTTAAAAAAGAAGTTTTAAAACTTTGTGAGAAATACTCCCTACCTAAGCCTCGCTTTCACTCTCTTTGCTCTTCAGCTGGATTAAGGGTTAATAAAGACCTTAGCATTCCTCAATCTTTACAAGATGATTGTTATCGTATCGGTATTGCTTTTTATGGGTATTTATGCCAAGAAGAGATTTTAAATATCCCTATACATTTGAAGCCTATCGCCTCTCTTTGGGCGAAAAAAATTTCTTCAAGAATGCTTAAAAAGGGAGAGAGGGTAGGTTATGGAGGAATTTCTGTCTTAAGTAGGGATTGTGTAGTTAGTACTTATGATATTGGTTATGGGGATGGGCTTTTTCGCTTAAGGGAGGGAATGGAGCTTTATACCAAAGAGGGTTTTAAGATTTTGCCTCCTGCTTCTATGGATTGTCTTAGTGTAGAGAGTGAAAAAGAAGAGATTTGTGTGTTTGATAATGTAGAGAAATGGGCGGAGGCTTTTAATACTATTCCTTATGAGATTTTAGTGCATTTGCATTCTAGCATACCCAAAAAGATAATATAAATGGTATGATTGCGTTATTAATCTCTACATAAGGAAAGTCGTGAATCTTTGTCTTTTATTTGGTGGAAAGACCTATGAGCATGAAATTAGTATTGTCAGTGCAATTGCTCTAAAAAAGCTTTTTTCACATTTGCATTTTTTTATTTTTTTAGACGATAATCATCATTTTTATCTTATCCCCGCTAATAAGATGCAATCAAAACTTTTTAGCTCTAAGGATTATAAAAAAGAAAAACAAATCCACCCTAAAGAAGGTGGATTTTTTTATAAGACTCTATGGGGTGAGAAGTGTTTAGATTTTTCTGTGATTTTAAATCTTATCCACGGCTTTGATGGTGAAGATGGCGTGATTGCCTCACTTTTGGAATTTTATAATATTCCTTATATTGGACCTAGGAATCCTGCTTGTGTATTAAGCTGTGATAAAGAGCTTACTAAGCTTTATGCAAAAAGTCGGGGAATACAAACTCTAGATTATAAGATTCTCTATAAAGGCGATACGCTTAATGGGGTAGATTATCCTGTAATTATAAAACCTGCAAGGCTTGGTAGTTCCTTAGGTATTGCTATAGCCAAACACCAAACAGAGTTAGAATATGCAATAGAACAGGCTTTTGAATATGATGAGAAAGTATTAATTGAACCCTTTTTTAAGAATATTAAAGAATATAATTTAGCGGGTTATAAAGCTAAAGATGGTATGCACTTTTCTTTTATTGAAGAGCCACAAAAACAAGAGATTTTAGATTTTGAGAAAAAATACCTTGATTTTGCACGCACACAAAATGCTAAAGAAGCTGCTATTGATGAAACTTTAAAACAATCCTTGCAAGAAGCCTTTAAAAAGATTTATGAGAATTGCTTTGAGGGGGCTTTAATCCGTTGTGATTTTTTCTTTAAAGATTCTATTATTTATTTAAATGAGATTAATCCCATACCTGGAAGTATGGCAAATTATTTATTCTACGATTTTTCTAAAGATTTACAAAATCTTGCACAAAATCTCCCGATACAAAAGAATCTTAAAATTTCTTATGAGTTTTTGCATAAAATTCACTTTGCTAAAGGTAAATAGTGGCACAAAAGACACTAGTATTTAGGGGTGAAATGTTTGGTATCTCTTATGAGTTTATAAATTTTGACATTTCTAAAACATTGGTTTTTTTGCACGGCTGGGGTTCAAATAAAGCTTTAATGAAACAGGCCTTTGAGGATTGTTTTAAAGAATATCGACATTTATATATTGATATGCCTGGATTTGGAAACTCTACACTCCCATCTTTTGGGCTTACTTCTAAAGATTATCAAGCCATTTTAACACTTTTTTTAGAGGCTTTAAAGGTAGAACCTTTTGCGATTTTTGGGCATAGTTTTGGAGGCAAGATTGCGACTTTATTAAATCCTAAGAATCTTGTTCTTTTAAGTAGTGCTGGGATTTTGCTACCTAAGCCTTTTTGTGTAACTTCTAAGATTAAGATAAGCAAAATCCTTAAACATTTTCCCTATTTTCATAATATTATGAAAGTTTTTCTACGCTCTAAGGATGTTGCTGGTATGGAAGAGGTAATGTATCAAACTTTTAAAAATGTCGTTGATGAGGATTTTTCAGCAACATTTGCACATTTTAAAAATAAAGCTTGGATTTTTTGGGGGGAGGATGATACGGTAACTCCTTTGTATGCAGGAGAGAAAATACATTCTTTAATCAAAGATTCAAGCTTTTTTACCCTACAGGGGGATCATTATTTCTATCTAACCCAAGCAAAAGCCATTGAAACTAGCCTTATGGGAGCATTTTCTTAAAAGAATAAAGTGATTGATTCATTCTTTAACTTTATTTTGTTAAAATCTCTAAATTTAGATTGAAGGATTGCATAGTGCAGAATATTGATTTTTTCATTATGACAACAAGATGGATTTTTCTTATTGCACTTGGGTATTACATTATTACTAATTTACAATGGTATCATTATAAAATTTCACGCGTTATTTTTAAACATCATAAGCAAAAATGGCATTTACTTTATTTTGTTTTACCTATTATTTGTTTTATTTTTCTTCCCCATGATATTTATTTTTATCTTTTGATTTATTTTTATCTTATATTTTTTGGATATTGGATTTTCAATCTTAGTAACAAACTTATTTTTACAGGGAGAGTGCTTCGATTTTTTGGGCTTTATATTATTTTTATTCTTTTTAATGAGTTGCTTTTATTGAGTATTGCAAAACCCTCTATTCTTATACAAATTGTTTATTTATTCCCTTTGCCTATATCTCTTGCTCTTTCTTTGGTAATAGAGAAAATTTTGCTTAATCGCTATAAGAAAGTCGCTCAAGATAAATTAGAAAGTATGCATAATTTAATCATCATTGTTATTACAGGGAGTTATGGTAAAACAAGCTTAAAGAATTTTTTGTTTCAAGTTTTGCAAGAATCTTTTAAAGTTTATGCCACCCCACGCAGTGTTAATACTCTGACAGGTATTATTGCAGATATTAACCAAAACCTTTCACCTTTGAATGATGTTTATATTGTTGAAGCAGGAGCTAGAGGGTTGGGGGATATTCAAGAAATTATTGATTTAGTAGCTCCTCAAATTGTCGTAGTAGGCAAGATTGGAGCAGCCCATATTGAATACTTTAAAAACATAGAGACAATTTATAAGGCAAAATATGAGATTTTAGAGAGTAGGCGCTTACAGAGGGTGTATATTTATAAAGATAATATTCAACCCACTATTTGTCTTGTGCCTATTGTAAATTTTCCGCAAAATATTAGTAATATAGAAGCAACTTTAAATGGCACAGATTTTGATTTAGAAATACAAGGTGAGAAATTACATCTAAGCACCCCTGTTTTGGGAGCTTTTAATGCTATTAATATTAGTGCAGTGATTGCTATATCTAAAGATTTGGGTATGAAAAATGAGAGCATTATTAAGCAAGTTTCTAAATTAGAGCCTATTAATCATCGCTTAAGTAAAATTGTTGTGAATGATAAGGTTATTTTAGATGATAGTTATAATGGGAATCTTGATGGTATGCTTGAAGCCATTAGGCTTGCTTCTTTGCATAATGGTAGAAAAGTTATTGTTACTCCTGGTTTGGTAGAGAGTAATAAAGAATTTAATGTTGCTTTAGCTAAAGCTATTAATAGTGTTTTTAGTGTTGCTATTATCACAGGGGAGCTAAATTCAAAGATTTTACAAGAGAATATTTCTAATCCTCTGAAAGTGATTTTAAAAGATAAAAGCAATATTGAAGGGATTTTAAAATCTATAACAAAACCCGGAGATTTAATCTTGTTTGCTAATGATGCTCCAAGTTATATTTAATGTGGATTTAATGGAGGGATAATGGAATATTTATATGCACCTTGGAGGAGTGGATACTTTAAAGAAAGTCAAGAGGAATGTATTTTTTGTCAAATTTCAAACCAAAATCTTGATATACCTAATAGAGTCTTTTATCGTGATGATAAAATATTTTGTGTGATGAATAAATACCCTTATGTTCCGGGACATTTTCTTATTATTCCTCATCATCATACCGATACCCCTTGTGATTTGAAAGAAGATATTTGGTTGCATTTGCAAAAATTTGCACAAAAGGGCATAGGGTTACTTAATGAATTTGGAGCAAAGGGGATTAATATGGGAATGAATATCAAGCAAGTAGGCGGTGCAGGTATTCCAGGGCATATCCATTTGCATCTTATTCCTAGATTTTTTGGCGATACAAATTTTTTTACAACTATTGGTGATTGTAGAGCCTATGGGGTGGATTTTGAGGAGATTTATTGGAGGATTAAAGAGCTGTCTTTGAAGTATTTTGTAGAAAACTAGAAATCTTTGGATGAAGATTCCTTTTTGGGTTTGTTAGAGGGGGGGGGTTAATCTTAGAATATATTAGGATATGTAAGTGATGATGAGGCAGCTTTACAAGGACTTTGGTTATTGTTTTTAGACTACCTTAAATTGTAAAGAGAGTAGGATGTGAGATACATAGGTTTTTGTAAAGGAAATAAGGGTATGGGTTTGTTTGAGTGTAAGCTTTTATATTGATAAAAATAAAAGGCGGTTGAGTTAAATAGGTATGGATATTTATTCATTTCAAGCAGAACTTTTATCATGGTATGAAAAATGTGGGAGAAAAACTCTACCTTGGAGGGATAAGAGTATGCCTAATCGTCCTTATAGGGTTTTAATTAGTGAAATTATGCTTCAACAAACACAAGTTAAAACCATCTTAGAGCATTATTATTTTCCATTTTTGCAACAATTTCCTACTTTAGAATCTTTAGCAGAAGCTAGTGAGGAGGAAGTATTGTTGCAATGGAGGGGAATGGGGTATTATACAAGGGCTAGGAATCTCTTAAAATGTGCGAGGATTTGCTCTTGTGATTTTAATGCGTGTTTGCCAGATTGCGTGGAATTATTAAAAACCCTCCCGGGTATTGGTAGTTATACTGCTGGAGCGGTGGCTTGTTTTGGGTTTGATAAGGCTGTGAGTTTTGTAGATTCTAATATTAGAAGAATCCTTATTCGGCTTTTTGCTATGTATAATCCTACTCAAAGCCTTTTAGAGAGTGAAGCTAGAAATATTTTAAATACAGAAAATCCTTTTAATCATAATCAAGCTTTGATAGATTTAGGGGCGTTGATTTGCACCCCTAATCCCAAATGTCTTTTGTGCCCCCTTAGTGAGTTTTGTAAGGGCAAAGAGGATTTAAAGGTCTTAAATCTTAAAAAGACTCCTAAGAGCATTAAAAAAAGTCTTCATCTAGGCGTATTTGAAAAAGATTCTCAAATTGCCCTTTATAAAAGTCAAGAGAGGCTTTATTATAATCTCTATAATTTCCCTTTGTTAAAATCCTATCAATCTTTGGAAAAATTAGGAATCTTAAAACATTCTTATACTAAATATCTTTTGGACTTACACCTGTATAAGGTGCAGGATTTAGGAGTTTTTGAGGACGATATAACCTTATTTAATCTCCAGGATTTAGACACTCTTCCTATTTCTAGTATGACTTTAAAAATTTTAAAATTTTTAAAGAAAATGTAAAAAATTAAAGTTAAAATGAGGGAAGTTTTTATAGCATTTTAAAAATAAATAATTAATAAGGAATATTATGCCACTTTTAGATAGTTTCAAAGTCGATCATACTAGGATGTCAGCCCCAGCTGTGAGGTTAGGTAAGGTTATGCATACTCCAAGTGGAGATGAAGTTTGTGTTTTTGATTTGCGTTTTTGTAAGCCCAATAGTGAGATCTTAAGCCAAGAGGGGATTCATACTTTAGAGCATCTCTTTGCAGGGTTTATGCGGGATCATCTAAATAGTGATAAAGTCGAGATTATTGATATTTCGCCAATGGGTTGTAGGACAGGGTTTTATATGAGTTTAATTGGTAAGCCAAGCTCACAATCTGTCAAAAAGGCGTGGGAAGAAAGTATGCAAGATGTTTTAAAGGTTAATGAGATTCCAGAGGCTAATGAGCTACAATGTGGAACTTATAAAATGCATTCTTTAGACGCCGCTAAAGCAATAGCAAAAGATACTCTCAATAAAGGCATCGGCATTATGGATAATGAATCGCTAAAGCTTAATTTATAATGGATTATCAAGAGTATTTAGAAGCAATTAAAACTTTAAATTTATGGGCTAGGCATTATTATGTTTTAGATGACCCTTTAGTTAGCGATGAGGAATATGATAAGCTCTATCACCAAATCAAAGAATTTGAAACTAAAAATCCTTCAAAAATTGCTCAAGATTCTCCAACGCAGAGGGTTGGGGATAAAATCTTAGAATCTTTTAGTAAATCATCCCATATACAAAGAATGTGGAGCTTAGATGATGTCTTTACCTTACAAGAACTCCAAGAATGGATACAAAGAGTGGGTAAGGGGGAGAATCTTGCCTTTAGTGTTGATCCTAAATTTGATGGGGCGAGTTTAAATCTTTTATATGAGAATGGATTACTCATAAAGGCAACAACAAGAGGGGATGGATTTGTTGGCGAGGAAGTAACACAAAATGCAAAGACTATTAAAAGCATTCCTTTAAGTATTCCTTATAAAGACAAAATTGAGATTCGTGGGGAATGTGTGATTGCTAAAGATGATTTTGAAAACATTAATCAAGAGAGATTGCAAAAGGGCGAGAATCTCTTTGCAAATCCTAGAAATGCTGCTGCAGGGAGTTTAAGACAATTAGATTATAAAATTACTGCTAAACGCAAATTGCAATTTATCCCTTGGGGGGTTGGGTATTGTGAGATTAAAGAACAGAGTTTTTTTGCCCTAATGCAAAAGATTCGTTCTTTTGGGTTTATTACCTCCCCCTTTTCTAAACTTTGTGAAGATATTAAAGATATTGAAACTTCTTATCAGCTTCTAATCAAAGAAAGGGATTCTTATCCTATTACTTTAGATGGAATGGTTATTAGGCTTGATGATATTGCTTTGCAAGAGGCTTTAGGATTTACGATAAAATCTCCAAGATTTGCTTGTGCTTATAAATTTCCAGCAATTGAAAAAAGAACGAAAGTTTTAGATATTGACTTGCAAGTAGGTAGGACAGGGGTGGTTACTCCTGTGGCTATTTTAGAGCCTGTGAAATTAGAGGGGGCAAAGGTATCACGAGCAACTTTACATAATTTTGATGAAATCAAGAAAAAAGATATTCGCATTAACGATACGGTGATTCTTATCCGCAGTGGGGATGTAATACCAAAGATTATTAAATCACTCCCTAATTTGCGTGATGGGACGCAAAGAGAGTGTAAGATCCCCGAAAATTGCCCCATTTGTGGAAGTGAGCTTTTAATTGAGGAGAAGCTTATTAAATGCCAAAATCTTAATTGTAAGGCAAGGGTGAAAAATTCCATTATTCATTTTGTGAGTAAAAAAGCTCTAAATATTGATGGATTAGGGGAGAAGATTGTAGAATTACTCTTTGATGAGGGAAAGATTACAAAGTTAGAAGATATTTTTTCTCTAACTTTAAAGGATTTAGAGGGATTAGAGGGCTTTAAGGAAAAAAAGATTGATAATCTCTTAAGGGCTATTAAACAAACTAAAGGGGTAGAGCTTTGGCGTTTAATTAATGCTTTAGGGATTGAACATATTGGGGAGGGGGCGAGTAAGAAGTTAGCTAATGCCTTTGGGGTGGAGTTTCATACAAAGAATCTTGAGGATTTTCTTGAATTAGAGGGGTTTGGCGTGGAGATGGCAAATTCTTTATTAGAGTTTTGCAGAGTTAATAAGCAAAGGCTTTTAAAGCTTCTTGAGATTCTAACCCCAAGTTATGCAAATGCTATTAAAATAGATTCAAAACTTCACGGAAAGACTTTTGTTATCACCGGCACACTCTCACAAAGGCGAGAATATTACCAAGAGATTTTAGAATCTCTTGGTGCAAAAGTTAGCAGCAGTGTTTCTAAAAAGACAGATTTTTTACTCCGTGGTGAGGAAGCAGGCTCTAAACTAACAAAAGCACAGGAATTAGGCGTAAAAATTCTTAATGAGGGGGATTTCGAATTTTTATTAAAAAGCTAATTTAATAATCAAGCATAGGTTCTAATAGTAAAAAATTTAACTACATAAATGTTTTTAAGGGTGTTTTAGAGCATAAGAATTTTAATCATCTAGCCAACAAAAAAGAGTTTAAGCTTTAAAGAAAGCTTTTTAGAATAAAAGCTTGGATGGTTTTATCTTTTGAGGAAGGGTTAGAATATTTATAAATGACGTTGTTTAGTTGTCTATTTAGGTTTTAAGTGTGTATCAACCTAAGGCGTATAAGAAGCAAAATTATAAGCATAAGCCACTTTATTTTGTTGCTAAATAGATAAAATTGGATTTTAGCGTTCGTTATGTTTGGGGGTGTGCTACATAGGGATCTTAAGCAAGTTTAAATAAGATTTATCATTACAAGAGTTATGTCTTATAAGGCTTGTTGGGGTGAAAAAATTTCTTAAAGAGGTAAATCCTTAAAACTATCTATTTACACCGCTAAATCTGTTACTTTGGTGGTGATTTTAATCTTAATATTTGCCTTAATAGGATGTATCCTCTACTTCCTTGATAAAGTGAATTTTGCTAATACTGATTTTTGGCGTAAGGATTGGGAGCTTTAATAGATTATAAAAGTTTATTGTCCTTGCAAATAAACCCTAATAAAGTTAAAGGTAAGATTCTCTAAAGAAGCTGTTGTAGATAGCTTAAAAATTGAAATTTCTTGGCTTTCATACACTTTGGTTCTTAAAAATCCATTGAAGCCCTAGAATGCACTATTCAAGCCTTTGTGATTTTTGTCCTATATCTTTTCATAATTTTATCAATGTGGGTATATTTTCCTACAAGATTTTCTTTTTCAATTTGTTTGTGTATTAATAATATTTCCTTTCCCATATGCTAAAAAGAAATGATCTTTTGTAAAATAGCCTTTTCCTACATACAAACACACTAAATTTAACTCATTAAAATATTGTCCTTTTGTTTTTTGAAGCGATTTAAATGCGTCTTCGCTTATTGATTCTTGTTCTTCTAGTTTTTCAAGTTCATCAATGTATTTTTTCTGAAATTTTTCCAAAAATATCATATTCTGTCCTTAAAGTATTTATTTTCGTGTTTTTTACCGCATTTTTTAATTGCCAGCCTGTAAAAACAATACCGACAATTGTAATAATAGCCGCTAATACTTGCAAGATTTTTACAACTATATCTATATTAGATATTAAGAGATCCTGTATTTAGCTACTTTTTAGCGGAGTTATTGTTTGGGTTTTGTTTTATATCCTAGTTTTGTTGAGCATTAATCTTTTTTCTTAATTCCTTCTCTGTTTTGAAGGCTCTCTAATCTTTCATAATCATAACTCTCGTGTATCTTAAAGGTAAAAACCCAACAAGCAAACAAGATACTTCTTATTTGCCTAAAGTTTGAAAATTGCATATCCTTAAGTAAATTCTTATCTTAAGTATAAACCCATCTAACTTTGGTTGATATGCTTAATGCAGGGATCTTGCTTATGAATAGCAAGTATATTTATACCCATAGAAAAAATCTCATACTCTAAATTTTGTAAAAAGTCTTGGATTTCCCTTTGATTGGATTTAATAATCTCTATTAATAAAATGGGGCAAAACTTTTCTATGCTTTTTGCCCCTCCTTTTAAAACTTCCATTTCCATTCTTTCTACATCAATTTTGATGAAATCTATTCTTTCAAGCTTTAGCGAATCAATGCTAATTAATGGCACTTTTTGTGTGTTGTCTTTATTGATGGTTTGCCCTATAAATTCATTTTTTTCATCAAATTTTAATTCAAGGCTTCCAAAAGAAGAGGGTTTAGTATAATCAAGCATAGGTATTTCTAGAAATTCTCCTTTTTTCTTGGGACAACCAAGGGCTACATTTAACGCACGAAAATTAAAGCAATTATTTAAGGCGAGATTCCCCGCTAAGGCATAATAAATCCTCTCTTGTGCTTCAAAGGCTAAGCCCCCCCCCCAGTTAGTTGTAGCAATAGACCAAGCAATGGTATGGGCACCTATATTTGCACCACAATCAAGGGCAAAAACCCCTTCTTTAAAATACTGCTTCCTAAGCTTTAAAAGCTCTATCACATTGCCTACTTCTAGGGCATCAAAACTTGCGGTTTGTAGGTATTGGTAGCCTACGCCATAAGCACCATAGGCATTTTCATTTCTATCGAGGTAATTTACTATCATAGCCCCTGTGTTGGTAGAGGCTAAAACAAAGGGAAGGGGTCTTTGAATATTTTGCATTTTTGTCCTTTTAACTAGGGTTTGATGAAAAGATTTTATAACACTTGCTTAAAATTAGACTTAAAAAGGAGTGAAACTTGCCCTTTGTGTTAAGAGTGTATAGCTTTAAATAGAGGAATAAATATTAAAGGAATTATTTTGGTGTTTGTAGCTGGATATATTTTTTAGGGTATAAAAGGATTTTTTCTTCTTTAAGAAGTTGTGTAAGAACTTTTTTAAAGGCTTTTTTGCTTAAGAAGCAAAGTTTTGTAATTTCTTGTGGTGGGCTATCATAATGAAGGGGTAAGATTCCTTGATGTTGTTTAAGGGCTTCTAAAACTTTTTGGCAGTCTTTTTGAATATTTACTTTTTCTTTAGGATTTTTTAGCCATAAATCGCATTTGCCATTAGGATAGATTTTTTTGATAAAGGCTTCTTTTTCTTCAAAAAGATTTAGGCTTTCAAAAATTTCATTTCTATATAAAAGCCCTAAATAAGTTTTATTAATAATACATTCATAGCCTAAAGGAGTTTCCCTAAAGGGAATAATCTTGACTTTATCAGAGGTGTTAAGAGGATAAGGGGGTTTGAAGTTTTTTAAATAAGGTTTAAGATTATATTTAGCGATTAAGCGATTTTCTTTATCAGTGTCTATAAAAACCGCTATTTTAGTCCCTAAAGTGAAATTTTGTGGCTTAGAAGAGGGCATAAATAAATCTTTTGCGATACCCAATTCTAAAAAACAACCAAAGTTATTTTTATCCTTTATTGTGAGAATGGCGATTTCTCCTTTGAGTGCTTTGGGTTTTAAAGTAGTAGCAATAGGTCTATCCTCTGAATCGTGATATAAAAAAACCTCCACTTCATCACCAATGTTTAAAGTATCTAAGAGATATTTATTAGGTAGCAAAATTTCTTGATTGTAATGTTGCAAATAAGCACCAGCTTTGCTAAATTTGCAAATTTTAAGTTTTTGTAGAGTGCCTATTTTTATCAATCTATTATCTCCATGAAAGTATCAAATAAACTTCTTCCTAGCGGTATTTGGTGTATTTCTGAAATATGCCAACCTACCACAAAAATCATAATCATAAAGATAATAAATCCTATGAAGGTTAAGATCAATAAAGCTTTAGAAAGTTTTAGATAAAAATGCTCATCTAAGGCATCATTGATAATTTTATAATATTTTAGCCAATCCACAAAAAAACTAAACCAAAAGGCAAAAATACCTAATAAAAGTATGCTAATAGATGCAAATATAAGCATAGAAATATAGGGTGAAAAGCTTGTGCTAAATTCATAAATATTCATCTCCCACATTAAGATGGCATAGCTAATATGCACACCAAATAGTACAAATGTAATGAGTAGCACCATAAATATTTTTTGCACACACAATTCGATAAAAGTGCAATGTTGTGTAAATTCTTTGTTGGTTTGTTTTTTAATCTCTTTGTCGTTTTTATCCAATAAACGCAAATTGACAATTTGTGCTTTTAGGTTTTTAATCCAATTTTTTCGGGATTCTTTCATAGTCTCATTCATTGATTGAAGCCTTTAAGTGAAATGATGGGATTATGCCTCAAAATTGTTAAGGAAGTTTTAACAATCTTTAAAAGAATTTCTTAACTTTTACGCATAGGATTTATCAATATGGAATTTTTTATAAAATGCCTCTAAATCTTTAATATCCTCTAATAACCCTTTTTTTTGAAGAGATTTTAAAACTTTTTGAGAGCAATCTGTTTCTTTTGGCCACTCTTTGGTGTAACCATCTTTACTATTCTTATCAGTTGCGTCAATAAAAATCATTGAGTGAATGATTTTTATATCCCTTTTAGCATCAATATTATTAACCACTCTCCAAAGAATCATATACAGATTATCCAAGTCATTTTTTTGGTAGTCTAAGAAAATGCCTATACTTAAATGTTGATTGAGTATTTTGGGGATATTTTTCTTAAAAGCTGTTTGCAAGCTTGTCTTTTTATCGATACTAATTAGGGTAATGGGGTTTTTGGTGGAAGTATAAAATTGTTTTAAATGTTTGATATTTTTAAAGAGGGGATTTAATAGCTCTTGTAGTGATTTATCACTTAATATTTCCAAGGACTTTTGCACTTCCTCTCCTGTGCAATCAATACCTAATTTACCCCCATAAGCATATTCACTGCAAGCGTGGTCTAGCACATCACAAATTCCCTCTGTAATAAGGCAATTTTCAACTTTGAAGCGATTAAGGATATAGGGGATAATAGCCTCTTCTTTTAAAGAGGGGGCATCCTCTCCTACAAAGAGGGCGTGTTTAACAAAGCTCATTTGTCCAACTCCCCAAAATGCGTGCATACTTTGTTGGGCTTGTCCTTGAAAACGTGCTTTAATTTTCGCTAGGATGAGATTATGAAATACCCCATTTTCTGGCATATAATAATCTATTAAATCAGGAGTTGTTGTCTGCAAGAGTGGCAAAAAGATTCTCTCTGTGGGGTAACCTAGGTATTTATCCTCTAAGGGGGGCTTACCTACAACGGTCGCTAGATAGATAGGATTGACTTTAGAGGTTATAGCCTCTACCTTTAGCACAGGATAGGGTTCAATAGGTGTGTAAAATCCAGTATGGTCTCCAAATTTGCCCTCATCCCTTAAGGTATCAGGCTCAACAAAGCCTTCTATTACATAATCACAATCATAAGGGACATATAGGTCATTACTTAGACATTTTACCATTTGGGGCTTTTTCTTGCGTATAAATCCATAAAGCATAAGTTCAAATAAACCATAAGGTAAAGGGGCAGTAGCACACCAAGTATAAAGAGGGTCTCCACCTATGGCAATGCTAACGGGCATTTTTTGTTTTGCTTCTTTATAGGTTTGCAATAAATTCATAGAATCTTTATGGAGTTGCCAATGCAAACCTAAATGATTCTTATCATAAACTTGCAAACGATACATTCCAAGATTTTTAACATTCCCATCAAGGCTTTGTGTGTAGCACTGCCCCATAGTGATAAAAGCACCCCCATCTTCCTCCCAGGTTTTTAAAATAGGCAGGGATTGTAAATCTATTGTATTGCCTCTTTGGATGAGGGCTTGACAAAGTCCTTTTTCTTTGAGAATCTTGGGGGCTAAAAAACGCAAATTAAGCAGTTTTGGGAGGAGTTTTAAAGCCGTTTTAAAGTCTTTGGGGGGTTTTAACCTTAGGAGATATGCAATATCCTCTGCGATTTTTTGCGTATCCCCAATGAGTAATTCTACCCTTTTGAAACTTCCAAAAAGATTCATTAAAACTGGTGTTTTAAAATGAATATTTTTTTCTTTATGGATAGGATTGGTGAAAAGTAAGGCTTTAGAATCTTTTTTCTTGACTTCTAAATAGGCTAAATGAGGAATTTCTAAATGAATATCTAAAGGTTCTGTTATGATTTTTATTTCATTATGTGCTTTTAGTAAATCAATAGTTTGTCGCATTAGGTATTCCTTATTCTTTGAATTATTTATGAGGGTATTCTACCAAATTTATAAAAAGGTCTTATTTTATCCTCGCACTCTTTACAATTCTTGAATTTTCTTGAATTTTTTGAGATAATTTAGTTTTTTAAAGCTAAATTCTAAACATTAAAGATTATTCAATGCAAATTTTATTAAGGATTATTGAAAGTATAGAAAATATTAGTGAAATAGTGGCAAAGATTTCTATTTTTTTGTTGTGGATTCTTTGTTTATTAGTTTTTGCTTTAGCGGTGGCATTAAATTTTTCTTATGTTAATAGCCAATTAGATGATTTTAGCCTTTATTGCTTTGCTTTGATGATTCTTTTAAGCTTTTCTTATACACTAAAAGAAGATAGGCATGTGCGTTTAGATTTGCTAAAATATCCTAAAAACCTAAAAAATATCAGCTGGTTGCTTATTAATATATGCTTTATTCTACCTTTTTCTTTAGTGATTGCAAAATATAGTTTTGATTTTATGATGCACTCTTATTCCATTGGTGAATCTTCGCCTAATGGCAAGATACCCTATTATTTTATTTTTAAATCTTTTGTGGTAGTGGGGTTTATTTTATTGGCTTTACAAAGCATTGGAGAATCTTTAAAAACCTTTTGTTGTTTGCTGCACAACAAACAAAAGACTTAAAGGAATAAATCTAAAATGGAATTATTTGCCCTTATTATTTCTAGTATTATTTTATTAATCCTTGGTGTGCCTGTTGCTTTTGCCTTTGGCTCTAGTGGATTAATTGTTGGTAGCTATTTAGTATTTTTTGAAAATAATCCTTATATTTTATCCTTTTTGCCTAATCGTTTAGAGGGGATTTTTAACAATACCACTTTGATGAGTATTCCTTTATTTATCCTTATGGGAATGATACTAGAGCGTAGCGGAATTGCAGAGCGACTTATAGGTTCTATCGCAAAGTTTTTTGGCCCACTTGGTGGAGGGGCTGCTATTGGAGTGATTATTGTAGGGGCTTTATTAGCTGCTAGTACGGGTATTGTTGGTGCTACGGTTGTAATGATGGGGGTTATTGCAGTTCCTGTGATGGTAAAAGCACAATATAATAAGAGTTTTCTCTCTGGTGTAGTTGCTGCAAGTGGGACATTAGGACAGATTATTCCTCCCTCTATTATCCTTATTATTTTAGCTGATGTTTTGCAATTAAGTGTGCGGGATTTATTTGCTGCTGCTATTTTGCCTAGTATTTTGCTAATAGGTGCTTATATTTTCTTTGTTTTGGGTGTTGTTTTCTTTCTCCCTCATTTTGCACCCGCTAGTGAAGATTCTAGTAATATTAAATCTTTAGCCCTAGAAACGCTTAAGGCAGTTATTCCACCTATTGTTTTAATTATTCTTGTTTTAGGGAGTATTTTAGGCGGATTGATAGAGCCAACCGCAGCCGCTGCTTTAGGGGTTATAGGGGCTTTAATCTTAACATTTTTGCAGGGGAGATTAGATATTGATTTGCTCTATGTTAGCGGGAGAGAGACGATACTTTTTTGTGGTATGGTATTTGCTATTTTAATTGGTGCGAATTGTTTTACGCTTGTGTTTAACACTTTAGGGGGAGATAGCATAATTTTGGAGTTTTTCTTAGTGTATTTGGACTCCCCTTTATATTTTGTGCTTGTTGCTATGCTGGTTATTTTTATTTTAGGTTTTTTTATTGATTTTTTTGAGATTTGCTATATTGTTTTACCCATTTTAGCGGGAATTGCTATGCATTATCAAATTAATATGCTATGGTTTGCTTTGCTTGTGGCAATTAATTTGCAAACAAGTTTTTTAACGCCTCCTTTTGGGTTTTCTATTTTCTTTTTAAAGTCTGCAGTGGGAGAGTGTATTAAGATTAATGCAATCTATAAAGGGGTTTTACCCTTTATCTTGCTGCAGCTTTTAATCTTAGCGGTGATGTTTTTATTCCCAAACCTTACCTTAAATAGTGAAGATTGGGGCAAAATTTTACAATTTATTTTTTAAGGAGATATTATGAAAAGACGCGATTTTATCAAAAAAACTACTTTGGGTGCAGTGGGTGTTGCGGGTGTCGTAGCATTAGCAGGTTGTAAAGATAAGGTAAAGCAAGGAGAGAATATAGGTAGTGTAGAATCTGCTAAAAAAGCTAATATAAAAATCTCCCTTGCGATGAGTTGGTCACTTACTTTGCCGATATTATCAGATATAGTTAAACATTATGCTAAAGTCGTTAGCACATTAAGTGAGGGTTCTATACAAATAGAAATTTTTCCAGCAGGTAAGCTTGTCCCCGCACTTGGAGTCTTTGATGCAGTTAGTAGCGGGCAAATTGATGCGTATCATTCCGCTCCTTATTATTGGGAGGGAAAAAATACAGCCTTTAATCTTTTCTCCGGTATCCCCTTTGGTATGATTGATAGTGAAATTAATGCCTGGTATTTATATGGAGAGGGTATGGATTTGTGGAGAGAGATTGCAGGGAAATATAATCTTTATCCTCTTTTAGGGGGTGCAACAAGTATCCAAATGGCGGGTTGGTATAAAAAGGAGATGAATACCTTAAAAGATTTTGAGGGTTTAAGGATTCGTATGGTAGGAGTAGCAGGACAGATTTTAGCTAAACTTGGGGCAGCACCTAAAAGTACGCCGGGTGCAGAAATTGTTCCTAATTTAGAAAGGGGAGTTTTAGACGCAGCAGAATGGGTCTCTCCTGCTTTTGATGAGAAACTTGATATTCATAAAGTAGCACCTTATTATTATACGCCTTGGCAAGAAGCGGGTTCTATTACAGAATTTGTCTTTAATAAACAAAAATGGGAGAGCTATCCTAAAGAAGTGCAAAATATTTTAGAATTTGCGAGCAAAGAAGCACATTTACAAATGACGGCTATGGGGCAGTTTTATAATGCAAAGGCAATGGAAAGATTACAAAATCAAGGGGTAAAGGTTAGGACATTCTCTCCAGAGATAATACAAGGCTTTAAAAAGACTTTAGTGCAAGTGCTTGATGAGGAAAGCACAAAGAATCCAGATTTTAAAAGAGTTTTACAAAGTTATCAAAGCTTTCAAAGAGAGCAAGAAACTTGGACAAGAGATAGTTTAAGGGCTTATTTAGAGATTAGAGGGTAGGGAGTTAGGATTTAGGTTAAATAAAAGTTTAGCTTCGTTGCATTAAATTTTGGAAAAGGAAAAATTATGAATTATCCCATTTGTATTCTCACCCTTCATCATATTCATCCCTTTGAGGATTGGTTGAGTGTAAGCCCACAATTATTAGGTAAAGCTCTTATAAATATTAAGCAAAAGGGCTATAACTTCATTTCTTATGCGCAATTCATAGAGATTTTGCAATCTAAAAAGAATCCTTTGAAAAAACAAGTGCTTTTAAGTATTGATGATGGTTATTTTGATGTTTATAAGTATGGATTTCCTGTTTTAAAGGAGCTAAAAATTCCATCGGTTTGTTTTTTAATCACTAATACTATTGTAGAAAAAAGGCAAAAAGAGCCTGTTTTTAAGCCCCATAAAACCATTGATTATACTGCCGATATAGAATATTTTTTAACCGCTGAAGAAATTTTTGCTATGAGGGAATGGATGGCTTTTGATAGTCATACCGCGTCACATTATAATTGTAATACACAAGATAAGGAAACTTTAGAGTTTGAATTGACTACTTCTAAGAATAAAGTAGCAGAACTTTTTCCGCAAAAAGATATTTTTGGTTTTTGTTATCCCCGTGGAAAATTTAATGCCTTGTCCCAGGAGACTTTAAGAGAGTGTGGATATTCTTTTGCTTTTTCTACTATAGAAGGAGGCGCTTGTGTGGAATCTTGTGATAATTTTGCTATAAAACGGATTTGTATCTCTAGTGCATCTGCTAAAAGAGGGGAGAGGGATTATCTAAAGCGGTTAAATACAAAGCTCTTTATTTATTCAACCCCAATTTTAGGGAGTTTAAAATCAAAACTTAAAGCTAGAAAATCAAGGGGAAGTTTCTAATTAAAGTTGTAAGTTGTTATAATTTGATAATTTGAGTTTTAGGAGTTTTATATGTTGCTTTTCACCCCCGGTCCAACCCCTATCCCGGAATTTATGCGTATGGCTATGAGTGAGCCTACCATCCATCATCGAACTTTAGAGTTTGAATCCCTTTTTGCTAAAGTAAGAGCAGGTTTAAAAGAGATTCTTAAAATGCGTGAAGTTTTAATGCTTGCAAGCTCTGGAAGTGGAGCGATGGAAGCGTGTGTAACTTCTCTTTGTACAAAAAAGCTCTTAAGCGTTAATAGCGGAAAGTTTGGCGAACGTTTTGGAAAGATTGCCAAAGCTTTTAATATCCCTTTAATAGAAATTAAAAATGAGTGGGATACCCCTGTAAGTTTAGAATCTATTTTGCAAGTATTAAAAGACAATCCCGATATTGACGCATTTTGTATGCAAGTGTGTGAAAGTGCGGGTGGATTAAGGCATCCCTATGAAGAAATTACAAAAGCTATTAAAGCCTATAACCCTAACATTATGATTATTATAGATGGTATTACTGCTATGGGGGTAGAGCCTTTAGAAGTAAGTTATGTAGATGCTTTAATTGGTGGCTCACAAAAGGCTTTTATGTTGCCTCCTGGAATGAGTATTATTGGGATTAGTCAAGCGGCTATTGCAAAAATTGAGGAAAGGAATATTGGGTTTTATTTCAATCTCAAAACAGAGCTTAAAAATCAAGTGAAAAATACAACTGCTTGGACGGCTCCTACTACGATTATTATAGGGCTTTATACATTTTTAGAGAAACTTCAAGAAAAGGGTATAGACAGACTTTATCAGCAAACAAGGGCTAGAGCCTTGGCAACTAATGCGGCGATGGAGGGAATAGGATTGAGGATTTATCCTAAAACTCCTGCTTTAGCAATGACAACAATTTTTAATGAATCTAGTGAAGATTTAAGGAGGATTCTTAAGAATGACTTTGGGGTTAATGTAGCAGGTGGGCAGGATCATCTAAAGGGCAAGATTTTTAGGATTAATCATATGGGATTTATTGCTTTAAATGAAATTTCTTGGGTGATTAATGCTATTGAGCTTAGTTTAGAGAGATTGGAGGTAAGAAAATTTGATGGCAGGGCTAATCAAATCTTTTTGCAAAAGTATTATGAAATGATGTAATAAAGTAGAAAAATGAAATTTTTAATCACAGGAAGTGCGGGGTTTATAGGCTCATTTTTAGCATTAAGGCTTTTAGAGAGAGGTGAGGAGGTTGTAGGCTTAGATAGTATTAATGATTATTATGAGGTAGCAATTAAATATGGCAGATTGCAAAAGGCAGGAATACCACAAGAATTAGTGGCATATAATACTTTAGCACAAAGCAAAAAATACCCAAATTATCGTTTTATCCAGTTAAATTTAGAGGATAAAGAAAATCTTTTAAAACTTTTTGAAAATGAAACATTTGATAAAGTTTGTAATCTTGCCGCACAAGCGGGTGTGCGTTATTCACTCCTTAATCCCGATGCTTATATCCAAAGCAACATTGTAGGTTTTCTAAATATTTTAGAATGCTCTAGACATTATGGGATTAAGCATTTAGTGTATGCTTCTAGCTCTTCGGTGTATGGATTAAATGAAAAAATGCCTTTTAGCACCAGCGATAATGTCGATCACCCTATTAGTCTTTATGCTGCTAGTAAAAAGAGTAATGAGCTTATGGCACATACTTATTCTTATTTATTTAATCTTCCTACGACAGGTTTAAGATTTTTTACGGTTTATGGTCCTTGGGGGCGTCCTGATATGGCATTATTTCTTTTTACAAAGTCTATTTTAAAGCAAGAGGCGATAGATGTTTTTAATTATGGTGAAATGCTAAGGGATTTTACTTATATTGATGATATAGTAGAGGGTGTAGTTAGAGTGCTTGATAACATACCTAAGCTAGATTCTACTTGGAATCCTAAAAATCCAGACCCCCATAGCTCTAAAGCACCTTATAAAGTTTATAATATAGGCAATAATCATCCTGTCAAATTAATGGATTTTATAGAGATTTTAGAAAAGGAGCTTGGAATAGAAGCAAAAAAAACTATGCTCCCCTTACAAGCCGGAGATGTTCCTGCTACCTATGCCGATGTTAGCGATTTAGTCAATGAGTTAGGCTATAAGCCTAGCACTTCTATTAAAGTTGGAATAGCTAATTTTGTCGCTTGGTATAGAGATTTTTATCAAATCTAAAATATCTTAAATTATGTTGTTTTTAGTCTTTGTGTGTTAGAGTTCGCCTTTTAAATTCTTAATATATGTTAGGTTTTTATGATTATTATTCCAGCAAGATTGAAATCTACCCGCTTTCCTAATAAGGTTTTAATCCCCATTGGGGGAATCCCTATGGTTATTCGTGTAGCAAAGATTGCTCAAGAAGTCGATAGGGTTGTGGTTGCAACTGATGAAGAAGCGGTAAGAGAGGTTTGTAAAGATTATGGGTTTGAAGCTATTTTAACCGCTAAAAATCATGAGAGTGGAACAGATAGGATGGCTGAGTGTGCTAGAATCTTAGGATTAGCTGAGGATGAAATGATTATTAATTTACAAGGTGATGAACCCTTTATCGAAAAAGAAGTGATACAAAGTTTAAAGAATCTTATGGCAAAAAAAGCTAAAGAGAGTGGAGAATTACCCTTTATGGGGAGTTGCGCTAAAGCTATTAGCAAAGAAGAAGCAAAAGATTGTAATCTTGTTAAAGTGGTTGTAAATGCTGCTAATGAGGCACTTTATTTTTCACGCTCTCCTATCCCTTATGATAGGGAGGATAAAATAGCTAATAGCACAAATAGCTATTGGGGGCATTTAGGTATTTATGCCTTTAGTGGGAAGAGTTTGCAAGAATTTTGTAAGCTCCCAAAATCTACCTTAGAGGAGATAGAAAAACTCGAGCAATTAAGAGCTTTAGAGTATGGAAAGTGCATTATAATAGCAAAGGTTAAAAGCAAATCTTTTGGTATTGATACTCCAGAGGATTTAAAAAAGATAGAAAAATATTTATAAGGAGTAAAATGCAATTAATAGAGGTTTCTAAAGAAGCTAACTTACCAACGAAATTTGGGGATTTTAAAATCCAATCTTTTAGAGAGAAAAAGAGGGTTGGAGATGAGGTTTATTACTTAGATCATCTTGTGATAAAGAGTGAGGAACTTCCTAAGATTCCACTTGTTAGAGTGCATTCTGAGTGCTTAACAGGTGATGCGTTGCAGAGTTTAAAATGTGATTGTGGCGGTGAACTAGAAATGGCTTTAAAAAAGATAGCTAAAGAGCAAGGAATGGTAATTTATCTGCGTCAAGAAGGTAGAGGCATAGGGCTTTTTAATAAAGTCAATGCTTATGCCTTGCAAGATAAGGGTTTAGATACCGTGGAGGCAAACTTAGAATTAGGGTTTAAAGAGGATGAGAGGGATTATTCTGTGGTGAAGTTTATCTTTGAATTTTATGCTTTAAAGCAAATTCGTCTCCTTACCAATAATCCTAAGAAAATAGAAATTTTTAAGCAGATGGTAGGGGTTGAGAGAGAGCCAATTATTATCCAGTGCAATCGACATAATGCACATTACTTAGAAGTAAAAAAAGAGAAAATGGGGCATTTACTTTAGGAAGTTTTATGGAAGAGAAAATCACCTATGCAAGAGCAAAAGAAATACTGCAAAATCAAAAAATATCGCCCAAAGGCTTAGAAAGAGTGTTTTTATATGAATCTTTAGGGAGGGTTTTAGCTAAAGATATTTTTGCTAGTGAGGATATGCCAGAGGTTGCATTATCAAATATGGATGGATATGCCCTAAGCTCTACAATGATAGAGTTAAGCAAAGGGATTTTTACAATACTAGGTGAAAATCCAGCAGGGAATGAAAAAAAGGTAGAATTACCTCTTACCCAGCCTTATGCTATTAAAACTCTAACAGGTGCAGCAATACCCCATAATGCAGATATATTAGTTCCTTTTGAAAATGTGAATATTAAAGGAGAAACTTTAGAAATCAATGCATTTCCTAAAATAGGGGAGTTTATAAGAAATATCGGTGATAATTATAAAAAAGGTGAGAAACTCTTAAGCCAAGGAGTGAGGCTAAATGCTAATCATATCGGGCTTCTTGCAAGTTTAAATCACATCTTTGTAGAGGTTTTTGAGAAACCAAAAGTTGGGATTTTAGTCAGTGGTAATGAGATTTTAGAAATTGGAGAATCTAAGAATAATCCCCATTGCTTCTATAATGCTAATGGGCATTTGCTTTATGCTAAAGTTAAAGAAAATGGAGGGATGCCTAAGCTTTACCCTATTTTAAAAGATGAGAAATTTAGCATACAATCTTGTTTAAAAGATGCCTTAGAGGAATGTGATTTGGTTATATCAACGGGTGGAGCTAGTGTTGGGGATTATGATTTTATACAAGCTATTTCTAAAGAGTGGAGTGAGAAGATAGTCTTTAGGGGGGTTAGGATTAAGCCCGGGCAACATATTATTTATGCGCATTTTCATAAAAAGCAATTTTTTGGTTTGCCTGGATTCCCTAATTCTACTTTAGTAACCTTTGAGCTTTTTGTTAAAGCAATTTTAACAAAACTTTGTGGAATGCCCTTTAAAGAGGAGATTGTAGAAGTTACACTTCAAGAGGATTTGCAAAAAGGCGATAAGAGATTAGAATTTAGGGTCTGCAATATTAGGCATACAAGGGGTAAGATTTCTATAGATTTTGAAGGTAAAAAAAGCTTTCAAAGTGCGATTTTAAATAATTTTTGTCCTTTAGATAATGCAAGAGTAGGATTAGCGATTTTAGAGGGTAATAAGCTTAAGGGAGAGAGGATACCTATTATTTTATTAAACTGCTAGCATTGCAGTTGGGAAAAGCAAACTTAGTTCCGCTCCTGCTTAAGATATTTTTACAAAGGAGTTAGCCCTTATAGTGCTTTTACTTAGCTTTGCACTTAGTATCAAAGATACTAAAAGGAGAGGTTATATATCCCCTTACAATCTCACCATTGTTTTTTATACTATAAAAGAATTTTTAAGCTAGAGATTATAATAAAGCACCATTCCTAGTTGGCTTAAAGCTTTAGAATCTTCAAAACTTAAATCCTTTTTTCTTAGGAAAAAATAACTCTTACAACCATATTTTTGAATATTATCAAGGGTTTTTAGTTCTTGCTTTGAAAGTAAAGAAGGGAGAATAAGCGTTAAAGTTTGGATTCTTTGGTGCTTTTTGAGGGTTTTATAGGCATAATCTATCGCATAAACACAATGCTCTTTTACCCCAACAACGCTAAAGGGTGTTAAAAGCTCTTTAGGGATGAGGGATAAAAGCCTATATGTGCCAAAGCTTTTAAAGGGTGGCATTGATTAATTCCCCAATTTCTTGGTATTCTAATTTTTCATTTTGTAAAAGTTTTTGTTGGATGGTATTAAGAAGATTTTGGTAATTTTTAAAAAATTCTATACGTTCTATTTTGCAATTTTCTAAAATCCTTAAAATATCTTCTTCACTGCCTATAAGGTATTCCCCCATTCCATAGGATTCAACCATTTTTTTAGCAATGTTTTTGGCGATGTTTAAATCCTCTTTAGAATGTGAGTAGTATTCATCATAAAGTAGCTTTAATGCTGCAACCCCCGAGAGATGCACTTTGATTTGGTTTTCTAATTCATTTTTGCTTGAAAATTCTTTATCTAAGTATTTTAAACCATCACTCATTAAAGTTGTTTTCTCAAAAGGTATTTCTAAATGATACGCACTAAAGGCTTTTGCTGCTTGATAAAAAGCTAGAATTTCTTTTTCTTTTTCATTAAAGCTTAGTTTTTTCTTTACCCCTATCATCACCTTATCACGCACACTTAAAATATCTTCTTTTTGGATAATTTTAGAATCCCTCTTGATCGCATTCAGTGCTGCCTCATTAATGAGTGAAGCGATACCAGCTCCGCTAAACCCTACGCAAAGTCTTGCTACCTCTTCAAGATTAAAATCATAATTTTTATCCCTACAATGCACTTTTAAGATTTTAATCCTCTCTTGCAAATTGGGTAATTCAACAAATATTCTCCTATCAAATCTTCCACTTCTTAGTAAAGCTTCATCCATAGAATCCATATTATTGGTTGCCCCAATTACTATAACGCCCTTACTATCTTCAAAGCCATCCATTTCTGTTAGGAGTTGGTTAAGCGTTGCTTCTCGCTCATCATTACGCATACCTCCTCTTGCTTTACCCACTGCATCAATCTCATCAATAAAAATAATAGAGGGTGCATTAAGCTTAGCTTTAGTGAATAAATCCCTTACTCTTTTTGCCCCCATACCGACATAAATTTGCACAAAGCTTGCACCACTTTGGTAAAAAAACGGCACACCAGCTTCCCCTGCTAAGGCTCTAGCGATTAATGTTTTACCAACTCCAGGTGGTCCTATTAGAAGCACTCCTTTTGGGAGCTTCACTCCAAAGTTTTGGTATTTTTGTGGAGATTTTAGATAATCAATAATTTCTTCTAATTCCTCCTTAGCTTCACTAATGCCAGCTACATCTTCAAAAGTGATATTAGATTGCGTGGATTGTATCTTAGCTAAATCAAGGCTTTGATTAATCTCGTGGCTTAGTTTCTGAATATCTTGAATATTTTTTAAAGAGAGATTTTTACCAGACTCTTTAGAGTATTGAGAGTTTTTAATTACTAAAAATAAACAAATAATAATGGCAAAAATAAATAAAATCCATTCGAAGTTTTCTAAAAAAGTAGAGTGTGTAGTAATTTCTACGGGAATTTTCTCACCAAAACTTTTAAGATCTACACTTTCTTTAGCGATTTTATAAGATTGCTGATTGATTTTAAAATATAAATAATCCCCTCTTATTTTTGCAGAATTTGGGAGCGAATCTTGCATAAGATAATGTAATTGTGAATTGCTAATGAGCATAGCATTATCCTTTAAAGAAAGAATTACTAGTAAAATCAATGCACTGATAGAAAGACAAATCCCAAAAATAAGATATTTAGATTTGTGCATAATTTTTATCCTCTTTAGCAGTAAAATGGATTACTTTTATCCAGCAGTCTTTAGAAATTGGCATTTTAGAAGTAATTTCAATTCGATTATAATATTCATCTAATCCGCTATAAAGGGTTTGATTTTCTACTACTTTTTGCGATTCTATTAAAATATTAAGAGGAGTATTAGATTGTTGGAGTTTTTGACGCATAGCAAGATTATTGTTTGCAACAATTACTTCAAGTTGTTTTTGACGCTCTTTAGCGATATTTCCTCTCACATCGCGTTTAAGCGTGCTTGAGGGTGTTCCATCTCTTGGGCTATAAATAAAGCTATGCAAATGGGTAAGGGGTAATGCCCTAAAATTCTCTAACGCTTCTTCCCAAATTTTTTGTGATTCTTGTGGATGTCCTATAATATAATCACTACCTAAAGCAAAGCCCATTTTAGAAAGCTTTTCAAAAAGTAGATAATCTTTGGAGTAAGTATTTTGGCGATTCATAAGCTTTAGCATAAAAGGAGAGGTGTGTTGTAAGGCAATATGTAAATGCCGCTCTATCTTAGGATTAGCTAATACTTCAAAGAAAGCCCCATTAATTTGTGAGGGCTCTAAACTTCCTAATCTTAAGCGTTTCACTCCATCAATTTGGCAAATATCTTGTAGTAGCGTGCTAATGCTCTGCTTAGATTCAATACCCCAACTTCCCATATTCGTTCCTGTTAAAATAAACTCGCTAAAGCCTTTTTGGCAAAGGGTGGTGATTTGTTGTAAGATTTTTTCTTTGCTAAAGCTTCTAGCCTTTCCACGAACACTAGGGATGATGCAGTAACTACAAGCGAAGTTACATCCCTCTTGAATCTTAATAAATGCACGACTCTTTCCTATAAAATCTGTGATGATTGTAGAATCGAGATTTTCTAAATCATCTTGTAGATAAAAGCTTTTTGATTGTTTAAGTAATTCATTGATTTGTTCTTTAAAAGAATGTCCAAATACCCCAAATACAAGCCCTTTTTGCAAAAGAGATTCTCCTTGAGTTTTGACTCCACAGCCTGTAAAATAGATTTTTTTTCCCTCATTTTGGAGGCGGTTAATATAGTTTCTTACTCCACTATCTGCCCCATTAGTTACTGTGCAAGAATTTACAATAATAATATCGCTATCTTCTTCATAGGGGGTTTGTATAAAATCCCTTAAAGCATTCATCATAACTTGTGTATCAAAAAGGTTAGTGCGACAACCAAAAGTCTTGAAATAAACTTTAGGTTTTCTTAAGGTATCAGCTATCATAAATCTCCTTGTATGGGAGGAATAGAACCATCATTTATAGGGATATTTTTATCTCCGCTATAATAAATAGTAGTGCTTGGGTAGGCAATTTCAATCTCTTTGGTTTTAAGGATTTCATTAATAATCTCTGCACTAATGTTGCTTCGGAGTGCTAAAGTTGCAAAGGAATTTGTGAGATACCATACAGAAATTCTAATACCATTGGGTTCTAAGAAACTATATACACGAGGTTCAACACTAAGGTTGCGTAAAGTGTAGCGATTCCTTAATTTATTAAATTGCTTCCTTGTAGATTCTGTATAGCCTTTAGCATATTTTCTAGCACATTCTCTAGCGATATGGCAAGCTTTTGCGTGGTCAGATTGAAAAGTTATGGTGAAGTCTATGCCATCCCATACGGTTTGCATACCACTATGGCTATAATTAGAAAACATAGTGGTAAAGACGAAATTATTAGGGATAAATATCACTCTCCCTGCACGGCGATTTTCTTTATAAGAGGTTAAAGTAACATCTTCATATAAAATAATTCTTAATACTGAAATATCTAAGACATCCCCTACATACACTGCCCCATCTTTGATAACCTTTATCCTATCCCCTGCATGCACGGCTCCACCAATAATAATAACAAACCACCCTAAAATTGACATAAACAAGTCTTTCATTGCAATGGCTAAACCAGCAGAGGCAAATCCAAGCACAGTTACAAGATAGCTAACATTATCCAAATAAGAAAAAAGCAATATTACAATAATTAAAGTAATGTTTAAAAAGTTAATAATCTTATTAGCAGTATAAATCCTTTCGTTATTATGGATATATTTACGCACCCCTAATTTTGTAAAAATGGCAATGGCTGTAAGGATTAAAAGAACAATTCCAATATAAACCCCTTTGAGTGTTTGTGCTTTAATTTGTGCCCTTAATTTTTCTATATTTTCTTCTGCCTCTTTAGAAAAAATCCCAAAAGTTGTTGAGAATATATTTTGTGTAGCCTCTAAAACTTTTATAGTCTCTGCATTATCTTGCAAGGCTTTGAGAATGGATTGAGGATTAGAAAAGAGGCAATAATTAGTTGTGCAAATTTGCGTTAATTGTTCTTTATTTTTAGAGTCTTTAAAGACTTTTAAAAGAGTGTTTAAAAGAATTTCCTTTTTACGGAGGTTATCTAAAGTCTCCTCTAAGGTTTTGTAATTAGTTTTGAGCGTTTCTATTTCTTGCTTACTCCTTTTGATGTAAGAGAAAGCTTGAATGATTAAAATAGGATTAGTTACATTAGGAATCTCCCCTAAGTTAGTGCTCTCGATTAATTCTATAAAAGGAGAATCCTTATGAACTTCTAGGAGGCTTTTTTGCTGATTAAGTGTGTTGAGATTTCTCTCTAGGCTAATAAGCTGACTTTGTGTTTCAAGGGTTTTTGGTTGTGCTTGTAGGGAGGAGACTTCTTCTTGAAGTTTGGTAATATTAAAAATAACTTGTTGGTAAGTTTGGTAGTTAGAATATTTTTTTAGCCAAAGATTATTAGGATTATTTGAGATTTTATCAATGCTTTGGATTTCTTGGTCTATTTGTTGAATGATTCTTATTTCCTCTGCACTGCTAAGTGCATAAAGCTTGATACAGCTAAATAAAAGAATGAAACTATAAAATAATAGTTTCATTCTTGAAATTCCTTGAGTATTTGCATTAATAAGTCTTTGGAGGTATCTTCTTTAAAGATAAAATCCCCTATCCCCTTTGGCAAGACAAACTTTAATTTGTTGTTAATGCTTTTTTTGTCCAGGAAAAAGGCTTGATAAAAGGTCGTAATATCTTTAATCTTGTAAGTAGTGGGTAAATTGTTTTGTTTGAGGATTTGTAAAATTTCTTGATATTGTTGTTGAGTGATGAGATTTAAACGAAGTGCTAAGGTATTTGCCATAACTATTCCAATACTTACCGCCTCTCCGTGCAAATAATGTCCATAACCACTTTGGGCTTCAATGATATGCCCAAAGGTATGCCCATAATTTAAAGCTGCCCTAATCCCTTTTTCTGTCTCATCCTCTCTTACAACTTGAGCCTTAATGCTTACAACTTTATAAATACATTCTAAAAGATTCTTAGAATCTTCCCAATTTGTTGTTTTAAGGGAGGTAAAAAAGTCTTTATCAAAACAAATTGCCATTTTGATAATTTCTGCTATTCCTGCGTTAAATTCTCTCTTAGGGAGTGTTTTTAGAAAGTGGGTATCAATATAAACCGCTTTGGGTTGGTGAAAAAGCCCAACAAGGTTTTTACCAAATTGATTATTAATGCCTGTTTTACCCCCAACACTAGAATCAACTTGTGCTAAGAGTGTGGTAGGGATTTGGATAAAATCAATCCCACGCATAAAAATTCCAGAGGCAAAACCTACTATATCGCCGATGACTCCTCCGCCAAAAGCAATCATTAAGGAATTTCTATCTAAGCGATGATTGAAAGCAGATTCTAAAATAAGTTCTATACTTTGCATATTTTTATAAGTTTCCCCATCTTGCAGGCTTAAACAATAGACTTCATTAGCTTGAATTTTAGAGAGTAAGAATTGTAAATGCAATCCTGCAATTTTTGGATTAGTGATGATTAATACTTTCCCTTTATGGGAGATATTGGGTAAAGCACCAAAGGTGATAGAGTAGTTAGGCAGGGTAATTTGCATAGGGATAATTGCCTTTAGCTTAAGTAAAATTTACTGAGAATTTTAGCGATTTTTTGTTTTATTTATCCTTTATGTTATAATTTATCACTTATGGGGAATGGGGATTTATAATTTATTTAGTAGTCTTAGATAAGGGTAGAATATGTTAAAGGCTTGGATTTTTTTATTTTTAGCGATTTTTTCTGAAGTATTTGGCGTTTCTATTGTTAATTATTCACAAGAGGATAATAAAGCTTTGGTGCTATCTATACTCTTTATTAGCATTGCCATTGCGTATTATTGTATGTCTTTATCCCTAAAAAAGATTAGCGTAGGCATGGCCTACGCGATTTGGGAGATTGTAGGCTTAAGCCTTATTACAATTATTGCTATTTTTGCATTTGGGGCAGAATTAAAAATGCAAGAATATATAGGTTTAGCATTAGCACTCCTTGGAATTGCACTAGTAAATTTTGGAGAGAAGCCTAGCAATGTTTAATATTTACTTACTCTATGTTGTTTTAGCAGCCCTTTTAGATGTTTTTGCAAATCTTGCATTGAATAAGTCTAATGGGTTTAAGAATCTTAAATGGGGAATTTTATCGATTTTGTTAGTTTGGTTAGCTTTTTATCTCTTAGTATTAAGTTTAGAGGGAATGAAGCTTGCCATAGCTTACACGCTTTGGGGAAGTATAGGGATTTTAGGAACTACACTTGGGGGATGGTATTTTTTTAAACAAAAGCTTAAACCCATAGGTTGGGTTGGAATTTGTATGATTATCCTTGCAGTTATTACTCTAAAAACCGCTTAAGTTTTTAGAGTTTATCACTTTAAACGATAATGGTTAAGATAATATCTCCCTCTTTAAGAGAATCTAAGACTTTCAAGCTTTCTTTATCTTCTATTTGTCCAAAGATAGTATGTTCCCCATCAAGATGAGGTTGGGGGGCAAAACAGATGAAAAATTGACTTCCGCCAGTATCTCTTCCAGCGTGTGCCATAGAAAGGGTTCCTTTTAGGTGTTTATGGGGATTGTTTTCTAGCTCACAGGCAATACTATATCCGGGTCCTCCTCTTCCACTCCCTTCAGGACAACCTCCTTGTGCGACAAATCCAGCAATTACGCGGTGAAAATTAAGATTATCATAAAACCCACTTTGTGCTAAAGAAGCAAAGTTTGCTACAGTATTTGGTGCTTCATTGGGGAAAAGTCTAATGCTCATATTACCTTTTTGTGTTTTTATCATAGCAAATTGCAATTTATCAAGGACTTCTTTACTAGTATCAAATGTTTTAGTTTTCATTGGGATTCTCCTTTAAGTTTTCTAAATTTTTTATTATTTAAAGATAGATATTATAGACTATAAAAGCGTTAAAATTATAATTTTTACTAAAAATTTAGGATTAAATTAAAAGAGTGCTTATGGTTATGAAAATATAATAGTCTTGGAATAATATTTAAAGAAAGTTATTGTAGTATTGGGATTTAAAACTCTACTGACAAGGGAATAATATGCCTAAGATTATTTTGTTACTTTTCTTAGCTGTAAATCTTAATGCAGAGTCTTTATACCCTTCTTGGTTAAGGTATGGTGTAAAGATTGTTACAGACTTTGGGATGTATAATGAAATAGAGGGTTATGGAATTATTATTAATGATGGCTTAATCATTACAAGCGCACAAAATGTTTATCAAAATAGCAAAGTAGGGAATATCCTAGTTTATGATACAGAAGCCCTAAACAATCCCATTGCTTGTCTTGGTTATGCTAAAGTCTTAGCCTTAGATACAAATTTAGATTTAGCGATTTTGGCAATTTCTACCTTTACAGATATTTATTGTAATATTCTTCCGCAGGGAAGTTTTCGGGCATTGATTTTTGAAGAAAGTTTTTTAAATCTTTTAGAAGAATCTCAAGATTTTACTTTAGATAAAAATGCGGATATTTCTTATATCATGATTGGTAATTGGCTAGAGTTTCAAAGAAAAATGATGCCCTTAGGAAAATTTATGACTTTATTACAAGTCCAAAAAGAAAATTTTTTAGGAATGCCTATTTTCGTAAAGAGTAAGGATTTTTTTGTAGAAGATTTCTTTGCAGGAATTATTACTGGAAAGGTGCAAAAAAAAATTTTAAAAGCTAAAGAAATTGTGCATTTTCTTTGTGAAGTTAATAGTAAAACTACCATTTTTCAAGCATACCCCTCTATCCAAACACATTGTTATGCTAATTAGCAAGATTAAAGTAAAATGAGGGTAGAATCTAGCCACATTTTTGTATTTTTAAAGGGAATAAATGTCTGATTTGCTAAACCAAGATATTCAAAATATAAATATTGAAGATTCTATTAAAGAGAGTTATCTTGATTATTCTATGAGTGTTATTGTAGGGCGTGCATTACCTGATGCTAGAGATGGTTTGAAACCTGTCCATAGAAGAATACTTTATGCAATGTATGAACTTGGGGTTACTTCTAGGGTTGCTTATAAAAAGTCTGCAAGGATTGTAGGGGATGTGATAGGTAAATACCATCCTCACGGAGATACTGCAGTTTATGATGCATTAGTAAGAATGGCACAAGATTTTTCTATGCGTCTAAGACTTGTCGATGGACAAGGGAACTTTGGTAGTATTGATGGGGATAGTGCTGCGGCTATGCGTTATACCGAAGCAAGGATGACTCAAGCTTCTGAAGAGATTTTGCGGGATATTGATAAGGAGACTGTGGATTTTCTCCCTAACTATGATGATACCCTAAAAGAGCCTGATATTCTACCTAGTCGTCTTCCTAATCTTTTAGTCAATGGTTCTAATGGAATTGCGGTAGGAATGGCTACAAATATCCCCCCACATAGAGTAGATGAGATTATAGATGCTCTAGTTTATATGATTGATAATCCCAAAGCAGAGCTTGATGAGATTTTAAGATTTATTGAGGGACCAGATTTTCCAACAGGCGGAATTATTTATGGTAAAAATGGGATAAGGGAAGCTTATGAAAGTGGTAGAGGCAGAATTAAGATTAGGGCAAAAACCCATATTGAAAAAACCAAAACTAAAGATGTGATTGTGATTGATGAAATACCCTATCAAGTCAATAAGGCACGACTTGTAGAGCAAATTGCTGAACTTGCAAAAGAAAAGGTTATTGAAGGCATTTCTGAAGTAAGGGATGAATCTGATAGAGAAGGGATAAGGGTTGTTATTGAGTTAAAAAAAGAGGCAATGAGTGAGATTGTGCTTAATCACCTTTTTAAATCTACACCTATGGAAAGCACTTTTGGCATCATACTCCTAGCCATTTATAATAAAGAGCCTAAAATTTTTACTCTCTTAGAGCTTTTAAATTTATTTATCTCCCATCGTAAAAGTATCGTTATCCGCCGCAGTATTTTTGAGCTAGAAAAGGCAAAGGCTAGAGCGCATATTTTAGAGGGTTTAAGGGTTGCCTTAGAACATATTGACGCTATCGTAGCACTTATCCGCTCTAGTAGTGATTCTAAAGTGGCTAAAGAGGGATTAGTGAGTAAGTTTAATTTAAGTGAGATTCAAGCCCAAGCAATTTTAGAAATGCGGTTACAACGATTAACTGGTTTAGAGCGGGATAAAATAGAAAATGAATACCAAGAACTCCTTAAAGAGATTGAATACCTAAGCTCTATTTTGAAAAGTGAGGAACTCTTAAACAAAATTATTAAAGAAGAATTACTAGAGATAAAAGAGAAGTTTTCAACGAAGCGATTAACCGCTATTGAAGAAGACTATGAAAGTATTGATATGGAGGATTTAATCCCTAATGAATCCGTAGTTGTTACTATGAGCCATAGAGGTTATGTTAAGCGAGTTCCAGTTAGAACCTATGAAAAGCAAAATCGTGGTGGAAAAGGTAAAATCTCTGCGAATACGCACGATGATGATTTTATTGAAAGTTTCTTTGTCTCTGATACGCACGATACGATTATGTTTATTACTAACAAAGGACAACTCTATTGGCTTAAAGTCTATAAGATTCCAGAAGCAAGCCGAACCGCTATTGGTAAAGCTGTCGTAAATCTTATTAATCTCTCTCCTGATGAAAAGATTATGGCAACTATCACAACTAAAGATTTTAATAATGATAAATCTATTGCCTTTTTTACCAAGAATGGAATCATTAAGCGAACGAATTTAAGTGAATTTAAAAATATAAGAAGTGTCGGGGTTAGGGCTATTAATCTTGATGATAATGATGAGTTGGTTACTGCTAAAATTATTTCTTCAGAGATTAAAGAAATCTTAGTAGTTACTTATGAGGGAATGTGTGTGCGATTTGTTGTAGAGGATGTTAGGGAAATTGGTCGTGCAGCAAGAGGGGTTACTGCTATTAAGTTTAAAATGTTAAAAGATTATGTGATTGGTGCAACGATTATTGCTAATGAGAATGAGGAGATTTTAAGCGTTAGTGAAAAGGGTATTGGCAAAAGAACAGAGGCTAACGAATATCGAATCACCAAAAGAGGCGGTAAAGGGGTGATTGCTATGAAGCTTACCCCTAAAACAGGAAAATTAGTAGGTGTTGTGAATGTTGATGAAAATATGGATTTAATGGTGCTAACAAGCAGCGGTAAGATGATTAGGGTAGATATGCAAAGTATCCGCAAAGCAGGTAGGGCTACAAGTGGAGTGATTATTGTAAATGTCAATGATGAAAAAGTAGTGTCTATCGCACGATGCCCTAAAGAAGAAAAAGAAATACAAGAGAGTGATGAGGATATAGGTTTGCTAGGAGCAAATAACAAAGAGGAATAATGCAAAAGATTATTTTTGTCCTCTTTTTGTCAATGCCATTTTATGCTTCTGAATATATCTTTTCCTATCAACTAAATGTGAAAAATGGCATAATTTTAAAAGAAAAGTATTATTTCTCCCCTACAATGATAGGGGCAAAGGTGCTAAATAAAGACAAGAATCCTAATAAAAAATGTGAAATCTCTCATTTAGCAAGGAGCGAAAAAGAGTTTTTAAAAGAGCATAAAGAAGAGATTTTAGAATGTTTTTTTGCTTGGGGGATTAAGTTAGAGGATAGGACAAAAATGCAGCATTTACAAAGCCAATCACTAACCTTTTTATGGATACCTCCAATGCGTATCCAAATAGAGTTTGAGAGCGGAATCGCAACGATTTTTGCTCTTAAGAATAAGGAGATGAGATGAAATTAGCTATTGTAGAAGATGATATTAATATGCGAAAATCTTTAGAAATTGCTTTAGGGGAATATAAAGATTTTGAAGTGATAAGTTTCAAAAGCGCAAAAGATGCCTTAAAAAAACTTGATGATTCTATCGATTTGATTATTACAGATATTAATATGCCCCAAATGGACGGATTAGAATTTTTAAAAACCCTCAATGGTCGTTATGAAGCTTTGATTATAACAGGAAATGCGACTTTAAATAAAGCTATTGATTCTATCCGCCTAGGGGTCAAGGACTTTTTAACCAAACCCTTTGAAGTGGAAACTTTAGTAGAAGCGATAAAGCGGGCCAAGAAAGCAAAAGAGGTCATCGCTAAATCTCCCAAAAAATCCGCTATTTCACAAAAACAAAGTTTTGTTGCTACTTCAGCAGCATTAGAAAATATCCTAAAGCTTGTGAATAAAGCCGCTAAAACAGATGCTTCTATGTTGTTATTAGGGGAGAGTGGTGTAGGAAAAGAACTTTTTGCAAACCATATTCACCAAAACTCTTTACGGCACAATTCCCCCTTTGTAGCTATTAATATGGCAGCCATTCCAGAGAATTTATTAGAATCAGAACTTTTTGGTTATGAAAAAGGTGCTTTTACAGACGCTACAGAGGGTAGGGCAGGGAAATTTGAAATAGCTAATGGAGGAACACTCTTTTTAGATGAAATTGGAGAAATGCCCCTTGCATTACAGGCGAAATTATTAAGGGTTTTGCAAGAGAGGGAAGTTGTTAGGCTTGGGAGTAGTAAGCCCCTTAAGGTAGATATTCGATTTATCGCAGCGACTAATGCCGATATTCAAAAGAAGATTAAGCAAGGAGAGTTTAGAGAGGATTTATTCTTTAGACTGCAAACTATCCCCGTGCATATCCCTCCATTAAGAGAGAGAGAAGAAGAGATTATTCCGCTTTGCGAATGGAAGTTAGAGCAAGTAGATTTACAATATGGTATAGGAAAGAAAAAATGGGGCAAGGGTGCAAAAGAGCAGCTTTTAGCCTATAATTGGCCAGGTAATATTCGAGAACTTTTATCTGTTGTTGAGAGGGCGGCTATTTTGTGTGAGGAAGATACCATTATGCCAGAGGATTTATTCTTAAGCTCAAGAGAGAGCGGAGGGGCGAAAAAGATAGCAAATTTAGAAGAGGAGTTGCTTTATGAAGCTTTAAAAAGTTGTGATTCAGATATGGATAAAGCCGCCTCCCTTTTAGGGATGAAAAAGGAATCTTTTATGCAGAAAATGGAGCAATATAATATTAAACTATAAGGAAAGTGATGAAAAAGTATAATGTAGCTGTAGTGGGTGCCACAGGGGCAGTAGGTGAGGAGCTTTTTAGGGTATTAGAGAAGAGGGATTTTCCTATTGCAGAGCTTATCCCTCTAGCAAGTGCTAGAAGTGTAGGGAGAGAGATAGAATATCAGGGCAAAACTTATGCCATAAGGGAGCTTACCCATAAAGTCTTTGAAGAACAAAAGATTGAAATCGCATTTTTCTCTGCAGGAGGTAGTGTGAGTGCAGAATTTGCTCAAAGTGCAGCTAAATCCGGTGCGGTAGTGATTGATAATACAAGCTATTTTAGAATGCAAGAAGATGTGCCTCTAGTTGTCCCAGAAGTTAATCCTAAGGATATTGGTTTATGGGAAAAAACAGGGATTATCGCAAACCCTAATTGCTCTACTATCCAAATGGTTCAGGTTTTAGCCCCTTTGCATAGAGCCTTTGGGATTAAGCGCGTAGATGTTAGCACTTACCAAGCAGTTTCTGGTGCGGGTAAAAAGGGAATGGAAGAATTAGTAATACAAATGCAAAAATTCTTTGATTTCAGTTTGGATTCTTGTGAGGCTAAAGCATTTCCTCATCGTATAGCCTTAAACCTTATCCCACAAATTGATGTGTTTTTAGAAAATGGCTACACCAAAGAAGAGATGAAAATGGTAAAAGAGACTAATAAGATACTCCATAGTGATTTTGAAGTGAGTGCTACTTGTGTGCGTGTGCCTATTTTGCGTAGCCATAGTGAATCTATCACGATAAGATTTGAAAAAGAGGTGAGCAAAGAAAAAGCTCAAGAGGTATTAAAACAAGCCCCCTCTTTAGTCCTAATAGACAATCCACAAGAGGGCAAATACCCTATGCCTACCCTTGCTACGGATACCGATGATACCTATGTAGGGAGAGTGCGTGTAGATAATTATGACAAAAAGATACTACACCTTTGGTGTGTAGCTGACCAGTTGCGTGTAGGGGCAGCAACCAATGCTATAAGAATCGCGGAAAAGTGGATAGAAAACTATCAAAAATGAGTTTATATAAGTTTTTTGCAGTAACCAATACGATACCATTAAAATTAATTTAATCTTTATTGAATTAAAATACCTAAAATCAATTATTAATTTGGTGTTTTCATAATATACAAGGAGAATAACCTATGCAAAACTCTACACTTACAACCTCAATACCCTGCGGGGGGGGGGGGGCAATAATACTCCTCTAAGAAGCCAAGTCTTACATTCTAAAACAAATTCTAAAGTCAATGCTAAAACTGCAAATACTATAACTTTACAATCTCATACAAAAGATTCTAC
>NZ_JRPC02000118.1 GCF_000765745.2 Helicobacter apodemus
AGCTCCATAAGAGTTATCGTTATTAATATAAATTTTCTCCTCTTTGTCATAGCATAGGTAGGGCAAGAAATCTGAAAGTCTATAACGCTTAAAAATATTATTAAAAATTGCTGTTGGTAAGGAAGTTAAATCATCAAAAGGTTTTATAACTTTTTTAAAGATATTTTCCTTTTGTATATTTAGGGATTCTTTGGTGGCTTGTAGCTTCTCTTTAGATTCTTTTAATTTACTCTGAATCTCTCCTAATCTCATTTTCCAGCCTCATTATAATCAAACATTCTCTCTTTGTTCGTTTCTGCTCCTGCGTCGCTTAATACAAATTCACCCTCCTTAATCTTAATCCAAGATTCGCTGTAACCGTGATAGTTTCCATCCTTGCTTACAAATGGGAATATTACAATTTGAGCAAACAATGGTTGCCTGTATAAAGGCATATTATTGGGAAGCTCTACA
>NZ_JRPC02000014.1 GCF_000765745.2 Helicobacter apodemus
AGCAAGTTTATAAGCTTAATGTTTGCTGATTTTTTCCATTTTAAATCAAACCGCTTCGTTTTTAAATGGAAAAACTTTGATTTAAAATGTCGTTTTATAGCTGTTGTAGTGTTATTGGGTTTGCATCTAAAACCATATTTTTCGTATCTTTTCTAAGTTGTGAGATAAAAAATGGGACGCTAATATTAGGTATAAATTTACCAACATTTAAAAAACTAAAAAGTAAGAATTTTTCAAATGCAGAAAAGAAATCCGCAATACCATATTTTCTTAATGTATATTCTATAAGTTCAAAGGTTGCACTCTTTTCTTTAGAACGAAAAGAACGATCTAGTAGCTCTATAAGCATTACTTTGTTGGTGGGATTATTGAGGAGTTTTTGCATTTTAAGATGAAATTCTTTTTCTTCTTTGGAGAGGTGTTGTTGTATTTTATTTTGTAGCTCTTCAGCAAAGGCTAGAGTTTGTTCTATCATTGCTTTATTTCCTTTTGTATAAATATTTTTTAATCATACTTTAAATTAGAGTTTATTTTGTTAGTGGATGAGGATATTTATAAATATTCTAAAAAGTTATGTATAAAAAGGAAACAAATTATTTACATTTTATACATAAGTATTACAAAATTGTATAGAAAATTATCATTTTGAATTTGGATATATAGTTTATGGGGGCTTGATATTTTTTAGAAAATTTTTGTTATGATTAGCTTCTTAAATAGGAATTTATTTTTAGGAATTATAAGTTTGAAAGATCTAATTATCGTAGAATCTCCTACTAAAGCACGTACTATTAAGAATTTTTTAGGTAATGATTATGAGGTAATTGCTTCTAAGGGGCATATTAGGGATTTGCCTAAGCATAGCTTTGGAATTAAAATTGAAGAGAATAGTTTTATCCCTGAATATACGATTGACCAATCCCATAAAGCCGTGGTGGATAATCTCAAAAAACTAGCTAAAAGTGCTAAGGAGGTTTATATAGCAACTGATGAGGATAGAGAGGGGGAAGCTATTGGTTATCATATCGCCACAGCTATTGGTAAAAATCCCCTTAAGCTTCCTCGCATTGTTTTTCACGAAATTACTAAAAAAGCGATTATGGATTCTTTAAAAAGTCCTCGCTATATTGATATGGATAAAGTCAATGCCCAACAAGCAAGGCGGCTTTTAGATAGAATTGTAGGCTATCGTTTAAGCCCTTTAATTGCTTCTAAGATTCAAAGAGGTTTAAGTGCTGGTAGGGTGCAAAGTAGTGCTTTAAAGATTGTGGTAGATAGAGAAAAAGAAATCTTAAGTTTTAAGCCTATTACTTATTATGTGCTTGAAGTCTTATTTGATAAAGATTTAGAGGCTGAATTAATAGAGTTTAATGGAGAGAAAATCCAAAAACTTAGTTTGCAAGAGGAGAAAAAGGCGTTAGCCATTAAGGAATCTTTGAAAAAATCTCAATTTCTTATTAAAGAGATAGAAAATAAAAAGAGAAAAATAACTCCTCCGCCACCTTTTATGACTTCTACCTTACAGCAAAGTGCTAGTTCTTTTTTAGGATTTTCACCCTCTCGCACTATGCAAAATGCACAAAAGCTCTATGAGGGAGTAATGACCCATAAAGGCTCTATGGGAGTAATTACTTATATGCGAACCGATAGTTTAAATGTCGCAAAAGAAGCTCAAGAGGAAGCTAGAGCAATGATAGCAAAGCTCTATGGCAAAGCATATATCCCACTTAAGCCTAAAGTTTATGCTACAAAATCTAAAAACGCACAAGAGGCTCACGAGGCTATACGACCAACTTTAATGGACTTTACTCCCCAAATTGCTGCACAATATTTAAAGGGTGATGAATTAAAGCTTTATACTTTAATCTATAACCGATTTTTAAGCTCCCAAATGAATGATGCAGAATTTGAAATGCAAAATATTTTCATACAAGGAGGAGAATCGCTCTTAAAACTAAGTGGTAGAAAACTCCTTTTTGATGGATTTTATAAGGTCTTAGGACAGGAGGATAAGGACAAACTTTTACCAAGCTTTAAGGAGGGAGAAACCTTAAAATTACAGAAATGTGAAGTACTAACTAAGCAAACAGAGCCACCTTCAAGGTTTTCAGAGGCAAGCCTTATTAAGACTTTAGAATCTTTAGGGATAGGTCGTCCAAGCACTTATGCACCAACTATTTCTTTATTAACTTCAAGAGAATATATTACTATTGAGAAGAAGCAAATAAAACCCCAAGAAGTTGCTTTTAAGGTTATTGAATTATTGCAAGAGTATTTTGAAGAAATTGTGGATTCTCAATTTACGGCTAATTTAGAAGAAAAGCTTGATGAAATTGCTGAAAATAAACAAGATTGGCAAAAATTATTATGGCAGTTTTATGAACCTTTTATCCAAAAAATTGCTGAGGGAAAAAATACTATTAAAAGCCAAAAAGTTACTATTCCTACAGGAGAAAAATGTCCCTTATGTGGTCAAGAATTAGTAAAGAGGAATGGTAGATTTGGGGAGTTTGTAGGTTGTAGTGGTTACCCTAAATGCAAATATATAAAAAAGGAGGAAAAAGCACAAGAGGATTTTGGGAATTGTGAAAAATGTGGTAAGCCTATGGTAAAAAAATATAGCAGAAATGGAGAGTTTCTAGCTTGCAGTGGATACCCAGAGTGTAAAAATACGCAGTCTCTTCAAAATGAAAAAGTTAATGTTATCTTAGAGGGGGTAAAATGTCCAAAAGATGGGGGAGATATTATAGAGAGAAAGGGCAAGAGGGGTAAATTTTATGGTTGTGGGAATTATCCAAAATGTGATTTTATCTCTACTTATCCCCCTACAAATGTTATTTGCCCTAAGTGTAAGGGATTAATGGCAAGACGCACTTATAGAAAAAAAGAAATCTTAGAGTGTATCTCTTGCAAAGAGCGTCAAGAAATATAAGGAGGTTAAATGGAACAAGAGATTCTAGAAATTTTAGATAAATATCCAAGCTTTTTAGTTACAAAAGAAACTTCTAAAAATCCTTTGCCTTCTATGCAATTTACTTTTTTAAAAAACAATAAACTTTATTTTTGCACCGCTAAAGCTATCTATAAATATAGGCAAAATTTCAATAGTGTAGAATTTGGTATCTATAATAATCAATGGATTAGGATTAAGCGTATTACACATTTTAATGAGGATTTAAGCATTAAAGAAACAATGTTTGAAAAATATTTGTTGTGAAGTTGCAGTCTTTTATTTAGAGAAGGTGAGTAAAAATACAAGATTTAGTGGTAGAGATGAGATTATAAGGGGATAAAGATGAGTGATATTTTTTTATGCACAATTTGTAATGTATCAAGTGGTTCTTGTGCTGAGGATTGTGCTTATTGCACACAAAGTGCTAAATATAATGCAGAAATTGAACGTTATAGGTTTAAGTCTATTGATAAAATAGTCTTAGAGGCAAAAAATGCAGCAGATAATGGTGCTTTAGGCTTTTGCCTTGTAACAAGTGGGAGAGATTTAGATGATAAACGATTAGAATATATTACACAAGCTACAAGAGAGATTCTAAAGCAGGGGTTGCATTTGCACTTAATTGGCTGTAGTGGCATTGCTTCTAAAGAGTCTTTAAAGGCTTTAAAGGAAGCAGGTATTGCGAGTTATAACCATAATTTAGAAGCCAGTAAAAATTTTTTCCCTAAGATTTGTAGCACACATTCTTTTAATGAACGTTATCAAACCTGTGAAAATACCTTAGAAGTGGGTCTTGGATTATGCAGTGGAGGAATTTTTGGAATGGGGGAATCTTGGCAAGATAGAATGGATTTACTCTATGCCCTAAAAACGCTTAATCCTCATAGTGTTCCTATTAATTTCTTTATACCTAATCCCGCATTACCCCTAGAGCAAAAAGTTTTAAATAAAAATGAAGCCTTAGAATGTGTGAAATTAGCTAGAGAATATTTACCTAGTGCAAGATTGATGATTGCAGGAGGCAGAGAGAGCGTGTTTGGAGAAGAGCAAAAAGAGCTTTTTGAATGTGGGATTAATGCAGTAGTGTTGGGGGATTATTTGACAACTAAGGGGAATACCCCTAAAGATGAGGTAAAACGTATTAAAGAATATGGTTATAATATCGCTACAAGTTGTGAGTAAAATTGATCTTTGATTTTTAGAGTTTTAAGAGTGCAAAGTTTAAGAATGATAGCAAGGAGAATATCAAAGCGATTATATCTACCTGTTGCTTACTTATATGTATTTTTAAAAGGGGACTTGCTTTATTTTGCGGCAAGTCTTAGTTTTTATACGATTTTTGCTATTTTACCTATGTTATTAATTGTTTTTTCGGTAATGACAATTTTACCGGATTTTAAAGAATATTTAGAGGGCTTTAAAGGCTTTATTGTCGAGAACTTTATCCCAACTTATTCAGATGTCTTTTTAAGTTATTTAGATAATTTTTTGCATAGTTCTACAAAACTTGGTGGTATCGGTTTAATTTATGCTTTTACTACCTCTATTTTGTTTTTTAGAAATTATCAATTTATTACACAAAAGATTTTTTGCTCCCAAAGTAGAGGGTTTTGGGACTCTTTATCACTTTATTGGACTTCTATGACTCTTATCCCCTTAGGTATTTTGTTTTCTGTTTATTTTAGTGCAAAGATTTATGCTTATTTAGGAAGTTTAGGCTATAGTGATTTTTTATCTTGGGCTTTGCGAGTTATTCCTTATTTAGTTACTTGGTTTGTCTTTTTTGTGCTTTTTAAGCTTTCTGCAAATACAGCAATTAGCACAAAAAATATTCTTATTAGCTCTTTAATTACTGCTTTATTTTGGTCTATTAGTAAATGGGCTTTTGTTTATTATGTTTTTTATAACAAAGCTTATTTAACACTTTATGGATCTTTTAGTATTGTATTACTGCTTTTTATTTGGATTTATCTTTCATGGGCAATTTTGCTTTTTGGAATGGGGCTTAGTAAGGTTATGAATGAAACTATTGAGGGCTTAGAGGAATTTAAGAAAAAACAAGCTTAATATGTTAGAATTAATGATATTTTTGCTAAATTAAAAGGAGGAATTTTTGGAAGTTCAGTCGATTCTGCTGTCTATCTTCGCTTTTTTTCTTGTAATATTAAATGGTTTTTTCGTTCTTTCTGAATTTGCAATTGTTAAAATTCGTCGCTCCCGATTAGAAGAGCTTGTTAAAAGGGAGGTTTTGGGTGCCAAATTAGCACTTAAAATTACAGGTAAGCTTGATTCTTATCTTTCTGCTACACAGCTTGGAATTACACTTTCTTCTTTGGGGCTTGGCTGGATTGGGGAGCCAGCTATTGCAAGGTTGTTAGAAATACCTTTTAAATATTTTGTAGGGGATAATCCTGTTTTGCTTCATACGATAAGTTTTGTGATAGCCTTTAGCTTTATTACACTTTTGCATGTTGTAATAGGAGAGCTTATTCCTAAATCTATTGCGATTGCTAAAGCGGAGAAATGTGTATTGTTGGTTGCTAGACCTTTGCATTTATTTTGGCTTTTCTTTTATCCATTGATAAAAGTTTTTGATTTTCTTGCGGTTTTTGTTCTTCATAAAATGGATATAAAACCAGCTAGTGAAGGGGAAGAAAGCGCACATTCAGAGGAAGAATTAAAAATTATTGTAGGGGAGAGTTTAAAGGGGGGGTATTTAGATTCTATTGAAAATGAGATTATTCAAAATGCAGTGAGCTTTTCTGATACAATGGCTAAAGAGATTATGACTCCTAGAAAAGATATGATTTGTTTGTATGATGATAATACTTATGAGGAGAATATGAAGATTGTTACAACTACTAAGCATACGCGTTATCCCTATTGCAAAGATGGAAAGGACAATATTATTGGGATGGTGCATTTAAGGGATTTGTTAGAGACTATGCTCTCTTGCGACCCTCCAAAGGAATTAGAAAGTCTTGTTAGGGAGATGATTATTGTTCCAGAGAGTGCTTCTATTTCTAATATCCTTTTGCAGATGAATCGTCGTCAAAGCCATACTGCTTTGGTGGTTGATGAATATGGTGGAACTGCAGGGCTTTTGACAATGGAGGATATTTTAGAGGAAGTTATTGGCGATATTACCGATGAACACGATAAGAAAAGTGAGGATTATCATAAGATTGATGAGGATATTTACTCCTTTGATGGAATGCTAGATTTAGAACGCGTTGCCGATGTGCTTGGGATTACTTTTGAGGAGGATACAGAGCAAGTTACTATTGGGGGATATGTTTTTAATCTTTTAGGGAGAATGCCAGTAGTCGGTGATATTATTGGTGATGAATATTGTAGCTATGAAGTTTTAGCTACACAAGGGGCAAGAATTGTTCGTATTAAAGCTATTAAAAAGCCTTTTGAATTAGAGAGTGAAGAGAAGTAAATGTTTGAAATCTTTTTAGTTGCTTTACAAATCTTATTTATTGCCTTAAAGCTTATAGGAAAGATTAATTGGTCTTGGTTTTTGGTTTTAATACCCTTGATTATTTATTTGGTTTTTTATTTATTTTTATTTACATTAATGGGAGGATTTTTAATTGGTCTTGGGATTTCATTATCATCAATTATGTAAGGAGAATCTATGGATTTTGTAGCCATTGTAATGGGAAGCAAGAGTGATTATAAAGTTATGGATGAATGTGTGGAGATTTTAAAGAAATTTGATGTTTCTTATGAGGTTGTAATTGCCTCTGCTCATAGAAGCCCAAATCGGACAAAAGAATATGTTAAACAAGCTGAAGAGAAAGGCGCTAAAGTGTTTATAGCAGCAGCTGGAATGGCGGCACATTTAGCAGGGGCTGTATCGGCTATGACAACTAAGCCTGTGATTGGAGTGCCTTTAAAAGGTGGTGCTTTAGATGGATTGGATTCTTTGCTTTCAACCGTTCAAATGCCCTCTGGTGTGCCTGTTGCAACGGTGGCATTAGGGAAAGCTGGAGCGATTAATAGTGCTTATCTTGCTATGCAGATTCTGGCTTTAAGTAATGCTGAATTAGAGGGAAAGCTTAAAGAAGATAGAGTAATGAAAGCTAAAAATGTTGAGCTTGATTCTGCAGATATTGAAGTGATATTATAGGGAGATTTATGGTAACTTGGATTAAAATTGATGAATTTGTAGAGGTTTCCCATTTGAGTAAAGAGAAAGTTTTAGAGATGGTTGCTAAGGGTGAATTAAAAAGTCGGCAAGAAAATGGCGAATTTTTCATTGATGCTAATGCTAAAGCATTGGTGAATACTTCTAATCAAGCTGTGATGGTTGAGCAAAATGAGAATATTGATGGAGATTTTGTGCAAAAGACTATTGGAACGATTTTAAGTTTGCACGAGAAGGTTGTAAGTTCTAAAGAAGAAACAATCTCTAGTGTAAAGAGTGAGAATCAATTCTTAAAAGACGCACTTTTTAATACTCAAGAGGTTTATGAGGATGATAAAAAAACCATTGCGATTTTAAGGGAGCAGTTAAAAGCAGCACAAGATGAAATTGAGTTTTTAAAACGTAAATATAAAATGATGTGGGGCAAAGTTATACAAACCCAAGCACAAGATTCTAAAACAGAGGAATAATCTATTGATTGCATAGAGCTAAAATAAGGTATTTTTACTTCTTTCATCCAATCAAATCTTATAAATTCTTTTAAGGGGATAAATGTTAGGTAATGCGGTGGTTATTTCAATTTTATTAATGAGTCTTTTATGTTTATTGCGTTTAAATGTGCTTTTAGCGATTTTGCTCTCAGCCCTTAGTGCGGGATTTATTTCCGGATTAGGTTTGCAAAAAAGTATTAATTTATTAATTGAAGGAATGGCGGGGAATTTAGAAAAGGCTTTAAGTTATATTCTCTTAGGTGCTATTGCTAGTGCAATTGCAAAGAGCAATCTTACAATAATTTTAATTTACTATATTGCTAATTTTATTCAAAATAGACGTTTAGTGTTTTGCCTATCCATTGCCTTTTTTGCTTGTTTTTCACAAAATTTACTCCCTGTGCATATTGCCTTTATCCCTCTTTTAATTCCTCCACTTTTGCCTTTAATGAATCGTTTAAAAATTGATAGGAGAGCGGTAGCTTGTGCTTTAACTTTTGGTTTGAAAGCTCCTTATGTAAGCTTAAGTGTTGGGTTTGGTTTGATTTTTCATACCATTTTGAGGGATCAGTTAATACAAAATGGTATTGAGGTAAGCTTAAGTGATGTTAGCAGTGTAATGTGGATAGGCGGGTTTAGTATGCTTATTGGGTTATTACTAGCAATTTTTGTTTTTTATAGAAAACCAAGGGAATATCAAGAGACTTTTTTAAAGGAGAGTGTTTTAGGGGTGTTAGAAAATCCAAAAATGCAGATTCGTGATGTTGGTGTTTTATTAGGTGCGATAATAACTTTTGTCGTTCAAGTTTTTACAAATTCTTTACCTTTAGGTGGTATATCAGGCTTGTTTGTGATGATGGTGTTAGGTGCAATTAAATGGAATGAGATTGATGAGGTTATGGAAAATGGCTTTAAAATGATGGCTTTTATTGCTTTTGTTATGCTTGTAGCAGCGGGTTATGCTAATGTCTTAAAAGCAACAGGAGATATTCAATCTTTAGTAGATTTTGCCGCTTCCCTCTCTGGCGGTAAATTAGGTGGGGCTTTGATAATGCTTGGCATTGGGCTATTAATTACTATGGGGATTGGAACTTCTTTTGGAACGATTCCTATTATTGCTGCTATTTATTGTCCCTTAGCCTTAGAGCTTGGTTTTAGTGTTAGTGGAATTATTTTGTTAGTTGGAATAGCTGGAGCATTAGGTGATGCAGGAAGTCCAGCCTCAGATAGCACTTTAGGTCCTACTTCAGGATTAAATGCAGATAAGCAGCATAATCACATTTGGGATACTTGTGTGCCGACATTTTTAATGTATAATATCCCACTTATCATTGGTGGTGTTATTGGTGCTATGTTGTTATAGGAGATAGAATGCAAGATTTCACAGAAATTGCAAAAGAAGTTTTTAATATTGAAGCAAATTCTATTTTATATTTAAAAGAGCATTTAGATGAAAATTTTAATCAAATCATTGATTGTATTTTGAATCTTAAAGGGCGTTTGGTGATTACTGGAGTGGGGAAATCAGGGCATATTGGTGCAAAAATTGCTGCGACTTTAGCTAGCACAGGAACACCTAGTTTTTTTATCCACCCAACAGAGGCATTACACGGGGATTTAGGAATGCTAAGACAAGAAGATGCTTTACTTGCTATTTCAAACTCGGGGGAGAGTGAAGAGATATTGCGTCTTATCCCAGTTATTCAAAGGAGGGGGATTTTATTGATTGCTATGAGTGGGGATAAGCAATCAACCCTAGCAAGAAAAGGGGATTATTTTTTAAATATTTTTACACAACAAGAAGCTTGTCCTTTGCAACTTGCCCCTACTTCTTCTACAACTGCGACTTTAGCTATGGGAGATGCTATTGCTATAGCTTTAATGAGGGCTAGAAATTTCAAGCCTGAAGATTTTGCGCTTTTTCATCCCGGTGGTAGTTTAGGAAGGAAGTTGCTTACAAAAGTCAAAGATGTAATGGTGGATAAGAATTTACCTATTGTTTCTCCTAAGACGAATTTTAAAGATTTAATTATTGAAATGACAAGCAAAAAGCTTGGCGTATGTTTGGTGCTAGATAGTCATAAACTAGTAGGGATTATTACCGATGGAGATTTAAGGAGGGCTATGACAGAGGGAGGGTTTAATGCTCTAGCTAGTGAGATTATGAGTGTTAATCCCAAAGTTATTGAAAGTGAAATGATGGCAATAGAGGCTGAAAAATTTATGGTGGCACATAAAATTAAAGAATTAGTGGTAATGCAAGAGGGTAGAGTTTGTGGGATTGTCCAGCTTTATGATATAGGAAGAATTTAAAGAATGCGTTGGAAAATATTTTTCATCTTTTTATTAAGCTTTAAAGTTTTGGTGTTAGCTGATACTTATAGTAGTAATGCTTTTGCGATTAATGGGGAAGTGAAATATAAGGATTTGCAATATTTTGATTATGTTAATCCAAAGGCTAAAAAGGGTGGGCATATCAAGGAATATGCTATTGGCACTTATGATAGTTTTTATGATTTTTTATTCAAAGGCACTCCCGCTAAAGGCTTAAATAAACTTTATGATACCTTAATGGTTCGCTCCCTTGATGAGCCAAGTAGTCAATATGGGCTTATAGCACAGAGGATTGAGCGGGCAGAGGATAATAGTTTTGTAATTTTTCATCTGAATAAAAATGCCTATTTTCACGATGGAGTAGAAGTTAGTGCTTTTGATGTAGAGTTTAGCTTTTATACTATTGCAAGGGGTGATAATCCTGTAATGAATCAATATTATGCGGATGTTAAATCCCTGCAAGTGTTAGATAAATATACGATTAGATTTGATTTTAGTAATACGCAAAATAGAGAAATAGCCCTTATTTTAGGAGATTTACCTGTTTTACCAAAGCATTATTATACAGAGGATATTGCTAAGAATCCTCTGAAGATTCCTCTAGGTAGTGGTCCTTACCAAATAGAGAACTTTGTAGCAGGTCGTAGCATTACTTATAAACGCGTAGAGAATTATTGGGCGAAAAATCATCCTACCCGTATTGGGTATTTTAATTTTGACAAAATTACTTATGATTATTATAAAGATGATTTAGTAGCCCTAGAGGCATTTAAGGCTGGGAGATATGACTACCGCTTAGAAAGCTCTGCTAAAAATTGGGCTAATGGCTATGAGGGAGTGGCATTAAAAAATAAAAATATTATCCAAGAGGAAATATCGCATTCTTTACCTAGTGGTATGCAAGGATTTTTCTTTAATCTGAGAAAGCCGATTTTTCAAGATATTTTAGTAAGGGAGGCTCTTAATCTTGCCTTTGATTTTGAATGGAGTAATAAAAATATCTTTTTTAACCAATATATGCGAACTAAAAGTTATTTTGATAATTCTGCCTTTGGGAGTGCTGGGATACCCATAAATGAAGAGTTGCAAATACTTATGGAGTATAAAAATCAATTGCCCCCTAAGCTCTTTACTCATCCCTTTGTTTTGCCTACTACCGATGGAATGGGGGAGAATAGGGAGAATCTAAAAAAAGCTCAAAGTCTGTTAAGGGAAGCGGGATTGTCTTATAAAAATGGAAAGCTTTATACTAAAGAGAATAAACCCTTTGTCTTTGAACTTTTATTAGTATCTCCTGCAATGGAGAGAGTGGCTATTCCTTTTGCTAAAAATTTACAAAAAATCGGTATTGATATGAAGATTAGAATCGTAGATATTAGTCAATACCTTAATCGTTTAAGGGAATTTGATTTTGATATGATTGTAGCTGTTTTTCCACAGAGTTTATCTCCGGGTAATGAACAAAGTTTTTTTTGGGGTTCTAAAGCGGCTAAGGAAAAGGGAAGTTATAATTATGCGGGGATAGAAAATGTGGTGGTGGATGCTTTAATCCAAAAAATCATTAATGTTAAGAATTATCAAGAGTTACTGCTTTATGTGAGGGCGTTAGATAGGGTATTGCTATGGAATTATTATACCATTCCGCATTTTCATACCAAAAATTTTCGCGTAGCTTATTGGAAGTTTTTAGAGCATCCTTCTATTACACCTCTTTATGATGTGGGTTTTGAAACTTGGTGGGTTGATGAGGAGAAATTACAAAAATTGCAGAGAGAATACCCAAGTTTTAGGCGATAGAGAATGTGGATTTATATTTTTAAACGTTTATGCTTAATAATTCCTGCTTTGCTAGGCATTATGACGTTAAATTTTTTTATCGTTCAAATGGCACCTGGGGGTCCTGTAGAACAAATGCTCTCTAAAATAGAACATAATGTTTTGCAGGGTGAAACTTCAATGGGAGGATTTAGCTATAAAAAAGAGGGCATAGATATAGAAATGCTTGCTAAAATTAATGCACTTTATGGTTTTGATAAAACTTTGGGGGAGCGGTATTGGTTAATGCTGAAAAAATATCTCTTATTTGATTTTGGGGAGAGTTTTTATAAAAACAATTCTGTTGTAGAGCTGATTTTACAAAAAATCCCTGTTTCCCTCTCTCTTGGCTTTTGGAGTTCTTTATTAATTTATCTTATTGCAATTCCTTTAGGGATTAAAAAGGCTGTGAATAATGGAATGCCTTTTGATAATATCACAAGCATTATCATTATTATTGGTAATGCCATTCCTACCTTTTTGTTTGCTTTGTTGTTGATTATTTTATTTGCAGGGGGGAGTTATTGGAGTTTCTTTCCCTTAAGGGGTATTGTGGGGGATGATTTTGCAAATTTAAGCCTATTAGAGAAAATAAAAGATTATTTTTGGCATATTACCTTACCTGTACTATCCTTAAGCATAGGAGGATTCGCAACTCTAAGCCTATTAAGCAAAAATTCCTTTTTAGAGGAGATTCATAAGCAATATGTAAGATTGGCACTCTCTAAGGGCTTAAGTCAATCGCAAGTCTTATATAGGCATATTTTTAGGAATGCAATGCTATTGGTAATTTCCTCCATTCCCTCTACTTTGCTTGGCATATTCCTAACAGGTTCTTTGTTAATAGAGATTATCTTTTCTTTAGATGGGCTTGGATTATTAGGGTATGAGTCGATTATTACAAGAGATTATCCTGTAATTTTTGGGAGTTTATATATCTTTACTTTATTGGGTTTGGTGGTTGTGTTGTTGAATGATTTGCTCTATCGAGTAATTGACCCTAGAATTCATTTTGATAAAATGGGTGAGTGAGAAAAAGAGCTATGTTGGTAAGAAGATTTCAAGTTTTTAGACGCAATAAAAGAGCTTATATTTCTTTATGGGTTTTTGGAATCTTATGTATTCTCTCCTTTGGGGCGGATTTTATCGCTAATGATAAGCCACTTTTTGTTTATTATAAAGGAGAGGGTTATTTTCCTATTTTTAAAGTTTATCCAGAAACAACCTTTGGCGGAGATTTTTTGAGTGAGGCAAATTATGGGGATTCTTATTTGCAAGATTTGATTAAGCAAGAGGGCTTTATGATAATGCCTTTAATACCTTATAGTTATGATAGTGTGATTTACTCTCTTAGCTCTCCTCCACCAACTCCCCCTAATTCTAAGAATTACTTAGGCACTGATGATTTAGGCAGGGATGTTGTTGCACGGTTGCTTTATGGGTTGAAAACTTCAATTTTATTTGGTTTAATTTTAACTGCTTTAAGCTCCATTATTGGTTTTATTGTAGGGGCTATTAGTGGGTATTATGGTGGAAAAATTGATTTATTGGGGCAAAGATTTATAGAAATATGGAGTGGAATGCCTATTTTGTTTATTTTAATTATCCTCTCAAGTTTATTAGAGCCCAATTTTTGGACAATTCTTTGTGTAGTTTTGTTTTTTTCTTGGATTACTTTAGTGCCTTTTGTGAGGGCTGAATTTTTAAAAGCAAGGAATCTTGAATATGTCAAAGCAGCTAAAGTGTTAGGGGCAAAGGATTTTCGCATTATCTTTTTGCATATTATGCCAAATGCACTTGTGGCTGTTGTTACCTTTATTCCTTTTATTTTGAGTGGGAGTATTGTTACGCTTGCCTCTCTTGACTTTTTGGGGCTTGGATTGCCACCTCCTAGTGCAAGTTTGGGAGAGATTTTATCACAAGGTAAAAATAATCTTAACTCCCCTTGGCTTGGGTTGAGTGGTTTTTTTGTTTTGAGTGTTTTGCTGTGTTTATTGGTATTTATTGGTGAGGGATTGAGGGATAGTCTAAAGGAAAATAATGGATAAGATTTTGGAGATTCAAAATTTATCGTTAAATTTCAAAGGATTTGCACTTAAAAATATTGTTTTATCTATCTCTAAAGGAGAAATTTTAGGCTTAGTTGGGCAATCTGGAAGCGGTAAATCTTTATTGAGTAATATTATATTAGGCTTTATTAGGGATTATCAACTACTAAGTGGGAATATAGAGTTTTTAGGGGAAAATCTCTTGCTTAAAAATCAAAAGGCTATGTGCTTTTTGCGAGGAGCTAAGATAGGTTATATTTTTCAAGAACCCCTTAGTGCTTTAAACCCTCTCCATAAAATCAAAAAACAAATTTTAGAAGCTCTAAAGATACATAATCTTTATTCTAAAGATACACTACAAACTAGGCTTTATGAGCTTTTAGATATGGTAAAACTTGATAAATCTCATCTTCAAAGATATCCTTATGAGTTAAGTGGAGGGCAGAGACAAAGAGTTTGTATCGCTATTGCTTTAGCAAATAATCCGCAACTTCTAATTGCTGATGAGCCAACAACAGCATTGGATTCTAAAATACAAGGACAAATTATTGGTCTCTTACAAGATTTGCAAAAGCAGCTGCATTTAAGTATTTTATTTATTAGCCATAATTTAGGCATTATTTCACAAATTTCGCAAAATATTGCGGTTATGAAAGAAGGGGAGATTGTAGAATATGGGGTAAATCAAGAGGTTTTTAACACTCCAAAACATCCTTATACTAAGACGCTTCTTAAATCTTTGGGGATTAGTTATAGAGAAGTTAAAAATTGTGGCAAAGAGATTTTAAGGGTTGAGGATTTAAAGCTATGTTATGTGTTAAAAAGAAACTTTTTGGGTAAAACTTTGCAAGAATTAGAAGCTCTAAAGTCGCTAAATTTTACTTTAAGAGAGGGAGAGAGTTTAGGGATTATAGGGGAATCTGGAAGTGGAAAAAGTTCTTTAGCTAATGCTTTAGTGCGTCTATTGCAACCAAGTGGGAAAATTATGTTTTTACAAGAAGATTTTTTAAACCTTAAAGGTGAGGCATTACAGGCAAAAAGAAAGGCTTTGCAGATGATTTTTCAAGATCCTTTTGGGGCATTAAATCCTAAGATGAATCTTTATGAAATTATCAAAGAGGGTTTAGAAATTCACCATTTTAAAGGAGATATTGCTAAAGAAGTTTGTCAAGCTCTTTATGATGTGGGATTGGATGAGAGTTTTTTACAACGTTATCCTTATGAATTAAGTGGGGGGCAGAGGCAGAGAGTGTGTATTGCTAGAAGCTTAGTATTAAAGCCAAAAATACTTATTTTGGATGAAGCTACTAGTGCATTAGATCAAAATACACAAAAGCAGGTGCTAGATTTATTTTTAGCCCTTGGGCAAAAGTATGCTTTAAGTTATCTATGTATTAGCCATGATTTAGCGGTTGTGGCAAATTTATGTGAGAGGGTGTTGGTTTTACAAAAAGGGGAAATTATAGAATCAGGGGCAACCCAAGAAGTATTTTCTAACCCTAAAACAACTTATGTTAAAGAATTGTTAGAGTGTGCGAGATTTAATGCAAGACTTGATGAGGGTTTATGAGAGTTTGTATTATAGGTTTTATGCTTCTATGGATTTGTGTTAATAATCTCTATGGGGTGATAGTGCCTGTTAGTTTGCAGGTTTTATTAAAATCTATCTATGCCCCCGCTTTATTTAGTGTTTATAATAGAGACTATGGAATGCTTTATTGTGAGCTTTATGGAGTGGCAAGTGTGGCAAAAGCATTTAAGGGTGAAAAATGTGAAGTGAGTGCAGAGAGTGCAAGAAAAATGAGGCATTTTGCTATGACTTATACAAGGAATAAAATATTTTTAGAGCAGCAATATAGGATTGGTTATAGCAATGGTTGGTGTTTTTTACAAAATGGAGCGAATTTATTTAATTATGAGATTGTGAGGGATGGTTATGCGATTGTGCAACATTTTGATACCATTGCAGAAAATGTTTTAAAAGATTTAGAGGTTTTACAATCTCAAGCAAAGGCTCAAAAAAGAGGTCTTTGGAGGGAATGGGGAGAGGAGATGAGTTGCCTTAAAGTTACACTTATGGAGAGGGCGAAAGAGGTTATGGAAAAAGAATAAAAGAGGGTGAAGCGTTGCTAGAATGATAGATGGTTGTCCCATAGTTTTTTGCAAAATAAAGCATAAGAATCTTTTGCAGGGTTGGTTCAATGCTTGGGGCAAACCACGCATTATTACTAATGGCTATAAGAAACTTAGGAGAGGATTGGTAGTATTCCTCTCTTGTCGCTTCATAACAGATGGCAATTTGGAAATCTTGCTTATGAATCCTTGTAGAATTAGGTGTTGTATTGGGATTTTTTGCAAAATTACTCCCGCCTTTAAAAATGAGTTCATTAATAAAATTCGCAAGTGATGAGGGGAGAGGAATGCTCTCACCAAAGGGGACAAGAATGATTTTATGTAGAACTTGCATTTCCCCCTTTTCAAATACATAGGCGCTATTATAAGTTTCTGCATCTTGATAAAATCCATCTTGATAAATTCCGCCGGTTACAATGGTGATTTTATGACTTTTTTCTTGGAGCGTTTGTAAGAGTTTGGGTTGATGATTAAGCACAAGGGTAAAGGCGGTTTCTGGGAGGATAATTACATCATAACTTTCTTTTATGGCAAGGTTGATAGCTTCAAGATTAGAATCTAAAATTTCTTGTAAATTGTTGCTATCCCAACGAAGGTTTTGGGGGATATTAGTTTGTAGAGTTTTGATTTTTAGTGGAGATGGTGTAGTGTGTATAGAGGATTGTTGGGTGAATATGTAAATACAAATTAAGCTCATTGGTAGCCATAATAGCGAAATTTTATAAAATCTTTTAAGATAAAGCATTGAAAAAATCATTAGGCTAAGAAGTAATAAAACAAGTGTCCATTTAGAAGGGGTAAAATAACTAGTTGTGAATATAGCCTCTGGGATAAACCAATTAAACCCAAAGGGGTGAATAAAGCTTCCACACAGAAGGGTTAAGAGTTTATATACATAATGATTAAAAGCACAAAAAAATAAAAATAAGATTCCATAAACAAGGATTAAGACAATCCACATAAGGGGCATAAGATAAGCAATATCATAATATCTAAAGCTAAGGGCTATCCAATAAAACCAAAGAATCCCTATTAAACCTCCACATACTAATCCACCAAAAGCAGAAAGTTGTAAATAAAGGAATAATCCTACAATAGCAAAGAGTGTAGAGATAATGGGGGAGTTTAGGGAGAAATGCTCTAAATAAATAAAAGCACTCAAAGAAATAGCACATAAAATTCCTATTAACGATTGGTGTAGCCTTTTTTGGGCTATAAGTGTAGCATTCATTTTTTAAGAAAAATTATTAAAACAAAGTGCAATTTCTAATTCTAAAGTTTTAAGGTGCGTGATAACTTTTTGTAATTCATCAATATCTTTAGATTTTATGCGAATTTCACTCCCTTGAATTTGTGTTTGGACTTTGAATTTCTGATTTTTTATCGCATTGGTGAGCGTTTTTATGCTCTTATCATCTAAAATATCATTGATTTGGTAAGTGATTTTTGTATTACCTCCACTTGCATTTTCTTTAGAGGTTTCTTTTAAGACTTTTAAAGAGAGATTGCGTTTAATAAGCTTAGAATCTAAAATATCTTTAATGGTTTTTGCTTTATTTTCACTGATTGCTAAAATGCTCAAGACTTTGGTTTTTTCATTGAGATGTAATTCTTTGGTTTTGTCATCTTTAAAATCAAATCGATTATTAATTTCTTTTTTTGCTTGTTCAAGAGCATTTTTAAGCTCTTGCATTTCTATTTTTGCTGAAATATCAAAACTATGTTCTTTTGCTGCCATAAAAATTCCTTAAAAATATTTCTAAAATTTCTTGCATTATGCCTTTTTTAGGTTTGTTTTGTGTAAAATATACTTTTTATTTGCTAAATAAAAGGTTAAAGCTAATGGCGGATTTTAGTTATTTTGATTTGATAATTGGTGCTTTGGTAATACTTCTTGCTATAAGAGGCATCATTAATGGCTTTATAAGAGAGATTTCTGGTTTATTGGGTATTGTAGTTGGTGTATATGTTGGTTCTTTATATTCTAAAGAAGTGGGTCAATGGATTAGTTCAAATGTTTATACCTTTGAAAATCCTTCCGCCATTTCATTGATTGGTTTTTTAGTCTTATTAGTTCTTATTTGGGTGGGGGTATTAATTTTAAGTAAAATTTTGCAAAAACTTGTTAAAAATACTCATTTTGGCGTTCTTAATCGTATTTTGGGATTTTGTTTTGGGGGATTAAAAATTTTTATTGTTTTAGCTATTATTTTTTACGCTCTCTCTAGTATTACATTAGTGAAAGTCTTTATGGATCAATATACGCATAATAGCTTCCTTTATCCTGCAATGATGAGCACAGGTTCAGTTATTATTAAGCTTCATGATTTGCAAGAAGAAACAGAAAATTTAGATTCATCAACAACTACTAATGGCTTAAATGAGTAAAGGAGCGGTATTGTTTAGGGATGATATTTATAAAGCACAAAGGATGCAAAAAGCCCAACAACTAAGAGAGTTAGGGATTAATCCTTATGGTAATGGCATTGCTAAAGAGATGACTAGCAATACTTTTTTGCAACAATTTCAATATGTTCAAACTATGGCTGAGGGAGAGAAAAAAGATACTACTCAAAGTGTGCAAGTAGCTGGGAGGATTAAATTTATCCGCTTAATGGGTAAAGCAGCTTTTATTAAGATAGAAGATATGCAAGGAATCTTACAGGCGTATTTATCTAAAAATGAGCTTGATGCAATGTTTGAGACTTTTAAAAAGAATATTGAAGTTGGTGATATTGTAGCTTTAAGAGGGTTTCCCTTTGTAACTAAAACGGGTGAATTAAGTTTGCATACTCTAGAGCTTTATTTTCTTGCCAAAGCCATTAATCCTTTGCCTGAAAAATATCACGGGCTTGTAGATATTGAATTGCGGTATCGTCAAAGATATTTAGATTTAATTATGAATAAAGAGGTTAGGGATAGCTTTGTAATGCGTTCCCAAATAGTATCTTGTGTGCGGCATTTTTTTGAGGAAAAAGGTTTTTTAGAGGTAGAAACACCTATGATGCACCCAATACCCGGTGGAGCTAATGCAAAACCTTTTGTTACTTATCATAATGCTCTTAATATAGAACGTTATTTGCGAATCGCTCCAGAATTATATTTGAAACGATTAGTTGTTGGGGGATTTGAAGCAGTTTTTGAAATTAATCGTAATTTTAGGAATGAGGGAATGGATCATTCCCATAATCCCGAATTTACTATGATTGAATTTTATTGGGCGTATAAGGATTATAAGGATTTGATGGTATTAATCCAAGAATTGTTTAATATTTTGCTTGAAGTTTTAAAGCTACCAAAAGTTTTAAACTTCAATCATCATAATATTAATTTTGAAAACTTCCAAACTATTAGTTATACTAATGCCCTTATTGAAATTGGTGGAATTCCTAGTGATATAGTTTTAGATGAAGAGAGGTTATATGTCTATTTATTAAAAAATAATATTCCTTTAGAAACTAAAATGGAGTTAGGCAAATTACAAAGTGAGGCTTTTGATGCTTTTGTTGAGCATCAGTTGATTAATCCTACTTTTATTACAGAGTTTCCTATTGCTATTAGCCCTTTAGCGAGGGCTAATGATGAAAATCCTAATATTGCTGATAGATTTGAATTATTTATTGGAGGGAGTGAAATTGCTAATGGATTTAGTGAGCTAAACGATCCCCTGGAACAGTATAAACGTTTTGAGGCACAGGTTAAGGCTAAAGAAGCAGGTGATGAGGAGGCACAATATATGGATGAAGATTATATTAATGCCCTCTGTTATGGTATGCCACCAACTGCTGGAGCAGGGATAGGTATTGATAGGCTTGTGATGTTATTAACTAATCAGCCAAATATTAAAGATGTGATTTTATTCCCAGCTCTCAAACCTCAAAAAAAAGAAATTCGAACAAAGGAGTAATAATGAGCTATTTTTTAGAAGAGAATGATTTTGAAGTTTTTAATTATATACAACAAGAATTAGATCGACAAAATACCCACTTAGAGATGATTGCAAGTGAAAACTTTACTTTTCCTAGTGTTATGGAGGCTATGGGTAGCATACTTACTAATAAATACGCAGAGGGTTATCCCTATAAACGTTATTATGGAGGTTGTGAGTTTGTTGATAAGATAGAGGAATTAGCGATTAATCGGGCTAAAAAGCTTTTTGGTTGTGAGTTTGCTAATGTCCAACCGCATTCTGGTTCCCAAGCTAATGGTGCTGTGTATTCTGCACTCTTAAAACCTTATGATAAGATTTTAGGTATGGATTTAAGCCACGGTGGGCATTTAACCCATGGTGCAAAAGTAAGTATTACTGGGCAGATGTATCAAAGTTTCTCTTATGGTGTAGAGCTTGATGGTTGGATTAATTATGATAAAGTAGAAGAAATTGCAAAAGTCGTGAAGCCAAATATTCTTGTTTGCGGCTTTAGTGCTTATTCAAGGGTTTTAGATTTTAAACGATTAAGTGAAATTGCAAAAAATGTTGGTGCGATTTTAATGGCTGATATTGCTCATGTTGCTGGATTGGTTGTAGCAGGAGAATATCCTAATCCATTCCCCTATGCAGATATTGTTACTACCACAACACATAAGACTTTAAGAGGACCTAGAGGTGGATTAATACTTACCAATAATGAGGAATATGCTAAAAAAATTGATAAAGCGGTGTTTCCAGGAATGCAAGGTGGTCCTTTAATGCATGTTATTGCAGGGAAAGCGGTTGGTTTTATGGAAAATTTAAAACCTACTTGGAAGGAGTATGCTAAAGCAGTCAAACTTAATGCAAAAACTTTAGCAGAAGTTTTAATGCAAAGAGGTTATAAGGTCGTTAGCGATGGCACTGATAATCATTTAGTTTTATTATCTTTATTGGATAAAGAGTTTAGCGGCAAAGATGCGGATTTAGCTTTGGGAAATGCTGGAATTACGGTTAATAAAAATGCTGTTCCTGGAGAGATACGAAGTCCTTTTGTTACAAGTGGTGTTAGGATTGGAAGTCCTGCTTTAAGTGCCAGGGGCTTTAAGGAAAAGGAATTTGTAATTGTAGCAAATAAAATTGCTGATGTCTTAGATGATATTAAAAATACGCAAAAACAAGTATTAATAAAAAGTGAATTAAAGGAACTTGCGATAAAATTTCCAATTTACACTAAGGCAATTTTCTAAATTAAGCGTGTAAAAAGGAGCGAAGTAAATGATAACTGATTTGGATTTGAAGTTAATTAAGATGATAACCTCGCATTATTGGATACATAAAAAAGGTGTTGGAGAGAAAATACATCATAATGGACGAATTTTTTATGATAAATTTGAGAAAGTAGAGGAGCCCCTAACAAGAAATTTGCTTCAAAGTCATTTTAGAAAAGAGATTACTATAGCCCATTCATTGGTAAGTGCAAGTGATAAGGTAGAAAATATTGTATTTGATTATAATGGATCTAATCCAGAGAGATTTTGGCATAAAGCACAATTAATGCTAAGAGAAGAGGGGTTTATCAATTTTACTGCTTATGAAACAAAAACTTCAGGGCATTTGCATTTATATGTGCATAAAGGACATACAACCTTTCAAGAAGCTTGTCAATTAGCTAAAATCTTAAGTGCAAAGTTGGCACAAAAAATGCCAATAGAATGGAAAATGTTTCCCTCTATTGATATTCCCAAAAATTTCAATATTTTGGTGATTCCTTATAACGTTTATAATAAAGAGCGTGGAGCCTCTTGGTCTAGACATATGTAAAAGGATTAAAAATGACAGAATTAAAACAAGAAAAACAAGAAAAAAAAGAATTAGAGCTTGATGATTTATTGCTTACGGATTTAGAGGATGAGGAGAATAAAGAAAGTCAAAGCAAGAAGGCTATTTTATTAGTAGCCATTGGTATTATTATTTTTGCTATTGTGGTTTTTATCGTTTATATATTGCAAAGTGATACGAAAAATAAGCCACAAAACATTGAAACCCAAAAACCTTTAGAGAATATTGAAAGATCAGCAGTGCAACAAACTACAAGAATATCTCAAGATTTTGGTCAAGTCCCAATTCAACAACAAACTACTAATTCTGATGAGCAATTTCAAAGAATTATTGATCAAATTAAAGCTCAACAAAAAGAACAACAGGTTTTACCTCCACTTCCACAAAATCCACCACAAGATCTAACACCTCCTAAAATAGAAAAGCCACAAGATCCAACGCCTCCTAGAAGTCCTACTAAACCAGAGGAGACATCTGCAAATACCTCTAAAAATATTCAAACCAATGATACACAATTGCAAGGTGGTGAAGCAATACAAGGCTTTTATATTCAAGTTGGTGCCTTTAAAGGTTCTCCTAATCAACAAGTTTTAAGTGTGATTAAAGAGGCAAATTTAAATTATCGTATGCAAAAAGCGGGTAATACTAATCGCTTACTTATTGGTCCATTTAATAATAGACAAGAAGCTCAAAATCATTTAGGCGAAGTTAGGGAGAGGATTAATAAAGAGGCTTTCATTAAACAAATTCAATAATGCTTTATGAAATAGCATTAACCCTCACCTAAGTGATTTGATGCTTGGGCATCAAGCAATTTGTTAAAATAAGTAGAATCAAGGTTTTATAAATATAGATCCTATTTTAATTGCTAAAACTCTATAATAAATCCTCTATCTAATCCGCTTAAGTCTTGATAAAATTCTAGTGTTTTTACAGAAAGATTCTTTGTGAAAGCTAGAATGCTATTTCTTTGATTATGCCCCATTTCACAAATAACATAAGGGATATTTCTAACTTTTGCTATAGCAATAATTTTATGGAGTATCTCATCTCCTCTATCTCCTCCAAAAAGTGCTTGTTGGGGTTCAAAAGATAAAGGTTTGGATAGGATTGTTTTGTTTTGAATATAAGGAGGATTAGAGAGCAGTAAATCAAAGTGCTTATAGCTATTAAAGTCTAAAAATGCACTATTGTATAAGGTAATATTAGAGCAATTAAATTTTTTGGTATTGACATAAGCATTAAAAAGGGCTTCTGGGGAAATATCACTAGCGTGAAATTCTAAAGGCTTACTTTTATGCAAAAGTGCTAAGGTAATGCTAATAATTCCACTTCCAACCCCAATTTCGGCGATGTTTTGACAATTTTTGCTTTGAATGATATGTGAAGCCATATCGACAAGAATCTCTGTCTCGGGTCTTGGGATTAAAGCACCCTTAGAAATATAAAACTCTTGATGATAAAAGCTTACTTTTTCAAGAATGTATTCAATGGGTTCAAAACTTTCCCTCCGCAAAATTAATCGTTTGAAATATTCTTGGTGAAAAGGATTAATTGTTTCAAAACTATGCGAATGCAGATAGATTCTAGGTTTATTTAAGACAAAGGCTAGAAGAATCTCTGATTCTAGGATTGGACGCTCTAATAAATGGAGTTTGTTCCTCCCAAAATTAATGGCTTCTTGTATAGTCATTAAGAAGTAATGGCTAAATGCTCACAATGGAGTGCTTTAAGTCTTTGCATTAAGGGAGGATGCGTGTAGTAGAATTTGATATATAAAGGGTGAGAGAGGGGAAAGGCGTTATTTTCTTTAACAAGCACCAAAAGGGCTTGCGCTAAATCTTCATTACTTGTTAAGCTTGCACCAAATTTGTCGGCATTAAATTCATTTTTGCAACTAAAATAACTGATAATGGGGGTAAAATAAAACCCAATAGGAGAGCTTAGGAGAATCAAAAATGCGATTAATGAATGGGGGCTTGGTAGGATATTTGCTTCCAAGAAAAGGGTTTGGGGTAAATTCGCAATAATAAAGAGCAAAAGTGCAAAAAAGCTGAGTATTAAAATCATCATTTTATAAATATCAAAATGTTTAAAATGCCCTAATTCGTGTCCTAAAACAGCAAGGAGGGAATTTTGAGGAATTTTTTCTAAAAGCGTATCAAATAAAATCACTCTTTTTGTATTCCCTAAACCCCCAAAATAAGCATTTAGCCGACCATCTCTTTTAGAAGCGTCCATAACAAAAACGCCATTAGATTGAAAGCCTACTTGATGAAGAAGGTTTTGGATGGCAAGTTGTAAATTTGGATTATCTAAAGGTGTGAATTTGTTAAAAAGGGGTGCGATGAATGTAGGGTAGAAAAGATTAGCCCCTATGATAAAAATAGCAACAACAATAAAGATATAAATTTCCCATAATGGGATATTTAAAATAATCCAGCTAGAAATACTTAAGAAGATTCCGCCTATTAAGATTAAGAGCAAGAGAGATTTTAGGGTATCACTTATAAAGAGTTTTATCTCCCCTTTGCAAAAACCAAATGCTTTATCGACTATGAGTTTTTGGTAGGCTTCAAAGGGTAGGGATAAGAGACTTTGTAGGATAAGGAATATCAAAAGGAATATAACACTTTGCATAAGAGCGTTAAAAGGAAGTAAGGATTCTAGAAAGGCTAACCCAAAAAATATCCAACACCCAAAGATTATTAAATCAAAGATACTAGAAATAAGCGAAATTTTTTCTTTTGTGATGGAATATTGTGCAGCTTTTTTAAAAGATTGTGAATCTAAAATGTAGGGTTGTTGGTGCTGTTTAGATTGCAAAAAGTTTAATTGTAAGATAGAAAGCGTTATTTTGGGTAAGGTAAAAAAGAGTGCATAAATACTAAATAAAATCATTTTTAAAATCCTTATAAAAGGTGTTATTATAGCAAAGTTCTAAATTATGCAACCATAAATTTTCTATATTATTTTATCTTTGTTTTGGTATTATGTGAAAAATTTTTAAGTTTGTGAGACTTTATGGCTTTTTTTGGCAGGAATGATATTGCGGTGGATTTAGGGACGGTTAATACAGTGGTTAGAAACTCCTTAGATAAAGTGATTTTTTGTGAGGCAACCTGTATTGCTTTAGAGGATAAATACGAATCCCCACGCGTTATTTGTATGGGTAATCAAGCTAAAAAAATGTTAGGTCGTAATCCTAGTAATATTAAGGTTATAAATCCTTTACTTCACGGTGCAGTGAGTGATTTTAAAACCACAACTATTTTTATGAATACAATAATTGAATCGGCAAAAAAAGGTTCTTTAGCCCCAAGAGTTGGGATTAGTATTCCCCAAAATCTTACTCAAGTAGAAAGACATTCATTACACGAAGCAACGATGTTAGCTGGAGCTAAAGAGGTGCTTTTAATTGAAGATCCTTTTAGTGCAAGCGTGGGTGCTGGGCTTGATATTAGCATTCCACGCGTTAGGTTGGTTATAGATGTTGGAGGGGGATTGGTAGAGACTAGTATTATATCCTTAGGTGGGCTTATTACAAGTTCTTTTACAAAGGAGGCTGGAGATTTTATTGATTATGCTTTGGTAGAATATTGTAGGTATAATAAAAACATTGGCATTAGTAAGGAAATGGCTGAGAACATTAAGCGGCAGATTAATGTTTTTGGAGATAATCCTGTTATTAATGTTGCTGTTAAAGATTTAATGAATGGAATGCCTTTTTCTTATGAATTAAACCTTAATGAGCTAAAAGATATTGTATTAAATGGAATCTATAAAATAAAAGAAGTGGTTTTAGAATCTATTAACAAAGCACCTCCCCAAATTGCTCCAGATTTAATAGAAGATGGAGCGATTCTTACTGGTGGAATGGCACTTATTGATGGATTGAAAGAGTTTTTAGAAGAAGAGCTAAAAATAAAAATTAATCTATCTCCAGACCCATTATTGGATATTTCTAAAGGTGTTTGTATGATTATGCAAAATTATGAAAAATATTCTATTAAATGGGGAACTAGGGAGTAATGAGTAGCTAAGGGGAGTTGATTGTGAAGTTTTGGTTTAGCCCCTCACATATTAATATTGCTTTTCATGCAGGGAATAATACTCAAGAGAAAATTTTAGAAAATCGCAAAAATTCTTTAGAGATGGGTTATACCCTTAAAAATTTAGCTTATTTAAACCAAATTCACGGCTCTAGTATTATAAGGGCTAATAAAGGAGGATTATTAGGGGATGGGGATGGGATTTTAATAGACAAAAAGGGTATTGTAGGAATGATTATGGTTGCAGATTGTAATCCTATTTTACTCTTTAATCGTAAAAGGCAAGTTTTAATAATGCTTCACGCTGGTAGAGTAGGTATAGAAAGGGGTATTGTGTTAGAGGGATTAAGAGTTTTTAAAGAGCAATACCAAAGTTGTATAGAAAATATTTTTGTATATGTTGGACCCTCTATTCGAGTATGTTGCTATGAAGTAGGGGAGGAAGTTTTTAGAGATGAGAGTCTATTGAAAGGAAAAGTGATTAAAGGCAATAAAATCTATTTAGATTTATTAGCAGTATTAAAAGAGCAATTCCAACAAGAAGGTGTGCAAGATAAAAATATTACTATTAGTCCTCATTGCACTTGTTGTTCTTTAGAGTTTTTTTCTTACCGCAGGGATAAGCATTGTGGCAGGTTTGGGTTGTTTGCTACTTTATAAAGTTTAAGGCAGTTGATAGAGTTTTTCATAAACACTTTGAAGGGATACGTATTTTTCTTGGAGCCCACTTTGCATATTTTTTAAAGAATAACTTTGTTCTTTTTGCTCCTCTTCCCCTAAAACCATTACCCATTGATAATTTTTATTATTAGCATACGCAAAAGCCTTTTTGGCTTTGGTGATTTCTGGATAAACTTCTACTTTTAACCCTAGCTCTCTTAATCCTTTTGCACTTTCATAGGCATAATTTAGAGTATATAAAGGAATAATGAGTAAATTAGCAGGAGTATCTTTAGAATCTATAAGCTTTAGTTCTTCTAATCCGCTTAATAATCTATCAAGCCCTATGCTTGCCCCTACTCCGCTTAATTCTTCTTGGGTAAAATTTTGTGTGAGTTTGTCATATCTCCCTCCAGAGCAAACTGAACCCAAGGAGGGTAAATCTTTAAGAATGGTTTCATAAATAATGCCCGTATAATACCCAAGTCCTCGTGCGATGGATAAATTAATCGCATAAAAATTTTCGGGTATAACTAAAGAGAGCAGAGAGCACAGGGATTCTAGCTCTTCAATCCCTTCTTTTAATTGAGAGTTTAGAGATTTATAAGATTGTATGTCTTGTAATAAGCTAGTAGCATTAGAAGTTTGTTTTTTGGAAATAAAATCAAGGAGAATATGGATTTGCTCTTGACTTAAAGGGGTGCTTTGCTTTAATTCACGCTCGACAGCTTCTTTGCCTATTTTATCTATTTTATCAATAATGCGTAAAATATCATTGACATATTCTTTAGCCTCTAAGTATTCACATAATCCATTAAAGATCTTGCGGTGATTGATATAAATCGTGAAGTTTTGTATTTTTAGCTCTTTTAGTGTTTGGTAGATAACTTCTAATATCTCTAAATCACTACCAATACTTGTAGTGCCAATAAAATCAAAATCACATTGTGTAAATTCTCTATAACGTCCTTTTTGTGCTCTCTCTCCACGAAACACATTGCCTATGCAATAACGTTTGAAGGGTAAGCCTAATATATTTTTGTATTGTGCAATAAAACGTGCTAGAGGGAGTGTTAAATCAAACCTTAAAGCAACTTCACGATTCCCGTGGTCTTTGAAGCGATACATTTCCTTTTGTATTTCATCACTCCCCTGTTTTGTTAGGATTTCTGCATATTCTAAATGGGGCGTTTCAATCGGGGAGAAACCAAATTTTTGAAAACTATGAATAATGCTTTTTAGCATTTGTGATTTTGCGTAGGCTTCTTTGGGGAGTCTATCTTTAAACCCACTAAGTGTGCGAGGTGTAATAGGCATTTTTAACTCCAATCTTTAAGTTTAAATAAGGATTGTAGCAAGAATAAGGCTATAAAAGAATAAAATTTAAAAGTTCTGTAATGATTTTTGAAGTAGAATAGGGGCTTTTATTTTAAAAATTTTTCAAGAAGGTTAGTTGTATGAAAAAAGGAATCCATCCCGAATATATCCCTTGCAAAGTTACTTGTGTTACAAGTGGAAAAGAAATTGAAGTGATGAGCACTAAGAGTGAATTAAGAATTGATATTTCCTCTTTTTGTCATCCTTTTTATACAGGATCTGATAAAGTTGTAGATACTGCTGGAAGAGTAGAGAAGTTTAAACAAAGATATAATCTTAAATAAGCCTTATTGGCTATGGTAACTTTTATCCCAACTCCTATAGGGAATTTAGAGGATATTACTTTACGCACTTTGAGGGTTTTGCAATCTTGTAAGGTTTTATTGTGTGAGGATACAAGGGTTACTAAAAAACTTATTGCCCTTTTAAAAGAACAGAATCTTTTAAAAGATGCTTTAACCTATCAATATTTTTCTTTTCATAGCCATAATCAATTAGTGTTTTTACAGAATACTCCTTTAGAGTTTTTTGACCAAAATATCGCTTTTTTATGTGATGCTGGAATGCCTTGTATTAGTGACCCGGGTGTAGAGCTTGTGAAGTTTTTACAACAAAACTCTATTCCTTATGATGTCTTAGGTGGTGTGAGTGCTTTAACTTTAGGAGTTGCCTTTAGTGGGTTAGTGCAAAAAGAGTTTAGTTTTTTGGGATTCCCTCCGCATAAAAAAAAAGAAAAAATGGAATTTTTCTCTAAGGTTTTAAAAAGCCTTTATCCTCTTGTGTTTTATGAATCTCCGCATAGACTTTTAGAAACTTTGGAGATTTTATATACAATTAATCCATATTTAGAAGTGTTTTTAGGCAAGGAATTGAGTAAGAAATATCAGGATATTTTTTGTGGTGGGATACAAGAGATCTATAAAAGTTTTCAAACAAAAACTATTAAGGGGGAGTGGGTAATGGTTATTAAGCCTAATATGAGTGAAGATACTAAGCATTTAACACAAGAAGAGGTTTATTCCTTAGATATTCCCCCTAAAATTAAGGCTAAGATTCTAGCAAAAATGACAAATAAGAGCATCAAAGAAATTTATGGGAATTTATGGAGAGAGACATTATAGCATGGTAGTTTATGGGAAACAAGTTGCAAGATTGATAGTGTTAAAATCTCCCCATAGTATCCAAAATATTTATTTGGCTAAAGAGATAGATAAAAGTTTCTTTGCTTTATTAAAAAGTGTGAATAAACCTATTATTAGGTTAGATGCTAAAAAGGCACAAGCTTTAGCTAAAGGGGGGAATCATCAAGGGTGTTTATTGGAGATTAACCCTTTAGAACCTGTGGATTTTACACTTATTAAGACAATGAATTTTATTGTTGTCTTATGTGGGGTTAGTGATGTAGGGAATATTGGGTCTATTATTAGAGTCTCCTATGCTTTAGGTGTAGATTGTATCGTGATTTGTAGTATTAAAAGTCTCAAACAAGAAGGAGTATTAAGGGCAAGTTCGGGAGCGTTTTTGCAAATGCCTTTTTGTGTCGTGCATAATCCCTTAGATGTTGCTAATGAGCTAAAACAAGCAGGTTTTACGCTCTATGGAGCAGATATGCAAGGCAGTAATGAAGTTGTGAATGTAGCTCATAAAAAGGCTTTATTTTTGGGGAGTGAAAATCAAGGGCTTTCTAAGAGGATTATTGCTAAAATGGATTTTATTTTAACGATTTCTATGGAAAGAGAATTTGATTCATTAAATGTAGGCACAGCAGGTGCGATTTTAATAGATAGGATGATAAATGGAAGAATTGGATAAGCTCAAACAAATTGGTGCTAGGGAGATTGCTAAAAATACACATATGGCATTAGGCAAGATTGAGGATATTCTAAATTTAAATTTTGAAAATTTAAAAGATAGGGCGACTACCATAGGTCTTATTAAGATTTTAGAGAGAGAATATAATGTGCAATTACAAAAATGGGTTGAGGATTATAAAGGATTTTGGGAAAATGAAATTCATCAAGAGGAGGAATTAACTAAGGCTATTAATATTAAAATCGCACATGAGGCTGTTGCACCAAATAATCCGATAAAGTCTTGGTTTATTATTGCCTTGATTTTGTTAATAATAGGCATTGGAATTTATATTTATTCTAATTTTATTTTCTCTCAAGAAGTAAATATTGAAAATGCTTTATTGGATAATAATGGAGAGAATATAGCACTAGTAGATTCTAGCATTCTTGATGAAAGTAATACGCAATCAGAAATAGCACAATCTCCCTTAGAAGCAAATGATGAGGATTTACCCACCTCTGTTTTTTTAGATGAAGAAACTCCATCTTTTAAAAAAGTAGAAATTAAACCACTCTCTAGTGTATGGGTGGGAATTATTTATTTAGATACTAAACAAAAAACCTCCCTAATAACTGATAAGTCTTTAGAGATCGATATAACAAGACCACAAACTATTATTACTGGGCATGGAATGCTAGAGATTGATAACAATCAAGAAATTTTACAATATCATTTAGCCGACAAGATGCGATTTTATGTTGATGATGAGGGGAATTTTAGTGAAATTAATAACGCACAATATAAACAATACAATGGAGGCATAGGGTGGTAATAAAAGTTATTTTAACCTTATTACTAGGCGTTGGGATTCTTTTTGCCAATCCTAAAAGCGTTGATTATCAAATTATTTCTTTGCTTGGAGTGCAAGATTATAAGATTAATCAGAAATTAATCCAAAGACTTTTTAAAAATCCTTTAGAATTTATGGATGAGGTAGGGAATCCTAATATTTATAAGATTTCTCAAGTTTTAAAACAAAATGGATTATTAAAATTAGCCTTTGCTTCTCCTATGGAGCTTGAAGTATCTTTTGAAATTGCAGGGAATCCTATGGCTTTTACGAGTGCTTTGTATGATATTTTAGGCACAATGGGGTATTATTATTTTTTTGTTAAGCAGAGTGTGCTTGATAATTACTCTTATAAGTTTGTTCTTTCTATGAATACAGAATATGCCATTGATCCTATTTTATTGCAAGAACGTTTGAAAGAGTATGGTTACATGGCTTTAAAGATTGAAAAGCAAAGTCTTAATCAATGGGTTTATGAAATCAAAGAGAGTAATTTTCAATACCCAAAGGCGATTTTGCTAAACCCTAATGAAGAAAAAGAGCAAGCTAATTTATCTGGAGAGTATTGGTATCAAGTATCCCAAGGTAATACTTTAGGAATAGTTTCTAGCAATGCTATTTTGTGGTATCCTAAAATTGTTTTTTTTGATTCTAATCTAAGGGTTTTAGAAATATTTTTTCAAGAAAAAGCTGTGCAAGCAATAAAAGTTAAAATCCCTAAAAATGCAGTTTTTATCAAGATAAGTGATATTTACCTGCCCCTTACAATAAAGAGCGGTTTGATGGTAGAATTAAATTAAGATAAGGAGAGGCGAAATGTTTGATGAAATAGAATTTGAACGCATTAAGAGGCTTCCTAAATATGTTTTTGCAGTAATTAATGAAATTAAGTTAAAAATGCGACAAGCTGGTGAAGATGTTATTGATTTTAGTATGGGGAATCCAGATGGTGCTACTCCAGATTTTATTGTTGATAAGCTTTGTGAAGCTGCAAGAAAACCAAAAAATCATGGCTATTCTGCTAGTAAGGGAATTTATAAACTACGAGTAGCCATTGCAGATACTTATAACCGCAAATATGGCATAGAGCTTGATCCTGAAAGTCAAGTTTGTGTTTCAATGGGTTCTAAGGAGGGTTATGCACATTTGGTGCAAGCTATTACCAACCCCGGAGATACCGCAATTGTTGCAGAGCCTACCTATCCTATTCATTATTATGCTTTTATTTTAGCAGGGGCAAATGTTAGCACTTTTGGTTTAAAATGGAATGAGGATTATGAACTCTTAGAGGAGGAGTATTTTAAATCTTTAGAGGAAGCCTTGCATAATACTATGCCAAAGCCAAAGTTCGTTGTAACCAATTTTCCCCATAATCCTACTACTATAGTTGTTTATAAAAGTTTTTATGAAAGGCTCGTGGCTTTAGCCAAAAAAGAGCGTTTTTACATCATTAATGATATTGCCTATGCGGATTTAAGCTTTAATGGCTATGTAGCTCCATCTATTTTTGAAGTAGAGGGTGCTTTAGATGTTGCCGTTGAAGGATATACGCTTTCTAAAAGTTATAATATGGCGGGTTGGAGAGTGGGTTGTATGGTAGGAAATACTAAGTTAATTGGGGCTTTGCAAAAAATTAAGAGCTGGTTAGATTATGGGATTTATACGCCTATGCAAGTTGCTGCTACGGTTGCTTTAAATGGTAATCAAGAGTGTGTGCAAGAAATTGCTAGGAAGTATCAAAATCGTATGGAAGTCTTAATAGAGAGCTTTGGGGCAGCTGGTTGGAAAATGAAAATGCCAAGAGCAAGTATGTTTATTTGGGCAGAGATTCCAGAATGTGTGAGGCATTTGGGGAGTATGGAGTTTTCTACAAGGCTTTTACAAGAGGCAAAAATTGCGGTTAGTCCCGGGATTGGATTTGGCAACCACGGGGATAATTATGTGCGTATTGCGCTTATTGAAAATGAAAATAGGATTCGTCAAGCTGCAAGGAATTTGAAAAAATTTTTAAGGCAGTTTCAAGATTAGGTTATTATAGATACTATCATTAGTGTATGATGCAAAATAAAAGAAAATGCAATCATTGCCAATTAGAATTTGAAGAAAAAGCCCTTTTTTCATCCTTTATTAAGGGTGAGCAGAAATACTTTTGTTGTAAGGGCTGTGAGGGAGTATATAGGCTTTTATATTTGCAAGGATTAGAGGATTTTTACAATAAGCTTGGAAATAATACTTTAGATTCCTTTGTGGATAGTAAAGATAGCCTAGAGACCTTTGATACACAATCTTTCTTGGATAAATATGTGATTAAAAAGGATTCTTTGTATGAAATTTCTTTGATTTTAGAGAAAATTCATTGCATTGCCTGTGTTTGGCTAAATGAAAAGATACTCTCTAAGCAAAAAGGCATTATTAAAGTTTGCATTAATTACACTACCAATAAAGCTACTTTGTTATTTGATTTAGAATCTATAAAGGTTTCAGAAATTATTGCCATTATTAGATCTATTGGTTATGACGCACATATTTATGATGTTAGATTACAAGAGCAATACGCACAAAAGCAAAAAAGGGATTATTATATACGATTAAGTGTTGGCATTTTTTGTATGATGAATATTATGTGGATTGCTGTTGCTCAATATGCGGGATATTTTAGTGGTATTTCTTTGCCAATGCGTAATATCTTAAACATTGCAGGTTTTGCACTCTCCACCCCGGTGCTTTTTTTTAGTGGTTGGGTGTTTTGGAAGGGGGCTTATTTTTCCTTAAAGCACAAAACCCCTAATATGGATTTATTGGTTATAAGTGGTGCAACTTTAGCTTATCTTTATTCTATTTATGCGAGTTTTAAGGGTGGGGAGACCTATTTTGAATCCGTTGTTATGATTATTACTTTTGTCTTAATAGGGAAGTTCTTAGAAGTTAGGGGCAAGAAAAGTGCTGTTGATAGCTTAGATAAGATTAATGCACAAATTCCTCTTAGTGTGAATGTTTTACGAGGAAATAAAAGGGAGGAAGTTTCTGTTTATGATGTAAAAATTGGAGAGATTATAGAGGCAAAGCCCGGGGAATGTATCGCAATAGATGGAACCTTACTTTCTGCAAATGCTTTATGTGATGAGAGTGCATTAAATGGGGAATCTTTACCCATGCAAAAGCAGTATCAAGACAAGATATTATCAGGCTCTTTAGTCTTAAATACTCCTTTATGCTATCAAGTTTCTAAGGAATTTAAAGATTCTTTAATGACTTCTATTGTGAATATGGTTGAAGAATCTTTAAATATTCGCCCTAAAATTCAAGAGCAAGCTAATAAAATCGCTCGTTTTTTTTCTTTGGTGATGTTTTTTTTAGGATTTATGACTTTTTTAAGTTGGTTTTATTATTTAGAAGTGAGTTTTGATAAATCCTTAATGATAGCTATTTCTGTGATTATTATTGCTTGCCCTTGTGCTTTAGCATTAGCTACCCCTATTGCTTGTTTAGTTGGTTTAGGGAGGGCTATTGAGCAAAAAATTCTTTTTAAAGAAGCACGATTTTTAGAAACCATTGCTAAGGCAGATACATTGGTTTTGGATAAAACAGGAACACTAACGCAAGGGAAATTAAAAGTCGTCGAAATTAAAAGCAATGCTACACAAGAGGAATTAAATGTTTTAGCACAGATTCTAAGGCAAAGCTCGCATCCTATTTCTCAAGCGGTCTTAAAGGTGTTGCCACATAATGATGTTGTTTGTGCGTTTGATACTTTGGAACAGATTAATGCTAAAGGAATGATTGCTAGAATAGGAGAAGATATTTATTTGGGTGGGAATTTTGAGCTTTTAGAGGAGAGGGGTGTTAGAATACCTGAAGAAATTTATCAAAGTCAAGGGGATAAAAGTAGTTTTTGCTTTGCTAAAAATCAAAGGTTTTTAGGTTTTTATGCCTTAGAGGATAGTATTAAAGAGGACGCTTTTTCTGCCCTAGAAAGGCTTAAGAAAATGGGTATTGCTCTAGTGCTTTTAAGTGGAGATAATGAGGGAGTTTGTAAAAAGGTTGCAGAAGCTTTAGGGATTAAGGAGTATTATGCCAAACAAAGCCCTATTGATAAAGCAGATTTTATTGATAGACTCCATAAGGAGGGAAGAGTTGTTGTAATGGCAGGTGATGGGATTAATGATTCTATTGCTTTAGGGAAAAGTGATATTGGCATTGCTATGGGGGGAGGGATTGATTTAGCTATTAATGTAAGCGATATTGTTATTTTAGATGATAGGATAGAGGGGGTAAAAGAAGCTTTTTATTTAGGGCGTAAAACCTATGTTTTTATTAAGCAAAATTTAGGAATTTCATTAATCTATAATGCTCTAACTATTCCTTTAGCGATGTTTGGGCTCGTAATACCTCTCATTGCTGCTTTATCTATGTCTCTTAGCTCATTGGTGGTAGCGTTAAATAGTATGCGACTTAAGCAATAAGTGTTGAATAATAAATAAAGTTGCACTTGCAAGGGAAATAAATTGAATAGGCAATACTTAAAAAGTAATATAGATTATTCTTAAGGGATAAAATCGTTACAAATGGTAATAAAGTTTTTATAATTGGGAATTAGTAACAAAGTTATGGTACGCTCAGAGGGAGTCGAACCCCCAACCCTCAGATCCGAAGTCTGATGCTCTATCCAGTTGAGCTATGAACGCAAAAATTATGTTATAATAGCTTGGATTATTTTAATAATCCATAAAATTTTAATAAAAAGGAGTAAGGAAGGTGAAGTTTTTAATATCTTTATTAATGTTTGCAGGTGTAATGATGGCTAAACCTATTATTGCTGTAAGTATTCCTATGCAAAAGGAATTTGTAGAAAAAATCGCTAAAGGAGAATATGAGGTTATAGCCTTAGTTAAGCCCGGAGTTAATCCACATGATTTTGAACCAAAATTTTCAGATGTTAAAAGTGTTAATCAAGCTAAAGCTTATTTTTCTATTGGGATAGAGTTTGAGGAGCAATGGCTTAAACGTTTTGCTAACCAAAATAAAGCTATGAAAATTTATCCTAGTAATGTAGGGGTAGAGGTTATAAACTTTGGAAATATGGAGGAACATGATGAACACGGACATGATGGGCACGATGATCATAATGAGGAGGAGGATTCTCACCATTCCCACGAAAATGGTGATACCCATATTTGGTTGTCCTTATCTAATGCAAAAATTATTGCGGGAAATATTTATGAGGGTTTAAAAACAATAAATCCTAAAGGAAATTATGAGTCTAATTACCAAGCACTTATTAGAGATATTGAGAATCTTGATAGACAATTAAAGGAAGCTTTAAGAGGTTTGCCTAAAAATCAAAAATTTGTTGTTTTTCATCCGATGTTAGGTTATTTTGCTAGAGATTATGGATTAGAAGAGGTTTCTATTGAAGTTGAGGGAAAAACACCTACAATTAAAGATATGATGGAGGTGGTCGAGGTAATTAAGAAGGAGAATCTAAAAATTATTTTCGCACAACCTGAATTTTCTACAAAAACTGCAGAATTTATCGCAAAAGAAAGTGGGGCAAAACTAGGTTATTTTTCACCCTTAGAAATACCTTGGGGTAAGAATCTTTTAGATTTTGCTAAAAAATTAAAAGAACTTTATGAGAAGTAGTTTAAGTCTAAGCTCTTTTTAAGAGAGTTTAGAGCTTTTGCGTTCATTATAGACTTAAAACATTATAAATAGGGTAAAGGTTCTGGAGATTTTCTTCTCCTTTTAAGTCTTTAAGGTGAATAATAAAACAAGCCTCTATGCAATTAGCCCCTGCTTTTTTTATGAGATTAGCAGCTGCATAGGCAGTTCCTCCAGTGGCAAGTAAATCATCAATAAGTAAAACTTTGGGTATATGGTTTAAAATTTCATTTTTGAAAGCATCAATATGGATTTCAATTTCATTAAAGCCATATTCTAAAGAATATTTTTCAGATATTGTCGTGTAGGGGAGTTTGCCCTTTTTTCTAATGGGGATAAAGCCAACATTGAGGGCATAGGCTAGAGCAGCACCAAAAATAAACCCACGACTTTCAATCCCTGCGATATAATCTATTTCATAAGATTGGTAATAGCTTTTTAGATGATTAATGAGTAGCGTAAAAGCTTCTTTATTGCTAAGAAGCGTTGTTATATCGCGGAAATTAATCCCGGGTTGTGGAAAGTCTTTGATAGAACGGATAGTTTGTAGCAAGAATTCTTGCTGTGTTGTTGTTAATTGCATAGTTTCTCCCTTATAATAGAGCTTCTATTTTTTGCTCTAAATCTTTGATTTTACTTTTATATTTTTCTGTTTCAACCCTATATTGAGAGTTTCTTTGTTTGAGTGCTTTGACTTCGTTTCTTAAAGTAGTGATTTCATCTGTTAAAATATCAATATTTCCTAAAGCCCTTTGGAGTTGGAGTTGGTGTTTGCGGATAAGTATTTCTGCTTCTTGTAGGGTTAATTTCATAATAGCACTATTTTTTTCTTCCTTTTGTGCGACACTTTTGTAAAAAAAGGTTTTAACGACAATAAATAAGACAAAAAGAATAAAAGTTGTTAAAAATAACCATTGTGTAAAAAGTGTCATTTTATCCCCTATTACAATTTTTCTATTCTTTGTAAATGCCTACCGCCTTCAAATTGACTTTGGCAAAAATTTTGTAAGATTGCTTCTGCCATATCTATCCCAATTACTCTAGCCCCTAGGCATAGGACATTAGCGTTGTTGTGCTTACGACTCATAGCTGCACTATAAGGTTCATAGCAAAGGGCTGCTCGGATTCCTTTAAACCGATTTGCAGCAATACTCATTCCAATTCCGCTACCACAAATTAAGATACCAAAACTCTTTGAATCTTCTAAAACTTTCTGGCAAAGTAAATTCGCAAAATCTGGATAATCAACTTTAGTTTGATTATGGCAACCTAAATCAAAAACTTCATAATTCCTAGTTTGCAAAAATTTAAGAATTGGGCTTTTGAGAATAAAACCTGCGTGGTCATTTGCAATATAAAATCTCATATTTCCCCTTTAGAGTAGCCAATGTATAATCCAATTCATAGGCTTTGAAAGGATTATTGAAAGCGGTGTGCTTAGAATAACCATTAAACATATCATTCCTAGCATCGGATGAATCTTGTTAAAAAGTTTAGCAAAAAAATCATTTTTAAACATTAAACCCAGATAAGCTAATACTTGTGAGCCATCTAAAGGAGGAAAAGGGAGGAGATTAAAAACCCCTAAGATAACATTATAAATGAGTAATTGTAAAAAGAAGAAAAGAATAAGCTCTAAAATAAATTTAGGATTATCAAAGTAATCCAAGAAGCCACTAAATATTCCCCCATTAAAAGCATAAATACAAAAAGAGCAAAAAAGGGCTAGTGTAAAATTATAAGCAACACCAGCAATAGAGACTCCAAAAGCCCCCAAATATCCGCCATTAGAAATTACCCTATCCATTCTCACAGGGACAGGCTTAGCCCAACCAAACAAAAAAGGGGCATTGAGTAAAAAGAGTATTACAGGAACAAGGATAGAGCCAATTAAATCTATATGCACTAGAGGATTTAATCGGAGTCTACCTAAATCCTTTGCACTGCTATCGCCATATTTATAAGCTACTAACCCGTGCATAATTTCATGCCCTATAATAGCAATAAGTAAGGCAATGACGATTATAGGAAGCTGGTAAAATAAGGGTAAATCAAACATTAGGGTGTTTTTTGAGTCTCTAAAGATTCGATAGTTTCTCCTATCCTTTCCCATCGGATATTAAAATCACTATCCCAACTTAGATAGATAAACCACGGCTTGCCAACAACATAGCGATAAGGAACGCTTCCCCAAAATCTTGAATCATTAGAATTATTCCGATTGTCCCCCATCATAAAAAATTCATCTTCCTTAATCTTTGTATGAAAGGCTAATTCCCCATTATCTAAGGTGATAGGTTCCATGCCAATTTTATGCCCGCTTTGCAAATAACTTTGTAATTGAACAAAAGCATTAAAAGGGATATTTTCATAATGTATGCCCGGGTGTTTTTTAGCATAAGGTTCATAAAAGTAGGTTTTACCTTTATAAATGAGTGTTTTGCTAGAATCTTCAGTATAAGGATTGTCACTAGCAAAAGCAACCCATAATCCCTCTTTGGTGTAAAGAATTTCATCACCACTAATTCCTATATTACGTTTTACATAATGTATTTTTGGTTCTAATGGATAACGGAATATTACAATATCTCCCCGCTTTGGACGATCCCCTTCAAAAAGATGCCCATTATTATTAAAATCAGGCAAGACTTTTATCTCTATCCAAGGAATTGTGGGTGTTGGGATTCCATAAGAATATTTTTTGACAAATAAATTATCACCAATTAGCATTGTATTTAACATACTTCCACTAGGGATAACAAAAGCTTGAGCGACAAAGAATATTACGCATAAGACGATGATAATTGTGCCTGTCCAACTATTAATAAACTTACCTAATTTATTAAATATTTGATTCATTAAACTTCCTTAAATCTTATAAATTTGCACGAATTTTAGTGGCTTTTATTGTATTTTGCAACAAAGAAGCGATTGTCATAGGTCCTACACCTCCTGGAACTGGGGTGATAAAACTGCAAATAGGAGCTACATTATTAAAATCTACATCGCCTATAATTTTTCCATTTTCCAAGCGATTGATGCCTATATCAACAACAATGGCACCTTCTTTAACCATTTCTTTGGTGATGAGGTTTGGCTTGCCAACGGCTACGCAAAGAATATCTGCATTTTTAGTATGCTCTATGAGATTGTTGGTGTAGATATGGCAAAGCGTAATGGTTGATTTATGGTTAAGGAATAATGCACCTAAGGGTTTGCCAACAATATTGCTAGTCCCTACAATTACCACATTTTTACCCTTAAGGTTAATATCATAGGCTTGAAGCAATGTAATAACTCCCATAGGGGTAGCAGGAGTAAATCCTTCAAGATTGGCTGAGATTCGCCCTACATTAAAGGGATGAAAACCATCGACATCTTTATGGGGGGCAATGGCTTCTAGGATAGTTGTTGTATTAATGTGTTGAGGAAGAGGCAGTTGGACTAATATCCCATCAATATTTGGGTTTTGATTTAGCATATTAATGGTTTGTAAAAGAGAATCTTGCGTAATGCTTTTAGGCATTTCGTGTGTTGTAGAATAGATTCCTGTTCGCTTACAGGCTTTTGCTTTCATATTTACATAGCTTTGAGAGGCTGGATCATCGCCTACTAAAATAACCGCTAATCCAGGAGTAATTTGTTTTTTGTTTAGAAGTTGCACTTCTTCTTTGAGCGTTTCTTCGATTTTTAAAGCAAGAGATTTTCCATCTAATATCTGCATTTATAGCCTTTGAAAAGTTATTTTGATATTATAATAAAAAAAGTTTTTTTATAGTTTAAGGCTTTGTATGTATCGGTTATTTTTGCTGATTTTTGGTAGTTTTGTTTTTGCACAAGAGAGTTTTATTACATCTATTGAATATGGAAAAATGCTTTATGAAAACCCTCGCGGTATAGGTTGTGTAGAATGCCACGGACAAGCAGGGGAGGGAAAAAGAATTACAGAGTATTACCATAAAAAAAAACTCATAACTTTGCAAGGACCTGCTATTAATCATCTAACATTTGAAGCTTTTGCTAAAGCTTTAGGGGAAAACAAAAAGGTTATGCCAAAATATTATTTAACAAAAAGTGAGATTCAAGCTATTTTTGAATATATAGAATCTAAAAATTCTACAAAGTAAGATAATGCAAGAGTTATTAATTGGCTATAAAGAAGTATGTAGGAGTTTTGAGGTTTTAAAACCTTATGAAAATATCTTAACGATTTTTGGGGGAGCAAGGGTTGCAAAATATAGTGAAGCTTATAAGCAGATAGAAAGATTAGCCTTTGAGCTTGGAAAGGAAGGCTATTGTATTATGACAGGAGGGGGACCTGGGATTATGGAAGCTGCTAATAAGGGTTTGGTAGAATCTAAAGACAAAGATTCTAAAGTAGTTTCTATTGGGCTAAATATACAGCTTCCCCACGAGCAAACAATAAATCCTTATGTAGAGATTCCTTTAATATTCGAAAATTTTTTTAGTAGGAAATTTGTCTTTAATCACCATTCTATAGGAATTATCGTTGGAGAGGGAGGGTTTGGGACTTTAGATGAATTAAGTGAGATTCTAACATTAATAGCCACCCAAAAGATACAAAAAATACCCATTATTTTGTATGGCAAGGAGTATTGGAAAGGTTTTTTTCACTGGATTGAGGAAGTTATGCTTAAAGAGGGGTTGATTTCTAAAGAGGAATTAGAGATTATAAGTATTGCAGACTCTCCAAAAGAAGTTTTAAGGATTTTAAAAAATCGGGTTGTTAAAACCATACATCATTAATAAAACCATAAACATTGCAAAAAGTGCTAAAATAATAGGAGCAAATCGTGCCATATTATTCCTTTATTAAGAAAAGTTGATGAAAAATTTATCATACAACAAAAGACCTAAAAGTTTTCAGCAATTTGTCGGACAAAAACACCTCTTTGGAGAGAATGCTCCTTTTATGAAACTTCTTAAAAGTGGGAGTATCCCGCATAGTTTTTTCTTTGGTAATGCTGGAAGTGGTAAGACAAGTGCGGCACTTTTAATAGCGGATATGCTCTCACTCCCATTTTATCCCCTTAATGCCACGAATTTTAAGTTAGAAGATTTGCGTAATATTTTAAAACAACACCAAAATACTTTACAAAAACCTTTGATTTTTATTGATGAAGTGCATAGATTAAGCAAATCCCAACAAGAAGCACTATTACCTATAATGGAAAATCATCAAGTCCTTATCTTGGGAGCATCTACGGAAAATCCTTTTTTTGCTCTAAGTAGTGCGATAAGATCGCGTTCTTTTGTTTTTGAGTTTTTTGCGTTGAGTAAGGACGAATTAAGAGAGATTTTAAAGCCTTATGATTTAGACTTAGAAATTCAAACCTATTTGATAGAAAGTAGTGGAGGAGATGCTAGGGCTATGCTTAATTTACTTGATTGTGCCTTAAGTCTTAAAGAGCCACTTACCCTAGCAGTTCTAAAGTCTCTTCGACCAACCTCTTTGAATATCGGTGTTAGTGAGCTTGATAGACATTATAATCTCATCTCTGCAATGATAAAAAGTATCCGAGGAAGCGATGAAAATGCAGCTATTTATTACTTGGCACGATTAATTACAGAGGGTGAGAATCCGGAATTTATAGCAAGACGATTAGTAATTTTAGCGAGTGAAGATATTGGTAATGCTAATCCTAATGCTTTAAATTTAGCGGTTTCTACAATGCAAGGGGTAGCAAGAATTGGTTACCCAGAAGCTAGGATTCTTTTAAGTCAATGCGTTATTTATCTTGCAGCTTCACCTAAGTCTAATAGTGCTTATGAAGCTATTAATGAAGCGATAGATTATGTAAAAACTCATCCTAATGAAGAAATTCCAAAGTCTCTTTGTCAATTTTCTAAAGATTATCTTTATCCTCATAGTTTTGGTGGTTGGGTAGAGCAAGAGTATTTGTCTAAAAGGCTAAAGTTTGTCAAGTGGCTACCTAAAGGATTTGAAAAAACATTAAAAGAATGGATTGATAAAATAAGGGGTAAAGATAATGAAAATTCTTAAAGAAAGCTTCTTAGATTAGGAAACCCTAATCTAAATTATTCCACTACGGGAGTATGTGATGTTCGTTTATCCTCTCCAATATCATCTCTGTGTGGTTGAGCTTCTACGATGTTATCCCATACAATGCAACCCTCTGTTGGACAGGCTGTTGCACAGGCTGGTTCATCGTTATGCCCTACACATTCTACACATTTGTCATTATAAACAAAATAGCAACCATCATCATTTGGGTTATCATCATCATCTACGATTGCTTCAACAGGGCATTCATCAATACAGGCTCCACAGGCTATACAAATATCAGTAATTTTTACAGACATAATTTCTCCTTAATTTTTAGTTAATGCCTCTAAGTATATAAGAAGCTCTATAAAATAAAGTTTAAAAAAATTATTTCTTAATAAAATTCTAACTTTATTTGGGGAGGTTAAAAAGTTGTTACTATCAAGAGCAACAAGAAGCCAAAAAACAAGAAAGGGACAAATGGCATTTTGTATGTTTTTGTAACAAGCATAACACATAAGGTTGTAATAGCTGCTATAAAGATTGCCACAAAAGCGTAGAATATCCCTAAAGCACCACCAAGGATACCAAAAACAATAATATCCCCCTCCCCCATAACTTCTTTGTTACAAATACTTCCGATAAAAAGCCTTAAGAAACTTGCAATACCCATTAGAACAAAAGCATTTAAAAAAGGATTAATGGGCGAATAAAAAGCGTTTAAATCGGCATAAAATCCATAGCAAATTCCAAGCCCAAAGGTTAGGAAGCTTAAAATATTAGGAATCTCTAAAAAATACCAATCAATAACACAAAGTGTATAAAAGAATAAACATAAAAAGAAGCAAACAATTCCCCCAATACCATAATGATAAAAGCTAAAAACTGCGAAAAATCCACCTAAACATTCACTTAAAAAATACCAAAATGGAATCTTACTTTGGCAGTGCCTGCATTTTTTGTTTAAGAAAAGATAAGAGAATAGGGGGATTTTGTCTCTCCAAAGTAATGTTTTTTTGCATTGTGGGCAAAAGGAGAAGGGTAGGCATAAATTTAAATTCTTTGGGATACGATAGATTAAGACATTAGCAAAGGAGCCTAAAATAACGCCAAAAACAAAAACAAATAAAAATTCCATAGCATTCCTTAAAATTTGATACAATTTTACATTATTTTTTGGAGATTTTATGGGAGATATAGCGGTTTTTGGAGGGTCATTTGACCCTCCACATTTGGGGCATTTAGAGATTATTAGGGTTGCTTTAGAAAAATTAGCCATTGACAAACTTTTTGTCGTGCCTTGTTTTTTAAACCCTTTTAAGGCAATCTCTCTTTTTAGTTCAACGCAGCGTCTAAGTTGGCTTAATAATCTCTTAATAGGTAAAGATTCAAGACTTAAAGTGCTAGATTTTGAAGTTAGGCAAAATAAACCTACACCAACATTGAAAACTATAAAGTTTATTGAAAACCTTTATAAGCCCAATAAAATCTATTTACTCTTAGGTGCGGATAATATAGAGAATTTGCCTAAATGGTATCAGTATGAAAACCTTAAAGCTAAGGTGGAGTTTGTTATAATTCCGCGTAAAGGCTATGAAATAGTTGGTGATTTTAGAGTCTTGCCTATGCAAGAAATAGCGATTAGTTCTACACAAATCAAACTTGCGTTACAAAAGGATGATTTGGAGGTTTTAGAGTTTATCCCGCAAGCTATTTTAGAGGAGATTTTAAAAAGGAAAGAAATTGCAAGATAGAGAAAAAGTTATTGAGGAAATTTGTAAAATTATAGAGGATAAAAAGGGTGAAAATATTGAGGTTTTTAATCTTAAAGGGAGTGATTATTTTGTAGATTTTGTGGTTATTGCAACTGCACTTATTGATAAGCACGCTTTGGCATTGTTGGATTTTTTGAAAAAGGATTTAAAGCAAAAAGGGGAAAGTTTTTTAAATATCGAAGAAGAAAATCCTAATTGGATAGTGGCAGATTTAGGGGATATTATTATTCATCTTTTTACAGAAAATCAAAGAAAGAAATTTAATTTAGAAGAATTTTTAAGCAAAATTACACAAAAGTCTTATGAAGTTTAATAATTTTGGTTATTTCCTTTAGACTTAAAACTAAAAGATTGAAATAAAAAGCTTTAAATGCTAAATAAAGTTCAAAAAGGATTTTAAAAGCATAAGATTTCTTTTTGATAAACAAACTTTCCACAGCTTAGTAAGTTATACTTCCTATCCACAAAAATTTTTTAAAACATTTAATCTTATTCATTTATTAAGCTTTTAAATCTATTAAATTTTATAAATATTCATTCTCTTATTTATTATTAAATCTTTTAATCTTAATTTATTAATGAATCTCTTTATTTGTCTTTATTGTCTCTTAAGTGTTTGTTTCGTTTTTAATTATTAAAGTGAAGTTACTTTTACTAGAATTATTAATAATAGAATTAAGCTTACTATTCTCATCAATACTAATGCCTCCTGATATAGAATTCCATTATTCACTAACCCTCCATTAACACTAGCACCCTCTTGTATCTTTATATCACTAGCTATCTTTGCATTATTACTCTTTATAATCTTACCCTCTAACTTCGTATTAGCACCACTTATAGTAATACCTCCAGTTAAAGTAGTATCACCAGCGTTAGCAATAGCAGTGTTACTTCCTCTTCTTGTAGAAGTAATAGTAGCCCCACTTTCAATGGTAATCTTACCACTTATCGTTCCACTATTATTAGAAATACCAGCAGTGCCACCTTTGATCTAGCTCCATCTTTAACAGTAACCTTCTCAGTTTTTGTTCCTCTATTTAACCAAATACCATAATCATCCCCACTAATCCTAGTATTTGCTCCACTAATTTCAAGCTCTCCTAAAGTTTGATTATTTCCTACTATAATACCTGAATATTTCCCAATCACTATTGCACCATCTTGCATAGAGAATTTTCCAAATTTACCAATGCTTACAGCAAACCCAAAATTATTTCCTCTTATTGTGCCTGTATTAATAATGCTTTCAATAGTTCCTTCATTTAGCTTGACACCAGCGTGTAGATTGTTATCACCCTCAGAAATGATATTTCCTTTATTGATAAGGGTTTTAATATTTGCTCCAGCAGTGAATATCCCAGAGCAACTTTTTGATTCTATAGTATCTGTATTAGTAAAACTTTCTATGGCAGCATTTTTGCTTATATTCATACCCGTATTTCCTGCTTTTATAGTCTCACTATTACTAAAGCTTTGTATGGTAGAGTTATTATTGATATTAACCCTTCCACCTTAATCAAGCCATTATTATTAAAGCTCTTAGTTATAATTGCATTAACGTCATAGTTGTTATTAGTATCCTTAGCCTCTATGGTTCCAGTATTGTTTAAAGTCCCTAAAGTAGCATTATTTTCAATAGCTATGGCAGAGCTATCATTTTTTTTATGAATCCACTATTGCTAAGTGTTCCTGCACTAGAGTGATTAATACCTAAAGCCTTATTATGCTTTCTATGTATAGTTCCCTTATTAGTAAAGTTTGTAATAGTAGAATCGCCCACTATACCACCACCATTTGTTGCTCCAGCATTAGCAAAAGTAGTTATGGTAGAGTTATTTTCCAGAGAAATGCCACAAGCTTGATTACTATCCATTATCCTATTATTAATAAGGGTATGAATGGTTCTTTCGTTGAATAAAATATTGCCCATACCATCTCTATTGGCTTTTAACATTCCTTCATTTTCACAAGCTTGTATCACTCCTTTATTGATATTAATATCTTCAGTATTTGATTTTGTTATCCCTTTATTAATAATGTCCCTATGGCAGGCATTATCCCTTATATCCATGGTTCTAACCTGCATTATTAGTCCATCTGTAAAACCTTGTTCCCTCATTAATTACTAAATTATTATACTTTACTCCATTTTGATTCCCCACAATTTTATTATTAGTTCCACCAGTAGAAGTAATAGTATCTATAGTCCCACTATTTTTTAAAGTAATAGTTCCTGATGTAGCCCAACTATCTGCACCTAAAGAAGTATTTAAAACATTTATTACACTTAAACTTAAAAATAAAGTAGAGCTTGGCAAATTAGGGATCAAAGAAAAGTTATTAGATTCATTTTTCAATGGATTAAGAATATTTACTTTAATAAAATTAAATATATTATAACATATATTTATAATAAATTTATTTATATTAAAAAATGAAAATTTAAAATATTCTTGTAAAGCAAGAAGTTTAGGGATTAATTGATTAAAGATTAAGGCTTTAAGATTAGAGTGAAATTAGATTCTATAATAGAATCTAAAAGCTTAGGGTTTAAAAGTTTGAGGGTTTTAGAATTTGTTTTTATAGAATGTAGAGTTTTAGTTCTTAGGAGAGTTTGTAAAGGGTGGGATTTATTTTGCCCACCCCCTAATATTTATTAGTAGATTCATTAGGTATCCTTTGTGCTGTTTGTGATTTGATTATGGCATAATTTAAAAGATTTATTATCGCTACTTTAAAAATTCAAGCTCTCCATTTTAGTTAGGATTCCTATAACTATTAATCCTAATATCCCTGCAAAAAATCCTGCGAGTAAATCATCCCCCATTACTCCCAAGCCTCCTTTGATATTTTTATCTACTTTGCCTATAATGGATGGCTTCCATATATCAAAAATCCTAAAGAAAATAAAAGATAATACTATCCCAAGTGTGGTATTGCCAATTATAGCAATACTTACCCAAACGCCCGCAAGTTCATCAATTACAATTTCTTTTCTATCGTGTTCTAATCCTTTCTTTTCATAATGGTCAATGATTTTAATACCAAGTGCAGAAATTAAGAGGGCAGAGAGCAAAAGTGTAGTGTGCGAGAATGAAGCGATATAATAAGCAAAGGGTATTGCGACTAAAGTCCCGATAGTTCCAGGTGCTTTGGGGGATAAACCGCTAAAACATAGCGTAAGATACATTTTAGCTAAGAAATCTTTTGGATTTTTAAAAGTTAGAAAAAAACTTTTTTCTTGCATAAAAATTCCTAATTTAAGGATGTGTTTGGTAAAGTTCGATAAGTTTTAAATAAAAATCTTCTTCACTTTGCTCTTGCAAGATACCATTTTTTGAAAACATTGTTTGGTATTGTTTAATAATGTGTTGAAAACGTTTAGGAAAAAGGTGGCTAAGGATTTTTGCTGATACTTCTTTTCGCACTAAAATAGTAGGAGGGATTAATCCTGCTTTTAAAATGCTTTGGATGAAATTAGAGGAATAATTAATATGGTGGTGTTTCCCGTGTGGGCAGGTTTTGGTGCTAATAATTGTGTTGCATTGGTTGCAATAAACAAATTCGCTAAGCAGTTTTACTTTGATTTTAATGTTTTTGGTGGTATCAAAAATAGAATGGATTTTTTGGTGGTCGTAGTAAATAGCTAGATTGGGATAATTTTCCCCAATAACTATTCTCTCACAACCTAGATTTTGAGAGAGGATAGCATCTAAGATAATCCCGTGTGCTCCAGCAAAAAGATAGATGTTATCTAAAGGAAAAATCATAATTTTGCCCTTTGGTAAGAAGTTTTCAATCACATATTCTAAACATTCTTTGCGGATTTGAAAATCTAGTAAATCTTCATTTTGTTTGCGCAGCAAGAGTAGGATTAATAATTGGTTTTTATCTAAAATAAGTCGGAATATATGTTCGTGAATCCTTGTAATAGGGGAGGCGTCTAATACCATTGAAGTAATACTTTGTGCTTTTGTGCTTTTTTTGAATTGTAGGATTTTGTCTTTTGCAATTCTATTATCAAAGCAATTATTTGCGAGTGAAGTTATAATGTTGTATTCTCCACAAATGGCATAATTACCTAATCGACGATAAATATCTTGTGCTTTTTGCGAGTAAATATCTCCACTCATAATCTTTAAAAGTCTTTCTTTTTTATCAATAAAAAAGCTTGAATCCACCTTTAGAGTCCCATAGACTTGGTTGTTATAGACTAAGTCTAATACCTCCCCTTTAGTAGCGGTTTTGATAATCTCTTCATTGCGTTTTCCTGCGGGTGCTAGAATGAAAGAGAGAGGGAATCTTTGGTTGTTATAAAGTCCGGTTTTATCTACCTCTAGCATTTTTGCTTCATCCATTAAATGCGTTACTGGATAAAGTAGCCCCTCTTGGCATAAAAGGAGGGCAAAAATAGCTTCTTTGTCGATGAATAGAGATTTATTTTTTCTTTGCAATTCCATATTTTTTTCTTCTCTCCCATAGACTTTTTCTGGACATTCCAAGCTTTTTGCTAAGTTCTGTATCAGGATATTTATCTTCAAATTTTAAAATCGTTGTTTTGACATATTCATCGACACTTAAAATATCTTCTTCGAGATTTTCAGTGATACTTTTGGCGCTGATTTCATAAACATTGCTAAAACTATCTTCAATTTCTTCGCCTAAGTAAGAAAGCATTGCGGGAGTATTTTTTAATTTTTTTAAAAACTCCTCTCTTTTTTCTTTTGTAAGTGTTTCAAAACCAATGATGTAGTTAAGCTGTTGCCTAGAAGTATTTTTTAGGTAATCTTGGAATTTGGGGTTTTTGTAAAAAGAATGGAAGTTAATGGATAGTTTTTTTATAATAGCGTAATTAATCACATAAGCATCAATAATCTTTTGGGAAATGCTTTTGATGATGAGAGGAAAGGAAACTATTGCATTAATAGAATGGTTTGGGTTGATTAAAGAACTGCAAAAATAATCTTTATAGAATAAAATTTCTTTTTGTAATTGTTTGTAATGTGTGAAATGTTTGATTTTTCTAACAAGTTCATCAATCATAAAGGGTTTTACAATATAGTCACTTGCTCCAGCTTGCAGGGGAAATGTAACGGTATCATCGTTAATATAGGGAATCATTAAAATAACAATGGAGTTTTTAAACTTTTCAATGAGTGGATAGAAATCCTCTCCTGCGATATTTGTAGATAATAAAACAATATCTACTAGTTGGATATTAAAGGCTTCTTTGATGTTGGATACATTTTCGCAGTCAAATCCTAAATGATTGAGTTTTGTAGTGATGCTTTGTGCTAAGTAAATTTCATTTTCTATAATTAAAATTTTCATTGTTCTTCCTCATTTGTTTTATTGTGCCATTGGAAGTAGGTTAAAACCACATTAGAATGCACCAAAATCCCCTCTTGCCTACCGATAAAACCAAGCTTTTCTGTTGTCGTGGCTTTTACATTTACACAAAATAGGGGAATCCCTAAGAGTTTAGCAATATTTTTTTCTATGGCTTGTTTGTAGGGAGATATTTTGGGTTTTTGTGCAAATATCGTAATATCTACTTGTTGGATTGTATAGCCAACATTTAGGGTAAAATTCGTAATTTGTTCTAAGAGTTTTGCAGAATCTGCATTTTTATAGGTTTCATCATTATCAGGAAACCACTCCCCAATATCTCCAGCACCAATTCCCCCTAGTATGGCATCGCTTAAAGCGTGTAAACATACATCCCCATCACTATGGGCGATGAGCTTAAATTCACAAGGGATGAAGACTCCTCCTAGTAAAATTCCTTCTCCTTTTTTGAGAGCGTGAATATCGCTACCACAACCAATAAGGGTTTTCTTGTTAGGTGGAGGCAATGAAAGGCTTGATAGATCTTCTAAAGAGGTTAATTTTCTTGATTGTAGTGAGCCTAGCACAAATCCTACTTTTCCACCATTTGCATAAATAGCACTGCTTTCATCGGTGTAAGTGTGATTTCCTAAGGCATTTTTTAGAATCTTTGTTTTGCTTAGTTGGGGGGTTTGAATGATTTTTATTTGCTCCCTTTGGAGATATTCTAAGCCATCCTTATCATAGACGATAGTATCATTAATAGGGATATAAGGGACAACACAATCATAGTTATTAGCTTCTAATAGGATTGTATCAAATATGCTTTTGGGGATACTGCAACGTGCAACATCACTTACTAAAACAAATTCTTCATCTACTTGTGATAGGGCGTTTTTAAGAGATTCTTGCCGTGTCTCTCCACCCGTTGTGAGTAGGAAGTCTAATCCAAAAGAGTCTAAATACCGCTGCATATATTTCTTTTCACATTCTTTTGCACTAATAAGGACTTTGCTAAAGGGGTAATAACTGCTAATTTCTTGAGCTACTTTTAGCCATAAGGGGAGTTCTCCTATGCGTAACCATTGTTTTTTAGGAATCTTTTTTGTTTGGAAGCGACTGCTATCTCCTGCACTTAATACAATCAATGTAATTTTATGCAAATATAACCCCTTTTTTGTTTTGTTGTGATTATATTATAAATAAGCTTTGATACTTCTTGAATAGATTGTAAAGCTAAAGTTGTGGTATAGGGTTATTGTTTTATTGCATTGGCAATTAATTCTAAAGGGTGTTTAAAGGGAATATCAACCTTTTCTTGATAGAGTGCATTGCTTAGTTGCATTCTGCAAGCACTGCATTCTGCACTTACATACATTGCTTGTGTTTTATCTATCATTTTGGCTTTTTTACTCCCTACTTTACTAGCAAGTTCAAAACGTTCAGTTTGCATAGTAACTCCACCAAAACCGCAACACATATTAGAATCTTCCATTTCTATTAAAGTATAGTTTTGTGCTAAAAGATCTCTTGGTTCTTTCCATATTCCTAATACTTTTCTAGCGTGGCAAGGGTCGTGATAGGTTAAAGTGGGCTTATGGGTAGTTTGGAGATTGCTTAAGTATTCTTTAAGATGAGTAGCATTTGCTAGGTATTGTGTCGCCATATGAATTTTTGGCAAGATTTTTTGGATTCTTTGTTTAAATTCTAGGTTGTTTTTCATAAACTTTTCCCAATCTTCTATTACCATCGCCGCACAAGTTGCTTCTGGGATTAAAATCGCATCTACTTCATCAATAAAGGTTTCGAAATATTCTACATTGTGTTTGATAAGCCTATCCACGCTTTCAAAATCCCCTGTGAAATATGCCGGTGCTCCACAGCATTGTTGTGCCTTTGGAATCATCGCATTAATCCCTAATTTTTCTAAAATATAAAGCAGCGATTCACCAATTTCTTTGTAGTTGTAATTCCCCAAACAACCAATAAAAATTGCTACCTTTTTTTTACTTTTTGAATCAAAAGTTAAGTGTTCTTTATGGGTGTTTAAAAAGCTTTTTTTATAAGTTTTAGCAAAGATTCTATTTTTTATAAGAGGCAGTTTAAAGCGGGGAATTATAGAGCTTTTATCGGGGCTTTCTTTGAAAAGTAGGGGAGTGAAAAATGCGATAATTTTAAAACTAAAATCCATAATTTTGCGGTGCTTTAGGAGATAAAAAAATATGCGTTTAAACCAGCTAATTCCGTACTTCTGCATAAGCTCATAGCGGATATTTTCAATGAGTGTATCTGTAGGCAGAGAGATTGGGCATACGCTAACGCAAGTCGTGCATAAAAAGCATTTTTCAAAAATTTCTTTTGCGTTTTTATCAAGAGGAATTTCTTTCCTTTGGTAAGCACCTAATAGGTCAATAAAGCCTCTAGGGGAAGTTGCTTCATCGCCATTAATAGCAAAAATCGTGCAATCTGGAAGACATTTTCCACATTTAACGCAAGCATCACTTGTTGTTAGATAGTTATAATTTTCAAAATGTGCCATTTTTATCCTAAATTGTTTTGCTAAAAACTTTTTGTCCTTGCGCGATTTTTTTTAGGTAAATATCAAAAACCATCGCGATATTACGGATTAATAAAGTTCCCATCTCACTAACTAGAATTTCATCACTCTTAAGAGTAATGAATCCTGCTTCATTCAAGGGCTTTAGATTTTCTAATTCTTCTTTAAAATAGTCTTTAAAATTAATAGAAAAATCTTTTTGGATTTGTGTAAAATTGAGTTTAAAATTACTCATTAACTGCATAATCACTTTTTTTCTAATTTTATCATCTAGGCTAAGCTTAATGCCTCTACAAAAGGGCAGTTTCCCCTTTTGTAGGGATTCTTGATAAAGAGGCATTTCTTTGTAGTTTTGGGCATAATAATTCTCTCCCTCCCCAATAGAGGTTAAGCCAATGCCTATAGTTTGTGTCCCACCTTTTGTGCTGTAGCCTTGAAAGTTTCGCCTTAATTCACCTTTTTGTATAGATTGAAAAAGTTCATCATCTGCTTTGGCAAAATGGTCCATTCCAATCATTTTATATCCTGCTTCTTGCAGGTAGGTAATGGTGTATTCTAGAATCTTTAGCTTTTCTTCGGGATTAGGTAAGGTAGTTTCATCGATTTTTCGCATAGTTTTTTTTAGCCAAGGCACGTGGGCGTAGTTAAAAATAGCAAAACGTTCAGGGTTTAAACTTATGCAAGATTTGAGGGTTTGTTTAAAGGTTTCTAAGTTTTGATAAGGTAATCCATAGATTAAATCAAAATTAATTGAGGGGATGTCAAAATCTCTTGCAATTTCGATAGCCTTTTGCACTTGGGTAAAGGGTTGGTATCTATGGATAGCCGTTTGCACTTCTTGATTAAAATCTTGCACTCCAAAGCTTAGTCGGTTAAAACCTCCATTTTTTAGCACTTGCATTTGTTCTGTAGTGAAATATCTAGGGTCAATTTCACAGGCAATTTCTGCTTCTTTATCGAAGTTTGGGAAAGTGTTTTTTAAAAGATTAATAATGATTTCTAGCTCTTTTGCGTTAAAAAAAGTTGGTGTTCCCCCTCCAAAATGGAGTTGATAAACGATTTTTGTAGTATCCATTGAATCTTTTAAGATTTCTAGCTCTTTTTGGAGGTTTTTTATATAAAGTTGTTTATTTTCTTCTTTGCTTGTATAAATAACATTGCAACCACAAAAATAACAAGCGGTGCGGCAAAAAGGGAGATGAATATATAAAGAGAGGGGGCTTTTATCCTCTCTTAAGTCTTTGAGGTAAGAATCTAAAGTATAAGATTCATTAAATTCTATAGCGGTTGGGTAGCTTGTATAGCGGGGACCGGGTTTAGAATAAGTGGCAAACTTTTTAAAGTCTATGGTAGGTTGCATTGGTTATATTCTTATATTATTCATAGAATTATTTAAATCAAAATTTACAAATAAATAGGGATAGCGTTTTTTGATATTTTGGATAATCTTTTTGGGGTCTTTTTTGTAATTTTTGATTTCTTTTAAGGCAATGCACCAAACATCATCAAAATCAATAGGCATACTCTTGTAGATTTCTTGCTCTAATTTAAAGAGGTATTTATCCTCTTCTAACTTTTTTGCAGATTCCATAAGGGCTCTAACAATTTTTGTAGAGAGTAGGTAATATTCTTCATTATTGTTATCTTTGAGACAATAGGCTAAAGAATCCTTAGGGAAGTCTTGAAGAGATTCTGGTAAATCAGAGACATATTTGTGAGTTTGTGTAATTGCTTGTTTAAGTTTTTGGTAGCAATTTGTTTCTTTGTGTTGTATTAACGATTTTGATGTAGCCAAACCATAACTCCTTTTTGTATATGTAAGCGATTTTCTGCTTCTAAAAAAACTTTACTCTGTGTGCCTTCTAAAACTTCTTGCGTAACTTCTTCTCCTCGATAGGCGGGTAAGCAGTGCAAAAAGATAGAATCTTGTTTTGCTAGGGATAAAAGTGCTTTATCTACACAATAGCCTTTAAATGCTTTTTTTCGCATTTCTTTGTCTTTTTCTTGCCCCATAGAAGTCCAAGTATCTGTGGTAACAACATCTGCATTTAAAATTGCTTCTTTAGGGTCTTGCATTATTAATAGCTTTGAGCCAGAAATTTTAGCGAATGCTTGGGCTTGTTGCAGAATTTTTGGCGAAACTTGGTAATTTTTAGGGGAGGCGATTCTTAATTCAAACCCAAGTTTTGCAGCAAGCATTAACCAAGAATGTGCCATATTATTCCCATCTCCGATATATGCTACTATAGGGTTTTTATCTTTATGGCATTCTTGCATTGTGAAAAAGTCTGCGAGTAATTGCATAGGGTGAAAATCGTCGGTTAAGCCATTAATTACAGGCACACTAGAGTATTGTGCGAATTCTTCTAGGCTTGAATGTTTAAAGGTTCGCATCATTATCATATCTACCATAGATGAGAGCACTCTAGCGGTATCTTTAAGGGGTTCCCCACGACTAAGTTGTATATCATTATTTGATAAAAAGATTCCTTTACCCCCTAGTTGGTGGATACCCACTTCAAAGCTTACACGAGTTCTTGTGGAGCTTTTTTCAAAAATCATTCCTAAGGTTTTATTTTCTAAAAGATTGCTGTATTGACCATCTTTTAGCTCTTTTTTGAGCTTTTTAGCGATTTGTAAAATTTCTAAAATTTCTTCTTTGCTAAAATCCGCTAAAGTTAGAAAATGTCTCATTGATTACCTTGCAAAAATCTAAAATTTCTAGTGTTTTTAAGATTAAAAAAAATATTTTACAATATGATAACTAAAAATATTTTAATTTGTAGAAATAGTAGGAAAAAGTATGCACGAATTTTCAGTAGTCTCCTCATTGCTTGAGAATTGTGAGCAAATTGCTAAAGATAATCAAGCTAGTAAGGTGTTAGCTATCCATTTAGAAATTGGGGAGAGGAGTGGAGTAAATGCGGATTTATTAAAAAGAGCATTTTTAGATTTTAAGATTGGGAGCATTTGTGAAGATGCTGAATTGTTTATTAGATTGGTTAAAGTGAAGCTATTTTGTGAGAATTGTAAGCAAAGTAGTCAAGCTGTAGGGATAAATTATACACAATGCCCTTTGTGTGGCTCTTCATCAATTGCAATAATAGAGGGCAATGAAATGCTTTTATTGCGTTTAGAGATGGAATAAATCGCGTTGCCTAATGCCTTCATAAAGAACAATCCCTACACTTGTCGCAAGATTTAAACTTCTTGCATTATTTTGCATAGGAATAGTGAGTGTTTGTTTGGGGTATTGAGCGAGTAAAGAGGGATTTAATCCAGCATCTTCTCTGCCAAAATGCAAATATGCACCATTTTTTAAGTCTGCTTTATAGTAAGCTAAGGTGCTTTTGGTGGTGAGGTAAAAATGCTCTAAGGTAATAGCGGAGTTTAGAAAAGATTTAAAATTATCCCACTCATAAAATTCTAAATCTTTCCAATAATCCATTCCAGCTCTTTTGAGTTCCTTTGCAGAAATTTTGAAACCTAAGGGGTGAATAAGGTGTAAAATAGAATTGCTTGCAAAGCAAAGCCTTCCTATATTTCCTGTGTTTTGAGGTATTCTTGGCTGATGGAGGACGATATGGAATTGCATTTATCCTTCAATATTAAGGGGAGGTTTTGTGAGGGTTTTTGTTAAGGGCTTAGAATCTGTCTTTGAGTTTTGGGGTTTTGATAGGGATTTATTATTGGTTTGTGAAGTTTTTTCTTCTCTAGGTTTTAATAGGGTATCTTTGGGATAAAGTTTTTCACCTCTAATGAGGGCTTTAAAAAGTAGCGCAATGGCTCTTGAGTTTTTTTTAAAAAGTCGGTTTAGATGGTTAGTTATCAATGTATTTTGAATATTTTGTATATTGTTTTGTTGGTTTAGCATAATCCCTCCAAGAGGAGAAATTGTAACATAAAATCACATTTGTTTATTGGCTAATTCCATTCTTACTTCTTTGCGTTTAATGGCGTTTTTATGTCGCCTTTTTTCTTCATCGGTTTGCGGGATGAATTCTGGAACCTTAGCAGGTTTGCCCTCTTCATCAACACATACCATTGTAAAGTAGGCACTATTAGTATGAGTATTAGAATGATTATAAACATCTTCAGCAATAACTTTAATACCTATTTCTAAAGAGCTAGTGCCGGTGTAATTTACCGATGCGTTAAAGGTCACAAGATTGCCTACAGCTATGGGTTGTTTAAAGGTAATACTATCAACAGATAGTGTAACTGCATATTTGCCACAATATCTAGCCGCACAAGCATAAGCAACTTGATCCATAAGCTTCATAATATCTCCACCATGAACCCTTCCGCGGAAGTTTGCCATACTAGGGGTCATTAAGATAGACATTGATAGGGATTTTTTATCAAGAATATTCATTTCTTCCATATTTAAGCCTTTATGATGTTGGTGTATTTTAAGGAAATTTTACAATTATTTTTAATACTTTTTGTAAAAAAGTATTATTTTATTTAAACTTTTGTCATAAGAGGTTGCATATTCTACACATTTAAGAAGTTGCTATGCCTTTAAAGTATTCTTGTGTTAAGATTTTAATAAAGTTTTAGAGGAATTTAATGAAAGTAGTTATTACAGGTGGTGGGACAGGAGGACATTTAAGTGTTGCAAAAGCTTTTTTAGAAGAATGTTTTAAAAATGGTTTAGAATGTATTTTTATAGGGAGTAATGCAGGACAGGATAGAATCTATTTTGAAAATAATCATTATTTTATTCAAAAATACTTTTTAAAGACTTGTGGGGTTGTTAATCAAAAAGGAATAGGTAAAATAAGGTCTCTTTGGCATCACTTTAGTGCTTTTTATGAGGTTTTAGGAATATTAAGGAAAGAAAAGATTAATTTTGTCTTTTCTGTGGGAGGATATTCTGCAGCACCTGCAGCATTTGCTGCTATTGTTTTGAAAATCCCTTTAATCATTCATGAACAAAATGCACAAATTGGACGATTAAATACTCTTTTAAAGCCCTATGCAAAACTCTTTTTCTCCTCTTATTTGGATACTTCGCCTACTAAATTTTATCCTATTAATCAAGCATTTTTTCAAACTGCTAGAATAAGGCATAGGGTGATAAATGTTTTATTTATGGGAGGGTCGCAAGGAGCTAGAACGATTAATAACTTTGCTTTAAGTGTGGCAGAGGATATGAAAGCTAGAGGAATAAGGATTTATCATCAATGTGGTAAAAGAGATTTTGAACGAGTATATAAGGAATACCAATCCCTTAAACTAAAATTAATGGTTTTTGAGGATGGGGATAATTTAGAGGGTGATTTTGATATATGTTTGTTTAAGTTTAGCCAACAAATGCCAGAGATTTTTAGAATCTGTGATTTTGCACTCTCAAGAGCGGGTGCTAGTTCATTGTGGGAGTTATGTGCTAACGGGTTACCCTCTTTGTTTATCCCTTATCCTTATGCGGCTAGTAATCATCAATATTTTAATGCAAAATTTTTAGAAAATAAGAATTTAGGGTTTTTATGTGAAGAAAAAAATTTATTTGATGAAGTATTATGGGATATTTTGGGGTATTTAGAAGAAGAAAAAATAAGCCAAATAAGTAAAGAGTTGCAACAACAATGTTCTAGTAATGCTACAGAAAATATCTTACAAATAATTTTAAAGAATATCTAGGCTAGATGAAAGAGAAATTTAAAACCTGTTATCATCATTTTTACCCCCATTGCCATAATAAAAACTAGGACAATTCTTGAAAAGACTTGTAAGATGAGTTTTCCAATAATGTGTTCAATGGTTGTAGCATAATGGAATAAAATCAGCATAAAAATAAAAGCTACTATGATGGCAAAGATAGTAATAGCTAAACCACTTTCTTCAGCAATTACCGTAATAGTAGAGAGTGTCCCAGGACCAACTAACATAGGAAACGCCATAGGGACAACACTTCGATTAAGTAATTCGTTTTTACTTAAATTTTGGTAATGGGAAAATTCTTCTTCTTTTTTGGGTATAATAAGGCTTTTAAGGCTAATTATGATTAACAATAAGCCACCAGCAATTCGTAAGTGATTAATATCGACTTTAAAAAGATAAGTCATAATAAAAGAGCCAGAAAATAAAAAGACCATAACAATAACAAAGGCTGTATAGAGTATTTTTCTAAAAAGATCTTTTCTAGTATTAAGCGCTAATCCCTCTGTCATATCAAGAAATTGTGGGAGATTTCCAAAAGGGTTTAAAACCGCTATAATAGCAATGGCAGCGAGGAGTATGAAGTAAAGTTCGGATTGAATCTCAACTAACATAATTTATTCCTTATTTAAGGATTAGAATATAATTGTAACATTTTTGTTAAAAATTTTTATCGCGAACTCTTAAAAAAATAGGAAATTTTGGTAGCTTATTTGCTGTGAAGCCAAAGTATTTGTAAGTAATAATGGAGTGAAGAGGAGGGGGAGATTTTCGCTCTTTATTGCTAAAGCCTGAACCAATCTTGAAGGTTTTATAAGCACCATCAATAAATGCTTGACAGAGGATGGCACCTAATTGTCCTTTAAACTTCCCTTTGCCTTGCGTATAACCTATAACTTCACATTCGCTATCTTCATAGGCTTTGTATTTATAGGCGATATTGGAGTTAATATTATCCCGTAAAATTAATCCTTCACCATTTCTTGCTAAAATTTCTTGAAAATAAGATTGTAAATGCTCTTGGTTTTGGATAGGAATTTGTGGAATTATTTTTATTTGCGACGTGAAATGAGATTTTAAATATTCCTCTAAAACCTCCAAACGTTCTTTTAGGTTACATTTTTCACAAATATTAGGCACATCAAAGACATAATAAGTAATTTGTTTCCACTCTTTTAAGGTAGATTTAGAATTACGAATAATACCTGAAGTCTCTTCAAAAGCATTATAAGATAGCCATAATTCTCCATCTAGACTAAATGGCGGAAAGTTCTCTAGCCATTCTTTAGGCGGATTTATGGGATAATTATTTTTGCTAATGAGAGTTTTTCCATCCCAAATTCCACGAATCCCATCAAGTTTTTCGCTCATAAGGGAGGTTGGGGTTATTACAAAGGAGTCTTTTGAATAGGTCTTAAAAGTTAAAGATTCCCCATATAAGGAATCTAAACCTAAAAATACTAGTAATAAAAGAAATATTTTATACAAGACCTTGCTCAATCATCGCATTAGCAACTTTTCTAAAGCCTGCAATATTAGCTCCTAATACTAAGTTGGTAGGGTCTTTAAATTCTTTTGCGGCTTCACTTGCACTTGCATAAATATGTTTCATAATATTATGAAGCTTTTTATCCACCTCTTCAAAACTCCAAGCGGTCATAGAGGCATTTTGGCTCATTTCTAAACCACTTGTTGCTACTCCACCGGCATTAGCAGCTTTACCCGGACCATAACAGATTTTTGCATCAATGAATTTATGGACAGCTTCAATAGTTGATGGCATATTCGCACCCTCACTAATACATTTACATCCGTTTTTGAGCAAATTTTCAGCGTCTTTTGCGTTAAGTTCATTTTGTGTAGCACTTGGGAATGCAGCAAATGCTGGAATGCCCCAAAGAGGATTATAATCTTTTGGATAGTCTTTTATACTTGTCCATTTTGCACCTTTTTTTGTTTTTGCGTAGGTTTCAAGACTTTCTCGCTTAACTTCTTTAATCTCTTTAAGAAGGGCTAAATCAATGCCATTTGCATCATAAATCATACCTTTTGAATCACTAATAGTTACAGGTTTTGCCCCTAATTGTTGGAGTTTCTCAATAGTATAGATAGCCACATTTCCACTTCCTGAAACTAAGCAAGTTTTGCCCTCTAAAGTCCCAAATTTGCTGTGCTTTAACATTTCCTCTGCAAAATACACGCTTCCATAGCCTGTTGCTTCTGTCCTTACTAAGCTTCCACCCCAAAGTAAAGATTTACCAGTTAAAACACCATCATAACGATTAGTAAGTTTTTTATATTGCCCAAAGAGATAGCCAATTTCTCTTCCGCCAACACCAATATCTCCTGCTGGAACATCTGTATGTGCCCCGATATGGCGATAAAGCTCATTCATAAAGGCTTGACAGAATCGCATAACTTCTCTATCACTTTTGCCTTTAGGGTCAAAATCACTTCCGCCTTTTCCTCCTCCCATTGCTAAACCTGTTAGAGAGTTTTTGAAAATTTGTTCAAAACCTAGAAATTTAATAATCCCCTCTGTAACACTAGGATGAAATCTTAAACCACCTTTATAAGGTCCTAAAAGCGAACTAAATTCTATTCGGTATCCTCTATTAACTTGAATCTCTCCTTTATCATCTTCCCAGGTTACTCTAAAATTTAGTTGTCTTTCTGGAATCACTATTCTTTCTAAAACTTTGAACTTCTCGTATTTTTTATCCTTTTTTAAAGCAGGTTCTATGGACTCTAAAACTTCTCTGACTGCTTGATGAAACTCTATTTGGTCAGGATAGAGTTTTTGCACTTTTTGAATGATATTTTGCACATAAGACATAATTGCTCCTTTTTTAGCCGAAATTTTATGGTCAAAATTCTATTAAAACTTTATTTAATATAAGCTTATAAAACTAATTTTTTTTTTAAGCTATATTTTATAATTAGTATTTTTGTGTAAGAATTAGCAGAATTATTGTGAAGTTATTGATAGTATTGTGCTAATTTTTAAAAATAGTGGGGGGGGGTTAAAAGATGAGGGTTAAAGCACTCTAATTTTATATTAATTAAAGAATTAAAATATTTTAATTCTTCTTATTTAATGGAGATTAAAGTATGGGAATATGTTATTATTTTATGCACTAAAGCCTTAAGGAAGGAAGTTAGAATTAAATATTATGAAAATTATAGAATTGTTAAAAAATAGCAGTTGTGAGGAAATTGAAGTTTTTTGTCAAAATAGATTTAGAGAGAATCTGATATTCTTTCAGCAAGAAAACTCTGCTATTTTTGAAGCTTTGCAAAAACCCTCTAAAGAATATCAACTTTATATTGGTAAAGAAGGCGTAAATATAATTAATCTCCAAAATAATGCTTGGCTCTATCCTTTAGAAGATGGACAATCTACTATGCTTACAATTCACGAAAATTTAGCCTTTGAACCTCCTATTAATGATAAATGGAATCGTGTTTGCGGGAATAAAATGTCAATGATGGATGAAAGATTTCCTTATAGCTCTATTTGGGTCAATGGGATTTTAAATTTTGCTCTTAATAATGGGGGTGTTGAGCATTATCATTTGCCAAGTAACTTTCTGCCTAATCTTAGCCTTTTTGGGCTAGGTGGTGGAATCTTTTTGCAAATTTTGGTGGAGAAATATCAAAAGATTAATAATTTTTTTATTTTTGAAGAATCTTTAGATTTATTCCGCATTTCTTGTTTTTTTGTGGATTTTGCTTTATTATTTAGCAAGGTAGAGCGTAAGGGGGGATATATTTTTATAGAAAGCATTATGCAAAGAAATTATGCTTTGAATTTTTTTGCTTCTCGTAGGATTAGCACGGCTATTATGAGGTTTGAGCTTGTGATGTATCAAACCCCCATTACACAAAGTGCTCGTGCTTTGGTTTATGAGTTACATTCGCAATCTCTTAGAGGTTGGGGAACTTATGAAGATGAGATGAAAGGGATTATTAATAAGAGAAGTTTTACTCTTAATCCTATGTTGATAGAACCTAAAAGGGTGAATGCTCCTATTTGTGTTGTCGCTACGGGTCCAAGCCTTGATTTTTTATTGCCCTTCATTAAAGAAAACCAAGGTAAAATGATTATTTTTAGTTGTGGGACAGCTTTGAAGCCTTTATTAAAAGCTGGTATCAAGCCAGATTTTCAAATAGAAATAGAAAGGCATGATTATTTAGATGGGATTTTAAGAGAAGCTCCTTTAGATAATATACCTTTACTTTGTGCTTCTGTGCTTGATAGAAAGGCTAAAGAGGTAGCAAAAGAAATTTATATGTTTGAACGTGATGGCTCTAGTGCGGCGAACCTTAATGAGCCAAGGTTTAAAGTGAAATTTACCGCTCCTTTAGTTGGTAATGCAGGTGCTGCTTTAGCAAGTTATTTAGGAAGTGATGTGATATTATGTGGGCTTGATTGTGGGTATAAAAAAGGGGTGAAAAAACACGCTGCAAATTCTTATTATGGGGAAGAGCAAGAAATAATACCAGAGGACGCTTATAGGGTTGATGGGAATTTTAGTAATGATATTTATTCAGATGCACTTTATTCACTCTCAAGAACTTCTTTAGAGGAGACTTTTAAGATATTAAAACCCTTTAGTATTTTAAATTTAAATGATGGGGCGTATATTAAAGGTGCTATTCCTACACATTTTGAAGATTTTGAATTAAGATCCATTAATAAAAAAGAAGCCATCTCTCAGTTAAAATCACTTTTTAAAGATCCTAAAGAAGAGCAATTTTATACAAAAGATACGCAAAAATATCTCTTTGAAATAATTGTTTTTAAAAACAAGATTTCTGATTTATTTAAAATAGAGGTTCATTCTAAAATTGATTTATTTTCTAAGGTAGATGCTATCTATGATGAAATATCTGCTATTGAACGAAAAAATGCGTTTATTGGGATTTTATTTGGAGGTTCTTTAAGTCATTTTCTTTATACTTTAGCTTTAGCGAGTATTCATTTGCCTTATGATGATATGCAAAGTTTTTGGCAAAAAGCAGGAGAACTTTATGAGCAGGGAATGGAAAAAATGGTGGGAAATTTAAGGGAAATACTTGTAAAATGAAATTTGGAATGCTAATTGCTTCTTAAAATATATCTTAAATCAAAAGGATTAGAATGATGACAAAAAAAACAATTTCATTAGTTTTAGCAGGAATGCTTTTTGGTTCAAGTTTAGCAGTTGCTCAAACTACTACTTTAGTAGATAGTCCTCAAATAGCTTCTACAGCAGGTTATGGAACAAACTATACAATAACAAGTCCAGTGGGTAATACAGAATTTCAAGGAAATCATAGAAACTCAAATACTCCTGCTGTGCCTCTACAAGGTATTGAAGCGGGCGGAGATGATATAGTTATCCCCAATGCCCCAATGATTACTCCATCAAGTATTATTGAAATTAATGCTATTGGAATGGGTGTTGCTCCAGAATCTACATTATCTCCAGCACAAGCTTTGGCTTTGGCTAAAAGAGCTGCAATTGTAGATGCTTATAGGCAAATTGGGGAGAAAATGTATGGAATTAGAGTAAATGCTCAAGATACTGTGAGAGATATGGTGTTGAAAAACTCTACTGTTAAAACAAAAGTAATGGCGATTATTAGGAATGCTGAAATTATAGAAACTGTTTATAAAGATGGTTTATGTCAAGTAAGTATGGAATTAAAACTTGATGGAAAAAGATGGTATCGTATTTTAACAGGCGAAGAATTTTAACCATTCTTTTGTTCTCTTTTGGTTTTTTGATAGTTTTGGGTTGTGCAAAACATAGTCCAAAGCTACAACAAATCACTCCTAAAATTATTTTTTTCTCCACTAAAGATTTTCGATTCTATGATACAGGTTTTATTAAAGTATTGCCTAATGAGACAACCTTAGAAATTTTTAATACTGGGCATTTATTATTTTCTCTTTCAAGTTTTAAAAATAAGATTTGCCTTAATCAACAATGCTATGCCAAAGATACTATAATAAGAAAGTATTTTGGTGATGATTCCTTAAGAGGGTTAGATTTTAGGCTTCTTTTGCAGGGTAAAGAGATTTTTTTAGGAGAAAATAAGGTGCTTTTGGAGAATGGTTTTTATCAAACCATAAAAAGGGGAAATCTTGAAATTTATTATGAAGTCTCAAAAGAAGAAATATTCTTTGAAGAGAGAGAGAATAAATTTATTTTAAAAATAGAAAATTTAAAATGAAATTTTTGGGAGATTTAGAATCTTCCAAAATATCGAATAGCTCCGATTTTTTTATCAAGATTTTTTAATAATTGTAAGTTTTCTGCACTTAAGTTGGAAGTTTCTAATATATTTTTTGTTTGTTGAGGATTTAAACTGGGATTATATTTTTGTAAAATATCAAATCCCATTTTTTCTTCTTTATTAATGATTCCATTGTTATACATTGCTTCTCCTAATTCCGATAAATTTTGATTAAAAGTAGCAGCAAAATTTTGTATTTTAGTCATTGCATTACTCTTTTCAAAGGAATCTTGAATTGTGCTTGGTGCATAGAGATTAGATTTATTGTTAAAAATATTAAATAGAGATTCTGTCTTGGTTGTTTCTTGTGCCTTGAAAGTAGAATTATTCTTTGGTGAATATTCAGAAATACTATCACTATTTGTGTTTTTGTTTTGATAGGCTTTATTTAATAAACCCCACATAGAGTTATTTTTATCATTAACATTCATTAATTATCCCTTGTCAATAAAATATTCCCAATTAAACAAGCAAGAATTATTCCAAAAAGGTAAATTAACCCCCCATTCTCTTAATTAACCAATAACATCTACTTAATACCTAACTATCTCTGTATCCCCTTTAATCTTTAATCCACTTAATACTTACTCAATACCTAACTTGAATAAATACCTAATATCCCCTTTAATCTTTAAGACCTAAGACTTACTTAATCTTTAATCCACTTAATCCACTGACTTACTCATCTATCTACCTAATCTTAACCAAACAATCTTCTTTGAAATTCAATCAATCATTGTATCTAAAACTTAATAGAGCATTTATAACTCCTTTAATCCATTAATCCGCCCCTTAATCTCATATTAAGCTATTTTTACTATAATTTCACTTCCTTTTTTGCATTTTAAAAGGGTTCTTTGAAAATTCAGCTTGATTTAGGATATTAA
>NZ_JRPC02000015.1 GCF_000765745.2 Helicobacter apodemus
ATCCTCCCTATTTTTAAGCTCTATAAAATGCTTCACCGCTATCCCGCTAAGTTTTGCACTCTCATAGTCTTGTAAGATTCTCTCTCTTTGTTTAGCTTGGGCTTTTTGGTTAGGGGTGAGGTTATGCCAAGCGGTTGCATCATTGTGCTTTTCTGCTTTGTCATTGCGTCCCACCACTTCGTCATTGAGAGCGTTAGTGAAGCAATCCATACTCTCGCATACATTACGCTTTGCCACTTCGTCATTGCGAGGGCTTTGCTTAAAGCTTTCCATACTCTCATCTACCCTTGCAGATTCCACTACTCCACCATTAGGTAAATTATTCCGATAAAGAGAGGAATTGCTGCTGACAATAGCCCTACTATTACACTCACTAGCATTAGCATTCCCTCTAGTGTGTAGAGCTTCTCTTGAATTTTCTTTGAGAGCTTTTTCATTGTTAGCTCCTTTTTCTTCCATTTTATTTTCTTTACAAGCCAATGCTTTAGAATCCTTAGATTCCATAACATTAGGTTGTGTTGTTTTATCTCTGCTTTCCACTGCATCTTTACTTGAGTTTTCACTACATATATGCTTTTCTGTGTTAGCAGATTCCACCACCTCACCCATTTCCTCTAGCACATACTTTATAGGATAGCCTTTTTCTATGGCTTCCACTTGCTTTTGGGATAAGGGGGTGTTCCAAATTTGGAGGATTTTGCCTGCGTTGCCACCGATACCATTAGTGTAAGTAAAGTTTATTATAATAGACCTAATAGAAGAAATTTTTTTGCCACTCTGATTGGCTCTAAAACAAGCTTTTTCTAGGCTCTTTTTATTAATATTAAAGGATTCCGCAAACTCTTTACTGCTTATCCATTGTCCCATTACATCACTTCCCTGAATACTTTAGCGGTTATATAACCTTCCTGAATGATTTCATCGGCAAACGCATTAGCCTCTTGTAAGCTATCAAAAAACCTAACATAATCTTCTGTATCACTATCTGCATAAATCACGACAAAACCAGCTATTCTTTTTTCATTCTTTTTTTCCATTTACGCAACCTTAAATCCCTCTTTTTCTAGCATTTCTTTAAGTTCTTTGGCTCTGCCCCATTTACCTTTTGTAATGCCTTTGGATAAATCACATAACACGCTATAATCAGAATCACTAAGACCTTTAGCTTTAGCCCAAGTGCGTAGCTTAAACCCCTTTTTAACCATTTGCTTAGTGAGACAAGTAGATTTTTTACGCATTTTCTTATCTTTCATAGCTATACCTTTACTTTTATGTTATAATCACACTTAACCACTCCACAAATGGAGTGGAAAAGATGTAAAAAGACTTAAGCTTTAATCTCTATTTTGATGGAGATTCTAAGCCTTAGCCACTTCACAACCTTTTTGAATCTAAATGTAGCATTTTAAATCCTTTTAAAAGATTGCAAACCCACCCCCCTACCACTTTTAAGTTTTTTATCTTTTTATGATAAAATTCTTTAAAAGTAATGAAATTATAGTCTATTTTAATAGACTTGTCAAGGTTTATTTATGGATTTAAGAGAAAAAATAAGGACTGCGAGAAATGTGCTTGGTATCACACAAGGAGAATTAGCAAAAAATAGCGGAATATCTATACAAAATATAAAAAAACTTGAGACACAAGTCAATACAAATCCCACAAACAACACATTGCAAAAACTTGCTATTGCACTTAAAGTTGATAGTGATTATTTTGTCTCTCAAGTGTCTCCCAATCAAGAAAAATCTGTCTCTCAACCCAAAAATTCCTCCCAAACCTTAAACCAAGACGATTTTTATTTTATTCCTAAGCTTAATATTACCGCTTCTGCTGGTGGTGGTAACGAATTAGAGGGACTAGAATGTTATGAGAGCGGACAAACACTAGCCATTGATAAAGCCTTTTTTAAAGCCATTCCTTCACACAATATCAAAGCTATAAGAGTAGATGGCTACTCTATGATACCATTACTATTCCCTGATAGCTGGGTAATTTTCGAGGAGGGCAACGAGTTTAAAGGTGATGGATTATATATCATAAACTACGCAAATCAACTAATGGTAAAGCTTTTACAGCTTAATCCTATAACAAATATTTTAGAAATTATAAGCACAAATAAAGATTATAAAAGTTATGAAGTTTCTCTGAGTGAGAGTCAAGAATTGTGTTTAATTAGAGGTAAGGTGTTAAGGTCAATAATTTAATTTTGTGATGATTTTTGTGAGTGTTTTTAATAGCGTTTAATACGAGGTTTAAGCCACTTTTTTAAGGGTGTTTTGTGATTGATTTTGTGATGTTTTGTGAAAAAATAGCCATTTTGTGAAAAATTCTAAACTTAATTTTCCATTTTAAATCGAAGTAATTTAAAGAACAAACTTCTATTTTATCGCACTTTAAAGCACTTCGCTTTTAAAATTTGCACTTTGAAATAAAACTACCCCTTAAAATTTTATTGAATCTTAGTGAGCGGATTGGGCTGTGTGGTTTATGTCTCCTCAAATAAACTTAATGCTTCTTTTAGGGAATGAATATGATGCGTTGCATTAGGGGAATAATCATCTCCTATGTGGATTCTACGCTCTATTCCTACATTTAATCCCGCAATCATATCGGTATCTTTATCTCCAATGATATAAGTTTGATAATCTTTTAAAGAGAGGTTAAAATCTCTAAGTGCTTGTAAGAGCATTCCGCTTTTTGGCTTTCTGCATTCGCACATTTCATCAGGTGTATGGGGGCAGAAATAGATTCTATCAAAGGCTATGTTTTGAGGTATAAATCCCTTTTTGCGTAATGGCATCATTAGGCAAGAAGTAATGCAGTTTTGCATATAGGCGTTTAGATGGTAAAAATCTTCTTGCGTGAAAATTTTGCGGTTAATTCCAGATTGGTTGGTTATTAGAAAGCATAAGCTATTTTGTTCTTTAAGTTTTAAAAAAAGCTCCATAAAGTAGGGAGCGAAATAAAATTCTTCGATTTTATAGCCATAAGGGGAATCTTCTAAATTTACAACCCCATCCCTATCAAAGAAAACGATTTTTCGTTTTTGCATTTAACGCACAATCCCTAAAAACTTCTGCATTCGTATCCCAAAAAGATAAAAGAGGGGAGTATTAGAGAAAGCAAAAAAGAATTTTATTGCATAATCTCCGATTATTAGCATTAAAACATTACTCCAAGGCATAACAAATAAAAACGCAATATGAAAAAAAATCATCGTATCAATAAGTTGGGAAAAAGCGGTGCTTCCAGCACTTCTAAGCCACCATATTTTAGGGAGTTTGGATTTTATCCAATAAAAAATATAAACATCCATTTGTTGGGAGAAGAAAAAGGCAATCACACTAGCAATGGCAATCCTAAATTCTGCTAGGAATAAAGAGGGGATGAAAGCAAGTAATATTCCAATTCGCACTATTTTTAAGACTTTTGTTTTGTTATAACGTTCTGCTAATATATCTGATAATAAAAAAGTGAAAGGGTAGGTAATAGCACCATAGGTAAGAAAATCATTAATCGGGAATTGCACAAGGTAGTTAGAGGTAATGATTAAAAAGGTAAAGACAAGAGTAGAAATACTCATTACTGCTAAAGACATAAAATCCCCTATAAAAGTTCAAAATTATGATAATGTTTTATAAGGCTTTGAATCAAAGCCTTATAAAACATTATCCCTTTAAGGGATAATCACTAGTTAGATTTTAAAAGGGTTTTCTACAACCTTCTTTCTATCTACAATATAAGGTATGAGTGCCATTTGTCTTGCACGTTTAATGGCGACTTCTACACGTTCTTGCCATTTTTTTGAGTTTCCTGTCAAGCGGCGAGGCATAATTTTATAACGTTCGGATAAAGAATGTTTTAACATATCAATATCTTTATAGTCAATAAAATCAATTTTTGCCTCTGTATATCTGCAATATCTTTTAGAATATCTTTTCTTTTCTGCCATATTGTATCCTTTTAAAATGGTATTTCCTCATCATTAATATCTATGACGGGTATTTCTTGTTCTTTTGTTGTATTTTGAGGTTTTTGTTGTGCGTAATTAGGGCTATTTGGTGCTGTATATTCTGATGAGTAGTTATCTTCTTGGTTGTTTCCATAGGTCTCATTAGAATTTTGGGGTCTTCCTAGCATTTGCATACTTTCTGCTGTAATGCTATGCCGACTTTTCTTTTGCCCATTACTATCCATCCAGCTCTCTAGCACCAAGCGACCCTCTATAAGCACTTGAGAGCCTCTTTTTAAATATTGATTTGCCACTTCAGCGGTTCTACCAAAGAGATTTACATCAATAAAACAAGTTTCCTCGGCCTGTGTGCCATCTTGTTTTTTGTAACGGCGATTTGTCGCTAATCCTAATTTAGCTAATGCCGAACCATTTGGTAAATATCTTAACTCAATATCACGGGTTAAATTTCCTACTAAAATGACTTTATTAAACATAATAATCCTTATAGCTCTTTAAACTTCTATTGTAGGGGATTGTTCTTTGTCATCCTCAATTTTTTCTTCTCTAGGTTCTTTATCTTTACTTTCTTTTAAGGCGATAGGTTTTTTGTTGTGAATGGCTCTATCAACAAGAACTTCCCACGCTTTTTGTTCTTTTTTGCTATCATATTTGATAACAATAAAGCGTAAAATATCTTCATTAATACGATAAAGACGTTCTAACTCTAAAACTAATTTGGGTTCAGCTTTAAAGTAAATCACGAAGTAATAGCCACGTTTATTTTTTTTAATCTCATAAGCAAGATTTCGCATACCCATATCTAAAGTTGCACTAATCTCACCACCATTATTTACAATCGCTGTTTTGTAAAAATCAATTTTTGTTGTGATTTCTTCTTGTGTTAAAGTGGGTTTTACCACAAACATAGTCTCATAAAAACGCATAAAACTCCTTTTGGATTCTGCCCCTTTCTAAATAAAGGAGCAAGGAATAAATAAGCCTCTATTCTATTTTAAAATTGCTTCAATTTTCATTAAAACCTTTAAAAATCCATTGCCTTTAGTTATGCCTTTAATGGATTCTTCACGCCATTTATTGAGATGATAAAATATGTTTTGGTATTGGGATTGATTAAGGCGGATAGCGAGATTCTTTTTCTTTTCTAAAAGGGCTTGGGGGAGTTTATAGCCTAAGACTTCTTCAGAGCTTAGATTCCCATAGAGCTTAATATGGGTAGCAAATAAAAAAAGGGTGAAAAAATATCTTTGGATCTCATTAATGAGTGAAACTTCTTCAAAACCTTGCTCTAAAAATTGCTCTAAATGGTGATAATAGGGTTTTTTTGTAAGCAATAATTCTAAAATTTCTTCATATGTAATACTTCCTAATCCATAACCTAAGGAATCCACAATTTGTGTATTAATCTCTTCATCAAAAATGCTATATTTTTTTAATTCTGCGAGGGTTAAACCTAAATTAAAATTTTGTTGCTCTAAAATCTTTTTTAAAAGAAAATCTGAAATTCTAAGTTCAAATTTTGTAGCATATTCCCGCAAAATATTGAGGCTTTCTTTTAAATTTGGTTTGAAAAAACGCACTTCAAAAAAATCCTGCCCTTTAAAGCTTTGAATCATTGCCTTGCAGTCTTGTGCATATTGTGCGGAGGTTTTGTTGTCTGCTTGATAAAATTCTAAGATTAAATGTCCACTTTGGGTTTTTTGTAGGGTTGATAAAAGGGAGTCTAGCTGTTTTTTGGGGATTTTTTTATCTATTTTAATCCATACAAGTGAGGAATCTCCAAAAAGAGAGCCTTGAGAGAGACAAGAGAGGACAGATTCATAGTCAAAATCATTAAAATAAAAACTATTTTTTTCACAACCTTGTTCTAAAAGCTTTTGTGTGATTTTCTCTCCATAATATTCTATAAGAAAAGAATCTTCACCATAAAGTAAAATAGCTCTTATAAGCGTGTTTTTAGCAAGTTTTACTTCAAGTTCTTTTTGATACATTTACTTTCTTTTGCGTGTTTTGATATTTTTTATGAATTGCTTGGCTTTTTGTTTTGCCTTCAATTTACTAGGTTTCTTTTGTGTTTTTTGGGAAAAATAATTGAGTAATTGTTTATTATCTTCATTGAAATATTCTATGATTTTTCCATAAATTTTTGCAGTGGCTAAATTAACCTCTAAGATTTGAATCCTTACTCTTTGGTATTTTGTTCCGCAACTCTTTAGTGAGATTACTCTAGCACCTATTAGCGGATAGCTACTTAGGGCTACAATGGGGTTTTGGTTGTTTTGGCTATGGATAATTCCCTCATAGCTTTGCCCTATATGTTTAAAGAGGTAGCGCGCAAATTTTCTATCTTGAAAATCTTGTTCTATTTTAGTTACCTCCCTTTCTTTTTGACTTAAATCTTCACAAAGAATGGGCAAGGATTCCTTGGAATTGGGCATTTGTGTGAGTGTGATTTTTTCTTTTAAGATTCTATGGAGGAGTAAATCACTATAGCGGCGGATTGGTGAAGTAAAATGGCTATAAGCATCAAAACCAAGCCCAAAATGTCCTATATTATGGCTTGTATAGCTAGCTTGCTCCATAGATTTTATGACAAGTTTATCAGCTTCTATGGCTAATTTTGCCTTTTTGGAGAGTTTTTGCACTTCTAAGATGGCTTTGTGAAAGGATTCTATAGTTTTTGGTGCCGCATTATGTTTCCAAAGCCCAAGCATTTTTAATTCTAAAAATAAAGCCTTAATGTTTTGGGGTTTTGGTTTTGGGTGGATTCGGTAGATTCCAAGCGTAGAATCTTTATTAGAGGCTTTTTGTTGAAGCATTTTTGCACTTTGAATATTGGCTAGGAGCATACATTCTTCAACGAGTTGGTGAGAGAGTGTTTGAAATTTTAAAGATGCAGATTTTAATTCGGTGTTTTTGTCTAATTCTAATTCTAAAGAATCCCCTAAAAAGTCAAAACCAATTTGCAAACGTTTTTTGCGTAAAGTTTGTGCTAGAGCATTAAGTTCTAATAGCATAGGTTTCAAGGGGTGTTTTATAACAGAGCTTTGCTTAGTTTGTAAAAACTCATCGACTTCCTCATAGTTTAGCTTTTGTTTAACCTTAATGAGTGCGTGTAAAAGTTCTGTATGCAAAATGGCTTTAGTGCGTTTATGTAATCTCATCTTAAAAGTCATAGCTAAACGGACTTTGCCCTCTCGTAAAGAGCAAAGATTTTCACTTAAGGCAGGGGGGAGCATAGGGATGGATTTATGAGGAAAATAAATGCTAAAAGAGCGGTTTTTAGCTTCTATATCTAAGGGGGAATTAGGGGTAACATAATGGCTAACATCAGCAATAGCTATATAAAGCAAAGAAGAGGTGGAATCATAAAAAATCGCATCATCGTGGTCTTTTGCGTTTTTTGGGTCTATGGTGCAAAAGGGTAGGTGTGTAAGATTGATCCTTTCTTTAAAGTCTTTGATTTTTACTTCTTTGGTATTTTGTGCCTGTATCTCTGCTTGGAGGGAGAAAGATTCTTGCCTTTGGTAAAGGTTTAAAGAGAGTATTTCATCAATATTGGGGTCATCTAAGGTCCCTAAAATTTCTAAAATTTCTCCATTTTTGGGATTGAGCTTTAAAAGTGTGCCTTTTGGAAGTGTTTTGAGGGATTTTTGGGGAGCTTTGATTTTATAGGATATTTCATTGGGGATTGAGATGGCTATGCAATTAAGCTGGTATTTTTCTAAATAGGCAATGACATTTTGTTCTTTGCTCTCTAAAATAGTTAAGACCTTTGCTTTAGTCTTTTTATGGGATTTTTTTGTAAGGATTTGTGCTAGTGCTATATCCCCCTTGTTAGCGTTTTTTAAAAGCTTTTTTTCGATGAGCCAATCGGGTTGGTTATGGATTTTGGGTAAGGGGGTGATGAAGCCATATCCTTCTTTGGTAAGCTCTATTTTTCCGATACAATAGGATTTTTTTAGGATATATCGTTGCTTTTTGGTTGTAAGGGCATCAAATTGTTTGAGAGTTTCTAAAATATCCATAAAGGGAGAGGGGAGTTTGGAATCTGTAAAAATCCCTTCTTTTAAAAGATAAATAAATTCAGTCATTAAAATCCCAATCCGATCTATTATTAGAATTAAGCCCTAATTGTAGGAAAATTTCATTAAAACTTGATTAAATGGGGATTAGGGTTTTTAGTGGAATCTTGTAAATAAGTTTGTGTTAAGGGTGCTAACTATGCCTTAACTTAAACCTTAATTAACTCTTTTTCCTAATACTCATAAAAACAATTACCCTTAGTAAAAGCTAAGACTTTAAAATCGCACAAACAAGAATAGGAGATCTAGATTTGATAAACAAATCTTTCCTAATTGTCTATTTGGTTTTAAAACCTTAGCTTTTATAGGAATCCTTAGTTTATAAATAAATTTCTCAACTACTACGATAATTTTTGGAGAGTATCTCTATTAATATTTTTTAAAATACTCTCTAATAGTCTTAATCGCTTTAGTTTTGCTTAAAGCAAGCATTAAAAGTACCCTTGCTTTTTGGGGGTTTAGATTATTGGCACTTATAAATCCCTCTCTTAGCTCTTTTTGTGTTAATGGCACTAATCCAGCTCCAACTCGGGAACTTTTAACGACTATTATTGCTTGTTTTTTCAAAAGCCCCCTTAAGTAGTCCTTTGGGGTTTTATGGATACTTCCCGCACCGCTTCCTGCGATGATTAAACCTTCAGAACCTACTTTTACAAAGGCTTCTATGGCAACTTTGGAGCCATCATTGCAATATGAATAGACAATATCAACTTTTGGTAATATGTCTAAATCTTGGATATTAAAGGGGGTATCTTGGGTATGGGGTTTTAGTGGCATAGTGTGAAAAAATATCTCCCCATCTATGATATACCCCATTGCTCCAGAATTGGGTGCATTAAAGGCTTCAAGGTTTAGCGTATGGGTTTTGCTTACTTCCCTTGCACTATAGATTTTATCATTCATAACTACCATTACACCTTTATGCGAGGATTCTTTATGCCCTGCTAGAGAAATTGCATTATAAAGATTTTTAATCGCATCACTCCCTATGGCACTAAAGGGTCTTATCGCTGCTGTGAATACAACGGGTTTGTGGCTTTTAAGTACTAAATGCAAGAAATAAGCACTTTCTTCTAAAGTATCGCTTCCGTGAGTAATAACGATGCCATCGATGTTAGAATCCTTTAAAAGATTATCGGTTTTATGGGCTAGATTCAACCATATTGCATTACTCATATCCGCACTATCAATATTGGCTATTTCTTCTAAAGTAATATTAGCAATGCTTTGAAAGCTTGGGGTAGATTGCAATAAGCGTTGAATACTTATTTTGCCTATTACATAATCTTTGGTAGAGAGCATATCTATTGCCTCACCTGTAATAGTCCCTCCTGTGCTTAAGATTACAATATTGGGCTTTAAATCCATTATTTTCCTTATTTTAGCTCTTAATATTGAAATTAAAGATTTTATATTTTAACAAAAATTAGGGATTTTAGTGTTATGATTTGTCTTTTAAGCTTAAGATAAAAGGGATTTATAATGGTCAAGCAGTTTCGTAATATACATATTTATCTTAGTTTATTTTTCTTGCCTGTAGCTTTGATGTATGCACTAACTGGGGCATTATATATTTTTGGTGTTGATGAAGATAGTGGAGCGTCAAAACATACTTATACACTCAAGGCTACTATTCCACAAGGAGGAGAGATTGAAGCGATGTTAGAATATCTTAAGGCAAATGATATTGCCCTTCCAAGAGGGAGTGAGCCAAAATTAGATAAAAAAGGGTATTTGCGTATAGGCAGTGTTCATTATTTTGCGGGTATTAAAAAGTTAGGAGAAGGGACTTATGATATTATGGTATTTAAACGCTCTTTTATTGGTGATATTATTCTTCTTCATAAGGCAAAGGGGGAGTGGTATTTTAATATTTTAGCGGTTGGTTTTGGTATTGCCATAGCTATCCTTTATCTCTCTGGGCTTATCATAACGCTTTTTAATTCTAAGAAAAATCGTTTTATTCAATATGTAACTCTTATTGTAGGGTTTATTGTGAGCTTTGTTTTAGGGACTCTTAGTGTGCTTTAGAGGTATAAACCTTTGCTTTTATTGAAGTATGTTATTTTGCGTTTAATCTTTAGTATTTTGTGGGTTTGCCTCTATTGCTAGAGATTTTTAAAAGGCTTATTTTGCATAGAGGCTTTATTAGGAATGCAGTATGCAAAATTTCTTAGTTATTTAAACCAGTTCTTAACTTTTTCTACTAATCCTTCTAAGCAGTTAATGGGGGTGGATTCTTTATAGCCAAATGATTGGTGTAAGGATTGGAGCATTTCTTTTTGTTTTTCATCAATCTTTGTAGGGTAGGTGATATTAACAACTACTATAAAGTTACCTTTTCTACCACTATTTACGCTTTTAATGCCTTCTCCGTGAAAAATGAATTGTTGTTTGTCTTTTACCCCTATAGGAATTTTTAACTCTAATTCTTTGGTTAAAGCAGGAATTTTTATCACCCCTCCTAACATTACAAGTGTAAAAAATATCGGAACTTCCAAATAAACATCATTGTGATGGCGGATAAAATGTTCATCTTCTTCTACAGAAATTTCAAGGTATAAATCACCTCTGCTTCCATCTGGCATTATATTTCCGCGTTTTGCCACCCGAATTTGATTGTGGCTATCCACTCCCTCTGGGATATTCACTTCAAACTTTTCACTCTCTTCTTGGTAGCCTTTTCCATTGCATTTTTCACATTTTTCAGCAATCATTTCTCCGCTTCCACGACATTTTGAGCAAGTTTGTGCAAAAGTCATAAAGCCTTGTGAGAAAGTCTCCCTACCACTTCCTTTGCAAGCATTACAGGTTGTGGTTTTTCCATTCTTTGCCCCACTTCCTTTACAAGAGCTACAAGCTTTTTTATAGAGGATTTCAATTTCCTTTTTGCAACCAAAAATGGCTTCATTAAAGCTTAATTGAAGTTCCACTCCTAAATCGCGAGGATATTTATCTTGTCTTTGTGGGCGGGTATTGAATCCTCCGCCAAAAACAGAGTTAAAAATATCAAAGATACTTCCCTCCATATCAGAAAACCCAAAGCCACTACTTTCTAAGCCTTTTTTGCCATAAGTATCATAAATTTGTCGTTTTTCCTTATCACTTAAGATTTGATAGGCTTCATTGATTTTTTTAAACTTCTCTTCAGCTTCTTTATCATTAGGGTTTCTATCAGGATGGTATTTAAGTGCCATTTTGCGATAAGCTTTTTTTACTTCATTTCCATCGGCATTACGGGATATTTCTAATATTTCATAATAATCAAATTCTTCCAAAGAGGACTCCTAAAAATGTAAGTAGCATAAAATTAAATTTGGGATTGTAACGAAAATTAGTTTTATTAGTTATTAAAAGTTTTTAGGCTAAACTCTTTTGTATGAAAGCACTCCCTGAAAACTTTGTAAAGCTTATTGAATCTTTAGAAAAACTCCCTAGTATTGGTAGAAAATCTGCTACGAGACTTGCCTACTTTCTTGCTTTTGAAGATAAATTTAGTGCCTTACAAATAGCACATAATATAGAAGTTTGTGTGCGTGAATTATGTGTTTGTGAGGAATGTTTGGGGATTAGCTCTAAGCCTATTTGTGAGATTTGTGCTACCCCTATAAGGAATAATGGAGAGATTTGCATTGTTGCTAATCCTAGAGATATTTTTTTACTTGAGGAGAGTGGAGAGTTTAATGGTAAATATTTTGTTATTACTTCTTTAGAAAAACTTGATTTAAAAGCTTTAGAGAACAAGATCCTTAGGGATAAGGTTAAAGAAGTGATTTTTGCCTTAAGTCCGACACTTGGCAATGATAGCTTGATGTTATATTTAGAGGATAAACTCTCGTATTTGGGGATACAATTTACTAAGATCGCTCAAGGTGTGCCAACAGGTGTAAGTTTAGAAAATATAGATCAGCTTTCTATCATCCGAGCTTTGCAAGCACGTACCAAGATTTGAAATGTAATGAGATTCTTAAGATTAAGCTTAGCCTAGTTGCTCATAAAATAATTTCAATGCCATTGTAAAAGAAATCACTACAATAAGGGGCTTAATGAGTTTAATGCCATATTTAATGGCTGCCCTTGAACCTAGATTTGCTCCAATAATTTGTCCAATTGCCATAATAAAGCCAATCCCCCAAAGCATATTCCCACCTAGTGCAAAAAAGATTAAAGAAGCAAGATTAGTAGAAAAGTTATAAAGTTTTGCTTGTGCTAAAGATTGGGTAAGTCCAAATCCTGCAAGTGCAACAAGGGCTAAGATTAAAAAAGAGCCTGTCCCTGGTCCAAAAAATCCATCATAAAAGCCAATCCCCGCTAAAGATAGCAAAAAGAAGCCTTTGTGGAATCTAGCTGCTCTTTGTTCTTCGGTGATTTTGGGTAAGAATAGAAAATAAAGACCAAAAACCATAATTAAAAAAGGGAGAAATTTTGAGAGAAAATCTGTATTAATAAATTGCACGCTAAGGGTTCCAAAAGCAGAAAAAACAAATACCAAAATAGCATAAGGCAAACATTGTTTTAAACTAAAATAACCTTTTTTGTAAAAATGCCTTGTAGCTGAAAAACTGCCAAAAGAGCTTTGAAGTTTGTTAGTAGCAAGTGCTTCAAGGGGAGAAGCTCCAGCAAATAAGAGGGTAGGAAGTGTAATGCTGCCTCCGCCTCCTGCAATAGAATCTATAAAACCTCCTATGAGTGCTACACTAAACAATAAAAGCAAGATTGAAATTTCCATTTCAAACATTGCAATTTCCTTTCGCTAAGTATTGTATTTGTGAATTTTGTAATTGTAGCCTAAATTTTATTTTGGGTAAATATTAGTTGGTATGAGATTGTAAAAGTAAGCTTTTTAAAGGATATTTAGATTATTAGAGTTTTGAGTTTGTATTTTAAGCAATATTGGGAAGTATGGGATATGTGAGAGTTCTTTTTTGTTACTATTTGTAATAAAATAGCTATTTACTTGGGAGTATCAAACTAGTTTTTAGTTTTATGAAAATACAATAGATTTAATCAAGTTATCAATTATATGTTATATTTTTATAATGTTTAGCTTGATAAATATTATTTCTTAAGGACATACTATGGGAATTAAAGGTTTTGCAATGCTAAAAATTGGTTCAGTGGGAATCATTGAAAAAGAATATTTAGAGGAAGTAACTACCGGTAAAAAACTTATAATGGGACCTTTTGATGCTATTGTTCGTCCTATTGCGGTAGCTCCTTGCACATCAGATTTGCATACTTGTTATGAAGGTGGGATAGGTGAGAGAACTAATATGTTTTTAGGGCATGAAGCAGTAGGGGAAGTTATTGAAGTAGGAGAATTTGTTAGGGATTTTAAAGTCGGGGATAAAGTTGTAGTCCCCGCTATTACGCCTAATTGGAATGCAGAAAACGCCCAAAGAGGTTTTGCACAGCATAGTGGTGGAGCTTTGTCAGGATGGAAGTTTTCTAATTTTAAAGATGGGGTATTTGCAGAAAAGTTTCATGTAAATGATGCGGATGGGAATCTCGCACATTTACCCGAGGGTGTAGATCCTGTGGATGCGGTGATGCTATGTGATATGATTACGACAGGTTTTCATTGTGCGGAAAATGCAGAAATTTTACCCGGAGAGACGGTAGCGGTTGTTGGGTTAGGACCAGTTGGATTAATGGCAACAGCTGGAGCAAATATGATGGGAGCAAGTGAGATTTATGCGGTAGATTGTGTGGATTTTAGGTATGAAGTAGCAAATAAGCATTATGGAGCTACACATTATATTAACTTCACAAAAGCACCCTTTCAAGAGCAAATCAATGAGCTAACCAAAGGTAGAGGTGTGGATAAAGTTCTCATTGCAGGAGGTGGGCTTGGCACTATTGGTGATGCGTGCGAATGTTTAGTTAATGGGGGGATTGTTTCTAATGTGAATTATTTGGGTAGTGGAGAGCATATCACTATCCCTCGTTTAGCGTGGAATGTGGGTATGGGGCATAAGACAATTAAGGGTGGCTTAACTCCTGGTGGAAGATATAGAATGGAAAAGCTTGCGCGACTTTTGCAAACTAAGAAATTAGATGTTAAACCCATTATTACACATCCATTGGAGGGTAAATTTGAAGAGATTCAACAATCCTTAGATATGATGAAAAACAAACCTCAAGGTTTAATAAAGCCTGCGGTAAAAATTAATTGGTAAAAGGAAGCTAAATGAAAAAAGTAGTCTTGCTTGGTGCAGGTTATGCTAATATGGCTCTTCTTAAGAGCCTCCCAAGTAATGTATGGAATGAAAATGAATATGAGTTTTTGCTTATTTCTAATACCCCTTTGCATTATTTTAGTGTTCTTTTGCACGAGGTTGCAAGTGGTGTTTGTGAGGAGGAAATTACCTTGCCTTTAAATGCTATCTTACCTAAAAATGTAAAATTTATACAAGATAAAGTAATAAGGATTGAGCAAAATTTAATACAAGCAGAAAATGATACTTATGAGTATAATATTTTGGTTGTTGGCTTAGGATTCCAAAGTGATAATTTTGGAATAGTAGGCATTAAAGAATATGCAGATTCTATTGTGAATTATCAAGGTGCTTTAGCGTTAAAACAAAAGATTGTCAATGCTTTGAGAGATTATGCTGTTAAAGGTGATGTGGAGAGCTTTAAAATCGCTGTTTGTGGAGCAGGATTTACAGGGATAGAGTTTATTGGCTCTTTTGTAGATGAATTAGTGCAAATACGCAAAGAGCTTAATATTCACCAAGAGAAAATAAAGATTACTTGTATTGAAGCTATGCCAAATATTTTACCGATGTTTAATCCTAAGCTATCTAGCAGTGCTAAAACTTATCTTGAAGAGAAAAATATTACTTTTGAGTTAGGTTGTAAAATCTTAGAATGTGAAAAAGATGGCATTATTGTTGAAAAAAATGGGCAAAAAGAAAAAATTGATGCTTCGTTAATTATTTGGACTGCAGGGGTAAAAGGTAACCAAGTGATGGAGGATTCTACATTTTTCACCACTCAAAGGAGTAAAGTAGAAATAAATGCTTATCTCCAGCCTATTAATCAGGCTAATCAAGAATTGATGCAAAATGTTTTTGTTATTGGGGATTGTGCGGCATTAAAAGATCCTTTGACACAAAGATTTTACCCCCCAACTGCACAGATGGCTATGCAACAAGGTGAGTTTTTAGCGAAGTTATTAGTGCAAAAGCTTCAAGGTAAAAATTTTTCTGAAGAATTTTCTTATAAACCAAAAGGCACTATTTGTTCTATTGGCTCACAATATGCTATTGGCTATGTTGGGAAAATGAATATTAAAGGCAAGAGTGCTCTTTGGCTAAAAAGAGCGATAGAGGCTAATTGGAAGTTCAAGCTTGCAGGTTTGAAGGCTTTTAGTAAAACCTTCTAAACTCCTAAGTTGGATTAAGGAGTTTTTATAGCCTATTTTAGAGATAGATAAATGCCTTATAGGTCATTAATGCAATTTTGGTATTTTATGGGGTTTGTATATTGATTTTAATGCCTAGTCTTTTAAAGCTCTAAAATAGAAATTTTTGATTTTAAAGCTCTTTGTGGGGCATAATATATAAGGCTTTTTATGTGGAATTTGTGGTATAATCTAATCATTTAGCATTAAGGAATGATTTGTGATTTTAAGCCACGAAATACCGCAAGGTTCTAAATTGTATTTTGGTAAAAGTGCAAGAGCAAAAAGGAATTTAGAAAACCTCGTGAGTAAAATACTTTATGAGAATGGCTATGAAGAGATTGTAACCCCAACTTTTGCTTATTTGCAACACCAAAGAGATATACAAAATAGAGAGGTAGTAAGAACTAATAATCAGTATAATCAACAAATTGTTTTGCGTAATGATTCCACCATTGATGCCATACGATTGTTAGCCCCCCATTTAAAAGAGCAAAATATTGGTAGGAAATGGTTTTATATTCAACCTATTTTTACTTACCCTACCACAGAGTTTTATCAAATTGGTGTTGAAAATTTAGAGAATTGCGATATTACTTCTTTTATACAAATGTCCCTTGAAATTCTTAATCAAGTGCAAATTCAGCCTTTTTTGCAAATTACTAATGTCAAGATTCCACAAATTTGTTCGCAAATCTTTAATATCCCTTTTGTAGCTTTTGAAAAGATTGATATTAGTGTTATAGAAAATGCACATCCTTTTATGGCAAGGCTTTTAGAAGTGCAGGATTTAGCATCTATTGAAGGTATTTTTAAAAATATTACAAATTTTTCTTTGCCAAAAGTTTTGGAGCAAGAGTTAAAGATCTTATTAGAAGTTGCACGAAATTTGCAGGAGCAAAAACCTATTATATCCCCTTTATATTGTCCGGCTATACCTTATTATAATGGAATGCTTTTTCGCTTTTTTCTTGATAATCAGAACATTATTTTAGGTGGAGATTATGAGATTTTAGGACAGAGAGCTTGTGGTTTTGGGATTTATACCGATCATATTATGCTACATTTAAATTAAGGGAGAATTGTGAAAACAAAAGCAGACTTAATAGTTGGGATTCAATGGGGCGATGAAGGGAAAGGAAAAATAGTAGATTTATTAGCACAAAATTATGATTATGTTGTGCGTTATCAAGGGGGGCATAATGCAGGACATACGATTGTTGTAGATGGCAAAAAATATGCCTTACACCTAATGCCATCTGGTATTTTGTATCCTAAATGTAAAAATATTATTGGTAATGGAGTGGTTATTAGCCCCAGTGATTTAATTAAAGAGATGGGGCAGTTTAAGGATTTAGAGAATAGATTTTTTATTAGCCAAAAAGCACATTTGATCCTTCCTTTTCATAATTTTCTTGATAAACTTCACGAAAAAAACGCAAAAAAAGCTATTGGGACAACAGGTAAAGGCATAGGACCAGCTTATACAGACAAAATTGCAAGGAGGGGAATTAGGATTGAAGAATTAGTAAATACGACTTCCCTTTGTCAGAAAATTTTAGAGCAAATAGCGCAAAGAGATTTGCAGAATTTTGGGATTGAGATTCCTAAAAAAGAAGTTTTACAATCCCAATTAGACTTTTATGCTCAATCTTTATTGCCTTTTTTAGCGAATACTACGCATTTATTATGGGAAGCTATGGATAGGGGTGAAAAAATCTTGTGTGAGGGCGCACAAGGGAGTATGCTAGATATTGACCACGGGACTTATCCTTTTGTAACAAGCTCCACTACAACAGCGGCTGGGGCTTGTAGTGGAAGTGGAATTGCCCCTAGAGAATTAGGAGAGGTTATTGGGGTTATGAAGGCTTATTGCACGAGAGTTGGCAATGGTCCATTCCCCACAGAGGAAGAAGGTGAGATAGGGGCGTTATTGCAACAAAAAGGTGGTGAATTTGGCACAACAACAGGCAGAGCTAGACGTTGTGGTTGGCTGGATGCTATGGCGGTAAAATATGCTTGTAGGCTAAATGGAGTAAGCACTTTAGCTATGATGAAGCTTGATGTATTAGATGGTTTTAAGGAGGTAAAAGTCTGTGTGGGTTATAGGGATAAACAAGGCAAAGTTTTAGAGGCTTATCCTAGTGATATTAGTGAAGTAAAACCTCTTTATAAGGCTTTTGAAGGTTGGGATAAAACGGCGGGAGTTAGGGATTTTGAGAAGCTTCCTAAAAATGCTAAAAATTATATCTTTGCATTAGAAGAGTTTTTGGGTGTGAAAATTGCTATGATTTCAACAAGTCCTGATAGACACGATACGATATTACGCTAATGAAAACAAAATTTACTCCTTTGGTATTGTTGCAAAAACAAAAAATTGATGTTATAGAGCAGGAGATTGAGCGTAACGCACAAGCTATTAAGGGCAAACAAGAGGAAATTGATACCCTTATAGCGGAGTTTGCAACATTAAAAGAGCCAACAAGTGGAGTTTATCAAGCTTTTTTAACTTTTGTGCATCATAAAAATGAATATTATCAGAGTATTGATTATAAAATGGGTGAATTAGCACTGCTTAAGAAAAAAAAACAAGAATTGCAAGAAGCTTTTAGATTGCAAAATATTGAGCTTGAAAAAGCAAAATACCTTGATAGTTTGGAAGTTAAGAAGGTATTACAAAGGTTAAAAAAACGCGAAAATGTAGAAATGGATGAAATTTCTGTAATGCTTTATGCTAATAATAAGGAGATTCTATGAAAAAATTTATTATTTTTATATTTATTCTAAGAGTGTTTGCAGAGGATAATCAGCGCCAAATTGTTAATTGTAATATTATTTTTGAACAAAGAAAGGCAGAGATTTTAAAAGAAATTGAAAAAATTGATGAACAACAACAAGCACTTCAGGCTTTGCAGAGTGCAACGCAAAATGTCTTAAACCAAAGAGAGGAGAGTTTAAAAAAGCGGGAAGAGGGAATAGCAAGTGAGAGGAAGGCACTTGAAGAAAAAGAAGCCCTTATCGCAAGAATGGTGAAAAAAAATGAGGAATTATTAAAGCAAATTAAAGCAGAGACAGAAAGCAAAGTCAATGAGACTTATGCGGGAATGAAAGATTCAAAATCTGCGGCTATCTTAGAGAATTTACCAGAAAAAGAAGCTGCAACAATACTTTTTGGGCTTGATACGAAAACAATGAGTAAGATTTTAGCAAAGATGAATCCGCAAAAAGCAGCAACTCTCACACAGATTATTCAAAAAGGTCCCCCCTTTGGTGAGGAAGAGCAAAAGAACACTTTATAAGGACTTTATTTGTTTTTTGAAAAAATGTTGCAATTGTATAAGCAAAAAAATTTTCATTTAAGCTCTAAACTTTTAGAAATGCTAAAAGATGGGGGCATAAAGGCTAATTTTGCAGATTTGCAGGTGGGGAATAGAGGCATTTATTTTTTGCTTCCTAATGCAGGGGTTAGCAAAGTTATGCTTTACCAAGCACAGATTCAAGAATACCTTTTTCATACCAAAGGAGAACCTTTGGTGCATCTGTGTTCTTGTGATGAAAGCAAGAAAAACTTTAATCATAAAGATTTTTTAGCCATTATTAAGATGGATTTGCGATTTTTTTTAGGCATTTATTCTCATAAGATTGAGAGAAAATTTTTCAATGATAAACCTTTAAGACTTTGTCCGCAATGTTCTGAAATTTTATCGCATTACCAAGAAAATCTTGAACTTTTTTTTAAGAGTGCAGAAAAAGATTATCATTTAGATTTTAAGGATTAGTTTTTAATCTATGATAATTATTATTATTTTATTATATTTTAAAGCAATGTTTATTATTATTTAAGCATTTAATTTTTGGAGATATTTATGAGTTTTGAATATGTTTTAAAGCATTTAAATGAGTATCATCAAGAGGATTTGATGGATTTATGTAAGAAATTTGATAATGTCAAAGAAGTTACTAATGTAAAGGCTCTAAAAGTCGATTATGATGGACTTACTTTAGTCTATAATCATAATAAAGAATTATATCTGGCATTCCCTGCTAAAGCTACTTCAGAAACTCTTAAAGATGTGATTATTGCTTTAGTTTTAAGCGCTAAGAAATCCTTAGATATAGAATCTATTCAAAGAGAAATGCAGGAATTTATGCAGGGCTTTAAGTCTGTTTGTTTAGCTTCTCTTCATCCACAGGGTAATGTGGTATGTTCTTATGCACCCCTTATTCAAGCTTTTGGGGACTATTATATTTATATTAGTGAAGTTTCTGAACATTATGCTAGTCTTTATGCTAATCCTAAGAATGTGGAAGTTATGTTTTTAGAAGATGAAAAAGAAGCACATTCTGCTATTTTACGCAAAAGAGTGCGGTTTAAAACCAATGTAGTTTTTATAGAAAGGGGAGAGTTATTTGATAGGGTTTATGATGTTTTTGAAGAACAAAATGCTTTTAATGCTTCTTTGAAAACTATCCGCAAAATGCTTGATTTTCATCTTATTAAATTAGAATTTCAAGAGGGACGATTTGTTAAAGGATTTGGTGCGGCTTATGATATTAAAAATGGAGAGATTATTCCATTAACTGATAAAAACCCTCACAGACATAAGGCTTGATTTATCTAAATAGGGTTTTTACTTATTTTACTGAGCTTGAATAGCTTTGCCCTTAAGTAAATAAATTGCTTACCACCTTTTGGTGGCTTGTATAACAATCTTTTAAAGCAGTAACAATTAATATTTGCTTTAGTGAAAATGCATTCATAATAATAGTAATTAGTCTTTGTAGTTAAGCATTATAAAAAGTAAAGAGATAATGCAATGTGCCAGAAAAAGAAATCTTTGAGAATATAGCAGTTAATCCTAGATATGTAATAAAATCATAGAATATTTATCTTAATTTGCAACAAGGATAATGGAATAAAAACAAAGAGAGTTTAGTTTAAATCAATGGTGGCACAACAAGAAAGGATGAATGCAAATAGAGCTTTAGAGTAAGCCTTAAAAGATAGAAATGTAAGGTTTTCTTAAATTTAAAAACTAAGATACCATACCAAATAACAATCAAAAATCGACCTAACAAATACTTCGTAACTTTAAGTTTTAATTAAAACGCATTCTAAAGAACTAGTTATAAAAAATGCGATTTAACTTTTAAAAGATTGCAAAGAAAACAAAGCAGCAGATTATTAAACTAAAAAGGAAAAAACTAAATTAGGAAGTAATTTAAAAGCATAATTAAGACTTAATAAAATCTATGAAAAAAGTTCTAACATAAAAAAGATAGCTATTTATACTAAATACTATTCTATGAGGCAAAACATAATCGCAGATTCTTTGTAAAAGTAAATCCGCAGTATGTGTAAACGATAGTTTTACCTTCAAAGATGGAATATATTTGTGAGGGCTGTGTAGCTAAGATTTACAGAGATATAAATGCAAATAGAAATATCTTACAAGAGGGATTAGAGCCATTTGGGCTAGAATTAGCCTATTAGACTATAAATAAAAGCCTTATTAGTTAGTTAATAATAGTTGAAGTTAGGAAACTCTTACTTCTTAAAGTGAGTATTTACTAAGGTGTATTTCTTGAATTTAGTTATGAATCTAAGTTAAGTAAAAATTATTTTATAATCAAAATGGGAATAGGAGATTTTTGCGAAAAATTACTTTGGTTGCTTGAGAAAATTTTATTCCAAAAGTTATCTTTACTCTCCCTAATAACCAATAAATCAAAATCTTTTGCATAGGCAATCACTTCTGTAATAGCTTCTCCATAAAGAATAATAGGGAGTTTTATATGGATGAAGCTTAGGGTGCAACCTTCCCTAAAAAGTTTATAACAAACTCCACAAACTTTATAGCAAGTTAGTGTTATGCTAATAAAACCTTTTTCATAAATCCCCCTAATGATTGATAATATCGCATTTTTCTTTACTCCAAAGTATTGGGTAAGGCAAAACTTTAATTTCTCTGCCTAATTCAATCTCTGTGCAATGTTCATCAAAAATAGCTATGCTATTACTCTTTGTTAGAGGGAGGATTTCTCCAGAATTGTATTTTCCTCCTTGTGTGAGATAAAACCCACTACTGCCTATCTCTCCTAACATTGCGTTCATCCTGCTTTTAAGTTTAAAGGCATTAGAATTTTTTAAAAGGATATATTGTGGGTAATATGTATTTGCCCCACTAAGTTGCCTTAAGAAAGGAATAATCAAAAAACGCAATAAAACGGCTGCCCCAAGAGGATTTCCCGGTAGGGCGATTAGGAATTTGTTTTTAAGTTTAGCGACCATTATGGGCTTACCGGGCTTAATTTGGATACCATTTATCAAAATCTCTGCACCACATTCTTTTAAAGATTCATACATAAAATCCGCTTCACCCTTACTTGCTCCACCTGTTGTAAATATCACATCATAGGGTTTTTGCAAAGTGTTGATTAAAAGTTCTTTTTTATCCCTTAAGATTCCGCCATAATTCCCATAAAATCCAAAACTTCTTAAGGTTGCAAGAATCATTGTCGTATTAGAATTGTGGATTTGGTAGGCATTAGAAAACTCCCAAGGTTCTTTTAGCTCATCACCTCCAGAGAAAACACCGATTTTTAGAGATTCTAATACTTTTGTATAGGCAATACCTTGTGAGGCTAGAATAGCTAAATCATATTCATCAAGCATTTCTCCTCTACTTAAGAGCTTAGAATCTAAGCTTACTTCTTCGCCTATTTTTCTAATATTAGCACCAATTTCTAAATTTTTTGGCAAGACGATAAAGTCTTTTGCGTTTAATCCCTCTTGAATCTTTTCAAAAGGAATAACACAATTAGCATTTTTTGGGATTTTAGCACCTGTCATAATTTTTACACATTCATTTTTGTTGAGTGTTGTCTCTTGCATATCCCCGGCAAAAACACTTTGCAAGATTTTAACTTTATTCCCCTCATCGGCAGTATTAACCGCATAACCATCCATTGCGGAATTATCAAAAGCAGGTAGAGGTTTTTTGCAAAGTATATCTTGGGCTAAAAACCTCCCTAAGCATTCTTGTAGCGGTAAAAACTCTTCATTGAGTGAGAAATTTTCACCCGCTTTGTTTAAAAGGTTAATAGCTTCTTGAAGTGTGAGTGCTTTCATTTATCCTCCTAAAAGTTTAAGTTGTAAGTATTTTTGTGCGAGTTTTTGTGCTAATTTTTGGGTATCTCCTTGAAAGTCTATAAAGCTTATGCTTAATAATTCCCTAGCCCTCTCTTGTGTGTATCCCATAAGCTGTAAGACAAAAGAGGGGTTTAAGAAGCCAAAGAGGCAATCTTGTCCATTGATTAAGCGGATATTATCAAAAATCAAGCTTTGTATGAAATCTCTAGCTTTAATTCCCTTTAAACCTAAGCTTAAAGTATTAGCAACACTAGGATAGAAGATATAAGAATCTTCTCCTAAAAGATTTTGTAAGTTTTCAAAAAAGGATGGCGCATAGTCTTTATTAGATATTTTTTGTGTTTGCAAGGCTGATAGAAACACTGCATAGAGGTTTTCAATCTCTAAGTAGTTTCCGCTTAAACCATAGAAGTCCTCCCTTTGGGATGCCATAATGCCTAAGGGGCGAATAAGCCCTAAATTCTCCCCATTAGCTAGATAGATATTTGCATTTTTGGGTAGGGGTAATTTGAGGGCAAGTGCGTAACTAATATCCCAGATACTAAAATAAGGCTTTAAAATGGTATCAAGATGTGCATTGCTTGTTAAAATATCCTCATTTAAATAAGGCACAATGAAGCAATCTGCACCCTCTGCTAGGGCTTTTTGAATAGGTATCTTCCCATCTTCTATATTGGGGATTAGCGGGATAAAAGTATTTTTTTTAAAGTGCAAAGATGCTTCATAAAGCATTTTATGAGAGCTTAGGATGAGGGCTACTTTATATTGTTTGCTTAATTTATCTAAGAGGAAGTAAAAGGATTCTACATTGAAGTTAAAGGGCTTGATGGCTTTGGTTTGAAAGAGTGCATTAAGTGCTTCTTTATCTTGTTGGATTTTTTGTAGGGCATTGGGGGTTAGGGCAAAATAATTGGGGGAATCTATGGCAATAAGTTTTTGCATTAAGCTATGTTTAATGGGTGGGTTTTGCAAATAATCTAGCATAATTGATCCTTTTTAAATCTCCGCCCCTCTTTATTGATAATATCTGAAAAACTATCTAAATAATCTAAATAAGTAATTAGGTATTTTCTGCTTAGGTTTAAGTGGTTTTTTAAATTGTTAAGCTCTAAATAGCCCTCATCTTGTAGTATTTTCCGCATAAGTGCTAAGAGTTGGGATAGGCTTTGAGCGCTAATAAAAAGCTTGTGGTTTAAGCGGATAACTTTCTTTTCTCTTGTTAATTGCTTCAATACTAAATTACCTGTTGCCCTATCAATATCTAAAGATTCATATAAATTATAAGGAGCAATGGGTTCAAAACCTTGCATTTGAAGCGTTTCATAAATACTTTTGTAGAGATAATCTTGGATATTTTCTTTAAAGCTTAAGGAGATATAAAAAGATTCTTCTTTATTAAGTAGCCCCCTTTGGTGCATTGTTTCTAAAACCATTTTCGCAAAATCCTCTACAATCCACGCGTGTTTTTGACTTAAGAGGGCAGGAGAGAGGAGAGCGTTTGGGTTTTTATCAAGTATGTTGTGAATGATTTTTTCTAGGATTTGTTCGGTTTGTTTGCCATAAGCGACAAGATGTTTTGTGCTAACAAAGCAATCTTGAATTTCTGAAGCAATGTTAATGGCTTCACTTTGTGGGATACCAAAACGTTGCATTGTACTAATTAAGCCAAAGCCTTTTTTGTGTGCTGATAATAAAATGCTAAAAGCAGTTTTAAAATCCTCTTTATCTAAGGATTCTAAAAAAGCTAATTTTTGCTTCTTTTTCATAGGGTCGCCAATGGGGCTTAAAATTTTTCCCCCTCCTAAGGTTTTATTTTCATCCCTTAGGATGAACCTTTCACCAAATGCACTAAAGATAGCCCTATCGCATTTTAAAGTGGCGTATTTTGGATGATTTTTTAAAAATAAGACTTTACCCTTACATTTTAAGGAGCCAATAAATACTAAAACTTCACTATTATGTGTTATATTTTCATGAAGATCTAAGCAAACTTCAACCGCATTAAAACCTCTTAAATACCCTTTTTTAGTGAGTAAATATCCCCTCTTTAGTGCATTATGGGATATTCCTGCTAGGTTAATAGCAATCCTTTGTCCGCTCTTTGCTTCTTTGATAAAGGCATTATGGGATTGAATATTTTTAATCCCTAAAGACTTTTGGAGATTACAACACCATATTTTTTGCTCTACATTAAGGTTTCCATCTAAGAGTGTCCCGCTTACAACACAACCTGAACCCTTAATGGCAAATGCTCTATCAATGTAATAACGGAAGCAACCTAAGTCCCTATGAAGTTTTTTGGGCAATAAAAATAATGCTTCTTTGAGTGCTTGGATACTCGCATTATCATAAATAGAGCATTCAAAGATACTATAATTTAGGTTATAGTGTGAAAACAGCTCTTTTATTTGAAGTTTTATGGCAGCTATTGTATTTTTAGAAGCTAAATCTGTTTTGGTTAAAATAACTAAAAATTCCTTAATGCCTAATAAATAGGTGATTTTTAAATGCTCTAGTGTTTGTGGTTTAATCCCCTCATTACTTGCAATCACAAGCAAGGCATAATCTATCCCAAAAGCTCCAGCAATCATATTTTTTACAAGCCTTTCGTGTCCGGGCACATCAATAAAAGCAATATTTTTAATCCCATTACTAAGGTTAGAGAAGCTTAAATCTAAGGTTATACCCCTCTTTTGCTCATCCTCCCTCTCATCCCCCCAAAAGCCGTTTAAAGCGGCTATAAGACTTGTTTTTCCGTGGTCTATATGCCCTATACTTCCAAGGATTACATTATCTTGCATTGTGTGCCTTTAAGAGTGTTGTGCTAATAGTTTCAAAATCTTTTGTAAAAAGTGCTATTATCTCTAAAATAACTTTTTTATCCTCTAAACGAGCAATAATACCCTCTTTTCTCAAAAAAGACTCTAATTGTTTCTCATCTTTTGTTTTAAGGGCAATACCATAAGAATCTAAAGGTTTATTAGGCATGGCACCACCCCCTATGTAGCTTTTTGTTTCTATAATTTGGGGCTTAAAGATAGGGGGTATTTGTGCTAAGAGTTTTTGGGCTTTGTGTTTTAACTGTTCTTTGGTCTGTAAAAGCATTTTAGCGGTGGGTATTTTTTCATATTCCCCCTTTAGATACGCACATAAAAGTGCTTCTAGCATACAAAGCGTAAATTTATCCACCCTTAGCATTCTTAAGAGTTGGTTTTGTTTAAGCTTGGTGATATATTGTGCTTTACCAAAAATGATACCCGCTTGTGTCCCACCTAGAAGTTTATCTCCGCTAAAGCTTACTAAAGAGGGTTTTAAGGCGGCAATTTGCTCTAAACTTGGTTCAAATTTTTTTAAATATTCACAACCGGGTATCTCCAAATACCCACTACCTAAATCATAATAATCTAAAAGATTTTTTTCCTTAGCGAGTTTTATTAAGTCCTTATAAGCAACTTCTTTGTAAAAGCCTGTAATTTCATAATTAGATTTATGGGCTTTGAAAAGCATAGCGGTATTTTCATTAATGGCTTCTTGGTAATCTTGTAAATAGGTTTTATTAGTCGTGCCAACTTCTTTTAAGATAGCCCCTGAATCTTGCATTACTCTAGGGATTCTAAAGTTTCCTCCTATTTCTATAAGCTCCCCCCTTGAAACAATAACTTCTTTGTTTTTTGCAAAAGTGTTCAAAATCAAAAAAACCGCTGCAGCATTGTTATTGACAATTAAAATATCCTCCGTTTGCAAAAGGGTTGTGAATAGCTTTTTTAGGTGGATAGTGCGCTCACTCCTTATCCCTTGTTGTTCGTCATATTCTAAGTTATTATAAGCACTTAATGTTGGGATGATTTCTTCTAAGAGTGCTGATGAGAAAACACTGCGTCCTAAGTTGGTATGCACGATGATTCCTGTTGCATTAATAAGGGGTTTAAGGGATTTTTTGCTTAAATGCAAATATTCCTTAGCAATATACTCTACACACGATTCAAAGCTTAAAATCTCTCCGCCTTTTAAGAGATTTTTGCGATAATCTTTTAAAAATTTTTGGATAAGGGGTTTTAAGACAATGGGATTATAAGCACTTAAGGCTTTAGTGTTGAGTAATTTATCGGTTTTTGGGATTTGTTTGAGGAGATTTTCCATAGAACTTCTTCATAAAATAAATTCTTAATACAATAACTTAAAATCACTTTATTTTTATTAAAAAAGTGTAATGTTCTCTAGCCATTGTATTTGATAATCCTCATTTTCTTTAGCTTTTGAAAGGATTAAGGCACTTAGGCAAAAGGGCAAGTCTAGCTTCTTTTTTTGTAAATAATAAGCAATGCTTTTTTTGAGATGTTTGAGTTTTTGTGGGTTAATATTAAAAACAGGTTCAAACCCTACCCCGCTTTTGACCTCTACAAAATATAAAACTTCTTCATTTTTTGCGATAATGTCAATTTCTCCAAAAGGAGAGAAAAAATTACATTCTATAATCAAAAATCCTTGCTTTTGCAAAAAATTACAGGCTAAAGATTCTGCTTCTTTGCCCTTTTGTCTTGTGTTTTTCATCTTTAGGGCTTTTCAATCCTAATCATAACGGGTTTATCTTGTGTAACTTCTAAGTTATGGATTTTCTCTAAAGCATTTCTAATTTTAGATTCTGTGCAAGTATGTGTGGATAAAAGCAAGGTGGAATGGTTTTTAAGTTTAGAGGGGGATTGCAAACAAGTGTTAATAGAAATTCCCTCTTCCCCTAAAATGGTCGCAATTTGTGCTAAAACACCGGGTTTATCAAGCACTAAGATTCGTAAATAATACGCACTGCTTATTTGCAAAAAAGGCTTTAAATGCAAATCTTTATCAATGGAGTTTTTAAATCCTAGCATTGGGGAGCTTTTAGTTCTTGCTATTTCAATAATATCTGAAATCACTGCACTAGCGGTTGCATCTCCTCCTGCTCCTGCACCATAATAGAGTGTTTCTCCTACATTATCGCCCACTACACTAATGGCATTCATTACGCCATCAACTTTGCCAATCATCGCATCTTGGGGGAGAAAGGTAGGATGAACCCGTAATTCTACTTCCTCGCCATTTTTTTTAGCGATACCTAAGAGTTTAAGATGATAGCCAAATTCTTTTGCAAAAGTAATATCTTCTTGCGTAATTTCTGTAATTCCTTGTGTTAAAACCTCTTCTGGTTTAGCATTAATCCCATAGGCAATACTTGCTAAGATTAAGAGTTTATGCACACAATCAAATCCCTCTACATCAAAGCTAGGGTCGTTCTCTGCATAACCTAACTTTTGTGCTTCTTTGAGGACTTCTTGGTATTCTACTCCCTCATTTTTCATTTTGGTTAAAATATAATTACAAGTGCCATTAATAATGCCATAAATGCTTAAAATATGATTAGCCCCTAAGCCATCACGCAAAGCCTTAATGATAGGAATCCCACCCGCAACACTTGCTTCAAAGCCTATGGGTAAATTTCCTGCGATTTGTTCTAACTCATAGCGGTGATAGGCAAGCATTGCTTTATTAGCAGTTACAAAGGCTTTAGATTTCTTTAGTGCTTGTTGTGCAATATTAAAAGCCTCCTCCACACCACCGGCTAATTCTACAATAATATCAATATCTTTATCCTCTAAAACTTCCTTAACATTATTCGTAATGGGGAAGTCAAAACCCTCCCTTGCTTTAGCAATATTCTTAATAGCGGCTTTTTTAATAACGATATTGCAACCTGCTCTTGCGGCGATGAGGTTTTGATTATTTTTTAATATCTTTGCTACACTGCTACCTACAACCCCTAATCCTACTAAACCTATGTTGAGTTGTTTTTTTTTCATTTTTTCTCCATTATTTTATAAATTATGATGCAAAAGCCTAAAATTTGCCATTTCTTCATATTTTGTGCTTGGGATTCCATAATTTACATAAGGATTAATGCTAATTCCACCCCTTGGGGTAAAATCCCCTAAAACTTCTAAATATTTAGGCTCTAAAAGCTTGATTAAGTCTTTTAAAATGATATTCACGCAATCTTCGTGGAATCCACCCTCATTACGGAAGCTAAAGAGATAGAGCTTTAAAGATTTAGATTCTACCATTTTGGTTTGGGGAATATAAGCAATGCTTATAGTGGCAAAATCTGGTTGTCCTGTTATGGGGCAGAGGGTGGTAAATTCTGGACAAGAAAAATGCACCCAATAATCCCTGTCTTGGTGGGAATTTTCAAAAGTTTCTAAAAGATTGAAATCATAATTGAAAGTATAAGAAGTTTTTTTTCCTAAGCTTTTGAATGGAATCTTTGTTTTCATAATTAATGCCTTTAAAGTAAAAGGCGATTGTAACAAATTAATACTAAATTCTTTTTAAGGCTATCTTGCTAAATCAAATCGACTATAAAGGGAAAGTATGGTTTCTTTTTCAAGCATTTTTGGAACTATTTCTACACCTATGGCTTCATCGTTAAATTCTTTTAAGGGTAAAACATTTTGAGGAATGCCCTCGCGTCTCTTTTTTATGCCGGGAAAATGATAGTGGCAAAGTTCCGAGCGATAAACTCTACTATAAGAATCCTCTACCTTAGCTTCATAGGAATGATAATTTTCTTGCAAGGCTTCAAGTTGAATTTTGGTGGGCTTACCTTTTAAAATCTGATCCCCCCATTCTTGCAGCTTTGGAGAGAGTATGCGTTCATAGTATTTACAATTAAGATTACATCGCAAGGTTTGATCCCCGGCTCTATTATAATAACCCCTCACTGATTTACCGATATATACCTCTTCCCATTGTATATAAAAATCCATCCTTGAGAGTGTAAGAATATCGGTGTTTTTCTTTAAGAGGTAAAGACTTTTAAAAAGTTTTTTAGCATCATAGATATGATCCATATCAAGCTTGATAAACCATTCTCCTTGTGGGATAAAACTCAAAATATAGTTAGAGTAGTAATAAAGTTTATTTTCCTCTTTTTTAGGATTTTTAATTTCTACACTATAGGGATATTTTATCGGGATGAAGCTTGGGTAGGTTTGGCAAAACTCTAAAATAATCTCTTCACTCCCATCATCACAATCATTATAACCAATTACGCCTCGCTGTATCGCAGGAAGAATAGAATCTAAGGACGCTCTTAGCGTCCTTGCTTCATTTTTTACCCTGATATACCCCCAAGGATTAAGCGGGGATTTGGGATTATTAGCCTTGCTATCAAAGCGAAAAAAGCCATAATGCCTATTTGCCCCCCCCCCCCCTTTTTTTTTATTTAACAGAGTATCAAGACTTAGAGCTTTTAAGGATTGTAGGGTGTAGGGTTTAGAGGTTTTAGTGGCACTAGAGATTGTTAGATTTTCTTGTGTGATAGCTAGGTTTTGTTCTCTAGCAAAATTTAATACTAAAAAATCCTCATTGCTAAAATTATTTATTTGGGAGCAAATCTTGGGAGAAATGAAAGAATCAACCCTATCTAAAGTAATGGTATGGAATCTATTTTCTATCCTTTGCCGTATTTTTTGACGATAAGACTTGATGGGAATAAAGGCACAAATGAGTTTGGCAAAATAACGTTTGAAGTATTGTAGCATAATAGCTCCTTAAAAAAATGGTAATTGTAGAGTAGTGCTAATAATAATGGCATTGATAATATCGATAAAAAATGCACCCACTAATGGCACAATAATAAAAGCTATATGGCTCATTCCATAATGCTGTGTTATGGTTTGTATATTTGCCATAGCTGTAGGGGTAGCACCTAGTCCAAACCCACAATGTCCAGCGGCTAAAACTGCCGCGTCATAGTCTTTACCACAGAATCTGAAGGTAATGAAAATCGCAAAGGCTACCATAAGGATAACTTGGATGGTAAGGATTGCAAACATAGGAAGCGCTAAAGCAACAAGTTCGGAGAGATTAATAGTCATTAAAGCAAAAGCTAAGAAAAGGGATAGGCTTACATTGCCAATTACAGAAACTTCTCTATCAAAGACTTGGTGTATTTTAGTCAATGATAAAAGATTACGCAAAATTGCTCCGATAAATAAACACCATACAAAAGTCGGTAGGGTAAAAGAAGAGCTTTTAAAATATTCAGAAAGTAGGGTTCCAAACAAGAGTGCAAGAGCAATTAATGCTAAAGATTGCACAAAAGAATAGGCTGTAATTAAACGTTCTTTTTCTGGCTTTTCAAACCCTTGTGGAGGAGATTCTTCTTTTAGATGAGAAATAGTTTGTAGATGGTATTTTCTAATAAGATAATGGGAGATAGGACCTCCAATAAGTCCTCCTGCGATTAAACCAAAGGTTGCACAAGCAAGAGCAATTTCTAAACCCGCATTAAGATTATAAGGGTTGGCTTTAAATATCTCCGCCCAAGAAGCTCCAGTGCCATGCCCCCCACTCATTGTAATAGAGCCGGCTAAAAGTCCGATTAGTGGATTTATACCCATAAGTTTTGCTATAAAGATTCCTGTAATGTTTTGTAAAAAGAGCAGGAGAGCGACACACATTAGGAAAATAAAAAGAATCCTCCCTCCTTTTCTAAGTGAAGTAAAATCAGCACTTAAACCAATACTGGCATAAAAGGCTAACATTAAAGGTTCTCTTAAGGAATCATTAAAACTAAATTTAATCCCACTATATTTCAATAAACAAAAGATGCCAATAGCTATGATGATACCCCCAACAACAGGTTCTGGGATATTATAATCTTGCAAGAATTTACTCTTACTTATCACCCATCGCCCAAGCAGTAAAACACCTACTAAGGCAACTAAAGTAGCATAGAAGTTTAGGTCTATTGTCATAAAAGACTCCTTAAAAGTCTTATTGTAGCAAAATCACTAATTAGAATATGCTTAAATATAATGTTTAAGCATATTCTTTATTGCAAATTAGGAGCTTCTAATAACTTTAACTGCTTCTACCATATTTTTTAAACTAGGTTTTACCTCTTCCCATTTTCTTGTTTTTAATCCACAATCTGGATTAATCCATAATTGCTCTTTGGGTAGCACTTCAAGTAAGGCTTGAATTTGCTTTTTTATCTCCTCTGTATTTGGGATTCTAGGGCTATGTATATCATAAACACCCGGTCCTACTTCGTGCGTATAACCCACCTCTTTAAAGACTTTTAAAAGCTCATTTCCGCTTCGTGCAGTCTCTATGCTTATAACATCGGCATCTAGAGCTTCTATGGTTTTAATAATATCATTAAACTCACTATAACACATATGGGTATGAATCTGTGTTTGTGGTGAGGCTATGGCAGTTGAAGTTTTAAAGCATTCTAATGCCCATTTTTCATATTCTTTAATATTCTCTTTCCTTAAAGGATAGCCTTCTTTAAACGCCGCTTCATCTACTTGAATAATAGAGATTCCTGCTTTTTGCAAATCATCAATTTCATCAGCAATAGCAAGAGAGATTTGCTCACATACTAAATGGCGGGGTAAATCATCTCGCACAAAACTCCAATTAAGAATCGTTACAGGACCTGTTAGCATACCTTTCATTACCTTTTTGGTAAGACTTTGGGCGAAGGTTATCCACTCTATTGTCATAGGGTTCTTTCGCTCTACATCACCATAAATAATAGGGGGTTTTACGCAGCGACTTCCATAGCTTTGCACCCACGCATTAGAGCTAAATACAAAGCCTTCTAACTGCTCCCCAAAATACTCCACCATATCATTTCTCTCTGGCTCTCCATGCACTAGCACATCAATCCCAATACTTTCTTGAAATGCTACGCAATCCTTAATGTATTCCTTAATGCCCTTTTCATAGGTTGCTTTATCAATATTGCCTTTTTTATAATCTAGTCTTAATGCTCTAAGCTCTGGAGTTTGTGGGAATGAACCAATGGTGGTAGTAGGTAAAATAGGGAGATTGAGGGCATTTTTTTGTAACTCTAATCGCTCTTTGAAATTCATATTTCTTTGTTTTAAAGTGTTTTGTTGAATCCTATTGCGGATTTTTTGGTTATTGGTCTTAAGGGAGTTTTTCCTAGAAAGTATGGTCTTAGCATTTTCCTCTAAAGATTGTTTGGCGGCTTTTTCACCCTTAAAGACAAGTTCTAAAGTCTTTAATTCTGCTATCTTTTCTTTAGCAAAACTAAGCCAAGAGAGGATTTCACTTTCAATGTTATCCTCCCCCTCTTTGCTAAAGGGCAAGTGCAAAAGAGAGCAAGAGCTGCTTATTACAATGCGTTCTTTTGGGATAAAAGCGTTAATAGAATCTAAAAGGGCTAATTTAGATTCTAAATCCGTTATCCAAATATTGCGTCCATCAATCACCCCTGCATAGAGGACTTTATCACTTTTAGCAAGTGCTTCTAGGCTTTGTTTGTTTTTCTCTCCATATACAAAATCAAGCCCTATACCGTAAATATTGGTCTTTAGCAAAATCTCTGTAAGTTCGCAACTATGTTCAAAAAAGGTGCTCACAATTACCTTAATGCCTTTTTGGCTAATTTCATTATAAACGCATTCAATCATTTGGTTATTATAGATACTTTCTAAATTGTTTGCTACATTCAAACCTTTAACAAAAATAGGCTCACTAAATTCAATCATTACTTCACCAAGTGTTGTAATTTGCTCGATGAGTTCCAAATAGGTTTTTTTAAGCTTGTCAAAGATTGCTTTTGTTTCCCCTTGCGTGATTTTACTTAGGGCAAAAAAGGTAAAAAGTCCAATAAGTTGGATTTTTGGTTTATAGCCTAAGCTTAGGGCTTCTTGGTATTGTTTGATAATCTTATTAGCATTAGCTTTATAATTATCCTCATCGCTTAACTCTGGCACGACATAATGATAATTAGTGTTAAACCATTTTGTCATTTCGCAAGCTACGCCTACATTATGCCCCCTTGCCATTGCAAAATATCCCTCTAATCCGCTTAAATCTTTGAATCTCTTTGGCTTTGCATTAAGGGCATAGGCTAAATCTAATACATTGTCATAGAGGCTAAAGTCATTGACACATACAAAATCAAGCTCTTTTTGTAGCTCCCAATGCTTTGCCCTTAAATCTTTTGCAACTTGTTGTAATTCCTCCTCATTGCTCTTACCACTCCAAAAACTCTCCAATGCTTTTTTTAATTCTCTGTTTTTCCCAATGCGTGGAAATCCTAAAATATTACTCATTTTTTTCCTTGTTGTAATCAATATGTAAAATCGCATTATACTACTTTTTTATAAATACATATCGTATTTTTGTATAATTAATAGATTTTATAATCTAAGGTTACAAAATGTAAATTTATGGATTTTTAGAATCATTGTTTTAAGGGTTTTTAAGCTTTAGTTATTTTAGATTTTTAAGAAATTATGAAGTAATTGTTTGCCTTGAGATTGTAAAATAGATTCAGGGTGGAATTGTATGCCATAGATTGGAAAATGTTTATGCTGGATTATCATAGGGATTTTATGATGATTTTTGGTAATAAATCCTAGCATTTGGCATTCTCCAAGTTTAGATACATATAAAGAATGGTAGAGGGCTACTTTAAAGGGTTTAGCAATATTCTGACAAAGTTTATTAGGGATAAACTCACAAAGCATACTCTTAGCGTGTAGAGGCGTATCCATTTGTTCCACTTTGCCCCCATAGACTTCAGCGATACATTGCATACCTAAGCATACTCCAAGTGTTTTTTTGTGGGGGAAGTTTCTAAGAATGCTTAAAGATATTCCGGAATCTTTAGGTGAACCAAAACCTGGCGAGACAACAAGATGGCTAAAAGATTCAATAAATGCTTTTTCAACACTAGCGTCATTTTTGATAACTTTAGTCTTCGCCCCTAAGGTTAAAAAGTAATAATACAAATTGTAAGTAAAAGAATCATAATTATCAATTAGAAGTATTTTTGCATTCATTGAGTGTAACCTCTATAATTCCTCTTAAGGAGTTGATGCAAAAGATTTTTTCTGCCTTTAAAATATCTTTTTTCCATAAAATTCTTTCTTTAATAAGTTTAGAATCTAAAAGAACTTGCCGCATACAACCTCTCAATAAGCCACTTTCTTTAGGGGGAGTTAGTAGGATATTATCTTTTAAAATTACGATATTGCTTCTACTGCCCTCTGTAACCTCTCCTTTTTCATTGCTATAAATATAATCAAAGATTGTTTGATTAAAAGATTCTTTAAAATGCTCTCTTAGGGTGGTTTTATGATAGAGCAAGTCGTTATGGGAGTGAATATAATCTTTAGCAAAAGCGACTTTGTGAGAATAGATAGGGGTATAGGGGATTTGCTCAAAAAATATTTCTTTGCCTAATAAAAGACGCAAAATAGAGGGGTTGGAATCCCTTTTAAGAAAGGGTAAAAGTGTATCAGGGATACTCTCCCAACCCTCTTTAGATAAAAGTGGTTCAAAGGTTTCAAAGTTTTTTAGTGTATCAAGAGGATTTTTTAAGCTTTGGTAGGAATTTTCTAAGATTTTAGGATAATCAAAGCCCAAATCCTTTGCACTTTTTAAAAGTCTTTTTAAATGGTAAGAGAGCAAAAAGGCTTGATTATCCCGCACAAGAATTGTCTCTAAAAGTTTAAAATTATGGGGAAAAAGGAATTGGGATTTTAATTGCAATTCTTTAAATTCCTCCTCCCACTTAGAATCCCACACTATTCCACTCCCTACACCATAGCGATAAAAGTCCTCCCCTTGGTATCGCATAAGGGTTCGTATGGGGACATTAAAACGGGCTTTATTTTTGGTAATAACACCTATGGCACCACAATATACTCCTCTATCTCTAAGTTCTAGGTTTTGGATAATCCCCATCGTGGATTTTTTGGGTGCTCCTGTGATAGAACCACAAGGGAATAAAGCACTAAAGATTTCATAAAGGGATTTGTGAGGGACTTTTGCTTGAAGTTTTGAGACCATTTGGTGAAGTGTAGGATAGGTTTTAATAGTTAGGAGGGATTTGATTTTTAGGGTATGTAGTTTAGCAATTTGGCTAATATCATTGCGTAATAAATCTACAATCATAATGTTTTCTGAAATACTTTTAGAATCTCGTTTTAAATTTTTTTTATTTTTCTTATCCTCTTGTTTGTTTTCACCCCGTTTAATCGTCCCTTTCATTGGCTCTAAAGTAATCTTGTCTTTTTTAAGCTTAAAAAAAAGTTCGGGAGAGAGGGAGATAATCTCGACAAAGGGGGTTTTAAAATAGGCTTTATAATCTGTATCTTGCATACAAAGCAAAGCTTTAAAAATCTCTAATCCCTCACAATGGCTTTGTAAATGTATCTCTTGTGTGAGATTGACTTGGTAGGTATTCCCCGCTTTTAGATGGTGCTTTACTTTTTCAAAAGTATGTTTGTAAAGTTCCTCATTAAGTCCTTGTTTAAGGGTGGGATAAAATAAAGCTTTACTTTTTAGGGATGAAGCAAGGAGAGGAGAACGTCTCTTAAAAAGGATAAATTCTAATAAAGGCTTTTTATGCTCTTTTTGCTCTTGCAAGGCAAATAAACCTGCTTCATAACTAACATACCCAACTAAATAACCATATTTTGCATATTTTTGTATTTTTGTAAAGCAAAGGGGTAAGTCCTTTTTGCTAAAAGCAAAAATATGCTTGAGAGGTTTAGAATAAACATAATTGCCAAAAACTACCATTTAAAACTTAAATTCATTAATTTTTGCTTCAATCTTTTGTGATTGGCTTGAAAGCTCCTTAGAGACACTAGAGATTTTATCCATTTCTTGAGAAATGTTTTGTAAATATTCATTTAACTCTTTGTTGTTGTTTAAAAGTGAGTTTGTTTCGTTATTAAGCTGCTGTGAGCTTGAAATTGTTTCATTAGCAAGAGAGCTTACGCCCTGTATGCTTTCATTAACCTTGTTGATATTTTCTTGAATTTGGTGGGAATTATCTACAAAAGAAAAAAAGTTTTTAGAATTTTGTGAAATTTGTGTGCTAACATTACTGATAGACTGCGTGATGATATTAATGGTGGTATCAATTTCATTGAGGGATTTTTGTGTTCTCTCTGCTAATTTCCTTACTTCATCGGCAACCACTGCAAATCCTCTCCCGTGATCCCCTGCTCTTGCTGCTTCAATGGCTGCATTAAGGGCTAAGAGATTGGTTTGGTCTGCAATATCAACGATAGCCACTAAAATGTTTTTGATATTTTCTGCATCTTGGGTGAGTGTTGCAATATTTTCGACTAATGCTTCTTGGTTTTGTGCATCTTGTGCAATGCTTTGTGAAAAATTCGCAATAGAATTTTTTGTTTCATCTAATTGGGATTTTGCTCCTATAATATCTGTCATTGTATGGGTCGTTTTTTGGATATTGATTGCTAGTGATTCCCCAACTTCTTTGCCAATTTCATTAGAATAGTTAGAAAGTTTAAAGCTCTCTTGTGTGTAACCTAAGACATCTTTTGCTCCTTTGAACAAATCTTGGGAAATTTGGAGATTGCGCTTACTTTGTGCGTTTAGTTCCATAAAAATTTGTTTAATAGTCTGCAAAAAGTTTTGGATTGCTTGATACATAATGCCAATTTCATCGGAGCTTTTTTTCAAAGAGAGGGTTTTGCTAATATCTTTAGTTTTATTCATATATACAAGAAATTCTAAAATTTTTCTAATCCGTGAAGTGATGTTATAAACAATAAGATAACCTATCCCTAAGGTTGAGAGAATAACTAATGCTAAAACAATACCTAATCCTATAAAATTAATAAAGTTTTTGGATTTATTATTTGAAACTGTCGAGATGAGATTATTAGCAAGATTATCTTCAATGTTTTTTAAAATATTAATTTTAAGGGTAATGGTATCAAACCAATAAGCTTGTGAAATACCAAAATTACCAGTTTGTGCCTTTTCAATAGCGATTTTGCGTATCCTTTGCACTTCTTGGAAGCTTGGGTCTTTTATGGCTTGTTGGTAAAATTCTAAGCCCTCTTTCGTGCTATAGTGTATAAAATTTTCTAAATAGATATTTTGTGCTGTTATTAGAGCAATAAATCGTTGGTATAATCCTTCTGTAAATTTGTTAGCCCCTAAGACATTAGATAAAATAGCCCTTTCTTGTCCAGAACTTTCTTTAGCATTAATAAAGTCAATAAAAGCTATTAAAGAGCGAACCACTGCATAATCTCTGCTGATATTTGCTACTTCTGTAATATCTCCTATGAGGCTTGAAATAGTCTGTGTGTAATAGCCTAAAACCTCTCCAACTGCCATATTAAAAGAATCAACCCCCTCCCGGAATCTTTGTAGGTTTTCTAATTGTTTTAAGGAATCCTTTAAAGAGTTTTGCAACATTATTGGATAATCCCTAAAGTTAAAAGATTGTAAAAAACTTTTTAACTCCATTACTTTTTTATCGGTTAATAATCTTTGCTCTAAGAGCATTTTTTCAAAGTCTTTATCTTTTGTCCCTAAGTAGCCCGCAGAAGCTCCCCTCTCTTTTTGTAATTCGTGGATAGTCCCACTAATATTTGCAGAAAGTAAAATACCCTTCTCCAAAAGTTCGATTCGGCCATATTCTTTATAGCTATTTTGGATTAGAAAAATCGCAATACAAGTAAAAATAACTAAAGGAATACATAAAAGTAATAACATTTTTGTGCGGATTTTAAGGTTAGAAAATACCATAATTTCTCCTTTTTGTTTGGTATTTGAATATGCTTAATGCAATAAGTAAGCTAAAATTTTGAAGAGTTCTCTATATATTCTTCATAGCTCCCTCTAAAGTCTATGATTTCATTATTTTCTTTAAATTCTATAATGCGGTTAGCAAAGGCATCAATGAGTTCTCTATCGTGACTTATGCAAATAATATTCCCATTATATTTATAGAGGGCTTCACCTAAAGCAATAATGGCTTCTAAATCAAGATGATTAGTGGGCTCATCTAGCACTAAAAAATTCCCTCCCTCTAGCATTAGTTTAGAGAGCATTATGCGGTGTTTCTCTCCGCCGCTTAAACGACCTACATTTTTTTCTTGTTCCTCACCATTAAAGAGCATTCTTCCTAAAGCATTGCGTATCTCTCCGGCTTCTTTTTTCTTATCAAATGCCCTAAGCCATTCATAAAGACTTTCTTCTCCTGTGATAAGCTCTGTAGTATTTTGTGGAAAATAACTCCTTTTTATGGTTGCTCCCCATTTTATACTTCCTGTTTTTGGTGCTAGATTCTCACAAATTAATTCACAAAAAGTGCTTTTTCCAATCCCATTGCGTCCAATAAGGGCGATTTTATCCCCGGGAAGTATTTTTAAATGCAGATTCTTTAAAATTTCTAAATTTTCATAGGCAAAACTTAGATTTTCAATATCTAAAGCCTCATTTCCAATATTGCGTTCGGGTTTAAAAAGTATGCTAGGTTCTCTTCGGCTAGAGGTTTGCAGATTTTTTATATCAAGTTTTGCAAGTTGTTTTTGTCGGCTCGTGGCTTGTCTTGCTTTAGAGGCATTAGCGGAAAATCGAGCAATAAAAGATTCTAATTCTTCTTTTTCTTTAAGTTTTTTATTGCGCTCCATCTCTTGTTGTTTGGCTATGAGTGTGCTAGCAATATACCAATCATCATAATTTCCGCTAAACTCCCGCACATTTTGAAAATCTAAATCTAAAATATGCGTGCAAACACTATTTAAAAAATGCCTATCGTGTGAGATAACCACTAAGGTTCCCTCATGCCTTTTGAGTTGTTCTTCTAAGTAGGCAATAGCATTTAAATCTAGGTTATTGGTGGGTTCATCTAAAAATAAAATATCGGGCTTGGGAAAAAGCACTTGGGCTAAAAGCACTTTAAACTTATCACCCCCTGTTAGGGTTTTCATTAATTCTTTATGGATAGAGGAGGGGAATCCTAAATCCTCTAAGATTTTTTGGATTTGTATATCATACTCATAAGTGGGGTCTTCCTCTGCACAAATAGTTTCAAGCTCTCCTAATCGCTCATTAGCTGTATCGCTAAAATCTCCGCTTTCATACAAGCTTTCTTTTTCTTTGATAGCATCATAAAGCCTTTTATTGCCATATAAAACACAATCCGCAATGCTAAAATTTTCAAAGGCAAATTGATTCTGTCCTAAAACACCAATCCTTGCATTGTGGGCAAAAGCAATATTTCCATTGGTGGGTTCTATTTCTTGGCTTAAGATTTTTAAAAAGGTTGATTTTCCTGCTCCATTAGCCCCAATTAGCCCATATTTTTTGCCTTTGTTAAGCTTCAAGTTAATATCTTCAAAAAGTTTTTTGGTGGCATAGTGCATACTTAAGCCTGTGATTTGAATCATAAAATGCTCCTACTACTTTAAGGTTTTGATTTTTTCAATAATAGCGGTGCTACTTTTGCCCTCTATATAGTCTATTAAGACGACTTCTTTAGCGATATTACTGCCTATTATTTCTTGATTTAGATAGTCTTTGCCCTTAACTAAAATATCGGGTTTGATTTTTTTAATAAGCTCTAAAGGGGTTTCTTCCTCAAAAATAATCACAAAATCTACACATTCTAAGGCACATAGCATAGCTATTCTATCATATTGCGAGTTAATGGGGCGATTCTTACCTTTAAGGGTTTTAATAGAATTATCACTATTTAAGCCAATAATGAGTAAATCCCCTAAATTTTTCGCCTTATTTAAGTAATCAATATGCCCTAAATGCAAAACATCAAAACACCCATTGGTAAAAATAATTTTAGATTCTAAGTTTTCTAGGGCTTTAATGAAATCCTCTAAGTGGGTAGGGCTAATGTATTTATCCTTATAATTTCTTATCCTCTGTGGTGTGTTTTGGAGTTGCAAGCAAAGAGGAGATTCTTTGTGTTTATTCTCTTGGAGGGTTGATAAGAAATGGCTATCAATAAATTGGGAGTTAAGGAGATTATTTTTTCTTAAATAAGTGACAATCTCCTCTTTGGAAGCTGTGGCGGAGCCGATTTTATTCACAACAACCGCTGCTGCTGCATTAGCAAAATACACACTTTGGAGAATATTTTTTTGCAGGGAGAGCATATAGGCTAGGGCAGCAATAACCGTATCTCCAGCACCGGTTACATCAAAGACTTCTTTAGCCACTGTTGGGATTGTTTGTAGGGTTTTATCTAAGATGGCTATGCCATCCTCACTTAAGGTAATTAAAGAAAATTCTAAATCACATATTTGTTTTAATTTTTTGGCGGTTAAAAGTAGGCTTTCTTGATCGCAAATGGAGATATTTGTGGCTTCTTTAGCCTCTTTTTTATTAGGGGTTAGGAGTGTAGCCCCGCGGTATTTTTGATAATCTTTACCTTTTGGGTCAATTAAAATTTTAATTTTAGATTTTTTCGCAAGAGTGATAAGCTCTTGTGTAAGCTTAGGGCTTAAAACGCCTTTTTGATAATCTGAAAGCACAATGCAGTCAATTTTGTGATTTTTGATAAGTTGTGCACTAAAGTCTAAGATAAAAGATTCTCCTTTTTGGTCAATGCTTTCTTTATCCTCTTTATCGACGCGTAAAACTTGTTGGTGTGCGGCGATAATTCTTGATTTTTTGGTTGTGGGGCGATTTTTATGAATATAAATGCCTTGTGTGTGGATATGGAGGGCTTGTAATTGATATTTTAGTTTCTCTCCTGCTTCATCAGCCCCTATCATTCCGCAGATAAAAACCTCTGCTTCTAAAGCCACTAAATTATTAGCGACATTACAAGCACCCCCTAAACTTAAGGTTTCTTTGGTTACCTCAATCACTTGCACGGGGGCTTCAGGTGAGATTCGCTCACAATTTCCCCAAACATAATGATCTAAGATTAAATCCCCAATAACTAGAATCTTTGGCTTCAATTACCAGCCCTTTAGATGAATATCTTGGATTTGCCCTACATAGTCTTTAATGCCATCCTCTAAGGAGAATTTAGGCTCATAGCCTAGAAATTCTTTAGTGAGTGCAATATTAGCTTGTGTATGGGTTTGAAAAAAATTATAGGGATTATCAAAATATTCCACTTCAAAATCCCCTAAATGCTCTCTAAGAGAGGCTACTATATCATTATAACTCCTAGCCTCTCCACTTCCTACATTATAAACCCCGCTTTTTTTAGCCCTCATTGCTTTAATATTAGCTTGAATAACATCTTTAATATAGACAAAGTCGCGTTTTTGCTCCCCCATTTTAAAGAGGCGAACTTTTTTACTTTTTAAGGCTTGTAAGCCTAATTGTAAAATCATAGAAGCGGTTTTGCCTTTGTAAAATTCATTTTTGCCATAGACATTAAAATACCGTAATCCTACGATATGCAAGAAAGGAAAGCTTTGTGCGTATTTACTCGCTAAATTATCCATCATAAGTTTAGAAAATCCATAAATGTTTTGGGGAATCTCACCGCTTCCTATATTATTGGGAGCTGGGGTATTGCCATATACACCAGCACTTGAGGCATAAATCATCTTAGAATGTGTTTTTAAGCATAATTGCAATAAATCTTTAAAGGCATTGACATTGCTTCTTAAAACAATCTCTTGATTGCTAATAGTAGTATCAGAAATAGCTGCTTGGTGAAAGATATAATCAAACCTATTTTCTTCTAATCGTTCTAAATCTTGTTTATTGTTAATATCGCCAACAATTACTTCACCATTAAAACCTAAGAGATTCTTAAAATGCCCTAGAGATTTAAGATTACCATTACTAAAAGTTTCTTCATTTCTAAAGCAATCAAAGACGACTACTTTAGCCTTAGGGTGGTATTCTTGAAAATACATTGCTAGATTAGAGCCGATAAATCCTGCCCCACCGGTGATTAAAATATGCTTTCCCTCTAAAGTGTCATTAATATACTGCATACTTGTCCTTAAGAAATCTATAATTTGATTTTGCATTATAACAAAAGTTTGAAAACATAAATATCTCGTTTATCATTGAAATATAAGGAATGTCTAAGAAATATTTCCTTTAAAGATTTTCAATGTTTATTTGAATTTAAATAGAGGGTATAATGTTAAGATTTGTTTTAATGTTTCTATTATACTCAAAACAAAATTATCTATGCTACGTGGTTACTATAATAAACAAATTTTTTTATTTGTCGCCATAGTCTAAAAATTATTTGTAAAATTTATGCGTTTTTAAGTAGCATATTAAAATAAATTTTAAATCTTTAAAGGATGGAATTATGAAAAATGATGAGGTCATTAAGAAGTTACGAGATTTTATTTCTTTAAGGAATAAAATTTCTTTAACGCTATCAATTATCATTTTGGCATTGTATTATGCTTTCATAGTAGGTGTTGGATCATTTCCAGAGATTCTTGGATATCGTTTAGGTCCTAGTGCAATTACGCTTGGAATTATTGTTGGTGTGCTTATAATCATTATTAGTGTTATTGCAACAGGAATCTATACTTTCTTTGCTAATGTGTATTTTGATAAAGCCCAACAAGAAGCGTTAAGGGAATTAGAAAATAGTGGCTTATTGGAGGATTTTAAAGAGGGTAAGATTACTTATCATAAAGGAGAGTAGATGAAGAGACTAATCATAGCTTTAAGTATTTTTGGCAGTTTGTGTTTTGGTGCAGAGGTCGATGTTGGCGAGATTGTGAAGGTGCAGTTTAATCCAACTGCTGTTATTATGTTTTTAGTATTTGTTTTAGTAACTCTAGGAATTACCTATTATTCAAGTAAAAAAAGTCAGTCTGCAAGTAGTTTCTATACTGCTGGAGGGAATATCACAGGTCTTCAAAATGGGACAGCTATAGCCGGAGATTATATGAGTGCAGCTTCATTTTTAGGTATCACAGCACTTGTTTTTACTAATGGTTTTGATGGATTAATATATTCCATTGGGTTTTTAGTTGGTTGGCCTATTATTTTATTTTTAATTGCAGAGAAGTTTAGGAATCTTGGAAAATTTACCTTTACTGATATTGCGGCTTATCGATTAGATTCAAAACCTATTAGAATCTTATCAGCAATATCGGCTTTAAGCGTTGTTAGTTTTTATTTGATTGCTCAAATGGTGGGTGCTGGACAGCTTATTCAAGTGCTTTTTGGACTTCCTTATGCTGTGGCAGTTGTTTTAGTAGGGGTTTTGATGATTTGTTATGTTACCTTTGGGGGAATGCACGCTACAACTTGGGTGCAAATTATCAAAGCCATTTTACTCTTAAGTGGGGCAACTTTTATGTCCTTTATGATTTTATATCTCACAAAATTTGATTTGACTTATTATTTTTCTGAAGCGATTAAAAACCATCCTCAAAGTGAGGGTATTATGAGTCCGGGAACTTTTATAAAAGACCCAATTTCAGCTATTTCATTAGGGCTTGCTTTAATGTTTGGAACTGCTGGATTACCCCATATTTTAATGAGATTTTTCACAGTTAAGGATGCTAAAGAAGCTAGAAAATCTGTTTTTTATGCCACTGTGTTTATTGGGTATTTTTATATTTTAACTTTTATCATCGGATTTGGTGCAATTGTATTATTGCTTGGGAATCCGGATTATACCAATGCAGATGGAACTTTTAATGGTGTTGCTAATATGGTTGCTATTACTTTAGCAGAAGTTATAGGTGGAGATATTTTCTTAGGATTTATCTCAGCCGTTGCTTTTGCAACTATTTTAGCTGTTGTCTCTGGACTTGCTATCTCCGGAGCTGGAGCTATAAGCCACGATTTATTTGTGAATGTTTGTAAAAATGGTGTATGTGATCAACAATTAGAGAGAAAGGTAACGAAAATTGCTACTATTGGTATTGGAATTGTTGCTATTATTTTAGGAATGATTTTTGAAAAGCAAAATGTAGCTTTTATGGTTGGTTTAGCCTTTGGAATTGCAGCTAGTGTTAATTTCCCAATTCTCTTATTAAGCATTTATTGGAAAAATCTTACAACAAAAGGTGCCTTTTATGGAGGGTTGATTGGTTTAATTGTTGTTTTAATACTTGTGATTTTAAGCCCTAGTATTTGGGTAAAAAGTTTTGGTTTTAGTGAAGCAATTTTCCCTTATGATCATCCAGCTATTTTCTCTATTCCTTTGACCTTTATCCTTATTTATATTGTCTCTAAACTTGATACTTCTAAACGGGCTGAAATTGATAAAAGCGGATTTAATGCACAGGATTTTAGAGCTCAAACAGGTATAGGTATTAGTGAGGCAGTTTCTCACTAATATCCCCCCACCCCCCTTATTTTGGTAGTTTTAAGTATTTATTTAGTTTTCAAAATATAAAATCATAGCTTTATATTTAAGATTTAAGGGGTAGTTGTGAAAATTATTCTTTCTTTAATTTTTCTATTTTCTTATGTTTTTTCCACAGAAATTATCAGTGCGTGGAATGTAAATGCAGGTAAGATTAATCCTCATCTTTATTCTCCTAACCAAATGTATGCACAAGTGATGATTTATCAAGGACTTGTTCGTTATACAGAAGAAGGAATACGACCAGAGATAGCAGAGTCTTGGGAAATCTCTAATGAGGGTAAAACTTATACTTTTCATATCAAAAGAGATTTGAAATTTTCTGATGGAAGTCCTTTAGATGCTTATGCTATTCAATCAAACTTCGATGCAATTTTAGAAAATAAATCTAGGCATTCTTGGCTTGGTATAACTAATAAAATTAAAAGTTATAAAGCCCTTAATCCTCTTGTTTTTGAGTTAGAGCTTAATAGTCCTTATGTTGCAGTTTTAAATGAGCTTAGTCTGCCGCGTCCTTTTAGGATTATTGCACCAAATGCTATGATTAATAAAAGCACTAAAGATGGCATAAGGGCTCCCATTGGTAGCGGTGCTTTTATGCTAGAAGAAAGTGTGCTTGGTGTGCGTGATGTGTTTGTTCCTAATCCTTATTTTTCAGGCAAAAAGCCACAAATTTCTCGCCTTGTGATGAAAATTCTTCCCGATGCCCACGCTAGGATATTAGCGTTTGAAAGCGGTGCTTTGGATATTTTAGTGGGTAGAGATTCTATTTCAAGAGAGAATTTTAAGCGACTTAGCCAAAACACAAAATATCAAACCATTACCTCTAAACCACAGGGCACTTTTCAGATAGTTCTTAATGCTTCAAAGGATAGACCAACTTCTAATAAGGATTTAAGAAAGGCTATTATTATGGCTGTGAATAAGAATCTTATTTGGGAGAAAATACTCTTACAAATTGACCCTAAAGCCGATTTTTTATTTAATCCTTCATTACCCTTTGCTGATGTGGGACTAGATAAGATTCCCTTTAATGTAGCAGAGGCTAAGAGACTTTTAAAGGATAAAAAGTTTAAACCCTTAGAATTTGTTTATATAGCTAACAATCCCATACAAAAAGCTATTGCTGAAGCTATTGCTTTAGATTTGAGTAAGATTGGCTTAGAGATTAGGCTAGTTGCAAGTGAGAGTATTGGTTTTTATCAAAGTCAAAAAAATGGAAACTTTGATTTAATCTTTAATGATACTTGGGGCAATCCTTATGATCCTCATTCTTTTATTGCTTCTATGTTGGTTCCATCACACGCAGATTTTACGATTCAAAAAGATTTAACCAACAAAAAAGATATTGATGCAAATATTTATAGAATCTTAAACGCCTATGGAGACAAGGAATTGCAACAAGAATATACCAATCTACTTACTGCTTTGCACCAAAGTGATATTTATTTGCCTCTAGCTTATACTCTTGTTTTAGGAGTATATCGTAAAGACAAAATACAATCTTATCATTTTGGAAATATGGAGAGTGAGTTTTTGTTTGAAGAGCTAGAGATGCGGAAAAAGAGAGAATAATGTTTAAATTTATAGGGCAGAGGATTTTGTTTTTAATCCCTATTTTACTAGTAGTTTCTTTTATTGTCTTTGCGATTTTGCATTTAAGCCCTATTGATCCTGCTTTTGCTTACCTTACCCAATCCCAAATTCCTCCAACACAAGAGGCACTAGAACTTGCTAGGGAGGAATTAGGTTTGAATTTGCCCTTTTGGCAACAATATGGGATATGGTTAAAAAATATTTTGCACTTAGATTTTGGAATCTCTTATGTAACAAAACGTCCTGTTTTAGAGGATATTTTGTATTATTTACCTACAACCTTAAATCTTGCTTTTTTGTCAATGATTGTTGTAGTGATATTTGGGATTGTATTAGGTGTATTAGGAGCTATAAAAAAAGATACCATTATCGATAGGGGGCTTGGGGTTTTTGCCTTTATTGCTGTTTCAACGCCAAGTTTTTGGTTAGGGTTTTTATTGATTTATGGTTTTACTTTGAAGCTTGGTATTTTATCCCCTTATAAGGATTTCTCACCAACAAGTTATATTTTACCAGTTATTACTTTAAGTTTAATGTCTATAGCGATTAATATGCGTTTGATGCGAGTAAGCTTTTTAGAACACCAAAGTCAAAGAAGCGTTTTATACGCTTATGCTAGGGGATTGTCTCAATATACAATTCATAAACATATCCTTAAAAACTCTATTTTACCTATTGTTACTTCTTTGGGAATGCATTTTGGTGAGCTTTTAGGCGGGGCTGTGATTGTGGAGATTCTCTTTGGAATGCCCGGTTTTGGGAGATATGCTGTAGGAGCAATTTATAGCCACGATTATCCGGTTATTCAAGCTTTTATGCTTTTGATGGTAGTGGTTTTTATAGTGCTAAATTTATTGGTAGATATTGCTTTAGCGTATCTTAATCCAAAGATACGTTATAAGGAACTTTAAATGCGTTTAAAAATTGCTTTGTTTTTGAGTGTTGCTTTAATTTTTATTGCTATTTTTGCACCTTTAATATTCCCTCATAATCCTAATATGGGGGATTTACAAATGCAATTTTCTCCCCCTAGTAGTGAATATTGGCTTGGGACTGACCATTTAGGGAGGGACATTTTAAGTCGTTTGGGCTATGGAGCAAGAATTTCCTTTTTTAGTGTATTATGTATTAGTTTTTTGATTGTTATAAGCTCTTTTAGTGTGGGGATGATTGCCGGATACAAGGGGGGAGTGGTGGATAATGTTTTAATGCGTGTTTGTGATGTATTTTTAACTTTTCCAACTTTTGTTCTTGCTTTGTTTTTTATCGCTATTTTAGGTGTTGGCTTGTTGAATGTGATTTTAGCCATTGCTCTTACCCATTGGGCTTGGTATGCAAGAATGGTTAGGAGTATTGTGTTAGAGGTGCGGACGCAAAACCATATAATGGCTGCTAAAATGCTAGGTGGCAGTGAATTTAAGATTTTATGCCAACATATCTTGCCGGTGGTTTTTGTGCAGATGATTATTCTAATTACCTTAGATTTTGGGCATATGCTCTTACATGTTGCGGGATTATCTTTTTTGGGACTTGGTGTGCAAGCCCCCTTAGCAGAATGGGGAGTTATGATACAAGATTTTGCACCTTTTGTTATGGAATACCCGCATTTGATGGTTTATCCGGGGTTATGTATTTTTATAAGTGTTGCGATTTTTAATACTTTAGGGGAAGCATTGCGGGATAAATATGCTTTAGATACTTTAAAGGTGGCATAATGATTAAAATAGAAAACTTATCTTTAAAAAGTCCCTACAAGCAGATTTTAAAAAATATTTCTTTTACAATGTCAAAGGGTGAGAGGATCGCTATTTTGGGTGAGAGTGGAAGCGGGAAAAGTTTGCTTTTGAGGGCTATTTTAGGGATATTGCCCCAGAATATTTTTTTAGAAGGACAAATTAGCAATAATGCAAAAAATGGCGTTATTTTGCAAAATCCTGCGAGTTGCTTTGATGGTATTTATACTCTAAGGCTGCATTTTCTAGAAACACTTAAAGCCCACGGTATAGATTTAAAAGAGCAAGAGTGGGGGCTAGAATCGGTAGGATTAGCAAGGGATGTCCTAGAATCTTATCCTTTTGAGTTAAGTGGTGGTATGCTTCAAAGGGCTATGATTGCTTTAGCACTTTGTATTAATCCTAATTTTATCTTTAGTGATGAAATGACAAGTGATTTAGATTGTATCGGTGTTAATGAGATTATTGATTTATTTTTGTCTTTGCAAAAACAAAAAAACTTTGGAATCTTATTTGTAACACACGATGTATTTTTAGCCGCTAAAGTTGCAGAGACAATGATAGTCTTAGATAAGGGGGAAATTGTAGAATATGGAAAAGTGCAAGAGATTTTAAACGTTCCAAAAGCTAGAAAAACTAAAGAATTATTCGATGAAAACCAAAAATTATTCCAAACACCTTGGGGAGATTTTAGTGCAAGAGTTAATTAATGTTAAGGAAGTCTCACAATATTATAAAAAGGGTAATTTTTTCTCTAGAGCCCCCCTGAATATGGCTTTAAACAAAGTTAGTTTTTCTTTGTTTGAAAATAGAAACTTAGGAATTTTGGGTAGGAATGGGGCAGGCAAATCTAGCCTCGTAAGAATCTTATTAGGATTAGAAAAGCCAAAAAGTGGTCAAGTAACAATACTTTCTAAAGAATATTTTAAAGGGGAGGATAGGGAGTTAAAAAAATCTATTCAAGCGGTTTTTCAAGATCCTCAAAGCTCTTTAAATCCTAGATGGAGTGCTAGGGAATGTTTATTAGAGGGGTTAGCAAACTTTAAAATGCTAAAAAATGCTAAAGAGCAGAGTGAAGAGTTAGCGGATATTATAGAGTTAAGCAAAGATTCTTTAGATAAGAAAAGTTCAGAATTTAGTGGTGGGGAACAACAAAGAATCAACCTTGCAAGGGTTTTAGCATTGCGACCTAAAATATTAATTTTAGATGAGGCACTTTCTAATTTAGATGTGCATTTGCAAATGAGAATGATTGAAAAACTTAAGAGTTTGCAAAAGCAATTCCAAATGACTTATATTGTAATTTCTCACGACTTACGCATTGTTTTACAGCTTTGTGAGGATATTTTACTCCTTAAAAACGGACAAATTGTTTTTAGAACCAATAAAGAAAAGGGGACATACAAGGCTATTTCAAGAGAACAAAGAGGAGATGGAGAGAATTATTTTTATGAATTTTATCAAGCTAGTTTTCAGCATTTGGTTTTTGATTAGGTTTGATGGTTACAAGTTAAAGTATGCTATAATCAGGAAAATTTCTCATTAAGGATAAAATAATGATGCCAAGTGTGCAACAATTATTGATTGTTTTATTAATTATTATTGTTTTATTTGGGGCTAAGAAAATTCCAGACTTAGCTAAAGGATTAGGTTCGGGGATTAAAAACTTCAAAAAGGCGGTTAAAGAAGAGGAAGAAGAAGTAGCCACTAATACTAAAATTGAGCAAGATAAAAAACAAGAAAATGCTTCAACTACTACTAATGCTGAGAACACTAAAGTTTAAAAATGTATCCAAGCCTTAAAGCTCTTATTAGCCAGACTTTAGATATTGAATGTTTTTTAGAAAAACCAAAAGATAGGAAATTTGGGCATTTTGCTTTACCAACTTTTAGCCTTGCTAAAACTTTGAAGAAGAATCCTCCAGAAATTGCACAAGATTTTGCTAAAAAATTAGCAACTTTAGCAGAGATAATAAACATTAATGTTGTGGGTGGATATGTGAATTTTTCTTTAAGTGATGGCTTTTTGCAAGAGTGTGTAAAGAATTTTTTAACTCCAAAATTTTTAAAAAATACAAAAGAAAAAATTTTGCTTGAATATGTGAGTGCTAATCCGACAGGTCCTTTACATATAGGACACGCAAGAGGAGCGATTTTTGGGGATTGTTTAGCGCGTTTTGGTGAGTATTTAGGATTTGAAGTTGTTAGGGAATATTATATTAATGATGCGGGCACACAAATAGAAAATTTAGGACGTTCTATTTATATTGCCGGAAGACATTTATTTTTTAATGAAGCTTATAACTTACCAGAGGATTGTTATAGAGGTGAATATATTTTAGAGTTAGCAAAAGAAGCAAAAGAGCATTTTGGTGAAGAATGCTTTGAGTCGGAGAAAAATATTGCGGATTTAAGTGTTTTTGGCAAAGATAAAATGTTGGAGGAGATACAGGCTAATTTAGCACAGATTGGAATAGTATTTGATAATTTTGTAAGCGAAAAGACACTTTTTAAGGAATGGGATAACACATTAGCACAATTACAAAAAGGTAATGGAGTTTATGAGCTAGAGAAAAAAATATGGATAAAATCTAGTGAATATGGGGATGAAAAAGATAGGGTGATTGTCCGAGAAAATGGGGAACCTACTTATCTTGCTGGAGATATTATCTACCATAGGAATAAATTTAAACGCTCTTTTGATAAATATATTAATATTTGGGGGGCTGATCATCATGGCTATATTGCTAGAATAAAAGCGGCTATAGAGTTTTTAGGGTATGAGAGTAAAAATTTAGAAATATTGCTCTCACAAATGGTAGCTTTGCTAAAAAATGGTGAAGCTTATAAGATGAGTAAGCGAGCGGGTAATTTTATTTTATTAAAAGATGTGGTAGAGGAGGTTGGTTCTGATGCCTTGCGTTTAGCTTTTTTAAGTAAAAAAGCCGATACACATTTAGAATTTGATGTGGAGGATTTGAAAAAGCAAGATTCTTCTAATCCTATCTATTATATCAATTATGCACACGCTAGGATTCATACACTCTTTGAAAAATCTCATCAAGATTTTCAAAGTTTTCAAGGGCAGTCTTTAGAGGGCATTACAGAATCTTTGCGTGATTTATTAGTTTTAGCTTTGAATTTTTCTAAGGTTTTAGAAGATTCTTTTAGCCAAAGGGCTCCCCAAAAGATGGTGGAATACTTGCGTATGCTCTCTTCAGAGTTTCATCATTTTTATAATGAAGAAAAAATTTTACACACAGAAAATGAAAAACAAATTTTAAGCGTTTTAAAGATTGTAGCACAAGCTCTTTTTCAAGGATTAGAACTTTTGGGTGTGCAAGCAAAGACAAAAATGTAAAGATAAGAATAAAGGATAATAATGAATGTTGCAGTAATTTTTCCTGGTCAAGGTAGTCAAAGTATAGGAATGGGAAAAGATCTTTATCAAAATTCACAAGAAGTTAGAGTGCTTTTTGAACAAGCAAGTGATATTTTGCAAGAAAATATGGCTAAGCTTTGTTTTGAAGAAAATGATAAATTAAATCTAACACAATATACACAGCCTGCAATCTTGCTTGTAAGCTATGCGATTTATTCTTTGATATTGCCTAAAATAAAAGGCAAAATAGGTTTTGGTTTAGGGCATTCTTTGGGAGAATTTAGTGCTTTATGTGCTAGTGGTGTTCTTGATTTTGATAATGCTTTAGCCTTAGTTAATCAAAGGGGGAGATTAATGGAGGAGTGCTGTAAAAATAAAACCGCTGGAATGATGGTTGTTTTGGGTTTAGAAGACCCCATTTTAGAAGAATTTTGTGATAAAAAACGTAATATTGGTTTGAAAGTATGGTGTGCCAACTATAATGCTGATGCACAAATGGTATTAGCAGGGGGTAGAGAGGACTTATCAAGTCTTGAAGTTGAGATAAAAGGACTAGGAGCTAAGAGAGTCTTAATGCTTCCTATGTCCGTAGCTAGCCATTGTCCTATTTTAGAGGGAATGCGTGAGGATTTTGCGGTTATTTTAGAAAGTTCTTTAAAAGATTCTTTTGGGTTTTCTATTATCTCTAATGTTAGTGCAAAGCCTTATAATAAAAAGGATGAGGCTTTGAGATTATTATCTAATCAGCTTATTTCCCCGGTGCTTTATAAGCAATCTATTCGTGAAAATGATAAGGAAGTTGAGGTATTTATAGAATGTGGAGGGAATGTATTAAAGGGCTTAAATAAGCGGCTTACTTCAAAAGAGACACTTTCTTTGCAAAATTATCAAGAAGTGCAAGAATTTTTAGATAAGGATTTTTAATGAAGGTTGGTATTTTAGGTGCGATGGATGAAGAAATAATGCTTTTATTGGAGCATTATAAGGATTATGAGAGTATTTGCTTTGGTGGAAATACTTTTTATAAAATTAAACAAAATGGAATTATTATTGCAAGTAGTCGTATAGGCAAGGTTTTCTCTGCTCTTAGTGCGTCTATAATGATTTTGCATTTTGGTTGTGAGGGTATTATTTTTACTGGTGTTGCAGGAGGTGTTAATCCTAAGTATAAAATTGGTGATTTAGTCTTAGGCGTAGAGTTAGCACAACACGATGTAGATATTACCGCTTTTGGGCATCCTTTTGGATTCTTATCAGGAGGGAAAGTTTTTACAAAAACCGATGAAAAACTCAATAGTATTGCTAAAGAAGTCGCTAAAAATGAAGGTTTTAGGATGTATGAGGGAATTATTGCCACAGGGGATCAATTTATTCATAATTCTGAACGCAAAGAGTGGATTAAGCATACTTTTAAAGCCGATGCTATAGAAATGGAAGGTGCTAGTGTAGCTGTGGTGTGTGATAATTTGCAAATCCCTTTTTGCATTTTGCGTGCAATCTCTGATAATGCTAGTGATGAGGCATTGGTGAGTTATGAAGAATTTTTAGAAGAAGCTGCAAGAAAAAGCACACGACTTGTTATTAAAATGCTAGAAAAAATGGGATTGTAATGTATTTGGTTTTAGTGCGTCACGCTAAAGCTGAAGATAGGGAGAAATGGAATGCAAAAGATGATTTAAGACGACCTTTGGTAAAAAAAGGTGTTAAACAGGCTAAAAACATAGCAAAATATCTCAAAAAATACTCTATTGATGCCATAATTTCTTCTTTAGCCATTAGGGCTTCTGATACCGCTAAATATATTGCAGCTTATCAAAAACAAAGCACTTTCTTTTTAAGTCCTTCTTTGAATCCAGAAATAGGTATAGAGGGTTATATTAAACATAAAGAAGAGATACAACAAGATTGGGAGGTAGTGGTTATAGTGGGACACGAGCCTTTAATTGGTGAATTTGTGCGGCACCTTTGTGGGGAAGTATCTTTGAAGATAAGTAAAGGCTGTGTAGTGGAATTAGAATATAAGGCTAATAAATGGCGATTAGTGGGTTTAAAGAATTTCAAGGCTTGATATGTTTGTAGGCTATTTTCCAGATATTTTAAGAAAATTTAAAAAAAGTGAATCTTTGCTAAAGGTATGTAGTTATCTCAATGAAGCTTTAGATGAGGAAAGTGAAGTTTATCATAGGATTACACATTTAGGGGCTAATGAGAGTTTGGAAGTGTGTGTAGATGAGGGGATTAAATCTATTGAACAAGCTTATTACACAAAGTCTCCCAAAGAGGCATTTTATGAGAGCCATCAAGAAATGGTAGATTTTCAAATGCTACTAAAGGGCAGGGAGATATTCTTTGTTGCTCCTCATAGCCTTTGTGAAATAAAGAATCCTTATAATAGAGATAAAGATTTAATAGAATATTATCCAAATATCTATGCTTCAACCTTGCTACTTTTTAGGGGTAATCTAGCAGTTTTTGAAGCAAATGATGTGCATGCTGGTGGGATTTTTATTGGCCAGAGTGAGCTTGTGCAAAAAATTGTTGTGAAGATTCCACAAAAACTTATTAAGCTTAATTTTTAATTATCTAAAAAGTATAGTGCCTAATCGCACACAATTACTTCCGCATTTAATTGCAAGTTCAAAGTCTCCGCTCATTCCCATACTTAGTGTTTGTGCACCTATGGGGAGTAGCTTTTCATAAATCTTATAGGTTGTTTCAAAACTTTTTTGAATGATTTTTGTATCTTGAGTATGTGCTCCAATACTCATAATTCCGCAAAGCTTGATATTAGGGAAATTCTGAGAGATTTGGTGGTATTTTTCAATGGCAACTTCAGGCATAAAGCCACTTTTATTATTTTCTTTTGCACTATTGATTTGTAAAAGTGTCCGTAAAGTTTTGTTTTCTTTACTTAGTCGCTTCTGTAATTCTTCTGCGAGACTTAGAGAGTGTAGGCTATGGAGCATAAAGGGTTTGATTTTTAGTAGCATATTGATTTTATTACTTTGTAAAGTGCCAATGAAATGCCATTCTAAGGGGAGAGATTCTAAGAGTTGGGATTTTTGGTTTAAATCTTGCACTTTATTTTCTCCAAAGGCTCTTTGTCCGCATTGATAAAGGGCTTGTATTTGCTCTGTGGTAGAATATTTGCTAACTGCAATTAGTCTAACAATTCTATGTCTATCTACAGCGATTCTTGCTTTTTCTATCCTCTCAATAGCATCAAGGAGATTTGTATTAAAATCCATAATTATCCTTTTAAGTTATTTTACAAAAGCCATACCTAAAAATCTCTCACCTAATAAACCTGGCTCAAGAAGTGTCCGAATCTTAGCAGAGTGTTTCATAAAAGATTGCAATCCATATTTAGCAATATACCATTCCCCAACTTTATCTAAACCCATATCTACTAAGGCTCTATTTTGCCTATGGCAAAAAAGCTTTTTTGCACCTATGGTTTCAAAGTAGTTATTCCAGATTGTAAAATTAACATCATAGGTTATATCACATTTGTTAAAAGATTCTAAAAAGCTTTTATCATATTCTGTGCTTTTGGGAGAAATGAATAGATTTTTTGTTGAGTGTTTTTCAAAAAGTCGTAAAGAAAACTCATTTCTTGTTTCTAAGCTTCCATAATCAAAGGTTAAAAACATCCAATGTTTCGCACAATCATTGCAGTTTTTGATAAATTCTTCTATATATAAAGGAATTTCAGAAATCTGCAAATGAAACTTTTGTGCGATTTGTTCTATGGGCTTTGGGGCTTTTTTGAAACTTAAAATATTATCCTCTATAAAAGCTATTTGTCCTTGATAATAAAGTTCGCAAGGAAAAGCATCAAGAAGTTCGTTGCTGCAATAGAAAATGAAATCATAATGCAGGGATTTAATGGATTGAAAATCCTCTACTATTAAGAGGTTTTTAGAATCTATTTTTTGCAAAAAAGTTTGATTTTGTATGTTGTGTAGGGACTTAAGTGGTTCTAAAATCAGAAAATCAATTTTATGAAAGTTTAAAAAATTTTCTTTTAAAAAAAAAGCAATATCACTTATTAAATTGCCCCTTTCTGCACCAATTTCTACAATGGCAATCTTTTGGTTTTGAAGAGAGTTTAATTGTTCTTGCAGATAATAGCCCAAGGTATAGCCAAAAAATTCACTTACACTTACGCTAGTGTAAAAATCCCCTTCTTTGCCAATATGCAAATTTCTATAATAGCCACTCTCTCCATAAAGCCATTTTTGCATAAATTCACCAAAACTCTGCATTAGAGATTTTCCATTTTTTCTTCTAGCTCTAAGTATTGCGTAATTTTCTCTTCACATAGGGCTTTTTTGTTTTCATATTCTAAAGCTAGGGTTGTTAAATCGCTATTTTTCTGTGGTGTATAAAGTTTTTTTTCTAAAAGTTTTAATTCTTGCTCTAAAGATTCAATCTCTTTGGGTAATAGCTCTAAAAGTCTCTTTTCATTATAACTTAGCTTAGTTTTATTTTTTGGTTTTTCCACTTTTGTTTTTTGAAGTTCTTTAGCAATATTGGTGTATTCTTTAAGCTCATTTTGAATTTCTAAGTATTCGCTAAAGCTATGATGTGATTCTTCAATTTTTTGATCTTTTAGGATAAAAAGTTTTTTAGCGATTTTATCCACAAAATATCGGTCGTGGCTTACAAAGAATAAGGCTCCTTGAAAGCTTTGTAAGTATTCTTCTAAAATATTGATAGTGGGAATATCTAAATCATTAGTGGGTTCATCAAGTATTAAACAATCATATTCTTTGCTAAAAAGTAATGCTAAAGCTACACGACTTTTTTCTCCACCACTTAATGCACCAATTTTTCTATCTAAAAATTCTTTAGGAAAAAGGAAGTTTTTAAGGTAGCCAAAAATATGCAAACTTTTGCCTTTGACTTCTATATGGTCTCCCCCAAAAGGGCAAAAGGTTTCTAATAAATCTTTAGAATCATTGAGCATTTCACGATGTTGGTCAAAATAGCCTATTTTAAAATCCCCCCTTTTGGAGTGTTCCATAATAGTTTTGTGCTCTCCCTAAAAGGAGTTTTAAAAATGTGCTTTTGCCTACCCCATTTTTACCAACAATAGCGACTTTATCAGTGTTTAAAATCCGAGTAGAAAAGTTTTTAAAGAGGATTTTATTCCCCATTTGCATAGAAATATTTTCTAATTCAAAAAGCATTTTTTTGTGGTTTGTTCCTTCAAGCTGGTTAAAATGCTTATGCTCTCTCTCCAATTCTAAACTCATTTTTTTGATAAGGGAGGGATTTTTCTTTGCTTCCTCCCTTAGTTTTAAAATCCTTTCTTTTCTGCCCTCATTGCGTTTTACTCTAGCTTTTACTCCTCTAGCTAACCATTCTTCTTCCATTCTTAGGTGTTTTAATAAAGTTTGATGGCTTTTTGATAAGCTTTTTAGTAATGCTTCTTTGGCTTTTAGATAATCCCCATATCCTCCGTTAAATTCACGGATTTTACAATCCTCTACTTCAATAATCCGGGTAGCGATTTTATCGATAAAATACCTATCGTGGCTAATAAAAACAAGGGTATATTTTTCTTTAAGTAATAAATTTTCTAAAAATTCTACCATTTCTACATCTAAATGATTAGTGGGTTCATCTAGGAGTAAAATATCGGGTTTTATAAGTAGCAAACAGGCTAAGGCTACGCGTTTTTGCTCTCCTCCGCTTAAATATTCTACCTTTTGGTTCTCTAACTCCTTTAGGTCAAAGGTTTCTAGGATTTGTTGAATCTTGTTTTCTAAGTCCCAAGCATTATGGTGTTCAATGAAGTTTGATAGTTTTGAGTGTTTTTTTAAGAGTTCTTTATCATAAGGAGCATTTTGTAGAGATTTTGCTATTTGCTCTAAGGATTGCTTTGCTTGATTAAGTGTTGTAAGAGCTTGTAAAACACTCTCTTTAGTTGTCGATCCCTCTTGAAAATTTGGTTTTTGGGCGAGCATTTGAATCTCTAAATCCCCTTCTAGGATTCTCTTTCCATAATCTGCTTCTAATTCCCCATTAAGGATTTTTAAAAGGGTGCTTTTTCCCGCTCCATTTTTGCCAATGATAGCTACTCTCTCCCCTTGGTGAATATGTAAGGAAATATCTTTTAAAATAGGTTTATAATCAAAGGCTTTAGAGATGTTTTGTAAGGAGATATTAGCCACTTTTTGCCTTTTGTGTTAAAAAATATAAACCCAATGCACCAATGATTAAAGATAAGAGTTGTCCTTGCGTTAGCCAATTAAATGCTATAAAGCCAAGTTGTAAGTCAGGTTCTCTGAAAAATTCTGCAATAAAACGGGCTAAAGAATACAAAATAATATATAAAAGTCCAATTTCCCCAACAAAATGAGCTTTTTTGCGGTATAAAAATAAAATAACAAAAACAATAATCCCCTCTAAAAATGCTTCATATAACTGGCTTGGGTGCCGTAATACACCATCAACATAGATTCCTAAAGGATTCGTAGTTTCTCGTCCTACTAATTCTTGATTTAAAAAGTTTCCAATTCTACCAAAGACATAGGCTAGAGGGATACTAAGTCCTGCTAAATCAGCAAAAAGCCAGAAATTCACTTTTTTTATTTTTGTAAAGATAAAAGAAGCAATTAAAAATCCAATTACAGCCCCATGAAAGCTCATTCCGCTAATACCTATGAAATTTCCATTCCTATCAAAGGGGTTAAATATCTCCCAAGGATGGCTTAAATAATAGAATGCAAAAGGATCATAAAATACAATATAGCCTATTCTAGCACCCAAAATTACGCCAATTTCTACCCATATAAAATAACTATTTAATAGCTCTTCTTTAATGGGGTAAGCGTCTTTTTTAATAAAAAGTTGTGCGATAAATAATGCTAAGAGTAGGGCGGCAACATACATAATCCCATACCAGCGAACAAAGATTCCGAAGAGACTAAAGGCAACGGGGTCAAAAACGTTATAAATATTATTCCATACTTCCATTAATAACCTTAAGGAATTTATGTAAGCCAAGTTTTAAAAAGTTATTATACAAATAAGAGTTTTCAATATAAATTATGAAATTAAAATTATTTTTTTTAGCAAGTTTTAGCCAATATCCTAGAATATACAAATTGATTTCTTTAGCATTAGGAATATTAAAAATTACTTCTAACTCGCCCCTTTTTCGTTTTTTTTCTAAAAGACTTTTTAGCTCACTATAATCACTCATATCTTTTAATTTACCCCGTAAGTTAAAAGTATTTTCATTAATCTTTTGTAATTTCATTATATTTCCTGCGTATAAATAATCTTGCAAAAGATTCTAACAAAATTAAAAGAAAATTCGAAGATTTATAGCAGTAAATATAGAAATTAACCCCCAATTTAGAATCCCCATGTCATTTTTATTCCATAAAGTTTTTAGGATTGGTTCATATTTTTATAAGAGTATTAGGCATAAGATTCTCTAGTATTGAAAAAAGCTCTAATTGTTATTTGGTTTTCTTATGTGTTTTTTAAATTAACCCCCCATTCTCTTAATTAACCAATAACATCTACTTAATACCTAACTATCTCTGTATCCCCTTTAATCTTTAATCCACTTAATACTTACTC
>NZ_JRPC02000119.1 GCF_000765745.2 Helicobacter apodemus
TCTTTAAATTTTAGGGTTAATGATAGTTTTGCTAAGGGGCAGGCAGAGAAAATCAAAGATAGAGTGCAACAAAGTATTCATACTATTAATAGTATGAAGGTAAAGTAAGGAGGTTGGTTATGGAAGTTAGCTTGAAAACTACCACAAGAGTGGTTAGCTCTTGCAGTAGAGATTTGATGAAGTCAGTAATCTACTTTTTAAGATTAAATAAAATCTCTCTTATTTCCTCCCTAAAAAGTGCGATAATCACTGCAATTACCGAAACGAATAAGTTAAGTAAATCCATTATGGACTCCTATATGTGTTATTTCCTCCCACGCACCCAACCAAATAGCCAAAAAAAAAGCCCAGCCTCAAAAAGAAGCCGAGCTTATATAACACATATAGGCATCAAACCTTTTATTCCATTTCTCACCAAAACGAAATGGATAAG
>NZ_JRPC02000120.1 GCF_000765745.2 Helicobacter apodemus
TCAATATGTCTTAAATGAAAGTTTTAAAGCTTTACTCGATAGTATCTTTAGTGATAAAGAAGCAGCCACTAAGTTAAAAAAGGCTTTTGAAGAAGTGGTCAATGATAGAGCAACTACACAAAAGATAAATCTTGATAGGCTAAAAGCTGAAGCTTTAGAGGAGATAGGAAACGAGTTGCTTACCAAAGAGGTGTTTCAATCTGAAATGAAAGCTACCAAAGAGGTGTTTCAATCTGAAATGAAAGCTACCAAAGAGGTGTTTGAAGCTAAATTAGAAGCTGAAATTGCAAAAGTAGAAAAAGAAATTGCAGGAGTAAAATCAGATTATCGCTCTCTTAGGCAAGAAATGAAATTCTATGCAATAGGTTTAGGAGTCTTAATAATTATCCTCCAACCTAAAGTCTTTGATTTTATCACTACTTTTCTTAAG
>NZ_JRPC02000121.1 GCF_000765745.2 Helicobacter apodemus
AAAGGTATAATGCTTACTAAAAACCTCTATTAGTATAAGCATAAAAGATAAGATAATTAAACATAGAATAAAAATAGAAAGTATGGGTTTGGTGTTAATATTGTTTTCTTTAAAAATGCTCTTTAAGGTATTTAATGCTTTATTTGGCAATATTTTACTACTCACCCATTTCCTCCATTGCTATAATCTTTTTAATAGCCTCACCAACTTCTAATCCCTTATCGGTTAATTCTTTTATCTTTGCCTTATCTTTTGGGTCGGTTGTGGTTAAATAATAGAAGAATCTATCCATTACAAGTCTATAAGGAATTTTTATCTCCTCAGGTGTGATTAAAAGAAGTTCTGAATATTGTCCTTTGGTAGTAGTAATAGATTTCAATAAAGCTTTTTCGTATTCTGATAGATTAAATAAATTAGAATTAATTAGC
>NZ_JRPC02000016.1 GCF_000765745.2 Helicobacter apodemus
TTGTAAAAAGTATTACTATAAAAGTATTACTATAAATATTAGATTATGGCATATTATAGTTTAGTGAAATTTATTTAAGAATCTTAGAGTGTTATTTAGGGGAATTAGGATAGGAATTTTTATTAAGGTTAGCATTTAAGTTAGAGTTAGAAGTTATTAGGATGAAGTATAGCGATTCCTTAGGGTTAAAGCCATTTTTTCTTTTTAAAATAAATAATGGGAACAATCGTAGAAATAATCATCATCAAAAGCACAAAAGGATAAGCATAGTCCCAATCTAACTCTGGCATATGCTTAAAATTCATTCCATAAACTGTTGCGATAAGTGTAGGAGGCATCATTGCTACAGTTACCACGGTAAAAAGCTTAATAATTTTGTTTTGTTGGATATTAATTTGGCTAGAAAAAAGTTCTTGGATGTTATCTAAAATATTCATATTAACATTTGCAAATTCCACCAAAGAGTTAATATCCTTTAAAACAATGCTTAAGTCTTTCTTAGCTTGAATATCTGCCTTATTAGTTCTAAGTAATGCAGTAATAGCTAGTCTTTTATCAAAAAGGCTATCACGCAAACTTAAATGCATTTCTTGCAAAATAGCAAGTTTTTCTAAAATTTCGTCCCCTAATTGCTTATCAAAAACAACATTCCTCCTTAAAAGTCTTGTTTCTTTAGCAATACTCTCTAGCATATCCGCATCTTTTTCTACACGCAATTCAAAAATTTTAGAAATTAAATCAAATCCATCTTCAAAATTTTTTGGGCTTGCTAATACCCTTTGTTGGATTTCATCAAAAACCTTAAACTCACTATAGCGAACAGTAAATAAGATATTACGTGCCAATAAAAAAGTAATGGTTTCATTATGTAAGATATTTTCTTCATTGGGACGCGTTAAGAAATAAGTATTAATGGTAATAGTTTCACTATTTTCCCAATAGCGGGAGGATTCTTCAATCTCTTCTCGTTCTTCTTTAGTGGGGATGTCTAAAAGATAAGTTTTAGAGATATAAGAAATCTCTTGTAAGCTTGGGTGTAAAAGATCAATCCACAAAATATCTGCTTCCACTTCTATGGCATCAACAGATTGGATACTCTCACGAACAACCATTCCATTACGTTTAATAAAAAGATTTAGCATAACCCTCTCCCCTAAATTCTATCCTCACTCTTTTTTATCTAAAACCTCAAAGGCGGGTAACACAATACCTTCTAATAATTCTAATCCTGCTCCACCCCCTGTTGAAGTGAAACTCATATTGTCTTTATCGCCTGCCTTATCTACTGCATCAGCTGTATCTCCCCCACCAATAACGCTATAAGCATAAGTATTAGCAATAGCGTGAGAGATACTAAAGGTTCCACGCGAAAACTTTTGATTCTCATAAACCCCTAAAGGTCCATTCCAAATAATAGTTTCACACTCTCTTATAACTTCGTTAAATAATTTCACGGTTGCAGGTCCAATATCAACAACCATAAATCCATTAGGAATATCTTGAGCGGGGGTAATTTTAATCTCTTTTGAATCTTTAACATTATCTGTGGAAACAACATCCACAGGCAGATAAATTTTCACATTCTTTTCTTTAGCTGAACGCAAAATATGCTTTGCCTCTTCTAATAAATCATCCTCTACAAAAGAAGCCTTAGTATCATAACCTACTGCCTTTAAAAAAGTATTACTCATTGCTCCACCGATGATAATCTTATCTACTATATCCAAAATAGCGTTTAATAAAGTAAGCTTTGAAGAAACCTTAGAGCCTCCAACAATTAACAATAAAGGTCGTAAAGGATTAGTAAGAGCAATAGCAAAAGAATCAATTTCCTTTTTTAAAAGCAATCCTGCAACCTTTTGCTTAGCATACTTAGCAATCCCATAGGTTGAAGAGTGTTTGCGGTGAGAGGTTCCAAAAGCATCATTAATAAAAATATCACAAAGATTCGCTAATTTTTGGGAGAGATTATCGTCATTTTTTTCCTCACCCTCATAAAATCGGATGTTTTCTAAAAGGATAATACTCCCATCAACAAGTGTATTGAGTATTATTTGGGCGTTGTCTAAATTATCCACAAATACAATATCTTTTAAAAGCAATCTTTCAAGTCTTTTAAGAATAGTTTTAAGAGAAAATTCTTCACACCTTTGCTTAGGGCGTCCTAAATGGCTTACTAAAATAATGGATTTAGCCCCATTATCAATGCAATAATTAATCGTAGGGATAGCCTCTCGTATCCTTGTATCATCGTTAATATTTAATTCACTATCTAATGGCACATTAAAATCAACGCGTATCAAAATGCGTTTATCTTTTATATCTATTTCGCGGATATTTTTAACTTTTTGCATTCTTTTAATATTTTCAATCATTCTTAAACCCTTAACCTTTATGTTTCTAGGATTTTAGCTAGATATGCCTTAATTTTTGCGTAAAATTAGGATTTTTAAGAATACAGAGGCAATGAAATTTCAAACCCTTTTTTTTCTTCTTGGAGGATCTTTATACTTCCATTATGAGCTTCAATGATTTGTAGAGATAATGCTAAACCTAAGCCATTACCCTTAAGTTTCGTGGTTTTAAAAGGTTCAAAAAGAATTTGTGGATTTTCAATAGGTTTTCCACTGTCAAAAATTCTAAAAATAGCATTGTTTGAATCATTAAAATAATAAAACTCTATTACTCCATTATCACTATCTCCATCTTCTATAGCATCAATAGCATTAAAAAGAAAATTTTGCAAAACAATACAAAGTAAATCAAAATCTGCTTCTAACCTCTTATATTCAAAATCAAACAAAAAATGAATATTCTTAGAATAGGTATAATAATCAAGAACTCCCCTAAGCTCATTTTCTATATTCTTTGGATCATTAGTGCTTTTTTGAATATGCACCCCTTTAGAAAACAACAAGGTTGCTTTTATGATTCGTTCAACCCTCCAAATAGATTTTTTAATCTCTAATACTAAGGCTTTATTTTTAATATCCACGCGATTAGACAATGTCGATGCAAGCAGGGCAACAGAACCTATGGGATTTCTTATTTCGTGGGCTAAATGTGCAGAGATTTGCCCCATTGAAGCTAATCTCTCTCTGCGTTTCTCACTGGTAATATCTGTTGCAGAAATGATAGTTTTATTGAGTTTTTGATTGCTTTGAAAAAGATATACTCTAGATTCTATCTCTATTTCTTGACGCGTACCACCTTGTAGATGAAAATAATCTAAAAGCTGTGGAATCTCACTAGCAAGAGAGTTTTGATAAAATATTTCCCCCCCTTCTTCTAGCACCCAAACTGCTGTTGGAAGAATATCTAAAACTTCTTCAAACAAGGCTTTTAACTCTATAAATTCTTTTTCTACTTCATAAGTTTGCGTAATAAGTTCTTTTAAACCCCTAGCAAAAGATTCTTTATCGCTACTACTTAGGGATTCTAATAAGTTTTCATCAATCACTTTAAACTCTATTATTTTTGTAAATCTTTTAAATAATTAAAAAGTAACTCACTAAACCCAAAACTTCCACTTAAAGATTGGGAGAGGGTCTCTTTATACATTGATTGGTAAATATCGTGCCCAGGGGCTTTGGGGAAAAGGCTATCATCGGTTTTTAGGGCAATATCTAGCATATTTTTAACAATTAATGCTTCAAAGGCATCAGTTTGCTCCCTTAAAAGGGAATCATCATCGGTTTTTTGGATTTTCGGTGTCTCTTTAATCTCATCTAATAATTGCTTAGAATAAGCACTAAAATTATCAAAATTAATATTCATCATCTCTCCTTAAATAATTTCTAAATCCGCACTAAAAGCACCTGCTTTTTTCATCGTTTCAATAATAGCGATCATATCCTTAGGGGTTGCTCCCATTTTTTGCAAAGCCCTTGTAACACTTGCAATAGTCGGATTATTTGGGCTTGCTACAACTGCTTGCCCTGCACTAAAAGTTGCCCCCCCTCCTACATCTTGAGCTTCAGGGTCATTAATAGCTTCATTAGAGACTTTAATCGTGATATTATTGTGTGTAACTATCACAGGAGAAACTTCAACACCAAGTCCAGCAATTACTGTCCCTGTGCGTTCATTGATAATGATTTTATTTTCTTTAACATAATCAATATCAATATTTTGCACCTTGGCTAAAAATTCTACCATACTCATCTCTTGTGGTCTTTGTAGTTTAATAGTTCTTGAATCTACAGCGGTTGCAATTGTTAGTTTTGTATCATCAAAGGTTTCATTGATACGTTTTTGAATCTGTATGGCATTTTGAAAGTTCGATTTTTTAAGACTTAGAGTAGCATTTACTTTATTATATAAATCATAGCTTACTTCTCTCTCTACAATCCCTCCATTTGGCATATCAGCAACTAAAGGATGATTAGCACTCCCCCCTCTTTCACCTTTACCCCCTATCCCTATTGCACCCTGAGCCACTGCATAAATTCTACCATCTAAACCACTTAAAGGGGTTAAAAGCAAAGTCCCGCCTTCAAGGGATTTCGCATCCCCAATACTAGAAACTAAAATATCAATCTTATCCCCTTGTCTAGCAAAAGCAGGCAATTTAGCAGTTACCATCACAGCAGCAACATTCTTAGATTGTATCGCATTAGGTTCGATTTTTACGTTCACACTCTCTAACATATTTGCCATAGATTGCATAGTAAAAATTGAGGTTGTCTTATCACCTGTTCCATTTAAACCTACCACAAGTCCATAACCTAACAATTGATTATCCCTAACACCTACAATATTTGCTACATCACTAACTTTTGCACCTAAAAGCGGGAGAGCTGCAAATATAAAACTTATTAACATCTTTTTAAGAAAAGTTTTATTCATTACTTTAAAGTCCTTTTAATATTTTCTTAAAACATAAAAAGCAAAATATATTCCATTTCATCTTCAACAATATTTAATGAATTTTTGCTAAGATTTTGCTTTATATTTTATCGGAGTATAGCGCAGCCTGGCTAGCGCACACCCTTGGGGTGGGTGAGGTCGTGGGTTCAAATCCCGCTACTCCGACCATTTTTTAAAACTTAGCTATTATCCAACAAATACTTAAAATTATCAAAAACTTCTTGAAACATCACACTTAAAACCACTATATAGAGTATTACAAGTAAATATTTATGCCTTTTAGCATCCATAATATTCAAAATCCAAATCCCGATTCTAACGCCTATTAAAGAAGCAATGCCCACGATAAAGCCTTGCTTATAATCCACATATCCGTGCATTGATAAAGAAATAAAACCAGAAAGTGAGGAAAAGATAATAAAAAAGAGTGCAATGGGGATAATTTTTTTACTACTATAGCCCAAATAATAAGCTAAAAGGGGTGTTAATATCATACCCCCACCAATCCCTAAAGAAATAGCAAAAATCCCTACGAGTATCCCACAACCTACTAAAAAAAATTTAGATTTTAAGGGATTATGGATTTTTACCTCTTCTCCATAAGCATTAATCTTAAAAAGCTTAAAAAGATTATAAAGCAAAAAGAGTATAAAAACCGCACTTATAATATCAGAAGATACCCTATCAAGAATAACCCCACTAAAAGCTGCACCAAAAAATCCACCTATCCCTACATAAAATCCATCTTTAAAATCTAAATAACTTTGTTTATAATTGATATAAGTGCCATAAAAAGATGAAAATATCATTTGCATAATAGAAATACCAATAGCAATCTTAATATCATTCCCCAATAAAACCATCATAGGAACAACAATCGCTCCTCCACCTATACCAAAACAACCCGCTATTACCCCTGTAAAGATCCCTATTACAGCAAGAATAATAATAGCCAAAGGTTCAAAAGCCAAAATCTCCATTTTCTACTCCAAAAACAAAATTGTTAAAATAATATAGCCTAGATAAAAAACTACTAAAGATGAACTTAAAAAATTTTTCTATAAGCTAAAAACATTATAATTATCTATCCCAATGAGGCTAAGGAAAAATGGAAGAGAAAAAGAAAATAACACATTTTGTCAAAGTAGCAGGTTGAGCAGGTAAAGTAGGTCTGGAAGATCTAGCACATCTCTCCTTAAGTCTCAATAACCAACAAGACAAAAATGTTTTAACAGATTTTAGAGGTAATGAAGATGCAGGCGTGTATCAAATCAATGAGGATTTAGCACTTATCCAAACTGCTGATTTCATCACTCCTGTCGTAGATGATCCTTATCTTTATGGGCAAATTGCTGCTGCAAATGCACTTAGTGATATTTATGCAATGGGGGGAGAAGTTAAAACCGCTCTTAATCTTGTAATGTGGGATTCTTGTAATATCCCCTCTGCACTACTAAAAGAGATTCTACAAGGAGGATTATCTAAAATCCAAGAAAGTGGAGGTGTTTTATTAGGAGGGCATACTATTGCAGATAATGAGCAAAAGTATGGATTAAGTGTTACAGGTATCATTCACCCTCAAAAAATATGGAGGAATAATCAAGCTAAAATAGGGGATTGCTTTGTCTTAACCAAACCTCTAGGAATGGGAGTTTTAACAACTGCTCTAAAAACTGGAAAACTCTCTTCAACGATGCAAGATACTATTGCAAAGATTATGGCAACACTCAATCAAAAAGCCGCCCAAATCGCACAAAAATACCCCATCCACGCCTGCACAGATATAACGGGATTTGGGCTTTTAGGGCATTTATATGAAATGTGTAATACAAATATCACGCTTTGCCTTTACTCCCAAGAAGTTCCCATCCTTAAAGAAGCCATAGAATTTGCAAAGCAAGGGATAATCCCAGGTGGCAGTTATGCTAATGAAAAAAGTATAAAACCACATTGCTATTTTAAACTTGGTAAAGATTCCCCTTATAGAGGTTTAGAAATTTTACTCTTTGATGCACAAACTTCGGGTGGATTAGTCTTTGCCCTGCCCCAAAAAGAAGCTTTTTTACTAAAAAAAGAGCTTATAGATAATGGATTAGAGCGTACAAGTATTATTGCAGAAGCTAGAATAAAATCTAACTTTCCACTAGAGATATATTAACTCTCTTTTTGCAAGGCACAAGAATCCAAGAGATAAATAATATGTTGCCATACCCTCTTAGTATTTGCACTTAAACCTATCTCACAAGTGCTAGAACTAGAATACCCTAATTCTATGGGTTGTTTTTGGTAGAATTTTACAAATCCCTCTAAAGCTGAAGTATTTAAAGAGGGATTTAAGAATCCTTTATCACCTGCAAAGCTACAGCACTTGGTATCTTGATGAATAAAAACTTCTTTCGCACAAACCTTAGCAATATCTATTAAGGCTTGTTCATTATCAATTTCTTGCTTATAAGATCTTGTGCTACAAGGAGCATAAAGCCCTATTTTTATAGGCTTTTGAGAGATTCTAAGGGAGGGAATAATAAACTTTAAAACAAAAGATGGCATATCAAAAATTTGAAGCTTCACATCTCCTAAAACTTCAAACTCTCTTATCCTCTCTAATAACTCCAAAGAACAAGCACTATGGTCGCAAACAATAGGAATTTCTCCTCCATTGCTTACCTCTTTTAAAGCTTTGAAAGTCTTTAATGCCATTTCTCTAGCGGTATTAGAATAATTCTTAAAAGCTTTTGAGCAACATAAGCCAGTAATATCCTTAGGATAGCGGTATTTGATCCCTGCTTTTTGGCACAAAGATTGAAAAACCTCTTGAATATTGCGTTTATCACTCGCTTCTTTAGGGGGAGAGAAGATCCTATTTAAACAGGAACTAAAATAAATCACCTCTTTTCTATAGGGTAATGTAGAATCTTCATAAACTTTTTGGGGATTTGCGTTAGGAAAATAATGAGGCATAATAGGCGTATGTATCCAATTATTGAGCTTTTTAGAAATTCTTTGGCTTAAAAGTGGCGTGAAATTCGCTACTTTTATAGCAGTTTTTAACGCACTGCTAGCTAATGCAAGATTTTCACTTATACGATGGGCAATTTTAGGAAAATTACCTTTGGAATTTTTAGCGATACAGGCTGTGTCAATGTGTAGAGGGCAGAGATTAGCACAAGTACTACAAATCGCACAGGTCTCTATCCCAAAATAACGATAACCTAACTTTAATGCCTCTAGCTCTTCTTTTTCTTTAATGCTCAAGGAATCTTTAGATTCTAAACGTTTAATCTCTACATAAACACTAATTCTTTGACGCGGTGTTAATGTAAGATTTCTACTAGGGCAATGTTTCTCGCAAAAACCACATTCCATACAAGCCCCAACAAGCTCTCCCACCTCATCATATTCTTCCCAGGAGGGCTTAAAATTTTTTAAATGGATATTCTTATCCTCACTAATAATAACATCGGGATTAAAAATATTTTTGCCATCAAAGAGATTTTTGATCTTTTTATTAATGGCATAGGCTTTTTTGCCCCATTCTAATTCCACAAAAGGTGCTACCATTCTCCCGGTTCCATGTTCTGCCTTAATACTTCCTTGAAGATTAGCTACAACTTTTGCTAAATCCTCCATAAGCCCTCCAAAAGCTTTATTTTGTGCTTTGTCATTAAGGTTAGGCGTAATGATAAAATGCACATTACCACTTAAGGCATGCCCAAAAATAATCCCTTTAAAAGCATATTTTTCAAAAAGTTTTAATATCTCTGCAATCCCTCTTGTAAAATCCTCTATAAAAAAGCAAATATCCTCTACAATAACAACGCTTCCTTTAGGGCGGTTACCTGCTGCTATGGGTAAGATTCCCTTGCGGATTAACCACCAAGAATCTTGCTCTTGCTTATCCAAGCTAAAATACACACCAAAGAGTGTTTTTAAAGCTTGTATTTTAGGCGCTAAAAAATCAATATTTTTTTGCAAAAGATTCTGGGTTTTTGCTTCAAGCTGTATTAAAATCGCACAATTCCCCTCTTGGATTTGCAGTATCTCTTTAGGCATCCCCTCTAAGTGTTGCACGCTTTTTAAACAAGCATAATCCATAATCTCTGCTGCATTGATAATATCTTGATATTTAGCAAAGAGTAAAATCGCATCACTAGCCTCATAAATATTGTTAAAGAATAATAAAGCACAGGCTTTATGCGGGTGATTGTCTAAAGTATAATACTCTACTTTACTAACAAACCCCAATGTTCCCTCCGCCCCGATAAAAATATGATTCAAAATATCTTTAGGATTATCAAAATCCACTAAGGCATTAAGGCTATAGCCGGTAGTGTTTTTAATACTAAATTTTTTCTTAATAAGGGAGTGAAGCTCCCTATCTGCTAAAATCTTTTGACGCAAATGCAACAATTCCTTTACAAGCAAGGAGTGGCTTTGGCAAAATGCCTGGAATGATTCTTCGCTAGAAGTATCCAAAATAGAACCATCTTGCAAGATAATACGTACAGATTTAATAGTATGGTAACTATTATGCTTCACTCCACAACACATTCCACTAGAATTATTAGAGAATATCCCCCCTATTTTTGCACTAGCAATCGTTGCTGGATCGGGTCCTATTTTCTTACCATAAGGAGCCAATACATCATTAGCATAACTCCCAATCACTCCACAATCACAGACAATGCTCTTAGCCCCTTTACCAACCTCTACTTCCTCTTTATGGCAAATCACTAAGACATTCTCACTACTAGCCTGTCCGCTAAGAGAAGTTCCCGCAGCTCTAAAGGTTAAGGGTATTTCAAAATAATATGCCAATTTTATAAGCTCTCTAATCTCCTCCTCACTCTCACTCCAAATCACGGCTTTAGGAATATAACGATAGCAAGAAGCATCAATCCCATAGGCAAAACGACGTAAATAATCTAAAAATAATCGCTCTTTAAAAATCTTTTGAGTAGCTTCTAAAAATGCAGAAAAATTTTTCATTAAAACTCCTTTAGTAAAGACACAAAGACATTTTTTAGGTTTTCTACCTCACTTATCTTTACCCGCTCATTAATAGCGTGAATCCTATCATTACAAACCCCACATTCTACGACATCTACTCCATATTCGGCAAAATATCTCGCATCACTTGTGCCTCCACTTGTGCTTAATGTGGGCGTTATTTGCAGTGTTGTTTGTAGAGATTGCACAACTTTAGCAACAAGGGAATTATTCGGATTGGTTAAAAAAGGCTTTGAGCTTTGTTTAAGCTCTAATGTATGAGGAATATGCTTTAAAAGATCTTGTAAATATTGCTTTAAATCCTCTAAGCTTGTTTGCGTAGAGTTTCGCACATTAAACATAATCCTTAGATCATCAGGGGTTACATTCACAACCTCTAACCCCCCCCTTATATCGGTAATAACAATTTTACTTGGTTCAAAGGAATCGTTTCCACTATCAAGATTATAACCTGCAATTTTAGACAAAATAGGTGCAATAATCTCCACAGGATTAATACATTTATTAGGATAAGCAACATGCCCTTGCTTTCCTTGAATCTTCAAAACTCCATTAATTGAACCTCTCCTGCCTATCTTTATCATATCACCAAAAGTATTAACGCTTGTAGGTTCTGCAACAATAGCAAAATGCGGGAGCAAGTTCTTTTCCTTTAGAGATTGCAAAGTGTGTTTGCTCCCATAGATTGCCTCTCCCTCCTCATCACTTGTTAAAAGGATCGATAAGATACCATTAAAAGAATGCGTTTTACTCTCACAAAATTCTTTTATAGCACAAAGAAAAGCTGCAACCCCTCCTTTCATATCCTGTGCACCTCTACCATAGAGATACTCTCCCCTAACTACAGGGACAAAAGCCTCCCAACCATCTCCAGGAGGGACGACATCAATATGCCCACCAAAACATAAATCCCTCCTCTCCCCCTCTCCTTGAAATTGTTTGTATAAAAAGAGATTTTTAACATTATTTTTATTCAATTCTAAAACTTCAAAATCGGGCAAAAATGCTTTAATAAACTCATAAATGCCACATTCCTTTGGGGTAATAGTGGGATAAGTGATAAGAGTCTTTAAAACTTCTAATGTCTGCATAATACTCTCCTAAAATTTCATCAATTATAGCATTTCTAAGTAAGAGTGATTGCAAATATCCCACAAATATCACATAAGTTAAAACAATAAATCTTGGATTACATATTTAGATTTTATAATGTGTATCGGGTTGTTGTAGCTTAGAATTTATAGATTGTAGGATTTTCTATGGTTTTTAATATTGCCTAACTTAACAACAGAAGTAATAATTGCTGGAATGAGTGAGAGCCAAGCATTGGGCTTATCATTTATGGTTAGGTAAGCAAATATTCCTAAACTCCCAAGAATAAAAATAGCCGCCGTTATAGCCCCTAAGCCTTGCAAACTATAAAACCAACGCATATTGCTTACTCTATTCTTTTGTTCTTGCCTTTCTAAATCAAGGATTTCTCTATCTATTTGCATTTTATGTTCAGCAGTTTTTTCAAGCAAATTCATAACTCGTTATGCTAAAGGTTCGGGGAGTTTGCCTATTGCGTTAAGTTCGTTTTCCATAAAAATATTATTTTGTATATTTAATTGATTTTGTGGGTTTGTATCGTTTGGTAGATTATTTTTTCTTACAGGCTTCTTATTCATTTACAAAGCCTTAAGTTTTGTTCTCTGTTCTTTATGGTTTGTATTAATTTTGTTTATAGGCTTGTATTTGTTTTTGTTGAATCTCTTGTGCAATTTGTCCATATTTTTTGGGTGCAGTTGGTGAGGATGTGGCAGAAAATCCATTTGTGTAACCTTCAGCAAAGCTATCAATAAATGAATTTGCGTCAGAATCTTTTTTGTAGGATTTATAAATCCAAAAGCCTACGCCAGCAGTTAAAATGCCAAATAAAGCCCATTTAAACCATTTCATTGTTATCACTCTTTTGTATTTTTATATATTCTAACATATTAAATAATAAATTCGGTTATTTCTCTATAATCTTAATTTTGCTTTCACTATAGCTTTAAGCAAAGCTAAATCAATTTCGCTATTGCCTTTTTGTTTGAAAGCTGCTTGAGTGTGGAATCCTAACCCTTATAAAAAGAGTGCAAAAACATTTGCAACAATGGCTTTTTCATTTTGCCCTTTATTTTTATCAAAGGATTCTAAATGTTCTTGAACTTTCTCTTTAAATTCCTCTAGCCCAAATACTTTAGAATCCGCATAATCCTTATTATGAGATTCTAAAAATTCTTTTAAAGGAATGGATTTAAAACTTAGAGACATTTTTATCCTTTTGTAGCTATTCAAATGTAATCTACTTATTGTTTGGTTAAGAGAGTTAAAATTTCAAATTAATGCTTATAACTCATTGAAAATGGCTTATTATAGCATTATTTGTGTAGCAAAATTATCTAAAAAGGATATTAAAAATAATTAGGTTTCCTTAAAACCTAATTATTTTTGCTTTTCATAGAGCTTTTTTCTATATCTATATAAAATTGAGCAATTTTGCCATAGACTGCTTCCCAAGCCTTAAGCACTTCATCATTAGGGTTTAAAAGATTTTTAATAGCTTTTAAAAGGCATTCCCCAACAAGTGGATAATGCTCTTCTTTTACATTTAAACTTATATGAGTCTTAGCGACTTTCTCTACAAATCCTCTTGTATTCTCTAAATTTTCTATATTTTTAGCTGCCATTAATATGGCTAACGCTAAAGCTTTTGGTTGCTCACTAGATACTTGTTTATCCTTATTAAACATTGGTTTTACTTCAGGATAAGTTTCAAACAATACCCTATAAAATTCTTTGGTTAAGCTTTCACCATTTTTTTGCAAAATTGGCACACATTCTTTAATAATTGCAATCTGTTCTTTTGTCATTTTTACCCTTTATATTGAAAGTTTAAAAAGATATTTTACATTCTAAAGGGCAATAAATTATTGATGTAGGTTAATTTATTAAGGTTAATGCAACAACTACTTCATTCTTTCATAGCGATAAATGTAGCAAAATTTACCCATCTAAAAAGGGTTTCTATGCCTTTAAAACCACAATCTCTTAGCATCTTTTTATTTTCTCTTTCACTATAGGGCACAAGAACATTCTCTAAAGCCTCCCTTTTTTTAGTAATTTCAAATTCACTATAGCCTTGTTTCTTTTTGTTTTGCAAATAATAATCAATCATTGCAAAATCTAATCGTTTATCTTCGCAGATGATTTTCTCTGAAAAAATAAAAAAACCTTCGGGCTTTAAAGAATGGTAAATTTTTTGAACGAGTTTTTCTCTATGCAAAGGACGGATAAATTGCAAAGTGTAATTGGCAATAATACCATCACATCTTGGAAAATCCTCCTTTAAAATATCTCCACAAATAAGCTTTGCTTCCATCCTATAAGCCTCTAGCTTATTCTTTGCAAGTTTTAGCATAGAAGAGGAGTTATCTATCCCAATAAGATTAAGTTTAAAATCCGCTTTTGCTAATATCTCAAGCAACATAGCTCCTGTGGAAGTGCCTAAATCTAGCAAGGTAGAATCTTCTTTTAAAAAGCGCAAAGCAAAATCCGCACTTAAAGACAAAACCTCTTTATAATAGGGGATAGAACGACTAAGCATATCATCAAAAACCCCCGCAACCTTTTCATCAAATTCAAATTGCTTCTGCAAAGATTGTGTAAAAATTTTATCCACAGGATTGCTCTAACTTTAAGATTTTACAAGCTTTTTGTATATCTTGCTGAATTTGTGCCTTTAAAAGCTCTAAGGTATTAAAATATTCATTATCACGGATCTTTTTATAAAAATAAAATCCCGCCTCTTTTTCTGTAACTTCTATATTTTGCCCTAATAAATGCCCTTCAATAGCAAAAGTCTTATCCGTGCTTACGCGATTGCCTAAGAAAATTACTGCTGGATATTTAAAACTTGTATGGCTTTGTTTTCCTAATTGCACATAACCTGCATATACTCCCTCTTGTGGAAGCAAAAATCCATCATTTTTTAAATTAATGGTTGCAGCAAGGCTTTTCTGCCCTATTCCTTGCCCCCTAATAATCTCTCCCCTAATCTCAAAAAGTCGTCCCAAAAGCCTATTAGCTTGTTTAATATTGCCATTTAATAATAATTCCTTAATTAAACCACTATGTACAGAAAGCTTTTTATAAAATACTTCATTAACAATGGTTAGCTTACCTGAAAAATGCTTTTTAATATCAAAGGGATAATAACCCCTATCCTTACCAAATCGAAAATCATAACCCACAACAATATGGGTAAGATTTGGCAAAATAGTTAAAAGAAGCCTTAAAAACTCTTTAGCATTCTTTTCTTTGACCAACTCTAAAGAAAGATGATAAATTGGGTAAGAGATAAAGAATTGCCGATATTTTTTAGGGAGTAACTCTCCCATATTTGATTCAATACACAAAATTGCACCCCCTTCATCTAAAGCCTTAAAAAGTTCAAAATGAGCAATATGCATACCATCAAATTTCCCTAAAGCAATACTTATAATCTTAGAAGCCTCTTTAGGCTCTTTCACAAGCGATAAAAAACTCTTCATTCCCCTCCTTTCCCTTAATAATAGATTTTTCACAAATACGCACTCTCAAGCCATTTTCTCTCAAAAACTCTAACGTGCTTTTAAGCGATTGTTGGATGCTTTGATTATCTATTACTACTCCCTTTTTATTGCGTTTTGTAACTTTGCCTACTTCAAATTGTGGTTTAAAAAGCAAAATTAACCACCGACCAATTAACCCTTGAAAACTCTTCAAAATAGAAAAAATAGAAATAAAAGAAACATCACAAACAACAATATCATAAGCTTTTAGTGGAGATAATGCAGCAAAGCTTCTAATATCTGTTTTCTCAAAAAGCTGAATTTTAGGATTATGCCTTAAGGTGCTATGTAATTGGTGGCTACCCACATCTACACAATAAACAGCTTTTACACCCTTTTGTAATAAAACTTGTGTGAATCCTCCTGTGCTAGATCCTATATCTAATGCGTTTAAGCCCTCTAAAGCAAAGGAATGATTAGATAAGAAGCCAAAAAGCTTCTCCCCTGCCCTACTTACAAAACTTTTCTCTTCCTTAAGGGTGATTTCATCTTCTAAAGAAACTTCTAAAGAGGATTTAAGCATTATCACTTCATTAACACTTATAAGTCCTCTTTTAATAGCTTCTTGGGCTTTGTTCCTTGATAGAAAGAATCCCTTTTGAATACAAGCTTTATCTAATCGCATCATCACTTTTGAATGGCTTTAAAGCCAAAATTTAGAGTATTTTCCCCAAATTTTTTATGGGATAGTGTGATACTTAATCTATCTTGAATACGTTTATTTTGAGGGGAAAATTCTAATAAATAATATTCTCCCCAAGGTATTGCGTATTCTGCTATTAGTCCTTGCAATTCACTGGCTTTTAAGGGTGTTACCTTAAGAGGTTTTTCTCCGCTATTTAAAACAAGATTATAGGCTTTTAAAAAATCTTTCTTCCCATCACTTTGATAAACACTGACAAAAAATATTTCTCCCTTTTGTTTAGGATAAGCTTCCTCATTAAATGCATTCAAATGCGTAGCTATGAGGATAATTTGTGTTTTTTCTTGATAAATAATTTCTGTCTTTCTAGTGGCTTGAATATAAGATTCTTGCAAAGAAGTCGGGGTAAGCTTTATGAAATTCACAGGATGATCAGCACAACCAACAAACCATAAAACACTTAAATAAATAAAATACTTTAACATTCTTTCACACCAATTTGGTAATACATAAACCCCATTCTTTGGAGTCGTTTTATATTGTATTGATTACGACCATCAAAAATAATAGGCTCTTTTAACAATGTTTTAATCTCATCAAAATCTGGACTTCTAAATTCTTTCCATTCCGTAACAAGCACCAAAGCATTGCAATTCTTTAAAGCCTCATATTTACTGGATGCATAAGTAATATTAGGAACACCTTTTAAATAATTTGTCTTTGCCTCTTCCATAGCCTTTGGATCATAAACCTTAAGCCTAGCACCTTTTGTTACTAACTCATTAATAAGCACGATAGAGGTTGCCTCACGCATATCATCAGTTTCTGGCTTGAAACTAAGCCCCCAAATTGCAAAGCTTTTATCCCTTAAATCTTCCCCAAAATGCTGGATGATTTTTTTTGCTAGAATCTTTCTTTGTTCTTTATTAACTTCCTCTACTGCATTAATAATTCTTGGATTAATCCCTGATTGCAAAGCGATTTTACTAAGTGCTCTAATATCTTTTGGAAAACAACTCCCTCCATACCCACAACCTGCATAAATGAAGCTATAACCTATTCTCTTATCACTCCCAATACCCCTCCGGACATCATTCACATTTGCACCCACCGCTTCACAAATATTAGCTATTTCATTAATAAAACTAATTTTTGTTGCAAGCATTGCATTAGCTGCATATTTTGTCATCTCCGCACTTTGAATATCCATCGTAATAATTTTGTCATAATTCCTGCCAAAAGGAGCATAGAGCTCTTTTAAAACCTCTTCACTTGTTTTATCCTCTGTGCCAATAATCACTCTATCGGGTTTCAAAAAATCATTAACCGCATCGCCCTCTTTTAAAAACTCTGGATTGCTTGCGACACTAAAACTAATATTTAAATCTCGCTTTTGTAAAGATTCTTGAATAACCCTTTTTACCTTATGTGCTGTGCCTACTGGAACAGTAGATTTATTAACAACAATTAAAGGTTTTTGCATAATTTCGCCAATTTCTCTTGCAGCATCCAAAACATATTGCAAATCTGCACTTCCATCCTCTCCCATAGGTGTGCCAACAGCAATAAAGACTATTTCACAATCCTTTAATGCTTCTTGTAAAGAAGTTGTAAAAAATAAATTCCTATGGTCATAATTCTTGACTACTAAATCCTCTAATCCCGGCTCATAAATAGGAATTTTACCTAATTTTAAATCTTGTATTTTACTCTCTTGTGTATCCACACAATAGACTTTATTCCCCATTTCAGAAAAGCATGTTCCACTCACCAATCCTACATAGCCTGTTCCTATGATTGTTATATTCATACAAGATTCCTAACTTAAGCTCTAAGTTTATTGTGGAATTATAGCAACTTATTCCTTAGGAAGTTTTAGTTTCTTAAAAGAATATTTAATAGATAGTGTTGTAATTTTTAAGGCAAAATTGTTTATAATCTTTAAAATCATTATTTAGGAGTTTTTATGCTACACGAATACAGAGAACAAATCAGTGTCTTAAAACAAGAAAACGCTCATTTTGCAAAAATTTTTGATGAACACAATAATTTAGACCAAAAGATTCAAGATATTACAGAAGGCAGAGAGCATCTTGGTGATATGGAGTTAAGGGAATTAAAACGAAAAAAACTTGAACTTAAAGATGAAGCACACGCCATCATCATGGAATATATTAAAGAACAAAAAAACTAAGGCTAACCCTTAACCCTTTAGTGTATTTTTATGCCATTGCTTATAAGACTTTGAAACTTTATGAACTTTGATCCCTATAATCTCTGGAATCTCATAGCTATGCCATTTAAGAATTAGCTTTTTTATCTTTTTAAAATCTTTTTGATTAATCTTAAAACTCAAACATATTTCTTTCTCTCTTACTTTCTTATTTTTCCAAAGATAATGACTTGTAATAACCTCTTGTTGCACACAAGAGGTCAAACCTTTGTTAAAAGCTTTTTGAATGAGCTTTTTTGCGTTTTTAGGATTACTAGTTGTTTGTAAAATCATAAAAGCCATTATTGGGTTTCTTCCTCTTTAGATTTTTTCTTATCCCTCTCTTCTTGTGCTCTCTTTTTTTCTTCTTTTCTCATTAATTCTAAATTTATCTGACGCTCTTTAGATTTTCTAAACTTTTCTATAAACTCTTCCCTTTCAGTTGGGCTTTGGTAGGCTATGGGTTTTATAAAAAACACAATAAGCATCAAAATAAAAAAAGCTATAGAAATTTCTTGATTTTGTGTAAGGTAATACCATATTACTGCAATAGCAAATGCAATAATAATCTTAAAGAGATGAATCACTAAAGCATCTTTGGAGGAATATTATGTTCTTTAAAAAGTAGGTTAGTAGCGTTACTATCTCTAAAAGTGCTTAAAAATACCTGCGGTAAAAATAGCAATGGTATCTCTAAATCATCACGTCCGGCAGTTTTTTGTATCATTTTTGAATGCCTATCAAAAATCTCAAAATTCCCAATATTAGCAGTCATAATAAAATCAACCCCACAATCAACCATTTCATAATAATCATTAGAAGCCATTTTATAAGCTAAAGTCGGATTAATTTTTAAAAGATAATCATAGCTATCTTTATAAAAAGGGAGGATTTTTAGCTCCAATATATTTTCTAATTTCTCCAAAAATTGTATTTCTTTAACAAAACTTTCTAACTCTCTATCAATAATAAAAGCAGCTTTAAAACCTTTCCAGCTCCTAAAATTATCATCTTTTTTAAAAGTCTCTAAAACAATTTCGGGGATAAACTTAATGCTCCCCTCTAAGGCTAAAATATCAATTTCCTCTTTTAAAAAATGCGTTAATTCCTCTTTAAATTCTTGCTCTTCATAAAGTTTTTTAATAAGCTTTATAATCACTATAAGACTTTGACTATCGCAAATTAAAGTTTGCTTATCTTCTTTTTGTATGGTTATAAGCACTTTTAAAACTTTATAATAAAACCTCTCTTCCATTAAAAAAGAAAGTTTATTTCCTAGAGAAAGTTGTTGAATTTGACAATCATTAATGCAATTTTTTTTTAAAAGGTTTTTTAAATTTTGCAATAAAATTATTGAACTTGTAGGATAAAAATCATTATGCAATATCACAAAAGAATCCATATTATTCCTTCAATAAACTTTTTGTAAGATAATTTTTAAATTTTTGTATATCGCCCTCAAAGCATTCTTCTAAAATATCTTTTTGGAATTGACAAATATAATCATCAATTTTACTATCTTGAGGATAAAGGTAAGTTTCAAGATTTTGAGCATTAAAAATGCCATTTTCAAAATTTGCTATGAGTTTTAATAAATCTTTATTTTTATTTTTTTGGTATAAAGAATAAGCAATTACAAAAAAGGCTTCCGTTAAATATTCTTTATTTTCAACGCTTAAAGGTGTAGCATAGGCATAAGGTAAAAAAGAAAGAATAAATTTATCATCTTGCTTAAGCCCATATTCTCTTAAAACTTCTACTTTTTTTAAAAAAGATTCAGGATTAATTGCTAAATCTTTTATGACTAAATGTGGATTTAAAGGCTCAATTTTCCAAGTAGAACCAAATTTTTTATATAAAGAAACTATTTTTAATTCAAAATCAAAAACAACCACATCATTAATTTTAAATCCATAGGCATCATAAGTGTATGCAAAAACATTTTCTTTAATTTCCTCTAACAAATCAGCAAGGGTAGCATCTTCATCAATCATCCTATTAATCTTAGTGTAATAAGGTAAATAATCCGTTTGTATATCAAAACGAAACAACTCTAATTCTATTTTCTTCATCAAACTACCTCCCAAACAAGCTTTCTAGTATAGCAAAAATTTCTCATTTTTTAAACTTACTATTTTTAGGGTTTGATAATAAAGCTTTCATTGAACTATTAATCCCCTCTTCTTCATTATTTTTGGCATTTTTAGGCTCTAAAAGCACTCCAAACAAGTTAATATAAAGACATAAGTCAGAACGAAAATTCTCATCATCAGGTAATAAAATTTGCACAATGCTTTCTAAAGGAACTGTTACAAAACTCCCCAAATTATCCTCACCAAATCCTGCTTCAAAATATAAATTATTCTCCTCTAACTCTAAACTCTCAAAAGTATAGCCAGCTAAAATAAACATTGTTAAATCATTAAAGGTATCATAAATCTGATTGGGCAATGGAGGTTCAAACTTCACACAAGCGACACTACAGACAATAGAAAAATTTATGCGTTTATCCATAAGAACTTTTATTATTTCATAGCAATGCCTTTTTAATAGAGATAAAAACCTTTTATCACTTAACAAAATTTTCACCACCCCTCCTTATAAAATGCCTTTTAATTCTTCGAGCAATAATCTCACTTCATTAATACCAATTTTCCAAAAATCTTTATCCTCAATATCAAGCCCAAAAATAGCAACAAGATCCTTAGGTGACTGGCTACCTCCAAGGCTCAAAAACTTTTCATATTTAGGAATGAAACTTTTACCCTCTTCACGATATGCACCAAAAAGTGCCATTACTAAAAGTTGTCCATAGCTATAAGCATAGCAATAAAAAGGTGTATGAATAAAATGAGGAATATAAGACCACCACAGACGATAATTTTCACTTAAAACTACACTATCCCCAAACATTTTTTGATTTTCATCTTGCCATATTGTATTAATTTCCTCTGTGGATAACTCACCCTCTTTTGTATGAATCCTACGTTCAAAGTTTGTAAAAACATTTTGCCTAAAAAGTGTCGCAAAAATATCCTCTAATTTTCCAGCATAAAGGGCAATCTTCTCCTCTTTCTTTAAAGAATCTTTCATATTCTCAAATAATAGCATTTCAGCAAATACAGAGGCGGTTTCAGCAGTAGTTAAAGGTGTATCAGAATTTAAATACCCCACACTATAAGAAAGATTTTGATGGATAGTGTGCCCCAATTCGTGAGCTATTGTAAAAACATCTCTCCTTTGGTTAGTGTGATTTAAGAGCAAATAAGGATGAGCACTTGCAACCCCACTATGGCTAAAAGCTCCTCCTCGTTTATTGTCTCTAGGATGAGAATCAATCCAACCCTCCTCAAAAGCCTTTTTGGCAATCTCATAAAATTTAGTAGAAAAACCCTTAAAAGTATCTAAGATGATCTTTTTAGAGTCTTCATAATTAAAAACTTCATTATTACTCATAGGCAAAGGTGCATACCTATCATAATCATAAAGTTTATCATAGCTTAAAAGCTCCCTTTTTATATTGTAGTACTCCTCAACAATTTTTACATTTTCATCAATAGTTTGCACCATTAAATCTACGCTTTTTTGTGTCGTTTGGTTACTGATATGGCGAGATTCTTCTAAGCTTTCATATCCTCTAAGCTCACTTTGTATTTTTAAATCTTTTCTCACAACATTATAAATATACGTCAAAAACTCTATATTCCTATTTAACTCTAAGCTCAAAGATTGTGCTGCTTTTTTTCTTGTCTCTCTATCTTTATGGTAAAGAAAACTTAAAATTTCTTCTTCGCTTAGCTCTTGTTTATCAAACTTAAATTTTATGCGACTAAAATGCTCATCAAAAAGCCTTTTAAAGGCATCAACCCCAACGGGTTGTGTTTTTAATAAAATTTTTTCTTCAGGTAAGGTTAGTTGATGTTTAGCATTTTTAGATAAAAGCTCCAAAAAATAAGTGTATTTTCCACCTTGCTGGATAAACTGCTCTTGCAATTCTTTTGGAAGTGCATTAAACTCCACTTCAAAAAAGAGTAAAGATTCTTGGGCTTTATTAACCTGCATTTCACATTCTGCATAAAACGCTCCCTCTTTGGTATTAGCAGCAAAAGATAAAAAAGCATAAGTCATTATTCTAGCAAGATCTTCACAATTATTTTCATAAGTTTCTACAAGTATAAAAAACTCTTTAGGGCTTAAAGCATTAAGTTTATCTTTATATTTCTCTTCAAATCTTTTTGTATTTTCAATACTTTTTTTAATAGCAACTTGCAAAGAATCTTTATCCTTAAAAAGTGGAGTTAAATCCCACAAACTCTTCATATCTTGCATAACATTCCTTTTTAAATATAAATCTCACCTAAATCACAAATTCTACACCAAATGCACTTAATTTAGAATATTTTAGATAAATTTTATCATTCTTTAATCGTTTGCAAATAGATTATTTATAAATCTCTTGATTACTTTTTTATTTAACATAAAAATAAAGTCATACACTTTCTACATTATTAACAACACCATCATCAAATAATAAGCCCTTCTTCTACATAATTTTCAAAAATGCTTAATATTGTAACAGCCCTATTGCATAATGAGAAATATTATTCTTAATTAAGCTCCATCTTAATAAATGAGATTTATTATTTTAGAATGTTCTAGGGCTAAAGTTAAAACATTCTTAAAAACTTAAAAGGAGAATTCTTATGAAAAAGACATTATTAAAAATGCTTTTGGTCGCAGGTATCAGTGTTTATTCTTATGGAAATATAGATTATAATCAAAGTAATGATAGTTTTAATGTGTTGCAAAAATATGAAACCATAAAAACTAATGAAAATAAACAAAATACAAAAAATATCATTGCAAGTGCAGAATCTAAGTCTGGATTAGTGAGAAGATGTGTTAGTATGAAAATAGGCGGACGTGTTTGTTTTTTAGTATGGAAACCCATAATTTAAAGGAGAGAAAATGCCTATAGGTGGTGCAGATAATATCGTATCAAAGACACTCTATCTATCCGCCAATAATCGCTCACAATCCTCTCTGCAAAGGGAGGCAGAGCAAGATTCACAGACAAAACCACAAAACATTCAAGAATCTATAAAAGCAAAACTAATAGGGCAAGATTCTAATTATAAACCCGTGCTTTTTAATGATCCTACAAGCGGAAATAGAATTAGCGCACTCCTTTCTAAAGAGAATTTAGAGCGATTGCAAGAAAAATTTGATAAAAAAGATTTTTTTACCAGAGAAGATGGGCTAATACGCTTAAGTGGCAAGGCAGAATCCTATGTGAGTGGTTGGTATGCACACATTACTGCTGGAGATGTGGAAGCACAAAAAGCAGATTTAGACAGGGATGGAAAATTCTCCGAATCAGAAAGAGAGCTAATAAAAGACGGCTATGAATTTGGAATATTAGAAAAAGGTATTTTAAACAATGGTATAGTGGTGCATTCTGTCTCTACAAACTCAAAGGCAGACAATACCAATGTGCGCACCATAGAGGATTTACTCAATAATTTCATCACTCAAGACCAAAATTTAGATGGCGAAATAAGTGTGAAAGAACACATTGAAGTAACTCGGGGTAGCTTAGCAGAGACACTTAAAAATATTTTAAAATCTCAAGAAAATTCTTTAGCCAAAATGGTGGATAACTCCAACCAAGCAAATAATGAAAAAGCAAAAACAAAAAGGAAAAATAAACCCAATATATCAGCTTTAGAGGAGGCAGCAAAAATCTTAGCAAAAATCAAACAAAGCAAAGATTTAAGCTTACTCTCACTACAAGAGCAAGAAGTAGTGCGACAATATTTCGCAGGAGAAGTAGAACAATTAAAACAACAAAATGTTGATTCTAATGCTATCAACCAACATCTAAGCGATAAAATTCAAGAATTTGTAGAAGAAGTTTCCTCTAATAAAAACCTTATTTTTGAGACAAAGGCATAATTAGCACTCTTTATTATAACCTCATCTAAGACTAAAATCATAAATAAAGCAACTTTTAGTCTTAAAACTTTACTGCTCTTGGCAAAGTTCTGTGCAAAGACCCTAGTCCTTATTTATATTCCTTTGTAAAAATCTATAAACTATCAAGAAACAAAATTCCTAACAAGGGACTATCATCATTTATATAGCTGTAGATTGTTAAAAGTATTTAGGATTCTTATGATGATGATGGATTAATTTTTTTGAATTAGAACATAGCAAAAAGCACAAGAAGTTAGAAAAACTTCTTGCAAAATTTAAAAAAGATTTCAAGAAGGGTAGGGGAATTACATCATTCCACCCATACCTCCCATTCCACCCATGCCACTCATATCAGGCATAGCTGGTTTATCTTCTTTAATCTCATGGACAGTTGCTTCTGTAGTGAGCAACAAGCTAGATACAGATACCGCATTTTGTAGAGCAATTCTAGCAACTTTGAGGGGATCAATAATTCCAGCTTCAAACATATCAACATATTTTCCACTTGAAGCGTCAAATCCATTGTTAATATTAGAATCTTTTTCCACATTATTAACAACCACACCATCATCAAATCCAGCATTTGCAGCAATTTGCTTAATAGGAGCTGAAATGGCACGTTTAATAATTTCATAACCAATTTTTTCATCACCCTCTAAATTAAGTTTTACTTTTGCTGCAGCACGAATTAAAGCAGCTCCACCACCAATAATAATCCCTTCTTCTACAGCAGCTTTAGTTGCAGAGAGTGCATCATCTACTCTATCTTTTTTCTCTTTCATTTCTACTTCACTTGCAGCACCCACTTTGATAACTGCCACACCACCACTAAGTTTTGCTAATCGCTCTTGGAGTTTTTCTTTATCATAATCGCTAGTTGTTGATTCAATTTGTGTTTTAATCTGTGCTATTCTAGCGGTTACTGCACCTTTATCCCCTGCTCCATCTACAATAGTTGTATTATCTTTATCAATAACAATTCTTGAAGCTTGCCCTAAATCTTCAATAGTAGCATTTTCTAGTGTTTTACCAAGCTCTTCACTAATCACTTCTCCACCTGTTAAAGTCGCAATATCTTTTAGCATTTCCTTTCTTCTATCGCCAAATCCAGGAGCTTTAACAGCAGCAACATTTAAAACACCCCTTAATTTATTGACAACCAAAGTTGTTAAAGCCTCACCCTCAATATCTTCAGCGATAATTAATAGAGGCTTACCACCTTTCATTGTAGATTCTAAGAGCGGCAAAATATCTTTCATAGAAGTAATTTTTTTATCGGTTAAGAGAATATAGGGATGCTCTAACTCTGCTTCCATTTTATCGCTATTAGTTACAAAATAGGGGCTTAAATAACCTCTATCAAACTGCATACCTTCAACGACACTTAACTCATCATTAATCCCTTTTGCTTCTTCAACGGTTATAACCCCATCTTTTCCTACTTTTTCCATAGCTTCAGCGATTAAATCTCCTACTTTTGCATCAGAATTTGCAGAAATTGACGCAACTTGGGCAATTTCTTTTTTACCCGCTACAGGTTTTGTAATTTTCTTAAGCTCTTCAGTAATAGCTTCCGCTGCTTTATCCATACCTCTTTTTACCTCAATAGGATTTGCTCCTGCTGTAATATTCCTTAAACCCTCTTTAAAAATACTATAAGCTAAAACAGTGGCTGTTGTTGTTCCATCCCCTGCTGCATCAGCTGTCTTACTAGCAACCTCTTTAACAAGTTGAGCACCCATGTTTGCGATAGGATCTGCTAATTCTATCTCTTTTGCGACAGAAACACCATCTTTGGTAATACTTGGTGCACCAAAACTTTTTTGGATAAGGACATTCCTTCCTCTAGGTCCCATAGTAACTTTTACCGCATCACTTAATTGCTTAACACCTTCAAATAATCTATTTCTTGCATTATCTGAAAAATTAATTTCTTTGCTTGCCATTTTTACTCCTTAATATAATATATAATCATCAAATTTTAATAAACTTAAGCTATTACGCCTAAAACGTCTTCTAATTTTAATATTAAATATTCCACACCATCAAGTTTTACTTCTGTTCCAGAATATTTACCAAATACAATTTTATCATTGGTTTTTACATCTTTTACTTCACTTCCAACAGCTTTTACAATACCCATTAAAGGCTTTTCTTTAGCATTATCAGGAATAATGATTCCAGAAGCAGTTTTAGTATCTTCTTCAAGTCTTTCTACTAAGACTCTTTCTCCAAGTGGCTTAAAATTCATAGGAATTACCTCCATCAAATAATTTTTTATAAAAACGAGTGCAATTATAATTAAAAAAAAATCTTTTGTCAATAACCTTAGTAAAAAAATTCATTTAAATTTAGTCTAATAAACTAAACATTAATAAGTGTATCTAACTAAATATGATAAAAACCTAGCATAATCTAGTATAAATTAATATTTTCAAATTTTTGTAAAGAAAATAAAGCTATACTACTAGCAAATAAACACAATATTTTAACTGCAACAAAGTAAGGATTCATTTATGTATTCATATTCAGACAGAATTAATAACCTCTCAGAATCTATTACCATAGCAATTAGCACATTAGCTAGAGATTTAAAAGCACAGGGTAAAGATATTCTTTCATTTTCTGCCGGAGAACCCGATTTTAATACACCACAAGCCATTAGAGAGGAAGCTATAAAGGCTATCCAAGAAGGATTTACAAAATATACTGCTGTTTGTGGAATCCCAGAACTACTACAAGCTATTAGCGACAAATTAAAAAGAGAGAATGATTTAAACTACACCACCAAAGAAATTATTGTAAGCAATGGAGCAAAACATTCCCTCTTTAATGTTATTGCAGCACTTATCCAAAAAGGCGATGAAGTCCTTATCCCCACCCCTTATTGGGTTACCTACCCAGAGCTTGTATCTTACAGCTTAGGGACAAATGTATTTTTGCAAACTACACAAGGAAATAATTTTAAAATCACTCCCCAACAATTAAAAGATTCCATCACTCCTAAAACTAAAATGCTGATTTTAACCACTCCTTCAAATCCTACAGGAATGCTCTATTCTAAAGAAGAATTACAAGCACTTGCTGAAGTCTTAAAAGGAACAAATATTTGGGTTATTAGTGATGAAATCTATGAAAAGCTTGTTTATAATGGTAGCTTCACCTCTACTGCAAGTATTAACTCTGATATGTTAGAGAGGACTATTACCATTAATGGATTAAGTAAATCTGTGGCTATGACAGGTTGGCGTATAGGTTATTTAGCGTGCAAAGATAAAAAGCTATGCAAACTTATTGATAATCTCCAAAGTCAATCAACTTCTAATGTCTGCTCTATCACGCAAAGGGCTTCTATAGCTGGGCTTGATGGGAGAGCGGATGAAGAAATCAAAAAAATGCGGTTAGCTTTTGAAGAAAGAAGGGATTTTGCTTGCAAAAAAATTAACGCTATTAAAGGATTAAATGTAAATACTCCAGATGGTGCTTTCTACCTCTTTGTGAATTGCTCAGAAATTGAATATGATTCTATGCATTTTTGCAAATCTTTGCTAGAAAAAGTTGGGGTTGCAGTTGTTCCAGGTATTGGATTTGGAATGGATGGATATTTTAGATTTTCTTTTGCTACGGATTTAAAAAGCATTGAAGAAGGTATTAAACGAATAGAAAGTTTCTGCAATTCCCATTAAAGCTAAAGCAACACATCTCTTTTAATACTAAAATTGATTGATTTATTAGGGATTATCAATATCTCTTTGCAGTCTATCCCAAATATACCCAAATAAAACTATTTTAACTTACCTCTATCTATAACTAATCTTAATAGTGATCTAAAATAATAATTAATAATCTAAGAATCCAATTTATAACCCTATTTCTTGGGATAAACCAATCTCACCCTCTAAATGAATATTTTTTATAAGTTTCTAAAAGTAACATATAATTTATATATTGCTTTGTTGCTCTAAGATATTATAAACTTTAAAACAAATTGTATAGTATCCTATGGATGAAAATTAAGTTCAATTATAAATATAAAGTTAATTTTCACTAAATCTTTAATAAGAAAGGAGATGAGTTTGAGTCAATATACAAAAATTTCAAATGTGTTTAAACAACAATACGAAAACTACATTGGCGGTCAATGGGTTCCACCAGTTGATGGAAAATACATTGAAAATAAAACGCCTATTTCTGGGGAAGTGCTTTGCAAAGTTCCACTATCAAGTGATAAAGATATAGAAAATGCTCTTGATGCGGCACATAAAGCCAAAGATAAGTGGGCTAGCACAAGTCCTACGGAACGTTCTAGGATTTTATTAAAAATTGCTGATAGGATTGAAGAAAATCTTGATTTAATCGCCCACGCAGAAACTTGGGATAATGGCAAACCTATCCGTGAAACACTCAATGCAGATATACCTTTGAGTGCCGACCATTTTCGTTATTTTGCCGGTTGTTTGCGTGCTCAAGAAGGAAGCATTAGTGAAATTGATGAAAACACTATAGCCTATCATTTTCACGAACCTCTAGGAGTAGTTGGGCAAATCATTCCTTGGAACTTTCCTCTTTTAATGGCAGCTTGGAAACTTGCTCCTGCATTAGCGGCGGGAAATTGTGTAGTTATAAAACCAGCAAGCCCTACTCCAGCAAGTATTTTAGTGCTTTTTGACATCATTGGCGATTTGCTTCCTGCAGGGGTAGTTAATATTGTTAATGGAAGTGGAGGAAAGATAGGGAAATCACTTGCAACAAATCCAAAAATCGCTAAGGTAGCCTTTACAGGCTCTACAAGTGTTGGGCGGCAAATTATGCAGTTCGCTACAGAAAATATTATTCCTTGCACTTTAGAGCTTGGAGGTAAATCGCCTAATATTTTCTTTGAAGATGTTATGGCATATGAAGATGAATACCTAGATAAAGCCATTGAAGGACTTGTCCTTTTTGCCTTTAATCAAGGTGAGGTTTGCACTTGCCCAAGCCGAGCTTTAATCCACGAAAAAATTTATGATAAATTTATGGAAAAAGTCCTTAAACGAGTGGAAGCTATCAAAGTGGGGAATCCTTTAGACCCAAACACAATGATGGGTGCTCAAGTAGATGAAAAGCAAGTAGAAACTATTTTAAATTACATAAAAGTAGGAAAAGAAGAAGGTGCACAATGCCTTATTGGTGGTGAGAGAAATCAACTAAGTGGTGAATTATCCAAAGGTTGCTATATCAAGCCTACCATCTTTAAAGGACACAATAAAATGCGTATATTCCAAGAAGAGATTTTTGGTCCTGTTTTAGCTGTAACCACCTTTAAAGATGATAAAGAAGCCCTAGAGATTGCTAATGATACAATCTATGGTTTAGGAAGTGGCGTTTGGACACGTGATATTAATAGAGCTTATAGATTTGGACGAGGCATTCAAGCAGGGCGAGTTTGGACAAATTGTTATCACGCCTATCCTGCACACGCAGCATTTGGAGGCTATAAACAATCAGGAATTGGTAGAGAAACCCATAAAATGATGCTAGATCATTACCAACAAACTAAAAATATATTGGTAAATTATTCTATCAATAAATTAGGTTTCTTTTAATAAAAACTAAATTAATGGGAATTTAACCCCATTAAACAAAACTAAATTTAAGGAGTTTAAAATGAGTATCCCAAAAACTATGAAAGCAGCTGTATCTAAAGAATATGGAAAACCTCTTGTTATAGAGGAAGTTCCCGTTCCAAAACCGGGTAAAAATGAAATATTAGTAAAAATTGAAGCTTGCGGAGTTTGCCATACAGATTTGCACGCTTGCGATGGTGATTGGCCTGTAAAACCTAAAGCAAACCTTATCCCCGGACACGAAGGCGTTGGTAGAATCGTAGAATTAGGGGAAGGTGTAACGCATTTAAAAGTGGGCGATGTTGTTGGCATTCCTTGGCTTTATAGTGCTTGCGGACATTGTGAGCATTGCTTTGGAGGATGGGAGACACTTTGCGAAAGTCAAGAAAATGGAGGATATTCTGTCAATGGTGGCTTTGCGGAATATGCTGTAGGGGCTGCGGATTATGTTGGTATATTAGATAAAAATTTAAGCCATCAAGACTTAGTGAATATCGCCCCCATTCTTTGTGCAGGTGTAACTGTTTATAAAGGCTTAAAAATGACTGAAGCACGACCAGGAGAGTGGGTAACCATTTCTGGGATTGGTGGGTTAGGGCATGTGGCTGTGCAGTATGCTAAGGCAATGGGATTGCGTATTGCTGCTGTTGATGTCGCTGATGACAAACTTGAATTAGCAAAAAAATATGGAGCTGAAGTTGTAGCTAATGCAAAAACTGAAAATGTCGTTGAAAAAATACGCAATGCGACAGATGGAGGAACTCACGGAGTGCTAGTTACTGCTGTTTCCCCAAAAGCTTTTGAACAAGCTGTTGCGCTTACAAGAAGAGGCGGAACTGTCGCTATGAATGGTCTTCCTCCAGGAGAATTTCCTATTAGTATTTTCAATATGATTTTAAATGGAATCACAGTAAGGGGTTCTATTGTTGGGACAAGACTTGATTTACAAGAAGCCATTAATTTTGCCCAAACTGGCAGAGTAAAAGCTCATGTTACTGCAACAAAACTAGAAAATGTCAATGAAGTCTTTGACAAAATGAGAAAAGGACAAATTGATGGGAGAATGGTTTTAGATATGGCACAATAATGCCTTTTAGGTGATTTCACCTAAAAGGTTAAATAAGATCGATAAAATCTTCAATCATTATTTAAATAAAGGATAAACGAATGACTATTAGTTTTCAAGGAGAAAAAGTATTTTTAAAAGGAAAACCCCTTAAAGTAGGTGAAAATGCCCCTGAAATAACACTTGTTAGTAAAGATTTTAGCGAAATTAAAGTTGGCGGCAAACAAGATAAAATACAAATTATTAGCGTTGTCCCAAGTCTTGATGGATCGGTTTGTTCTATACAAGCAAAAAGATTCAATCAAGAAGCTACAAAACTTAAAGATTGCATAGTGTATATTGTAAGCATTGACACACCCTTTGCGATGGAGAGATTCTGTTTAGATGCTAATGCAAAAAATATCATCGTAGCTAGCGACTTCATAGATAAAACTTTTGGGGAAAAATATGGTTTAATACTTGCAAATTCTTTTCTTAAAGGAATGCTAACCCGTGCTGTTCTCATTGTTGATAAAGAAGGCAAATTAATCTATCAAGAAATATGCGAAGAACTTGGTCATGAGCCAAACTATCAAGCAGCTCTTAATAAAATAAATACGCTCTAAGCTAAGTCTTAGTATCAAGGATAAAAAATGGTTAAACGCGTAATTGCAACACAAAAAGCATTAAAATTAATTAAAAAACTCCAAGAGGAATATGGCGAAATTCTTTTTCATCAAAGTGGAGGTTGTTGTGATGGCTCTGTTCCATTATGTTACCAAAAAGGAGATTTTAAAGTTGGGGAGAATGATAGTTTTTTAGGATACATAGGTGAAGCTCCTTTTTACATTCATCATAGTCAATATGAATATTATAAACACACACAGCTTATTATCAATGCAAAAGAAGGAAATGGTAGCGAATATTCTTTAGAATATGGAAGTGGCGAAATGTTTGTTTTAGAGTTAAGGCTATTCAGTGATGAGGAAGTACAAGCATTACAGACCACTTCTTAATGCTATTTTGCAATTCAAACTTCCACTCCTTTCATTATCTCTATAAACTCAAAGAATCTATAAAATTTATAAAAACTTAAAAATCCTTTTTTAAATCACTACAATTATATAAATAAAAGTAATTATTATAATAATAATTTAATAAATCTTTTTGTATAACTATAATTGCTTAATGCTTAATGCTTAATGCTTAATGCTTAATGCTTAATGCTTAATGCTTAATGCTTAATGCTTAATGCTTAATGCTTAATGCTTAATGCTTAATGCTTAATGCTTAATGCTTAATGCTTAATGCTAATAATAAATTATTAAACGAAGGAAAGAAAAGTTATGTTAAAAGATTCTACTATTAAAATCACTTTGAGTTCTTTACTGCTATCCCAAGTCTTAGCAATGGGAGATTCAAAATATGTTTTAGATACTTCTGTCGTTAGCGCTTCGGGATTCTTACAAGATGTTAAAGACGCTCCTGCTACTATTAATGTTATCTCCAAAGAAGAGCTATCTACTAAACCTTATCGTGATATAACAGAAGCCATTGCAGATATTCCTGGTGTAGATTTGTTTGCCTCTAAAGGAAAAACAGGAAATTATAATATTACGATGAGGGGTATCACAGGATATACACTTATATTAGTTGATGGCAGACGTCAAGGGGTTGGGGGTGAAGTAGGACCTAATGGATTTAATGAAATCTCTAATGCCTTTTTACCTCCGCTATCAGCAATTGAAAGAATAGAAGTTATAAAAGGTCCTATGTCTACCCTTTATGGCTCTGAAGCTTTAGGTGGAGTTATTAATATCATCACCAAAAAAGTTAGCAAAGAATGGGGATTAAATGTTCAAAGTGATGGCCTCTTTCATAATGATTCAAGCTGGGGAAATAGTTATTCTGCAAGCCTTTATGGAAGTGGTCCCTTAGCGGAAAATCTAGGATTAGCCTTGCGTTACCGACAATTTCACAGACAAGGTTCTAATGTTCAATATACCAATTCTACAGGACAAATTGTCCCAGCCAATCAAGCACAGAGTCCAACAAGAGCTAATAACTTCAATGCTGGAGCAAAACTTACTTATCTCCCTACCCCAGAAGATACCATAGTCTTTGATATAGATTATTCTAAAAACTCTTATAACAACAAAAGTGGTCAATTAGGGACATTGACGAGTCCTTTGAATAGCGGTGGTTTAACAGGTGGATATACCCCCAAAATGAATGTTGATAAGATTGTAACTTATCTCACACACCAAGGAACTTATAATAATTTCAATCTTGATTCTGGACTTCAATACAATCGTGTTACTAATAATGGCAGAGAGGTCGTAGGACAGGCCACACAGAAAGATTTAGGGCATAATAGAGATATTAAGGCAGAGGATATTATTATAGATACTAAGGCTATTATTCCCATAGGAGAGAGAAATATATTAAGTCTTGGTGGTGAATACAAATTAGAAAAAATGCGTGATAAGATTGCAACACCAAATAAGTTTGACCAATATCTCTTAGCGGTTTTTGCCGAAGATGAATTTTCTATTTTAGAAAATCTTAACTTAACCTTAGGGGGAAGATACAATCGCCACGAGATTTTTGGAAACAACTTCTCCCCAAGGGGCTATTTAGTATTTAATCCTAATAAGGATTTAACACTTAAAGGAGGGGTAGCGACAGGATTTAAAGCTCCCTATGCTAACCGCTTAATCGCTGGAGAATATAATTATGGAGGACAAGGAAGATACCCTATTTATGGAAACCCTAATTTAAAAGAGGAAACTTCTATTAACTATGAAGCCTCTGCTATCTATAATCAAGAAAACTATTATCTAAGCCTAACGGGATACTTTACAAAATTTAAAGATAAAATTTCTAGCACAAGATTTGAACAAAATCAAAATGTCCCAAGTATTGGAGTTTGCTCTGCACAGCGTTGCTTTCAAGCCATAAATCACGGAAAGGTAGATTATAAAGGGATAGAATTAGCAGCAGGCATTACTCCTGCACCAAATCTTAGCTTTGATCTTGCCTATACCTATACAGATAATAAAGTTAAAGAATCTGATACACAAAATGCCATAGGTAAGCCAGAGAGTGGCTCATTGAAACATAACTTAATGGGAAAGGCTACTTATAAAATCCTCAAAACTACTCCCTACCTCAAAGCAGAATATCAAGGGAATAGATTCAGAGATCCTAGCGAATATAGTAGCGTTAATCGATACTATAAAAATGTCTTTTTGCTCTCTTTAGGTTTAGGCTATGAAATTAATAAAGATTGGCATTTAAATATGGGGGTTTATAATTTACTTAACAAAAATTTCACTCAAGATTTCATAAAAACTACTTCAACTGATAGGAATGGTCAAGTTACTGAAACTTGGTATAATGCCTATAATCGCGTAGAAGAAGGCAGAAGGTATTGGCTCTCCTTAAGTGCAAATTTCTAAATAATAAAGATCTTCTTGTATAGAATTGAAAGAAAAAATTTCTTTCAATTCTATTTTAAACAACCTTTACTCCAAAGATAAATTAACACCCATACTTATTTTAATTAAAATAAAATTTTAGTGAAGTTTAATTGTATAAGTCATTTTTTGATAGAGCAATGTCATTTATGTTAATATCTCCAAAAACCCCATTAAAGCTTCTTTAGAAAAAGAATTAAAACTTAGTCTTAAAAACTTATCCCCTATTCCTAAAGGCAATTTATAATATTAACCTCTTCTTAAGGGTATTTGGTGATTGATTTAACACTCTCCCTTGATTACTAGAATTTACCTATTAAAGGTGCAGGTAAAATTAAGGAATCCCTAAAGAGAGATTCTAGTTTCAAAGGCTATTAATTCCTTTTTAACCCTATAGCTTCTTGCATAAGCTGGTCTGCGGTAGTAATAGATTTTGCACTCATTTGGTAACCCCTTTGATAAATAATCAAGTCCGTTAATGCCGTCCCGGTATCCACATTACTTGTCTCTAACATATGATCTAAGACTCTTCCATATTTTAAAGCTGCATACCCCTTATCTTCCCACGCTAAAAGAGGAGGTCCGCTCACTATAGAGGCTTCTCCATTTCTAATACGAATATTCATCTCTAAAAGATTCCCTCCTACTTTACTTAATCCTTGATCATTAACAAAAGCTGCAATACCAAATCTCCCTAAAGCCTCAATCTTGTTGTTAGTAAAATTGGCTAATATAATCCCTTGATCATTAATGACAATCTCTTTTAATATCCCTTCAGGGGCACCATCTTGCGTAGTAGATTTAACACTAGAATCCGCATAAGCAAAGCTACTTGAGGTCTTGCCATCTTGACTTTTGGTTAAATCCACACTAATATTTCCATTGCCAAAAGGGACTTGAAATACTGGTGCTTCCGCACTCCCATCGGGATTAAAACTTATCTCATTGATTATAGGAGTTTCGCTAAGGAGTGTTTTACCTGTAACATCATAAATCGCACTCCTTACCTCCCAACGTTCATTAACTGGTGGAGTAACACTTTGGTCTCTTTGCTCTATAAGGATATATTGATTTTTTAAGATAAATTTTTGCCCTGATTCATCATAAATTTCTGTATTACTCTCATAAGTTGGGACTTGCAGCCGTGTGCTACTAAGAGAATTTACAGCAAGAATCTTCCATCCTATAGTATCCTCTAGTGGATTTGTATCCCCTGCTCCATTAACCTTTTGATAAAGTAACCCATTTAAAGAAATAATATTACCTTCCTCATAAGTAGTTCCCCCTTGATAAGTAGCCACTTCACCTATTATAGAATCAGTGATTTCTTTCCAAGATTGGGTATCATCAGCAGGATTACCAACTTGTGCATTATTGGGTTCTTTTTGATAAATTTTCCCCTCAAAAGCAACTAAGTCTCCATCTTGATAGGTTTTATTGTTGCTATAAGCTGCTACCCTACTTGAATCTACCAACTTCCAAGCATTAACATCATCAAGAGGATTTCCTGCAGTTGGGGTATTACCATTTTTTTGAAAAATTAATCCTTTATACTTAACATAATCACCATCGGTATAATTAATCGCAGTATCAAATTCTTTAATACGCGTTTCAAAAATAGAATCTAATTTTTGATTGACTGCCTTTAATTCTAATTTATCAGCTAATTTACCACTAATCCCTAAAGTAATATTTTGCAAGGTATTATTACCAAGATACAAAGAATGATCTGTTGGGAGTCCATTAGCATCTAATTTTAATCCAAGATCTAAACCGGTATTTTTTTTGATTAATTCTGTCAATTCTTTTATCGTAGTAAAACTATTATCACCCTCTTTACCATAAGTGAAAGTATAACTCGTAGTTTTTCCATTTTGGGTAATGCTAAAAGTAATATCTTTGTGATTTTTAGCATCTAAAGGGGTTCCTTTGAAATCCATCAAGGTATTAACATCTTGATTAAGGAATTTCTCCTTATCAAAATTTCCCTTTTCATCTTGCAAGATACTAATAGGCTTACCATTTTGGGTGCGATTTAGATTAATGGCTAAACCTACTTCACTCGTTAAAGTTGGTTGATAATATAATTCCCTGGGGATTTGTATTGGCTCTAAAGTCGAACCACCAAGACTAGCATAATCTTTTTCTATATCATTAGTGGCCGTAAATGTTCCATCTTCTGCGATTTTTTTAAGGTTAATGCCATACATATAATAACCTAAAGAATTTACCAAATATCCTTCACCATCAAGACTAAAAGAACCATCTCTTGTGAAATAATTTTGCCCCATAGCACTTAGAGGACTTTTAATATCAAAAGAGCCATTCTTATTAGTCCCAACGACAAACCAACCTTTTCCCGAATAGGCTACATTAAAAGCCCCATCTGCTTTTACATAACTTCCATCATTAACATTAATGGCGTTAGAGCCAACTTTTACACCATAGTTATAATCATTATTAATAGGAGAGTTTGCATTAACATAATCAAGATTAGTTGCAAAAATACTGCTAAATTCTGGGGAATTTGCCCTAAAACCTGTTGTATTAACATTAGCAATATTATTAGAAGTAACATCAATCCCAAATTGATGCGTTTTAATACCACTTATTCCATTATAAAGAGCTCCTACCATAGTCAATCCTTTTTATTTCTTAGGATAGAAAGATTGTGCTGCAGTAATTGGCATAATAAAATGATCGCCTAACTTAATATAAGGCACCCCTTTATCATAAACAATACTTTGAACCTCTCCCCTTCCCATCTCTGTAGTTAAATATTTGTTGGTATTAGAATCAAGGTTATATTCGGCACTAATTTTATACTCTCCAGCTCTTACAAAACTACCACCATCATCCCTTGTATCCCATTCAAATTCAATATAGCCACTTTTTCCATTATATTCTTTAAGGCTAATTTCTTTTACAATTTGTGTAGTATCCTTACCATCTTTATCTTTAGCTTTAGTTGTAATAGTAACTTTTGGATCTCCTTTAGAAGCGTCAATAGGTTTATCAAAATAAAGCGAAAATTTCACCTTATCATTATTAGATAGCGTAAGGGCAGAATATCCTGTTTCTGCAATTTTACCAATCACATCTACTGCACTATAACTATTTAAAATATTTCCATCGGTGATATTACCTGCTAAAGTCTGCATAGTTTTAAGCATATTATCTTGTGTTTGGATAAGTTTCTCTTGGGCTTCAATAGTTTTTTCATTAGTCTTTTGCATACTCTCCATAGCAGTTGTCATTTTTTCCATAGCAGTTTTCATCTTTTCTTGTGCTTCTACCTGTGTTAATTGTGCAGTTTGCGTTAAAATCTCTTGTGTTTCCATAGGAGCTGTTGGGTCTTGATTTTTAAGCTGCTCTAAAAAAAGCTTCATAAAAGCTTCATTGTTTAAAGAGTTTCCTCCGGTAGGTTTATCATTCTTAGGGATTGGAGAATCCCCAGGAAAAGTCGTATTATTAGTATTGTTAGTTGTGGCATTATTATTTGCATTATTTGCATTATTTGCATTATTTGCATTATTTGCATTATTTGCATTATTTGCATTATTTGCATTATTTGCATTATTTGCATTATTTGCATTTGTTGTAGCTGTATTTGCTGTGTTAGTTGCAGTAGTATTATTTGTAGCTGTTACATTTGTATTCATTTTTGCTCCTTAAGCATCATAGGAAAAGCGTAAATCCATATGAGAAATTTCTCTATAAGAATCATCGACTTGTTGATAAACATACAAGCTATTTTCATTCCTTTTTTGATGATTTTGAGAATTTTGGTGAAAATTTTGTTGAGAATTTCCTCTACTTGAATCACTAAACCCTCCTCCTAAGCTATTTCCTGCAGTATCTTTAAAGTCCATTTGCACTTCATTAAATCCTAAATTACTTAATTGGTTTTTAAAATCTTGTGCATTTTGCATAAAAAGCTGTAAAGCTTGCTGATTCGAACCAATTTGAATATGAATATTATCCCCTCTTTTTGTAATGGTAAGTTCAACACTCCCCAAATTTTGAGGATTTAATTCTAAGGAAATTTTAGTAACGGGTGGGCGATAGTTTTGTAAAGCCTCTTTTAGCTTGTCGCTAAAGTGTATAAAAGTATTTTGGATACTAAAACGTTCAATATTTTGGCTTTGTATGGCACCTTGATAAACTTCTTGATAGTTTTTTTCTTTTATCTCCTTTTGTATGGGGCTTGCTTCTTTAGTCTCTGATACAAAAGAGCTTTTAGCTGAATTTTGCATTTTTAAAAGATTATCTAAAAAACTTTGTTGTGAATGCTCTTTAACCTGTATTTCCTCTTTAGTAATATTTTGTATATTTTGCCTCTCTTCTTGTAAGGCAAAATGATGTTTTTCATAAGATTTATCCATAATTTTGTTTTCTTTCTTAACAGAGGAATAAGGGTTTTTCTCCTCTTTAAAAGAAATTTTTGGCTTCTCTTGCTTACTAAGATTTTCTTTTGTTTGCTTAATAGCTGTTTTAGAGGATTGTTCTAAAATAATATTAGAATCTTTAGGAATTACATTTATAACCTCCTTTGGACTAGAAAGTATTTGAGAATCTTTGAAATCTTTTTTCTCTCTCTTTTGCGTTAAAGTAGAAATAGTTTTTTCTTGATGTGTATTTTTTAAGCCTTTGGGGTTTTCTTTTATTACTTGAAAATCCTCTTTTACTTCTTGGATGAACTTGTCTTTTTCTTTTTTTAAGGAGAGATTTTTTTCTATCTTTTTGCCATTTTCTAAGATTTTTTTATCTTGTAAAAGAATCGCATTTATAACCTCCTTTGGACTAGAAGGTATTTGAGAATCTTTGAAATCTTTTTTCTCTCTCTTTTGCGTTAAAGTAGAAATAGTTTTTTCTTGATGTGTATTTTTTAAGCCTTTGGGGTTTTCTTTTATTACTTGAAAATCCTCTTTTACTTCTTGGATGAACTTGTCTTTTTCTTTTTTTAAGGAGAGATTTTTTTCTATCTTTTTGCCATTTTCTAAGATTTTTTTATCTTGTAAAATATTACTTAATACTTCATTAGGAATATATGCTTTTTTATCTTTTAATCCTGTAACCTTACTTTGAGACTTTTGGGGAATTTCTTGCAATATAGTTTTATTAGGCTTTTGTGTATCCCCTTGAAAATGTATTTTTTTAACCACAAGGTTTAAATTATTGGCTTTTTGAAGAATATCTTTTAAAGTCTTAGGAGATTTTGTTTCTTTTGCCATTTGCAATAATTCTTTGGCATTTTGGGGAATAGACCTTAAAGTCTCTAAAGAATGCGCCTTTTTTGTAGGCTTGTCTTCTATTGCTATTTCTAAGGTTTCTTTAGTTGTTTTAATAATCTTTTTATGCTCTTTTTTAAAAGCAATGCTTCCTTCTTTTGTTTCTATGATTGGTTCTTCTTTAATCTCTTCCTTATCTACATCTGCAATATTCTTTTCTTTAAGTAATAGATTAATTGCTTTTTTTTCTAGGTTTTTACCTTTTTTCTTAACTGCTTCTTTATCTTCTATTAAATCATCAAAAATTTTTGAAAAGGTTACTTCTTCTTGCAAATCCTCTTGGGTTGGAATTTTATTTTTATCTTTGGATACATCGGTTACATTACTCTTATCTATTTCAAGAAAAGAAAGCATAGGATCACCTCTAAAATTTATAAATTTTACCAGCAATATAAGCAAATAGTATTCCTAATTTTTTAGATTTTTTCTAAGACTATTTTCGATAAAATCCGCACAATTTTTATTTTCAAGGAAAGTTATGCAAGAGATTAGAAATATTGCAGTTATTGCTCATGTCGATCACGGAAAAACGACTTTGGTTGATGGTCTCCTTAGACAATCAGGCACTTTTGCAAGCCACGAGCAAATTGATGAACGTGTAATGGATAGTAATGATATTGAAAAAGAAAGAGGTATTACTATTCTTTCAAAAAATACTGCGATCCATTATAAAAACACAAAAATCAATATCATTGATACTCCCGGACACGCCGATTTTGGGGGTGAGGTTGAGAGAGTTTTAAAAATGGTTGATGGCGTCTTATTGCTTGTTGATGCTCAAGAGGGGGTTATGCCACAAACAAAGTTTGTTGTGAAAAAAGCCTTAGCGCTAGGGCTTTGCCCGATTGTTGTAATTAACAAAATCGATAAACCCGCCGCACAACCCGATAGGGTTATTGATGAAGTCTTTGATCTCTTTGCCGCTATGGACGCCAATGAAAAGCAACTTGACTTTCCTGTAGTTTATGCAGCAGCAAGAGATGGCTATGCGATAAAAAACTTAGAAGATGAAAAAAAGAATCTAGAACCGCTCTTTGATGCGATTTTAGAGTATGTCCCTTTGCCTAGCGGTGAATCTAATAATCCACTTCAAATCCAAATCTTTACTTTAGATTATGATAATTATGTAGGAAAAATCGGTATTGCTAGAATCTTTAATGGCAAGGTAAAAAAGGGTGAAAATGTAATGTTAGCTAAAGGCAATGGAGAGAAAACCACGGGCAAGATTACTAAACTCATTGGCTTTTATGGACTTGCTAGGACAGAAATACAAGAGGCACAAGCTGGAGATATTATTGCTCTAGCAGGATTTCACTCTATTAATGTAGGTGATTCTATTGTAGATATTAATAACCCTATCCCGCTTGACCCTATGCATTTAGAGGAGCCTACAATGAGTGTAAATTTTGCGGTTAATGATTCCCCTTTTGCAGGATTAGAGGGCAAACATGTAACCGCTAATAAACTCAAAGAGCGATTAGAAAAAGAAATGCAAACCAATATCGCAATGAAAATTGAAGAATTAGGCGAAGGGAAGTTTAAAGTTAGTGGTAGAGGGGAATTACAAATCACTATTCTAGCAGAGAATCTAAGAAGAGAGGATTATGAATTTAGTATCTCGCGTCCAGAAGTTATTACCAAAGAAATAGAAGGAAAGAAATGTGAGCCCTTTGAATCTTTAGTGATTGATACACCCCAAGATTACTCGGGCAGTGTTATTGAAAAACTAGGGAGGAGGAAGGCAGAATTAAAAGCTATGAATCCAATGGGAGAGGGATATACGCGATTAGAATTTGAAATTCCCGCTAGGGGATTGATTGGTTATAGGAGTGAGTTTTTAACCGATACCAAGGGTGAGGGAGTTATGAATAATAGCTTCTTAGAATTTCGCCCCTTTAGTGGAAGTGTAGAAACAAGAAACAATGGGGCTTTAATCTCTATGGAAAATGGTGAAGCCACACCCTTTTCTTTAGGAAATATTCAAGAAAGAGGAGTTTTGTTTATCCCTCCACAAACAAAGGTTTATATAGGTATGATTATTGGGGAGCATAGCAGAGAAAATGATTTAGATGTTAATCCTATAAAAGCTAAACATTTAACTAATATGCGTGCTAGCGGTAGTGATGATGCCATCAAACTCACCCCACCCCGTGATTTAAATTTAGAAAGAGCTTTAGAGTGGATTGAAGAAGATGAGATTTTAGAAGTAACACCTAAAAATATTCGGATTCGTAAAAAAGTCTTAGACCCAACACAAAGAAAAAGAAAAAATAAGTAAGGAAGGAAAAATGCTAACAGTTATTAAAAGAAATGGACGCGTTGAACCACTTGATGTTACCAAAATACAAAAATACACCAAAGATTCTGTAATGGGATTAGAGGGGGTTTCACAAAGTGAATTAGAAGTTGATGCTAAATTACAATTTCGCGATAAAATAACAACCCAAGAAATTCAGCAAACACTTATTAAAACCGCCGTTGATAAAATCGATATTGATTGCCCTAATTGGACTTTTGTAGCGGCTAGATTATTCCTTTATGATTTATACCACCGCGTCAATCGGTTTAATGGCTATAAAAGCCTCAAAGAATACTTAGAATTAGGGGAAAAAGAAAACCGCATTATTAAAGGAATGAAAGAAAAATTTAATTTAGAGCGATTAGATTTAAAGATTGATAAAACAAGGGATTTACAATTTACTTATTTGGGGATTAAAACCCTCTATGATAGATACTTACTAAAAGACAAGCAAGGTAATCCTATAGAATTACCCCAACATATGTTTATGGGAATTGCGATGTTCTTAGCACAAAATGAAGAAGACCCTAATTATTGGGCAGAGCAGTTTTATGATTTACTCTCTAAATTTGAAGTTATGGCAGCAACCCCCACGCTCTCTAATGCTAGAACACCGCGTCATCAACTAAGCTCTTGTTATATTGGTAGCACACCTGATAATATTGAAGGTATTTTTGATTCTTATAAAGAAATGGCACTCTTAAGCAAATATGGAGGAGGTATTGGCTGGGATTTCTCTAAAATTAGGGGATTAGGAAGCTTTATTGATGGGCATAAAAATGCAGCAGGTGGGGTTATACCCTTTTTAAAAATCACGAATGATATTGCTATTGCTGTTGATCAACTTGGCACAAGAAAAGGGGCTATTTCTGTGTATTTAGAGCCTTGGCATAGTGATATTTTTGACTTTGTAGATATTAAGAAAAATAGCGGAGAGGAAAGAAGGAGAACACACGACTTATTCCCTGCATTATGGATTCCAGATTTGTTTATGAAAAGAATTGCCGAAGATGGCTTATGGAGTCTCTTTGATGCACTCATTTGTTCAGATTTAACCAACCTATATGGGGAAGAATTTGAAATGCGTTACCAACAATATGAAGCTGATGAGAGTATCCCAAGAGAAACCATTAAAGCTAAAGAATTATGGAAAAGAATCTTGACTAGCTATTTTGAAGTAGGCTCTCCTTTTTTGTGCTTCAAAGACAATGCTAATAGGGCAAATCCTAATGGGCATTGTGGAATCATTAGAAGCTCTAACCTCTGCACAGAAATATTCCAAAACACCGAGCCTAATAAATGCTTTATTCGCGTAGAATTTGAAGATGGAAGCATTGAAGATTATCCAGAATTTCAAGAAGTCTTAATGGATAATGGAACCAAAAAACTCTCTAATAAAATCACTTCTCTTGATAGCATTAAAGGTAAAAAAGTTTTCATCGCTCAAAGGGAATCTATAGATGGAAAAACCGCTGTTTGTAATTTAGCCTCTATCAATCTTTCTAAAATACATACCAAAGAGGATATAGAGAGGGTTGTTCCAGTAGCCATTAGGATGCTTGATAATGTGATTGATTTAAACTTCTACCCTAATCGCAAAGTTAAAGCTACCAACCTTGATAATCGTGCTATTGGACTTGGTATAATGGGTGAGGCACAAATGTTAGCAGAATCTAAAATAGAATGGGGAAGCAAGAAGCATTTAGAAAAAATTGATGAAATTATGGAAATGGTTAGCTACAATGCCATTAAAGCAAGTTGTGAGTTAGCACAAATCAAAGGTATTTATAATGAATTCCATGGTTCTTCTTGGTCGCAAGGAATATTCCCTATAGATAGAGCAAATACTGAAACTAAGTCTTTAGTAGATAGAGGAGGTCTCTTTGGGTTTATCTATGATTGGGATTTTTTACGCAATGAAGTAAAGACCAAAGGAATCCGCAATGGTTACTTAATGGCAATTGCCCCCACAAGCTCTATTTCTATCTTAGTTGGCACAACGCAAACAATTGAACCTATCTACAAACGTAAATGGTTTGAAGAAAATTTAAGCGGACTTATCCCTGTTGTCGCACCTAATTTAAACTTAGAAAATTGGAATTACTACATAAGTGCTTATAATATTGATCAAACTGCTATTATCAAAGCAGCAGCAGTGCGTCAAAAATGGATTGATCAAGGGCAAAGCACCAATATCTTTATGTCCTTAGAAAAGGCTAGTGGAAAATATCTCAATGAAATCTACACACTTGCGTGGAAATTAGGATTAAAATCTACTTACTATCTCCGTTCCCAAAGTATAGAAGCAGAAAATTCCACAATGGATAGAAGTATCGAATGTGAAGGTTGCCAATAAGTGAGTAAAACTTATTTAATTGATACTTCTATTATTTTAGACGATGTAGAAAATCTCTTTTTTCTCCATCAAAATGGTGAAAATATTATCTTTATCTGCGATGTTACCTTAAGCGAGCTTGATAAAAAGAAAGATTTAAGCACACAAACAGGGTTTTTCGCAAGAGAGTTTTTCCGTAACATCTTAAGTGATGAGTCCCATATCTCATCTTTTAAGCCTCTTTTAGAGGATAGTATCCATAGCATTAACTTTGCCTATAATGATACAAAGATTCCCCTACAAATTATTCATCGCCCAAGATATGAAATTCAACATTTAGACTATGGCTTAAATGATGCAAGAATCTTAGAGATTGCTAAAGATTATGGTTTTATATTACTCACCAATGATATTTCACTTAAAGTTTATGCCATCTCTAATAATCTCATCTCCCAGTCTTTAATCCGTGATAAAATCGACGATCCACATTCTATTAACTTCTTCCACCCACTTAGAGCACATAAGAAAAATATTGCCTACTCTATTCAGAACAATCAAGATTTTCTATCCTTAAAAAATTGGAGTTTATTAGAAGTTGATGAGGAGGACAACACAGAAAGCTCTCTTTATCTAACAGGGAAAAAATATTATGGGATTAAGCTAGAGGGAAGTTTTGAAAACTTAAATTTTGATGAAATCTTAAAAGAGGACAAACTTTATATCCAACCCATTAATTTAGAGCAGAAATTCCTTTACACAATCCTAACCCACCCAAAAAATAAAATTACTATCTGTAGTGGAGCAACGGGTAGTGGAAAAACACTTATTGCACTACAAGCTGGAATTAGCTTATTTAAAAGAGGGGTAGTCAATGGCATTATTTATATGAGGAATACCATTACCGCTAATGATAAAGAAGCGGAATTAGGCTTTAGAAAAGGTGATGAGAACCAAAAGCTTAGTTATTTTATGTATCCCCTCTTTAGCACCATTAATTTTATGATTACTAAAATGCAAAAGGAATCTTTAGCAAAAAGGATAGAATACAAAGGCGATGCTAATAGCTTTGAGAGCAGAGAAGCCACAGAATACTTTCTCCAAAAGCATAATATTGAAGTTATGGATATAGCACACGCCAGAGGTGTGAGTATCGCAAAGAAATTTGTTATTTTTGATGAAGCACAAAATGCTTCTAATGCAACTATTAAACTTATCGGGACAAGGATTGCTGAAGATTCTAGAATAGTATTTTTAGGCGATCCGGCACAAATTGATCATCCCTATCTTAGCAAATACCGCAATGGATTAGTAAGCTTATTAAAAAAGGCAAAACAAGACGATTTTCTAGCAGGAATTGTTTTAAAGCATACTATTAGGAGCGAGATTGCGGGTTGGTTTGAAGAGAATTTCTAAGAATCTTTATCCTCTAAAGGATGAATTTCTATCACCTGTGCTAAAACTTGTGCATAACTATCCTCCAAAGTGATATTAGAATGAAATTTTAAATCTAGGAGATTTTTAATGGGTTTTTGCTGGATATGGGCAAAAACATAGCCTTTTCTTTGATAATTCTTTGGATTTTTAGATTCTAAGCTTGAACGCAAAGTTTCTAAATAATTTTGGTTTTTATAAAATGCCTCTTCTAATTTTTGTGTTAAATGCACCCCAAAAGGCTTTAAGCTATATTCGTATTTTTTCAATCTTGATTCTAACTTTTGTTGTAGAGACAAAGATAAATAATGGAATTGGTAATAAAGATTTTCTAATTGATTAAAAAAGGGATTCTTTTCTAAAAGCATTGTTAAAGTATCAAAAGTTCTTGTTTTATGCTCTAAAATACGTTTTAGTTTATCCTCTAAGCTTTTTTGTAAAAAATCTAATCCCATTAAACATTCATTCTTATCAGGCAAGAGTAATTCTATCGCTGCTGATGGCGTAGGAGCGCGTAAATCCGCTACAAAGTCGCTCAATACAACATCCGGTTCGTGCCCTATAGCAGAAATAACAGGCGTTTTCATGTGAAAAATAGCTTCAACCACCAAAGGTTCATTAAAAGCCCACAAATCCTCTAAACTCCCTCCACCCCTTGCTAAAATCACGCAATCTACACCTAAAGAATCCGCATATTTTAAATTCCTAGCAATCTCTTCTTTAGCACCTTCACCTTGCACTAAAGTATCAAGCAAAAAAAACTCTGTTAATTCCCATCTCTTTTGTGCGACCCTCAACATATCGTGTAAAACTGCCCCGCTCTTAGAGGTAAGCAAGGCTACTTTTTTAGGGAATTTTGGGAATGGTTGTTGTTTTTTAAAATACCCTCTCTTTTCATATTCTTCTTTTAGTTGCTCATAGGCTAAAGTTAGCTCACCAATACCACTTGGCATAGCACTAATACAATTTAGCTGGTATTCCCCTCTTGGAGTATAAAGCGAAATAGCACCAAAGAGAACAACACTGCTCCCCTCTGTAATTTTAAATTTCAGTTTAGAAACATTTCCTCTAAACATTACACATTTGAGATTAGAATCTTTATCTTTTAAAGTAAAATACAAATGTCCGCTAGAATGATAAGTGCAATTACTTACCTCTCCACAAACACTCACTTGCAAAAAAGTCGCTTCTAATAAACTCTTAATTTGTAAATTTAATGCACTAACACTTAAAATTTGCATTATTCAACAAACATAATAGCAAGATTGGCACTAATTTGTTGCCCTTCTTTGGCATAAATTTCTTTAATCTCTCCACCAATAGTTGCTAAAACTTGATTTTCCATTTTCATAGCTTCCACAATAGCTAAAACATCACCCTCTTTAATCTTATCCCCTACTTTTACATAAAGCTTAGTTAGGTTTCCGGGCATTGGAGAGATAATATGACCCCGCAAACTGGCTTGAGGCAGTGAATCGCTATTGCTTTTATCATTTGTAGAATCCTCATTTTGAGATTCCACTAAAACTTCTTTTAAATCCCCATTAATACGGATAAAAAATGGGCGAACCTTTTCATCTTTTGCACCGCTTCCTTCAACTTTCACCCTATAAGATTCGCCGTGTAAATTAATCGTAAATTCCTTAGACATTGGAGAGTGAGACCCATCCTCAAAAGTTTTAAGGGATTCTGGAGATAAACGATTTTCATTACGTTCCTCTAAAAAAGTCTTTGCGACCCCACCAAAAATAGCATAAGAAATAACATCTGTTGGGCTTTTGGCAAATTCCTTAGATTCTTCTTTAGCCTTTTGCATTTCTGGGGCTATTTTATCCGCTGGACGCATATCAATAATCTCTTCCCCCTCTGCTTTTATCTTATCAAGCAATTCTTTAGCAATAGGAGCAGGAGTCTTCCCATAGCAACCTTTAATCATATTTTTAGATTCTATAGTAAGTGTTTTATACCTTGTTTGGCTAAGAATATTTAAAACCGCTTGAGTCCCAACAATCTGGCTAGATGGAGTAACAAGGGGAGGATACCCAAAATCTTTCCTTACTTTAGGAATTTCTGCTAAAACCTCATCCATTTTATCTAAGGCATTTTGTTCTCTTAATTGATTAGCCATATTAGAAATCATACCACCGGGTATTTGATTAACTAATACACGCGTATCAATTTGGTTGTATTCAGATTCAAACTTTTTATATTTTCTACCATTGCGTTTAAGTATCTCTGCTGCCCTCTCCATAAGGCTTAAATCTAATTTGCTATCCCATTGTGTATTTTTAAGTGTTGCTACCATAGATTGCGTGCAAGGATGGCTAGTCCCCTCAGCTAAAGCGGAATTAGCTAAATCAATAATATCCACTCCTGCTTCAATAGCCATTAAATGCGAACCAAAGGCAAACCCTGCAGTAGAATGCGTATGTAAGGCTAAAGGAATACCTATGGTTTCTTTTAATGCTTTAACAAGCTCATAAGCAGCATTAGGCGTTATTAAACCCGCCATATCTTTAATAGCTATAGAATCACAACCCCGCTTTTCTAACTCTTGGGCTAACTCTACAAAATTTTTGGTAGTATGCACCGGTGAAGTTGTATAGCAAACCGCTCCTTGTGCGTGTTTTCCTTGCTTTTTAACTTCCTCTATAGAAACTTCAAGATTCCTAATATCATTTAACGCATCAAAGATTCTAAAAATATCTACACCATTTTGTGCAGAGAGCTGGATAAATTCTTTAACGACATCATCAGCATAATGGCGGTAACCAATGAGATTTTGACCCCTTAGCAACATTTGGATAGGAGTCTTTTTAAAAATATCCTTAAAAATCGCTAAACGTTCAAAAGGATCTTCTTTAAGGTATCTTAAACAGGTATCATAGGTTGCCCCACCCCATACTTCAACACTATGAAATCCCACCTCCTCAAAAATCCTTGCTGCTTCTACCATATCCTCTGTTCGCATTCTTGTTGCTAGTAAAGATTGATGCCCATCCCTTAAACTATTTTCGGTAATCTTTATCATTCTTGAACTCCACAAATCTTATAGAATGAAATATTATAACATTAATTCTTTTTGTAAAAAGATTTTTACCCTTTATTCTTAGGATATTTTTACTTTGCTTTTCTTTTAGTATCACAAAACACTACGTAAAACAACATAAAACCTATATTATTCTATATCCTTAATGTATAAGACACATTGTTTTATCAAGCGGGTATCCTATTTGTAAGTTTTTAAAGTTTAAGCACTAGATTTCTTATCCTCTACATTCAATGGGTATTAAAAAACAGATAGATAAAGATTGTTGATAGTATATCTTACTAAAGAGATTCAAAAGATATTCACTCCATTAAACTTTTAAACTTTGCCCTGCTTTTGCATAGTCAAGATACATCTAACCTAATAATTGCTTCAAATATCACTTTTTCATTTTCTTAGCAATAAAATCCGCAATAAAAGCACTAGAGCACCCTAGATTAAAAACTTCTTTTTCGCGATACTCTTTGATACTTAAGGCTCTTTGGTCTTTATCCTCATTTTTTATTTTCTCAATACTCTCAAGACATTCTTTAACATCTCTAGCATAAAAATGTAATGTTGGGTTATAAAAACTAATCCCTTTATAAGCATTTTGGTTGTCAGAGCCAATCAAAATAGCGGGTTTTAAAGTTGTTAAGGGAAAGGTATAAACCAAGCTTGAATAGTCCCCTATAAGACAAAGGCATTCTCCCATTTTCTCTGCACTTAAACGATTAGAGGTATCATAGAACACCCCCCCCCTCTAGGGAAATTAAGAATCTCTTGATAATCCTCTTTTTTAGAACCCGGATGTGGGCGTAAAATAACTTTTTGATTATTTGTTAAAAAAACTTTTAAGAGTTCTTTAACCAAAACAAGATTCTTCGTATCATTAATAGCGATTAAAATAGTCTCTGCATTAACCATAGGAGGAATCTTAGAATATTCTAAAATATAACTATCAAGACTAGGATAACCCGCACATACAAGCTCTTCCTCATAACCGCATTCTAAAAACTTCTCTTCTAAAATTTTATAATTAGAAACAGAAGTTATCATCCTAAACCCATTAATCCCCATTTTTCTCTTAAACCAAAAATCATCAAGAGGGCGATTGCGTTGATAAAGTGCGGCGATAGGGTCAATATAAGCGTGAGAGACATAAACATACTTTCCTCCCCAGCTAGGAGCAGTAAGTGGCATAAGACAGGTTACATAAAATTGAAAAATATTTAAAAATATCCCCATATAGCTAGATTGTAGAGGAAAGCAAATAGATTGACTTCTTTTAGAAGGAGGCAAACACACATAAGATTCTTCATCATAATACACATAAATAACCCTTAAGTTTTGCCTCTGCAAAAAATCTCCAATCTCCCCTAAATGTTTGCCTCCACTAAAGGTTGTAACTTGTATCCCAACAACAGGAGATTGCAGATTAAAATAACTCGTAAAATAATCATTAGCCCTAAAGCATAGCTCTTTAAAAGCTACCACAAAGGCATTTTTTTCATCTAAAGAAATCCAAAAATGCAAGCAAAAATATCCCGTATAACTCAAAAAAAGAAAATGGTCGTTTATAACATTTTCTTTCACCCATTCAAAGTTAAAGTTCTCAAGGGCTTCTTTAAAGACTTTCTCTAAAGATTCTATGCCATTTTTAACTAAAGGCAAACTTTTAGCATTCTCGAATAATTTCTTATAAAAATCTTTATCTTGATGAATAATCCACAACTCCCCCTCTTGAATACTATTTTTTAAGAAACTAAGAGAGGTAGATTCTAAGGAATCATCCACAATAAAAATTTGCCTTTGTTCCATATAATGTTGCTTTTGCAGCTCTTTTATCATCAAATGAGCCGCTTGTGTATCCTCTCCATTAGGATAAAGGTAGAGATTTTTAGACTTTTTTTGCACTCCAGCACCTTGTCGTATATTTAATATCCAATTCCTTAGGTAGCTTCTCACTCATCTTTTGAGTGATTTTTCCAAACAATTCTTGCCCCTCTTTAGTTTCTAAATCCCAATAAGGATTTTTTACACTCCGCCAAGCATTGATATAATTCTCTAAACTCTGATGAAAATAAAAATCTTCCTCTATATAAATAATATTATCAAAAAGTTCTTTATGCTCTGCTATAAAGCTTCTTTGCTCCTCTCTCCTCACACCTCTTGTATAATTTGGCACAAACTCTAAAATAACATTTTCCGCTATCTCTTGAATCTTATCAGACAAATCCCGATGATTCCACATACAAGAAAAATAACTTTGTGGCTTTAACAACCGATAAGCTTCCTTTAAAGCCTCTAATCTATCCATTACATTAAAGCTACTCCCAAAGGTAACCCAATCAAAATCACCGCTAGAGAGTGTAGAATCAATCCCTGTAGCCCTAACCCATTCAATCTTACTGCCTTTTGTCCTTTCAATCCCAATTTCACGCATCGCATCATTAGGCTCTACGGCAACCACTTCACAACCTCTCTCTAAAAGCATAATGCTTAAATTCCCTGTTCCAGCACCAATATCAGCAACTCTTAAAGGGGTATTCCCCCCCCCCGCCAACTTCACGAGCATAGTAATAGTATTTGGTGCATAATTAGGTCTAAATTCATAAAATTTTGCGTGTTTGGTATAATCCCACACTTGTTCAACGATTTTTTCCATAGTTTCTCCTTAAAATAAATTTTTAGATGTAAATTTTAGATTTTAAACTTTTGATGATATTCCCACCTCCTTTTTAAAATCAATTTTAAAAAAATTATGCAAAATATACTCCGCTAAATATTCACTAGCCTTACCAAAGTGATAAAGGTTACCCTCTCTATATCTAACGATATTTTCTGTCCATTGTCGCTGTTCTTTTTGAAAAGCTTTTACTACTTTGATAAATGCTTTTGTGCTTAAGGTATCCAAGCATTTTCCAAGCCTTTCATCTAAAACTTGCTCTTTAGTAAATAAAACAAGGCTAGGGGCAAGGCTTAAGAAAGGAAAGGAATATTTAGAAGTTGTTTTTCCACAGACAAATAAAAAAGAATCCAAATAACTCTGTGCTTGAATTTGCCAAGAATCATCGATAAAAAAGTTTTTAGCAGATTCTAAAGGTTTAAGCATTTGCTTCACATAAGCACTATTCCAGACATTTTCGCAAAAGCTTCTTGAACGCAAAATCACCTTAACATTAGGAAGTAAATCTTGTATAGCCTGCATATAAGGTATCATTAACTCTAGCTCTGCTATATCATAAGGCGCAAATAAAACTGCCTTTTTCACCCTTGCTTCTTGCCTACTTATTTCACGCACCATTCTATCAAACCCCAAATAGCCACAAGGGATAAATTCCCCCCCCCCCCGCTAGGCATAAACCTAGGAGAAGCAATACAGAGATAATCAAGCTTTTCTTTTTGCTCTTTTAAAGATAAAGAGGAAAAATCTGCTAAAGAATGTCCTACAATGATTGTAGAAATTTTTGTATTTTTAGGAGTCCAAGATACTTTACAAAGCACATCCACACAATCTACTAAATCCAAATAAAAGCAAGGGAGAAAGATAGCTAAAGAATCTAAAGATTCTTGAAAGATTTTTTCTTGAATCCTTTGGTAGGCTTCAGAGGTTCCGCAAAAATAGACAATTTTAATACCACCTTTAGAAAACTCTGTGATTTTATCATCTAAAAATCCCAAATGCTTATCCTCTGCCATACCCCCAAGTTCAATCCCTAAAACTTGTTTCCAACCTTTAAGGGTAATTCGGCTTTTAAGCTTCTTAACACTCTCTCTAGCATAAAAAAGCATAGAATCTTCACAATAAGGGATAGATAATTCCCTAAGCTTATCTTGAAGTTTAAAGATAGTTTGATGATTTAAACCCGAGCGTTTATCCCAAGCAAGTTCCACACTTGCACCTTGAGACAATATCACCTTAGCATAATCCCTAATGCCGCAAGTGCCTATATTATCATCAATAAAAATCGGTTTTTTCCCTGTAACATACTCTACCATACCACCAAGCACTTTTCCTGTAACTCCTGCGGGGTAGATATAAGTTGAGGGTTTCATAATATTCCTTTATCAAACCCTACTTTTGAGGGTTTTAAACTTTTCTTGCACTCCAAGCCCTAATTTTATAAGGGATTTGAATAACCGATAAAGAAGAGATTTTAGAGCTAATCATCGTTAAAATCTCTTGCCACCTAGCTTTGCCTGCTTGAGCCTGTATATCATTCACAGAATGCCAAGCACCTAAATAACGTTCCTTATCCATAGTTTCATAATAATCGCATTCCATAAAAAAGCAATCTTTAAAATCTCCTGTAGAGATAAGAATTTCTTCCCATTTTTTGACATTTTGACTCCCACTACTAACGCGTTCGAGCTCTGGGACAATACGTTTAATCTCATTTTCAATTTCAAAAAAAATAGAATCTTCTTGTATATTTCTAGGATTCCAAATAGCAGTAAAATATTTGCCCCCCCCCCCGCTAGTATTTTTGAGTATTCTTGCAAATTCCGGCAAGGATTTTTTGGGATCTGTCCAATGAAAGGAGCTTGCCATAATTACCCAATCAGCATAATGAGAATCCACACCGGTTTGCTCTCCACTTCCCTTTTGCCATTTTACATTCATACCCTCTGTAGCCTTAATTCCCTCTTGTCGCATATTATCATTAGGTTCTATGGCTAAAACATTACAACCAAGCCCTGCTAAGACTTGAGTAAGCTTCCCCGTCCCTGCCCCAACTTCTACAATATTTAAATCTTTTATAGGCTTTTTCTCATCATTAACACAAGCGATAAGCTTCTCTAAAAGCATTTCACTATAAGCTGGACGATTATGATAATGTTTTGCAACCTCTGTAAAATCACCTTGCTTCATTGCATTTCCCTTTTATAAAATCTTGGAATTATACCACTCACCCCTTAAACTTACCCATAATATCGTTAGCATTAAAGATTAAACACTAAAAGATTAAAACAAAGAACTCAGTAAATAACCCATAAGTAATAAATAATAAGAAAACTTCAAACAAACAATAAGAAATAAAGAATAACTAAAGATACGATTCTTTTTAAAAGAATTCTATTAATAGCTTTTATAAATATTATAAAACTTTAAAAGAATAAATAAAACCAATAACCCTACTAAAGCTTTCTTATATACAATGAAAGAAAGCTTGATTGAAACTAAATAAACCTAAACAATCCTTAAGGAATAGGTAAGTAAAGGAGTGTGTGGATATAGTGTAGTATCTAGGTTTTTAATCTTTATCTTTGCTATGCTGTGTGGGTGTATTGTGTTATTGGTATAGTAGCGTTATCTGTGGTTTCTTTATCTTTACTATGTATGAGAGTAACTAAGAGTAAGTAAGACTAAATAAAAGTAAGTAAAAGCAACTAACCCTAACCAACCAATAACCCCACTAAAGCTTTCTTATATACAATGAAAGAAAGCTTGATTGAAACTAAATAAAACCC
>NZ_JRPC02000122.1 GCF_000765745.2 Helicobacter apodemus
CAAAAGCAGATGCTAATACTTCTGAAGTAGTTGTTGATAATGAACCTAATGTAGTTTATGAAGGACAGCCACAAGTCAATCAAAACAATACTGATGTTGGAGAGGGCATACCTTTCTAGTTCTTATTGTTTTAAATCTTAAAACCTCTATGGTTTATCAATCTTATAAGCAATAAAACTCTTACTGCCTAAGTAAGAGTGATGTATTTGCTTTCCTTTAGGTTGCAATAAAACCTAAGAGCCTTTTTAATATTAAATATTCCAACAAGGGATTTTTACTTCCCTTGTGGGAATATAAGAATCCTTTATTAGAGTATTTACTCTATTATTTTTTAAAGGATACAATATGAAAAAGTTGAAAAAATTTCAAAATATGTCAGAAAGAGAATTAAAAGTATTTTTCCTAAGAAAAGTG
>NZ_JRPC02000017.1 GCF_000765745.2 Helicobacter apodemus
CCCTAATATATTATTATATTAGGAGATTTAGGCATTTTTATTATGTATTTGTCATAAACTATTTTTAACATTCCTAGTATAGCATAAAATTTAAACTTTGATTTAAGTAAAGAGGATTATTTTTTAATTAACTTTTAATTTTTAGTTTAATTCTTAAATTTAGCTTTTAAAGGAGCAGGGTGGGGTGAGTTAATTAGGGTATAATACTTTATTTTTAAAGAGTGCTTATGTTGATTTTGCTAGGATTTGGATTAACTAAATTCTTATAGGGGTTTTGTTTAGGGTTGGTTAAGCCATAGTTTGGCAGTTTGTTTTAATCTCTCTAAGTTATCACTTGCAAAAAAGGTTATTTTTGTAGGGTTTGTGGTGGGCTTTAGGGGATATTGCTTTTGTAGATATTGCATAATCGAGTCTCCTGAATGGATAAGCAGGGGTTTGTTGTCAAAATATTTTGCTATGGATTTGGCGATAAGTGGGAAATGGGTGCAACCTAAAATAATAGCGTCTGGATTGTTTGGGTAGCTTTTGAAATAATAGTGCATTGTAGAATCTAAAATCTCTCCTTCAAAAATCCCCTCTTCTACTAGGGGAACAAAGAGGCTTGTAGCTAGTGCAGATAGGTTATGATAGCCTCGCTTTTGTAAAAGTGTTTGGTAGAGATTGCTTTTTATCGTGGCTTTTGTCCCTAAGATTAAGATTTTAGAATCTTTGTTTTTAATGGTGTTTTCTAAGGCTAAGATTCCGGGTTTAATAACCCCAATGATAGGGTAAGATGAGGCTTGTTGCATTGATTGTAACCCATAGGCACTTATGGTATTGCACGCTACAATGAGTAAGTCGATATGCTGGGTTTTAAAAAAAATTAGAGCTTCTAGGGAGTATTGGATAATGACTTTTTGGCTTCGGTTTCCATAAGGAACTCTTGCGGTATCGCCATAATAAATGATTTCTTCAAAGCTTTGAGAATTTATAAGGCTTTTTAAGACACTTAAGCCTCCTGCTCCACTATCAAAAACACCGATTTTTTTGGGAGTTGTTTTAATTTTTTGCACTATCATTCATCATATTTAAGAATTCTTCGTTGTCTTTGGATTTTTGCATTTGGGAGTAGAGGAAAGTTAAGGCGTCTATTTCATTATTCATTTGGTGGATAGCATTCCGTAATACCCATACCTTTTGGAGTTTATCGGCTCCTAAGAGGAGTTCTTCTTTTCTTGTCCCGCTTTTTAAAATATCCATTGCGGGGTAGATTCTACGCTCTGAGATATGTCTAGCTAGGACAATTTCGCTATTTCCTGTGCCTTTAAACTCTTCAAAAATCACTTCATCCATTCGGGAGCCTGTTTCGATAAGGGCAGTTGCGATAATGGTTAGGGAGCCTCCTTGCTCGATGTTTCTAGCTGCTCCGAAAAATCGCTTTGGCTTATGGAGGGCATTAGCATCTACCCCTCCACTTAGGACTTTACCACTACTTGGGGTTGCGGTATTATAAGCCCTTGCGAGTCTAGTAATAGAATCAAGCAAGATTACTACATCTTTGCCTAACTCTACCATTCTTTTAGCCTTTTCTATAACAAGCTCCGCAACGCGTGTGTGATTGTTCGCTGGCATATCAAAGGTGGAGCTATAAACCTCTCCTTTAACGCTTCTTTCCATATCGGTTACTTCCTCTGGACGCTCATCGACTAGTAAAACAATGAGTTCAATTTCTGGATGGTTGTGCGTGATTCCATAGGCTAATTCTTTCATAAGCTCTGTTTTTCCTGTCCTTGGGGGTGCTACGATTAAGGCTCTTTGTCCTTTGCCAATGGGGGCAAATAAATCTAGCATTCTTCCGGTGATTTTTAGGCTATTGTATTCTAAATGGATTTGCTCTGTTGGGAATAGGGGGGTTAGATTATCAAAGAGGGGGCGGTTTTTCATCTCATCGTGGGATTGGTAGTTAATTGCTTCTATTTTTAGCAACGCATAGTAACGTTCTTGGTCTTTAGGAGAGCGGACTTGTCCGGTTACAATATCTCCACTTCTTAGGGCGAATCTGCGGATTTGGGTGCTACTTACATAGGCGTCATTTTGAGAGCCAGAGAAGTTTTCATCAATAGCGCGTAAGAAACCATAGCCTTCTGAAGTGATTTCTAAAATCCCGGTAAAGAGGATAAAACCGCCTTTACTCACTTGGGTTTTTAAGATTTCAAAGATTAAGTCTTGACGCAAAAGCTCTTGGGGGTTTTCAATACCTAAGGATTTTGCAATATCGGCTAGTTTGTTAATAGGTTTTGCACGTAAGTCTTCTATGGTGTAGCCTTCAACGGGTGTATGTGTCCTCATCTTTTGTTCTTTTTTATGCTGATTATCGCTCATATAAAACCTTTTTAAAATCGCAAAACTCCTTTTAAGAGAGTGCAAAAATTTTGCTTGTCAAAGAATGCTTAAGAGAACTATTAAGATTAGTTTTATTTAAGTCTTTAGTTTAAGTCGAAGTTTCCCTTCTAGTAGTTTTGCAGATATTACAATAAAGTAGAATTTTAGTCTAAAACTTTTTTCTTGTCAATATTAATTTATTAATGGGTAGAAAATTAACACATTCTTTTAATGCTTGGTAGATTTCTTAAATATTACTAAAAAGAATTGACTTTATATATAAAATAAGTTTTAATGCTTGTTTTATAACTAAATTTGGTAAAAGGAAGCTTCAGATGAATAAAGGTTTGATTATGGTTTTATGGGCTATTGTAGCCATTATTGGGGCTTATAGTTTTGGGGTTTTAGCACTCCATAGCGGAGAGAGCATTTCTGCGGTTTGGTTAGTAGTAGCCGCTGTATGTATTTATGCTATTGGCTATAGGTTTTATTCTAAATATATCGCTTGTAAGGTGTTAAGGTTAGATGATAATCGTGCTACTCCTGCGGTAATAAATAATGATGGTAGGGATTTTGTCCCTACTAATAAGATAGTGCTTTTTGGGCATCATTTTGCCGCTATTGCGGGAGCAGGTCCTTTGGTTGGTCCTATTTTGGCGGCACAAATGGGGTATTTGCCCAGTATGCTTTGGATTGTTGTAGGTGTTGTGTTAGCAGGGGCGGTGCATGATTTTACGGTGCTGTTTATCTCTATGCGTAGGAATGGTAAATCTTTAGGAGAGATTATTAAGCTAGAGCTTGGTAAGGGAGTAGGGAGTATTACTATGATTGGGATTTTAGGCATTATGATGCTTATTATTGCGATTTTATCCCTTGTGGTGGTGAATGCCTTAGCACAATCGCCTTGGGGGTTATTTACGATTGCTATGACGATACCTATTGCGATTTATATGGGGATTCATATGCGTTTCTTGCGTCCAGGTAGGATTGGGGAGGCAAGTATTATAGGCTTTGTATTGCTTATCTTAGCACTTATTTATGGTAGTGAGGTGGCAGCAAATCCTACTTTAAGTGCGTTTTTTACTTTAAGTCCTGTTAGCTTAACTTATGTAATTATTGTTTATGGCTTTGTCGCTGCTATTTTACCTGTGTGGTTTTTGCTCGCTCCTAGGGATTATTTAAGCACTTTTTTAAAAATTGGCGTTATCGTGCTTATGGCGGTGGGGATTTTAATTGTCGCTCCAGAGGTTAAATTTGCAAGTCTAACGCAATTTATTGATGGGAGTGGTCCGGTTTTTAGCGGAGAATTATTCCCCTTTTTATTTATTACTATTGCTTGTGGGGCAATTAGTGGATTCCACGCACTTATTTCAAGTGGGACAACCCCTAAAATGCTAGAGAGAGAATCGCACGCTAGGGCTGTTGGTTATGGAGCTATGATTATGGAATCTGCAGTTGCGGTAATGGCGTTAATAGCGGCTGTAATTTTAACTCCGGGATTGTATTTTTCTTTAAATGTTGCTCCAGCTGCACTTGGGACGAGTGCTTTTTATGAGGGTGGAGTGCTAAAAGATGCTGCTCTTGCTGCACAGGTAGCAGCACAGACTATTAGTAGTTGGGGATTTGTTATTACTCCAGAGGAGATTTTAAATACTGCACAAGAAATAGGGGAGGGCAGTATTTTAAGCAAAACAGGGGGAGCACCGACTTTTGCGGTTGGTTTAGCTGTTATTATTTCGCAAGTTCCACTTTTTAGTCAAGGTTCTATGGCGTTTTGGTATCATTTTGCTATTTTGTTTGAAGCACTTTTTATCTTAACGGCAGTAGATGCAGGGACAAGGGCTGCTAGGTTTATGGTGCAAGATATATTAGGCAATGTTTATAAGCCCTTTGGGAATATTCAATCTGTTTTTTATGGTGCGATTGCGACTTTGATTTGTGTAGCCCTTTGGGGTTATATTCTTTATCAAGGGGTAACAGACCCACAAGGTGGTATTAAATCCCTTTGGACGCTCTTTGGGGTTTCTAATCAAATGCTTGCGGGAATGGCTTTGCTTGCTGTGGTGGTCGTGTTTTTTAAAATGGGTAAAATTAAACAATCCTGGGTTGTTATTTTGCCTGTAACTTGGGTATTGGTAAGCACTTTGTATGCGGGGACTTTAAAGCTACTTCCTGCTAATGGAGAGAAGATTCACGATTCTGTTAGCCATATTGCTATTTGGCAAAATAATAGTGCAAAAGCCGAAGTAAAAATGCTTGAAGCAATGGCAACAAGTGATGTAGAGCTGGCTACTAAACTCACTCAAGAAGCACAAAGACTTTCAAAGATTGCTAATAATAATCTTTTAAATGCGATTCTTTGTGCCTTTTTTATGTTTGTAACTTTGCTTGTTTTGGTGCAAACTCTAAGGATTTGTTGGCAGTGTTTTAGGGGGCAAAAAACCATTCCTTTAGCGGAATTTCCTTATAAAAAGACAAGCGATTATGAGGGGGTTGTTTAATGGATAGAATATTAAAATTTTTTAGCTTACTAAAAAAAATCTATCAAAAATCTGATAGATTTTTGTATTTACTTGTTGGCATACCTAGTTATGATAAATATAAAGAGTATATGTCTAAATACCGCCCTAATGAACCCCTTAAAACACAAGAGGAGTTTTTTAAAGAAGCTATGGATAATAAATATGGTTCTAAGGGCAATCCTAAGTGTTGTTAAGAAAGACGCGATAAGTTTATCGATACCTAATCATTCTTGCACTTGGGGTGTTTGTGTGATTCTTTCTATTTCTGCGATGGCTTGTATAATGCCATATCGGTTTAAAACCACATTACTTCTAGCTTTTGTTAGGAGTAATTCCGCATCTAAAAAATTGCTTGTGCTTTCAATCCTTGCTTTATAGCGATTTTGTGAGATTCTATAATTTTCCTCCGCTTGTTTGAGAGCTATAAGGGAGATTTCATAAGCATTTAGAGCAAGATTATAAGTTTCTAGGCTTTCAAAAAGTTGTAAATTTAGATTTTCTATGAGGGTGATTCTTTGGGATTGAAAAGCTAATTTATTGACTTTAGAGGATTCTAAGAGATATTTATCTTTAAAGCCATTGAAAAGATTAAGATTGACTTGTAATTCTGCTGAAGTTTCCTCTCTATAACTGCTATTTTTGCCTATTAATGGGTAATTATCGCTATAATTGGTGTATTTTCCTATAAGGTTAATATCGGGTAGAAAATTTCCCTCATTGCTTTTGATGAGATAATCTTTGCTTTGGATGATTTTGTCTAGGTAGAGTAATGCGGAATTCTTTGCATACATAAGATTTTGTAGGGTATCAAGCTTAAAGCTTGGTTTATGGAGTTTTAATTCTATAAGTTCTTTGGGATTAATGCTTGTGTTTGTGTATCGTTCAAGTGTTTTTATAAAGTAGGCTAAATTACTCTTTGCGCTTAAGAGTGTTTGTGTGGCATTTTTAAGTTCTACTTCTACTTTCAATAAATCATTTTTAGGGATTAATCCTACTTTATAAAATTCTGCACTTTCTCTCCTTTGCTCCTCTAAGAGGGCTTTAGACTGCTCGGCTATGAGGACATTTTGGTTTTGACGCAACACATTAATATAAGCGGTTTTAACTAGCAAAATAATATCCTCTTTAGTGGCTTGTAATTGGTGTTCTTGTGCTTGGTAGAGAGAGTTAGAGCTAGAGAGTGTGAAAATATCGCTTAATCCATTAAAAAGGTTATAGGTAATGTTACCTCCAAAACTTCCTGAAGCTTTTTTACCTCTTTGGTTTAGGCGATTGCTTTGATTGGTGGTGTAATTAGCGTCAATAGACGGATAAAAAGGGCTTTGGTTTTTTTGGTGAATATATTGCATTTCTTTTAAAAAGTATGTTTGTTCTTTGATACTATGATTATTATTAAGGGTTAATTCTATGGCTTCTTGCAAACTTAGTGCATAGCTAAAATGAAAAAGACTTATAAGGAGTAATATTTTATAAAACATACTTTTTTTCCTTAGTGATAAAAAAAGATAAAAGGCAAGGGATTAGGAAAATGGTTAAAAAGGTGGATAATGCTAATCCCCCTAAGATTACTGCCCCAAGCCCTCGATAGATTTCGCTTCCAGCCCCGGGAGCTAGGACTAAGGGAAGCATACCAAAGAGTGAGGTTAGGGAGCTCATATAAATAGGTCGGATTCGGACTCTTATAGCTTCTATAATGGCTTTTTGATAATCCATTCCATAAATCCTAATATTATGTAAAGATTGATAGATGATTAAAATAGCGTTATTTACAACAATTCCTACTAAAATAATAAAGCCAAGCATTGTAAGGACATCTAAACTTTGCTTGATTAAAAAGGTATCCACAACCCATAAGCCTAAAATCCCTCCACTTAAAGCTAAAGGGATAGTAAAGAGTATGATAAAGGGGTAAATAAAGTCCTCATATAAAGCTGCCATTAACAGATAGATAATAAAAACAGCAAGGATGAATCCCCCCTCTAAAGCAAGCCGTATTTTTGTAAGTTGGTTAGCATTTCCACCAAGGGTTAGTTTATTGTCCCCTAAAAAACCATTGTTTCTAAGTTTTTCTAAAACTTCCTTTTCTATTTTATCCATCGCCTCTTGTAGCGTGATATTTTGGGGGGGATTGATTTGTAGGGTTATGGTGCGGTTTGTCTCTAAATGCCTAATTTCGTTAATGCCATATTCCAGTTTTTGTAAAGCTAATGAAGAGAGTGGTAATATCCCTCCATTAGGAGTATAAATAAGGGAACGATGAAGTTCTTCTGGAGAGGAGATTTGGGATTTTTGAGTTTTTAAGATTAAGTCTATATTGTTTCTTCCCTCTTCTTTGTATTCTGCAATTTTTCTGCCATCCATTAAAACATCTAAGGCTATACCAAAACTTCTTGAGTCTAAGCCTACTGCTTTTAATCTGTCATTATTGGGATAGAGATTAAATTCGGGATAGAGTAATTCTAAGCTTGGGATAGGTCTTATTTGTGTTTGTGTTCCAAAGGTTTCAAAAATAATTTTTTGTAATTCTAGGGCGGTTGCTATAATGGATTCTAAATTTTCTCCGCTAATATTGACATCAATGCTTCTTCCTGCTCCCCCTCTCCTTTCAAAGATGCCTGCTTGGGAGGTATTTCCGCTAATACCGGGAATGGTTGCAATACATTCTCTTGCTAAGGGGATGAGTTCAGAAGCCCTTGTAATCTCTGTAGAACGCAACCCAAAGAGCATATTGGATTCGCTCCCTAAATAGAATATATTGTGGATAGGAGGCATTTTTTCATTACCTTTAAACCCATTTTCTTTTAAATAAGGTTGCAGACACGTAAAAAGCATTTCACCGATTTTTTGACGCTCATTATAAGAAAGTCCTGGAGGTGGGTTTAGAATGCTTAGAATGAAATTTTGATTGCCTTGTGGGAGATATTCCATTTTGGGGAATAGAATATAACCTAATAGCAAGGGGAGGGAAGTTAAAGTAAGGATTGTAAGAATCTTGTTTTTAGTGTTTTGAAGGCATTTTTGGACGAAAAACATAATGAGGGCTACACATTTATCACCAAAATTTTGGAGGCATTGGGAGATAGTATTTAAGGGTTTTAGAGGGATTGTTTGGAATTTTGGTGTTATTTTATGTATTTGGTAGTATAAAGTTGGAATAACTATTAGGGATACAAAAAGTGAGAAAGCAACCGCACTGCTTACAGCAAGGGCTATATCTTTGAAAAGTTGTCCTGCTTCTTCTTGTATCCTAATAATAGGGATAAAGATAGCAATAGTAGTAAGCACAGAAGCGATTAATCCGCCAATAACTTCTGTGGTTCCATCATTAATAGCTTGAAAGAGGGGTTTATTCATTTTTGTATGTCTATGGATATTTTCTAATACTACAATAGATGAATCTACAAGCATACCTACTGCAAAAGAGATCCCCGCTAAAGAGACAACATTTAAAGTCCTATTAAGGGCTGACATAATGATAAAAGCCCCAAAAATACTTAGGGGTATGGAGAGTGCGATAATAAAGGTAGAGGTGATAGAGCGTAAGAATATAAGGAGTATGCCACAAGCTAAAAAAGCTCCTATAAAAATGTTTTGTTGCACTAAAGCAATGGCTTGTTTTATATAATCCCTTTGGTCATACATCCATTCTAATTTTAGGTGTTCTTTGGCTAGGATTCCTGCATTGAGACTTAAAAAAACTTTTTCTACTTGATTTGTTAAATCTAAAACATTAGCATCAGCGGTAGGCTTGATAAAAATACTTAAGGCTTCTTTGCCATTATAAAGGGAAGCGGTCGTTTTGGTGCTATAACCTTCTTTGACTTCTGCAATATCCTTAATTCTTACGCGTTTTAAGCCATCACTCCAAAGAATGGTATCAGCAATCATTTGTGGGGTTTTATATTCAGCATTTGTGCGGATTCTATAAGATTTTCTTCCATAATTCATAATTCCAGCAGAGATATTGACATTTTCTCTTTCTAGGGTGTTGATAATAGAATCAATGCTTAAATTATAAGCGGCTAATTTTTGATAATCTAAGATAATATGCATTTCTCTATTATCTCCACTAGGGAAAAACACTTCTGCAACACCCTCTATTCTTTCAAAATATTGAATGATTTGCTCATTAAAAAAAGTTCGGTATTGGCGGACATTTTTATTTTTGTCTAAGCTTATTAACATCATACGCACTATGGGTGAAGTATCTTCTCCAGTAGCCCTTATAATAGGCTTATCTATATTATCAGGGTATCCTTTAACTTCATTAAGCTTATTACTAACTTCTAACATCACTTGGGTTAAATTGGTGTTAATGCTAAATTCTAAGGCAATAAAGGCTCTGCTATTGCGAGCGTTAGAATATAAACTTACTAAATTATCAATGCCTTTAAGAGCTTGTTCTTGCCTTTGGATAATTTCTCTTTCTATTTCATAGGGTGTTGCACCGCTCCAAGTCGTTTGTATAGTAATAATAGGACGCGTAACTTTTGGCGTTAATTGATAAGGTAGGCTCTTAAGGCTTAAAATTCCAAAGAGTGCCATTAAAATCATTAAAACAATAATAACAATGGGTCGGTTAATTAGTGTTTTTATCATAATGCTTGTTCTTTAATGCTCTCTCCATCCCTTAAACGTTCATTACCTTGAGTAATAACTCTATCTTCTGTGCTTAGGGTCGTATTTAGTGGTTCAATGGAGGCATTAAATCCTTCATAACCCTTGATATTAACCATTACTTGTTTAGCTTTGTTGTCTTTGATGATAAAAATCGCGTAGCCATTTTGTATGGGAATGATACTATCTCTAGGGACAAGAAGACTTTCTTTTTCTCTTTGTATATGCAGGTTAGCTTTAACTTCTAAGCCTTCAATGAGTTCTCCTTTTTTATCTTCAATAGAGAGTTTAATAGGGAAAGTCCTAGTTTTGGAATCCCCTAGAGGAATAATGGTGATGATTTTAGATGGGTAGTTTTTACCAGCAATGGAGGTTTCTATAGTATCCCCAATTTTTAAAGAACGTAAGATTGCAAAGGGGACTTCAATGGTTGCTTCTAGCGGACTGAGTTTGGCAATTTTAAAAACATTTGCTCCTGTGCTTACCCACTCACCAATTTTGAGGGTTTTTTCTAAAACTACCCCATCATAGGGGGCTTTTATCGTCTTTTTTTGTAGTTGTGTTTGGAGTAGCTGTAACTCTGAAGCAATAGCGTTTGTATTTCCCTCTTGAGCTTGTAGGTCAAAGAGGGCGTCTTCGTATTCTTTATAAGCAATGGAATTACTTTTATAAAGCTCTTCATAACGTTTAAAATCTTTTGCGCTTTTTTTTAAAAGAGCTTGTGCTTGTCGCAAGAGAGCTTTTTTAATAGTAATTTCTGTATTTAGTAAATCACTATTAAGCCGTGCTAGGGCTTGATTTTTTTGGATTTTATCCCCTTCATTGACAAAAATTTCTTCGATAACACCAGAAATTTCAGAGGCTAAAAAGGAACGTTCGCTAAAATACAAAGACCCGATATAGTAATGATTTTGTGTAAAGATTCCATTTTTAATAGGCTCTGCGACGATGAGTGTAGGGTTTCCTAAGAGTTGATAAGAAAAGAGCAAAATACAAATGATAAGGATTTTCATATTTCTATTAAGACTCCAAAGTTTTGGTATTTATGTTTTTAAAAGAGTATCAAACTTCTTTTGTAAAAAAAGGGGTTGGTAAGACTGCTTGGCTTTCCTTAACCCTTCAATCCCTAAATCCTCTTCACGATTGACATAAGTATAATTGTGCCACTCTCTAGCTAAAAACTCTCTATTGATAGCTTGATAAGCCCCTTGATACTTAATATCTGCCTTTTCGATATGGATAACAATCGTATTTGCATTTAGAGGTTCCCCAAAACTAAAAGCGATAATTTTGCCATTTACCCTAATAATCCCTCCTTTAAAGCTTAGAGTATGAAAGGCTTTTAAGGATTCTATAATCCCTATATATTCATTCTTTAAGCCCTCATTAGCATTATCCTTATCAAACCATTGTTCATAGGTTGTAATAAGTTCTGCAATATTAGAAGAATCTAGGGCTTCATAACTAAAAGGATAACGTTCTAAAAAGCGATTAAGATGGGTTTTTTTCTTATGATATTTTTTGCCCTTTAACGCAATAAGCTCGGGGATAGAGTAAATATAATCGCTCCTATCCTCCCTATAAACATAATCAAAAGCATTAGGTAGCAAGGATTCTAACTCCTCCTTATCTACTTGGCTTAAAGAATGGATAGAAAACTCTAAGCTTTGAGTCTTATATCCTTGCATAATGGCTAGAATGGCTTGTCTTTTGGATTCTTTATGGTTGTCTTTGTGGATAGGATAAAAGATAAAGGGTTGTTTATTGGGGTATTGGGTTTGTATCACAAGGCAGTCGTTACAAACACAATAACTAATGGCTCTTGAGTAGTGCCATAAATAAAGATTACTAAAAGTTAAATCCGATACTAAGAGGTTTTGAGGTTTTAAAAAACTTTCAATGAATGCTTTATCTTCTATGCTAATAGGCTTAAAGTCCATACAATTTCCTTATTTTAAAGCGTAATTGTATAGTAAGAATTATAAAGATAGATTAATTCTAGGAATGTTTTGCTCTTGGGGTAGAAATTTTTTTGTTTGTTTGAGTTTTCTCATTTCTTGGCTTAATTGCTGTTTTTGAGTTTTAGCATATTCCGTGATTTGCTCCATTATCGTTAGAGCTTCAAATATTTCATCCCTTGTAGTGAGGGTAGGCAGATTATCTAATAATTCGTTAATTTTATTATCGTTTCTATTAAGGTAAGCAACTTTTAATTCATTGAGCCAGTTCATTTTGATTGACCTCCTTCCAAGCTTCTAATAAGCCTTTGGTTACTTTTATTACAATATCAATTTTATCTTTATTATTTTCCATATTTGCTTGGGTTAAAAGCTTGATTTGGTGGGTGTATAATCCTGTTAGATAATGAGCTACTTGCCCACCTTTTTCATAATCTAAAGAATTGAGTAATTCTACAAAAATATCGGTTGTGCGATTGATATAATAAATTTTTTTTTCAATATCCTCTGAGTCGATACAACGTTTTGCCATAGAGGCAAAACGCAAGATACCCTCATAAAGCATTTCGATCAATCTTGTAGGAGATTCTACTGCTACAGAGTTTTGTTGATAGGAGTTATAAGCTGCATTGGGTTTCATTTCTAGCCTTTATTGTTTCATTTGTGCAGCAATGATTGCAGACATTTTTTGTTGTTGTTGGGTAAGCTTGGCTATCATTTGATCATAAAGTGCCCATTTCTCTGCCATCGCATTATATTTGTCATCAATCCGTTTTTGCGTATTGGTTTTTTCTGTCTCTAACTTTTTCTTATCATCATTAAGTGAGGTTTCTAGAAGCTTTAAGGTTCCCTTTTTTTCTTTTCCATTGACTTTTTCATCGGTAATAAGTCCATCAAGGGTTTTTTTAATTTTTGTAAAAACTCCATCAATTTCTTTACTTTCTCCATTAATAGTGCTAGTGCTACTTCTGAAAAATGCGATCGCAGCGTCAGGATCTTTTTTAAATTCTGTATCGAATTTCTCTTTTTCAAACTTCAAAGTTCCATCATCATTAAGAAAGACACCAAATTTCATTAAGTTATTTCCACTAGGGTCCATAGAGGTGATAATAGCATTCAATTTACGCGTGATACTTGTAATATCACTATTACCATTGAAAACTCCTGTTACTTTTGTATCCTTATCATATTTAGTAAGCTCTTTGAGTTTATTAAACATTTCATTATAGTTTTCTACAAACTTTTTGACTTCATCACTAAGTCCACTATCATCTCTTGCTATCCTTACGATAACTTCTTCATTAGGTTTAGTAACTGCGGTAAGCTCTAGGGTAAGTCCAGAGACAATATCATCAATGCTATTTTTATCCCTTTCTATATTAATCCCATTATAGGTAAGTTTTGCATTTTGTGCTTTTTGAATATTTGTGATATTCATATCGTTTAAGAAGTTTTTGTTTGTTGCATAAATTCCTGCATTTAATCCTAATGAATCTAGTGCATTATCGCTAGAGGATAAGGTAATCTCTTCCCCACTTTGATGATTTAAGATAAGTCTGCCATTTTCTATTTTGGCTTCTACTTTGGTAGTGCTTGTTTGTGTATTGATAAGAGCGGCGACTTTTTCTGCATTATTAGCTCCTGTTTGTGAGATAGTTTGGCTTAAATCAAACTCTGTGCCATTGATAGAAAACTTTCCGCTTAAAGTTTCGTTGCTTACTCCTTTGCTACCTGTAACTTGGTTAGGGGTTTGTGTTTTTGTGGTAGAGAAACCTAAATCAGTCTCTGCACTAGTTGTTCCTTGTGCGGCTTGGAATTTCATATCTTTAACTTCAACTGATATGTCTCCGCCCTTAGAATCATTAAGCATTAATCCTGTGCCATCTTTATTGAGGCCGATGGTTACTTGTCCGCTATCGACTAATCCTTTGAGTGTACTATTGCTTGGGTCTTCAAGTTTTTTGTTGATAGCATCTAAAAGTGCTTGAGCGTTTTGTTCTGCAGTATTCCCAAAGTCGCTTTGAATATCCTTAGCGTCAATTTTTAGTTTTTGACCAGCAATATCAAATTCAATACTCCCATTTCCTGAATTTTCTATTTTACCTCCGGGTAATGCGGATCCTACTAGGGTGCTACCAAAATAGACTTTATTATCCGCTCCGCTATCTTTAGATTGAATCATTAATTGGTAGGGATTATCTCCACCTGTTTTCATAATGATTCCTAAAACTTTACCATCTGTAGCGTCTGTGATAGCTTGTCCGACTTCAGAGAGCTTCATACCCGCTTTAATATTAATATTATAGTTTGTGCCATTATGGTAGAAGTTTAAGGTTGTGTTTTTGTTGCTAAACACACTATCCCTTGATGCGAATTTTAATCCTACTTGATTTACATCATTTTGTGCGAGTTGAGAGACATTAATTTTAATATCTTGCACCGCTAAACCAGCCCCTGCGGTTGCCTTTATCCCTGTGCCTTCAATAGTGGTTGAACGTTTTTGGTAAGTGCTTAAATCCGAGAGATTCTTTGCTTGAGTATTCAAAGAAGTCATATTGGTGATGAGTTTAGCAAGCTCTGTTTGTTGTTCGACATTTTTCTCTATTTTTTTGGTGATAGGATTAATGAGATTTTTAACATCATTGTTTTTAAGGTCATTAAGATTATCCCAACTTAAGATTCCGCTACCAATTCCTAATGATGAAGTAGTTGCTATTGCCATAATAAACTCCTTGTTTTTGAGATTATGCCTCTTTGTTGAAAATTATGCCCACGATTTCTTTCATTTTCGCCATAAGTTCCATTGCCTCATCGCTTGGAATTTTTCGGATTAAGCGATTCGTGCTTTTTTCAGTAACCGAGACATACATTCCATTAATATCTTCATTAAAGCCAAAAGAAATGCTTGTATTAAGAGGATTTAATTCTTTATTGAGTTGTTGTGCTAACTCAATAAGCTGCTGTCTTTTTTCCTCTTTATCTTGATTTTTTTGACTTTCCTTAATACTTTGTTCCTGCACTTGCTGTGTTTGCATAGATGAGGAAGTGGAGGTATTGCTATCTCTTGTTTTATTCCCTTGATGGGTATTTATTGGGTTGTCAGCAATTTTTGTTCCACTTTCAATTGTGTTCATTTTATCCCCTTTTAAATAAATTTCTTTGAAGTATATCGGATATTTATAAAAAAAGTGAAGTAAAAAATAAATTCTTTATTATTTTTTAATTTTGAAGGATTTTAGTTTTTTAAGAGGTGTGGATAGTGATAAGTGATATTTGTATGCTATTTTTTGATAATAGGAGTAGCAGATAATGCATTATATTAAGGGATTAGGAGTGAGTAGTTTAAGTCTTTAAATATTTTGTGATGTAATAAGTTCTAGTGGGTCAATATGCTTATCTTTAAGGGTTACTTCAAACTTCAAGACATTTTCTACTCTCCCTATGGTGTATCCCTTTTTTACGGTGCTTCCGGGTTTGATAGTCGGAGCTATTTTATCAAGTTGGGCATAAATGGTATGTATATTATTTTTATGCTCGATAATTACAACGCGTTTTAGAATCGGTGTATCTTTGGCAAAAACAACCTTTCCATCAAGCACACTTTTAACTTTGTCATCTCCTTTTGGGACAAGGGTTATGGATTCATTAAAGACTTTCATTTTATAAACGGGGTCATAATAAGGACCAAAACGTTTTTCTATCGTGAAATCATCAAGCGGGGCTATTGTCTTAGCGCCTTTGTATTTGGTGGTGTTGATATTATGATAAGAGCTTGCTACTTGACGCACATCAAAGTCATTAGTGGGTATTTTTTGGGATTGTTGTTTAGTGTTTGTAGGTGAGAGATTTTCAGGTTGTGGTTTTTCGCTTTTGGCTAATTCTTGAAGTTTTTTGCGTTTTTCTTCCTCTTGGCTTTTTAGGATATTAAGATTAACAAGTATATCTTGGAGACCATCCCTTTCTTGGACGATTTTCTTTAGCTCTTGGTTGTATTTTTCAATTTCTTTTTGATAATTTGCGAGTAAGGTTTGTTGCTTCTTATGGAGATTTTTTAGGGTCTCCCTTTTTTTGTTTTCTGATTGTATAAATGCTTTGAGTGTTTTGAGTTCTTCTTGTAAATTTTGAAGGTTGGTTACAATTTTGCTTTGTTCTTCGCTTAGATTTATGATATGTTGTTTAGTGTTTTGGTTTAAAACTTTAAAGCTCTCCTCTGTTAGTAAATCCCGAATAGATTCTGGCTGGTAGCTATTTAATAAGATAGAAAATGAAGCCTCTTTAGTCATTAAATCAATAATTTCTAATTCTATTTTTTTGCGTTTTTGGAAAAGGTCTTTTTGTATTTGTGAGAGAGCCTCCATAGATTTTTGTTTTTGGAGGTATTCTTCCTCATTTTTAGCAATGTTAGCCTCACTTTCATCTATAACTTTTTGCAAGGCTTTAGCCTCTTCTTTTTGTTTATTGGCTTCATTGCCTAATTCTTGAAGTTTTTGGTTGATTTGTGCTTCTTTTTTCTTTTTACTTTCAAGAGCGGCTTTATTTTGTGTGATTTTTTGGCTAATATCTTTTTCATTGGCGTTTAAGAAAAGTATGCAAAAAAGAATAAGAAATATTTTAAACATTTTTAATCCTTTGCTTGTAGGCTAACAATCCAAACAGAGATTAAGGAGATGGTTAAACCTACAAATAAGAGAATAATGCAATCTGCCATAGGGGAGAATATTTTTGGGTTGAGACTTAATTCTTGCATAAAGATTAGGAATGTAGGGTTTTGGGTAACATACCATAACCCAATGCCTACGATAATAACAGCGATAATGGTATCTAAACAAGCAAGTCGGAACAATATTTGAGAACGCATCCATAGAGGTGCTCCAAGTAAAGTCATAATCTCCATCCTTTCTAAATGCTGGAATTTCCAAATTTCTATTTGTTTAAACATTAAGAGGATGCTAATAAGTGCAATAAGGCTTGAAAAGATAAGAATACTTCCATTAATAATTAAAAGTAGTTGGTAAATTTGGCTATGGCTTTTTGTGAAAGTTTCTATGCGTAGAATGTTATCAAGAGACTTTAAGGCTTTGTTAATGGCTTCTAGCCGTGAAGAGCTTGGATAAGAATCAAGGTTTAATGAATAAAAAAATGGGAGAGAGTTTTTGAGTAATGTTAGGTTAGTGGGAGAGATATTTTTCTCTAAATTTTCTAAAATAATTTTTGAATCTATGGTGTTGAGGGATTTAGACTCTGGAATTTTATTTTTAATTTCTTCTAGGGTTAATTCTTTAGAAGCTGCAAGGATAATCGCATAATTATTACCTAATTTACTCTCATAGTCTTTAAGTATCCGATGCATAAGCAAAATACTTTCTAAAGCAAAGAGTAAGGCAATAAGGGGAATAATCAGTGCTAGATGATTTTTAAGAGAGTTCATAAATCACTCCTTCTTCAATGTGTAGATGACGATAATGGAGATTGAAAGCTTCTGGGATTCTATGTGTTACAACTAATATGGTAATGCCTAATTGTTCATTAACTCCTTTTAGGAGACTCCATATCACTTCACTAGAATAATCATCAAGGTTTCCTGTGGGTTCATCGGCTAAAATGATGAGAGGATTATGGGAGAGTGCTCTAGCCATTGCGACCCTTTGTTGTTCTCCTCCGCTTAGCTCTAAGGGATATTTACTGCCTTTATGAGAAAGTTTAATATGCGCTAGAAGTCTATCTGTTTGGGATTGGCAAGATTCCTTAGTAAAGCCTCCTATAATCATAGGTAGCATTACATTTTTTTCAACATTGAAATCTTTAATGAGTTTATAATCTTGAAAAATAATCCCTAAATGACGGCGAAGTGTTTCTATATTTTTTTTACTTGCTTTAAACATCTCTACTCCACATACTTCTAAAGAGCCGCTTTTTAGATTTAAATCGCCATAGATAGAACGCATTAAAGTGCTTTTACCGCTTCCACTAGGACCGCTAATAAAAACGAATTCTTGAGGAAATATGCTAAAAGTTGCGTTTTTAATAATCATTTCATTGTTATAGCCTAAATTCATATTTTCTGCTTTAATAATTGCATCCATTGTTTAATCCTTTAAATAATAGAGTGCAAAGCAATCTGTGGGATTGATAATTTGCCTCCGTTGGTAGTGGTTTTTCTTTGAAATATTGGACTTTATTGTCAATAATTATATAGTGGTTTTGCGGATAATTGAATGCCCCAAAAGAAATTTTTAAGACTTTTTTAGGTTTTTGTGTAGAATTTGATTCTACTAATAAATCTTCAAGATTTAAAAAAAAGTCTTTTTTTAGAAATTTATGGGGAGCAAATTGTGTAAGCATTGCTTGTTTGATTGAATCTGCGGAAGGAAAAGTAAAATCATAGGTTTTTTTGTGTTTTTTTGTGTTTTTTTAGCGGTTAATACCAAATCATAAATATTTTTTTGCTGTCTTTTCCAACGCGCTTCATATTTACTTGTTATTGGGTTTTGTTGGTTAATAGCCTCTTTAGCGGTGAAAAGTGGTGAATCTTTAGCTAAAGTTTGACTATATTCAAAGTATTCTTTGCTGTCTGTGCGTAATTCTAAAGTTCCTCTTTCTTTTAAAATCCTATGGGTTTGTGTCAAGAAAGATGGGCTAAAGATTCTACGATGAGGATTTTTATCCCAAGGGATTGGAAAATGAATAAATATCCTCTCTAAAGAGTTAGTAGGTAATAATTCTAAAAAGATTCTTGCATCATAATTAAAAATAAGCAAGTTTTTGAGTTTGCAAAGCCCAATTTGTCTAGCAACTTGTTCTAAAGAGGGATGATGAATCTCTAAGCCTATGTGTAAAATATCTGGATTATTCTTTGCATTATGTAATAAATGTCTCCCACTACCAAAGCCAATTTCTAGCCAGAGAGCTTGTGTAGAATCTTCTAACATTTCTTTAATATCTGCAATTTCTTTAATAAAAGGGAGTTTAAAGTTTGGGGTAATGTTCTTTGGTGTTAGGTTGTGAGATATAAGGGAATTTTGTTGGTTAGCTAAGAATAAAAGTGCAGTTTTTGCGATCTCTATGGGGGCGATTTTAGATGATTTATCACATTTTATGAGATATTGGTCTTTTTTGGGGGATTTAATGGATAGAAAGAAGTCTTTAGGGGGTAGATTGTGTGGAATATATCTTGTGTGAAGTAGAGAGCGGTTTTTAAAATAAGCAGAAATGTAATGCTCTAAAAAACAAAATTTACCTTCTTGTGTAGTGGTCTCAAAGGGGAGAGCAGGGAGTGTCAGGGTGTGAGATTTGAAATGTGGCATAGGATTAAAAAGAAAGTGTTACTTCTTTGGTTTGTTTAGATTCTAAACCATTACTATCAAGAGCACTAACGCTATAATCGTATTTTTGTCCGGGTGTTATTTCTCTATCTATAAATTCTGGTGTTAAGACTTTGTTGTAACGCAAGATTTCACTAAAGAAGCTTGATTTCTTATAAACAATGTATTCAGTGGCTCTATCATCTTGAGGAGTCCAACGTAAAATCACAGCATTATTTTCAATTTGTGCATAAGTAATAAGGGGTGTTGCTGGAATTTGTAGAGTGCTACCTGTTACAGGAGGACTTTCAAGGCTTGGAATTCCATCTTTATCAATAGCAAGAATCTTATATTCGTAACTTTGCCCATCTTTATCTATTATATCTGTATAATTTGTTGCCGAAGAATCTAAAGTTTGTAATTTAGAAAAACCTAATAGGGAAGAGCGTAAAAGTGTATAGTGGGTAACTTCTGGATTTGGGTGTTTATCCCATTGCAGGGTAATTTTTCTAGGGAGATTGTTGGTAGCTTGCAAATTGCTAACAGAAATGGGCTTTGGCTTAGTAGTGGCTATTGCTACTTCAGAGGGTTCTGATAAGGATTGATTGGCATTATAGGCATAGATTCTATATTCATTAGTTGTATTATCCTCTAAATTTTTATCAAGATATTCCACTAAAAGACGATTAGGGATTTTTGTAAGTTCTTTCCAATCACCATTTTTATTTTTCTTTTCTATGAGGTAGCCAGTTACTCTTAGATCTGGGTGAGGATTCCAAAGTATTTTGATAATGCGTGGATAATTGCTAATGGCTTTTATGTAGCTTAGGGGTGCTAGAGTTTGTGTTTTTGCTTCAATAATTGGTGAGTAGGGTGAGATATTTTTACTTGTATCAAAGGAAGCAAATTGGTAAAGATAATCCGTATTCGGTGTTAATTTTGTATCCGCATAATGGGTTATGAATCTTGAATCTAAAGTGGCTATTTTTTGGAAATTTTGTTCATTAGCTTTCTTGCGGTAGATTTGATAGCCTATTGTATTAGAATCAGGCACAATTTGCCATTCAAAAGCAATTGTGTTAATATCTGTTAAGGTATTAATATCATTAGGGGGTGTTAGATTATTATTAATAGTTTGGGGGGTATTGGGGTTTAGGCTTGATAAGGGGTTGTTTAAGGTGCTACTGCAACTATAGGATATTAATAGCAAAAAAGCATAACAAAATAACTTTAAAATATAGGTATTAGGTCGCTTCATAGAGATTCCTTAAAGATTTACTATATTGATAGCACTTTTAAAATATTAATACGCTTAATACGCATTTTGTTTAGTGCTAAATCATAGCATAGATTTTCTAAAAATATTATTTACCAAAAATATGGCAATACATCTCATCAAGAGGTATTTGAAAGTCTTCATTTAAGGGCTGTTGATAATAAGATTCTTCTAAATAATCTTTCATATCTTCATAAAGTGGGGCATAAACTTTTATGAATTTTTGTGTTTTAGGGTGAATAAAATGAATGATATGAGAATGTAAAAGAATCCTTTTTTGGTAATTTTCTTTATATCCATAGAAATTATCGCCTAAAATATGACGATTAATTCCTGCTAAATGTGCCCTTATTTGATGGGTTCTTCCGCTAAAGAGTTTTGCCCCTATGAGTTCTGTTTTGTGGTTGGTGATAATTTTAAAAAAAGCACTTTTGGCACTTTTAGCTAAAGGATTGTTTAGAGTTGCAGTAATGTATTTTAAGCGGTTTTTTGGGCTACGTATGAGAGGGAATTCTATAATTTTGTGCTCTTTAAGGGGCTTATCAATTACGCATAGATAATATCTACCCATTGTCTTAGATTTGATTTGAAGGCTTAGGTTCTGGTGGGCTATGTTGTTTTTAGCGATTATCATAGCACCGCTTGTGCCTTTGTCTAATCTATGCACAATTCCTAAGCGATAGGAATCTCCAAGATTTGATAATGCAAAATTTTTGGCAACAAGATAATCTACAAGTGTTGGTTCTTTGTCGTATTCATTAATCCTATGGGTTAAGAGATTAATGGGTTTGTTGATAACTAGCACATCTTCATCTTCATATAAAATAGGGATAGAAAAATCTTTTTCAAAAGTTTTTTGTGGAGTTATTTGTTCTTTAATGCTGATAATATCTCCATTTTTTATGAGAATTCCTTTTTTATCTAGGGGTGCATTATTAAGGCGAATTTGTTGATTTTGGATAAGTTTTTCTACTTGGTTACGGGGCAGATTAAGCGTAGAGGATAGAAATTTATCTAATCGCTTTGTTTCATTATCAAAAGCCCTAAAAGTAATAGATGATCTTTTCATAAGTTTTTATTCTTTATTCTAAAAAGTTGTGTTAGAATCCTAGCCTCTTAAACCAAACATAATAATTAAGGTATTGATTTTGTTTAGCTTCAATAAAAAGATTCTAGCATATTTTGATTTTGCATTGCTTTTGCTTACAATTCCCATTATTTTATTATCTTGGCATCTTATTAATGAGAATAATAGTTTTTTAGGGGATAAAGTATTAGTTTATATGTTTATTGGGTTTTTGGTGTTTATTGTAGTATTCCTTATCCCTATGCAACAAGTGCCATGGCTAATTATTTCTTTTTATTGGTTAAATATTCTTTTGTTGCTAATTGTGGAATTTTTTGGTAGCACAAGGCTTGGTGCTCAAAGATGGCTTGAAATTCCTTTTGTACATTTTACCTTCCAACCCTCTGAAACAATGAAGATAGCACTTATTTTAATGTTAGCTTATCTTATTAATAAAAATCCTCCTAAAAAAAATGGTTATGGTATTTTTCAATTTTTAAAATTTTCTTTTTTTATTTTATTACCTTTTGTTTTTGTCTTAAAACAACCCGATTTGGGAACTTCTTTAGTGCTGCTGTTAATGAGTTATGGTGTTTTGTTTCTTATTGGGGTTAATTATAAAATTTGGCTTATTCTTTTAGTAGCGATTGGTTTTTTATCACCGATTTTATATGCGAATTTGCACGATTATCAAAAAAAACGTATTATAGATTTTATTTCTAAAGATCCCGATTATCAAGTTCAACAATCTATTATCGCTATAGGTTCTGGAGGGATCTTAGGTAAAGATAAGCAAGAGGCAACACAAGCTATGTATCAATTTTTGCCAATTGCAACTAGTGATTTTATTTTTCCTTATTTTGCAGAAAGATTTGGTTTTATCGGGGTTATTGGGCTTTTTATTCTTTATGGAATGCTTATTTTTCATATTTTTAGCCTTAGTAGAGAAGATAAAAAAGATTATTTTTTAAAAGTCGTTTCTTATTGTGTGGGATTATTAATTTTTATTTATTTTAGTGTTAATATCGCAATGACAATTGGGTTAGCCCCCGTAGTTGGGATACCTTTACCCTTTTTTAGTTATGGCGGAACTAGTTTTATTACCTTTATGGTTTTATTTGCTATTTTAGAAAATATTCTTGCTTTTAAGTATAAATTTGTGTATAATCACAGCTCTTTTTTAAATCAGGGTCCTTAGCTCAGCTGGTTAGAGCACTCGGCTCATAACCGATTGGTCATAGGTTCAAGTCCTATAGGACCCACCACTTCTTTATAGGAAAAATTAGGAATATTTTATGAAAATCCAATGCGTAAATATCAAATGTCAAGGTTGTGTTGATAAAATTAAAAACGCCTTAGCACAAAAATATCCAGATTTAGAGGTGGATATTCCTCAACAAATTGTTGAGGTCAATGTTAATGAAGAACAGCTCAAGGAAATTCAAAACAAGCTTCAAGAATTAGGTTTTTTACAACCTCAAGGCATTGTGGGAAAAATAAAGAATTTTTTTACACATTAATTATTAAGGAATCACTCTATGGAAATTCTTTTGCTTATTACTATAGTTATTATTGCTCTTGCAATTATGAATTTCAAAGATTATCTCTCTAATCCTCATAAACGTCCAAAGATATATCCAGAAAATGAAATTGAAGATTTTAAAAATTATCAAGATATTTATACTACATCTAGTAAAGAATATAAAATTAGAAATAGCGAATATGGCTTAATGATAGGGCTTATGTCAAAACTTGCAAAAAGTGATGGCAAAGTTTGTGAGCTAGAAGAGGAGATGATTGCTAATACCTTAGAGGATATGGCTGAACAGATTGCCTTGCAAAGTGCTATGAATCAAAAAGAAGAAATTTTGCAAACACTTCAAGCAATTTTTGCTAATACTCAAGAGGCAGTGGAGGAATTAACGCAAAAATATGCAACACTGACTAAAGGACAATATAAGGCTCGTCTTAAATTAGTTGAATATTTATTAGCCCTTGCTTATGCCGATGGAATTTTGGGTGAAAAAGAGCGAGAAATTATTTTAGATGTTGCGGCTTATTTGGAGATTGAAAATGCAGATTTTAATACTTTATATGAAGCATTTATCGCCTTTTATGCAGAGCATAAAAAATCCTCTAATATAGACGAAGCTTGTAAGGTTTTAGGTGTTAATAAAGAGGATAGTTTGGAGGAGATAAAAAAGGCTTATAAAAAATTAGTAAGAGAATATCATCCTGATATTTTGCACCATAAAGGATTGGATAAATCTATTATTGAAACATCCACGGCAAAACTTCAAGAAATTAATGCTGCTTATGAGAGCATTAAGGCTTTTAAGAAGGAATAAGGTGGAAAAGAGGGTATTTGCGGATATTATCAAAATTTATCACTTCTTAGAAAATGAAAATAAAGCTATGAATGCTTTGTATGAAAATGTGAGTCTTCAAAACATTCCTAGCTTTTTAGTAGAAATTTTTGCTTCATTACCACAAAACGAGGAAATGCTTTTAGCACTTCTTGATAGAGTTTTAAGCTTAAAAGAGGCTTCTTTAGAAAATATTTTAAAAAAATTTGATTACTCTGAGGAAAAAATATTGGAGGTAAAAGAGAGAATGTTTTTGTTAAGTGAAAAATTCTATACACAAAAACACGAAAAATTGCTTAATTTTATCCAATCCCAACAGCTTTTAACTCCTTTTTTAAGGGAACTTATAGAAGTTGTGCATAGAATTGGTTTATGTTTTAATGGATTTTTTAGAAGTTGGCAAAAAGAATTGATTTTAGGGATTAACAAGAGTTTAAAAGATAGGTATTATAATGATTTGCCTACTATTTTAAAGGTTTTACAGACAAGTTTAGAGGTTACTAAAGATGGGGAGATTAGTGATAGAAGCTATTCTATTCCTGTTTTAAAAGATACTTATGAAGCAGTGGCTTATGCAGATTTTTTTGAAAAGGAATTTTTAACTTTTAAAACCATTTTTCAAGAGTCTTTGCCGCTTTTAGAAAATACCAAAGAGGTTTGTCCCAAATTAGAACAAAAGGGATCTTATTTAAGATACCTTAAAGCTTTGCAACAAGCCTTATTGCAAAAGGATACTAAAGAACTCTTAGAATCTTGGCGTGAAGTGGATAGGTGTTGGATGCAGATTACTTCACCTTTACAAATTGGACATCCCTTAGAGTATTATGAGGATCATTTTAGAAGAGCTGTTGCACCAGAGTGGGATTTAAGAATTGCTAGAATTTATGAGGGTCAGGATTTATTAACAGGTGTCCCTAATTGTGGCATTAGCAAAGAATCTTTTTTGAGATTCTATCAAGAATTAAGCTCACAAATGCCAAAGACTGCTTTTAAATCTGAAATAGATGTGTGCGTAGAAGAGTCTTTAAAGAAAACTCAAAGTTATGGTGGAATGCCTTTGTTGTTTTATGGGGCAGAGTTAAATGGGCTTTTTAGCGCACAAGTTGTTCCTAATGATGAAAATGTAAGTGCAAAATATGGTAAGAAAATTTTTTATTTTCCCGATAGGGTTAGGGAGCTATCTTGTGCAAAGCCTTTTATGCTTTTAAGCTCTAAAACCTTTTCGCAAGATTTTCTAGATTTTAATCGGGAATTATTGTATTTTAGAAAAGAAGATTGGTATAGGGTTTATGAAATTTCTACCATTGGGCATGAGTTTGGGCACATTTTATGGGTGAGCTTTGATAGTGAATTGCAGATGAATAAGAGTGGAGAATTTAAAAATATTGAAGAATTTAAAGCAACAATGGGTGGTTTAGTCTATTATTTTTTAAAGGGCGATTTAACCTTGCTAAAAGAATTGGTTTTTAATACTATATCCCGTGCAGTCTCCCTTATTACTTGGCAGAGAGAAAATGAAGTATTGCCTTATTATTGTGAAGGACTTATTCATTTAGATATTTTATTTAGTAGTGGAATCTTATCTTATTGTGGAGACTTTGAGAATATTGCTTTGAGTGTTGATTATGAAAAGGTGAAAATTCTTATGGATTTATATTTAAAGGCTTATAATGAATTAGTTGCTATTTATTTACAAAAAAGTGATGCTAAAGAGTTTTTAATTAGGTATATGAAAAAAGATGAAAAAGGTATTTTTAAGCCTATAAAAATAGAAGTTTTATTATTTGTCGAAGACTATTATAAAAAATATCAAGAAATAGGGCAGAGAGTAGATTCTATAACCCCACAAATATGGAAAAGAGATTATATAAGGAGACAGAATGAGCGTAGTTGTTCGTGATGCAGAGATAAATAAAGCTAAGGAATTAATTTATGAATTAGCGGGGATACATTTATCCAACGATAAAGATTTAGCCATTAAGAATCGTCTAAATAAATTAATCAAAAGTTGTAATATTCAAAATTTTGATGATTTTTTTTCGCAATTAAAAACTGGAAAGTTTAAGCAAGAGTTTATCAATACCTTTACTAATAATAAGACGGATTTTTTTCGGGAAGATTTTCATTTTGTAGATATGTTAGATAGGATATTACCACATCGCTTAAAAGAATCAGAACCTTTAAAAATATGGTGTTCTGCAAGCTCTACAGGAGAGGAGCCTTATTCTATAGCGGCAACTTTATCTTATGGTAGAGATATTTACCGCTCTAATACTCCTTGTAGTATTTTAGCCACAGATATTGATACTTCTGTCTTAGAGACTGCTAAAATTGGTGAATATGTCGTAGATACTTGTATTACTCCATTACCTGAATGGTTAGATTTAGAGAATTCTTTTGATATTACTCCTAAGAGTGAGAGAAATGTATTTATCAAAGTAAAGCCTTCTTTAAAAAATTTTATTACTTTTAAACAGCTTAACTTACAATTATCCACTTATCCTTTTGGGGTTAATGAATTTGATATTATTTTTTGCCGTAATCAAATTATTTATTTTAAAATTGAAGATCAAGAGAAAGTATTAAAAAAGATTTTTTCTTATTTAAAAATTGGTGGAACACTTTATTTGGGTCATTCAGAAAGTCCTTTAGGCATACAAAATAAAGTTGAAAAACTTGGACAGAATATTTTTGTAAAAGTGATGGATTAAATTTTGGGAAATTACGATAAACATCATCCAGATTTGTTGTTGGCATCTTCCCCTTATGATGGAGAAGGTAAAAAAATCATAGGTATTGGTGCAAGTACAGGTGGAATCGATGCGATTGTAAAAATTTTGCAAAATTTGCCTCTTAATCTTCCTCCTATTGTTATCACACAGCATATACCTGCTGGATTTTCTACTTCTTTTGCAGAACGTCTTGATGAAATCTCTGTTATGAAAGTATATGAGGTTAATAAAAAAATGCTTCTTAAATCTTCTTGTGCTTATCTTGCGGCAGGAGGAACGCATTTGTTGTTAAAACGTAGTGGTAATGAATATAGTGCTGAACCCTTAGAAGGAGAGAGAATTAGTCGCCATAAACCAAGCGTTGATATTATGTTTCGTAGTTTAAATAATGTTGCTGGAAAAAATGCCTTAGGAATTATTTTAACTGGAATGGGTGATGATGGGAGTATTGGCATAAAAGAGCTTCATAAAAATGGAGCTTATACTATCGCACAAGATGAAGCAAGTTGTGTAGTTTTTGGTATGCCAAAACAGGCTATTAGCAGGGGTGCAATTACTGAAGTAGTATCTTTAGAGGATATCCCTTTAAGAATTATTAAGTTTTCTCAAGGAATATTAATTAATAATCGAAGTGAATAAAATATGTTAAGTCCTTCAGGGATTATTGAAGAATCTTATGAAATTAAAAATTCTAAATTCCTTGCTTTTTTAACCCCTAAAGAGGTTTTTATTGATTTTATTGCTAAGATGCGTGTAAAACACCCTAAAGCTGCGCATTTTGTTAATGCTAGTAGAGGGTTTAACGAACAAGGACAGATTGTAGAATCTTTTAGCGATGATGGAGAACCAAAAGGGACTTCAGGAATGCCTACTTTAAAGGTGTTAAGAGGCTATGAGCTTATTGAATGCGGGTTAGTGATTGTGCGTTATTTTGGTGGGGTATTGCTTGGTAGCGGTGGGCTGGTGCGGGCTTATACACAAAGTGCAAAAGAAGTGATTTTAAAAGCACAAAACCTTGATGCTCTAATCCCTTATACGCCAAAGACAAAAAAAGAAATTTTTATTCCTTTTAGTGATTTATCCCAAGCAGAATATTGGATAAAAAAAATGGAAATTGAAATTCTAAAAAGAAATTTTCAATCAGAGGGTGTTTTGCTTGAAATTTCAGCCTCTTTAGAGAGTGTGCGATCTTTTTTAGAGGCTTTGGAGCATTAAAAAGAGTTTATAAGTTTGAAAGAGTAGCAAAATACCAAAGGCTAAAAAAAGGATTCCACAAATTTTGTCAATCCTATCAAAGAAAGTATTGCTAATAAAGCTTCTACTAAAAGTGCCTAAAAAGATAACCAATAAAAAAGATAAAGATAATCCACAAAGCAAAATTATTAAACTTATTTCAAAGTTTGTATTTATAAAGGGTGAGATGACAATAGTAAAAAATAAAATTGCTTTAGGGTTAGAGAGGTTAATTAATAAACCTTTAAAATAAATAAAAAGACTTTTTTCAAGTTTTTGGTGGAAGTTAATATGGTTTTTGGGCTTTTTAAAAAGTGTATAGGAGATATAAAAGAGATAGATTCCTCCTATGAGGTTAAGGGAGATTTGAATAAAAATACCATTAAAAACTTGTGAAAGTCCAAAATAAATAAGGCTTAAAAAAATAATCCAACCGCTAAAAATTCCTAAAAATGCTAAGAATCCTTGTTTGCCACCAAAATTTAGTGTGTTTCTAAGGACGAATAAAATATCAGGTCCTGGAGTTAATGCTACCATAAAGCCTAGTAAAAAGAGTCCTAGAAGTTCCATACTAAAAATAGGGAAAGTTTTTAGGAGTTTGGGGTGTTTTTCTGATAAGAAGTGTTTCTAAAACTGCCATTCTAATAGCAACCCCATTGGTAACTTGTTCTAACACTTTACAACGTTTGTCTTCAAGCATTTCATCACTAATATCAATATTGCGAATTACAGGTCCTGGATGGAGTAAGATAATATCCCTCTCCCCAAAAAGTTCTTTGGTAATACAATAATCACTGGCATAATCTTTAAGACTTGAATAAATAGGAGAATTATGCCTTTCTGTTTGTGTTCTTAAGCTCATTACAGCATCGACTTCATTGATGATTTCTTTTAAAAAAAGGCTATGCTTTAGTGAAGTTTGCGGTATAAAATGCGGAGGTCCTACTAAAATAATCTCCATTCCAAAGCGACTTAGAAGTTCAATGTTACTATTGGCTACGCGAGAATTTCTTATATCTCCTACAATGGCTATTTTTTTATTTTGTAAATTCCCTAAATGTTTTTTGAGTGTAAGTAAATCTAGAAGTGCTTGTGTAGGGTGTGCGTGTGCCCCATCTCCCCCATTTATGATGGAGCAGGAGACATATTTAGAGAGGATATTTGGTACTCCAGCATTTTTATGGCGGACAACAATAGCACTAGGATTCATTGCATTAAGATTAGCCGCTGTATCAAAGAGTGTTTCACCTTTGTTAGTGGAACTTCTTGAGACTTCTAATCGAACAACATTTCCCCCAAGTTTCTTAGCTGCAAATTCAAAGCTAGAGAGTGTGCGTGTAGAGTTTTCAAAAAAAATTGTAACGATGATATGCCCTTTTAAGCTATTTCTTGGCTTTCCATCTAAAAACTGCTCGGCTAGCTCTAAAATATTTTCTACTTCTTGTTTGCTGAAGTCTCTTGTATCCAATAAATGATTTGGCATTAATTCACCTTCTATAATCTCAAAGCCTAAAATTATAATCTTTCATCCATAAAATAATAATAAAGTTGTATAATTAGCTTAAAAATATCTTTAAAAGGGAATCTTTGAAAAAACCTAGATTATCTTTTTCTTTATTGTATAAAATCTTTGTTGCAGCAAGCATTCGTAGGTGGAATGATCAGGCTACACCTGTAGAGTTTTTAGAGCTTGATAAACAAGCACATAAATTTGTTATCGCGTATTTCTTAGCACATTTTGAAACCATAAAAAACAAACAAACAATTGATTGGGAGCTTTTGATTTTACAATTTTGCTATGAGTTTTTTGAGCGGATTATCCTTACGGATATTAAACCCCCTGTTTTTCATAAGCTTGTTAAAAATCATAATAAAGAGCTTGTAGATTTTGTATGTTTAGAGCTTGAGGAGGATTTAAAAGGTTTTCCTTTTTTTGAAAATATGCGTAGTTATCTTTATGGAGAGGTTAATAATATAGAAAAACAGATTCTAAAAGCATCTCATTATTATGCTTCTAAATGGGAGTTTGATATTATTTATCATTTTAATCCTAAAATGTTTGATGTTCAAAATATTAAAAATATCATTGATAGGCAAGTAGAGGAGCATTATCATTTAGCAGGGATTGTTGAAATTGTGCTTTATCAAGAAATACGAGAAATTATAGGTATGTTTGGGCAGCTTAGATTCCAAAAACGTTGGAGTCAAACACCTAGGGTTCCAACCACCTCTGTTTTGGGGCATACTTTGGTTGTAGCCCTTTGTGCTTTATTATTAGGCTATGATTTAAAATGTTGCAAACAGATGCAAATTAATCATTTTTTGTGTGGATTATTTCACGATTTGCCAGAGATTTTAACAAGGGATATTATCTCTCCTATTAAGCGAAGTATAAAGGGATTAGATACTTTTATTAAGCAAATTGAAGAAGAGGAGGTGAAAGAAAAAATCCTTACAAAAGTTCCAAAACCTATTCAAGAGGATATTATTTATTTCACTAAAGAAGAATTTAGTAATCGTTATAAAAAAGATGGAAAAATAATATTCTTGCCTAAAGGTGAGGAGATTTTAAGGGATTTTAATAAAGATTTTTATTCGCCTGTTTTTGGGGAATTTTTGAAATATTGCGACCATTTAAGTGCGTTTTTAGAAGCAAAAATTTCCATAGGGCATGGAATCTCTAGTAAAGATTTACAAGAGGGTGCAAAAAACCTAGAATATCAATATAATGATAAAGAAATTAATGGGATAGATTTGGGTTATTTATTTAGAGGGTTTAAGGGTTAATATGCTTTTAATAACTTTGTATATTATCGGGATTACCGCAGAGGGAATGACTGGTGCATTAGCTGCTGGAAGGCATAATATGGATTGGTTTGGAGTGATATTTATTGCTTGTGTAACAGCTATCGGTGGTGGCTCTATTCGTGATGTTCTATTTGGGCATTATCCTCTTACTTGGGTGGCTCATCCTGAATATCTTGTAATTATTTGTTTTGCAGCATTAATCACTACAAAAATTCCTTATTTTGTAGAGCGATTTGAAAAGGCTTTTTTAGTGCTCGATGCCTTAGGTTTAGCCGTATTTAGCGTTATTGGAGCAAGAGTTGGTATGGATTTACACTCTAGCGGTGCTATGGCAGTAGCTGGTGCAGTTATTACGGGGGTTTTTGGGGGTATTTTGCGTGATATTTTTTGTGCAAGGATTCCGCTTGTATTCCAAAAAGAGCTTTATGCTAGTATTGCTTTATTGACAGGTAGTTTATATGTAGTGCTAAATTTTATTAATAGTTATTATTTTGGTTTAAGTGAAAATTTTATAACTATTTTTTCTCTATTGGTTGGTTTTGTTGCTCGATTGCTTGCCATCCGCTATCATTTGGGATTACCAATTTTTCAATATAAGCCTAAAGAATAAACTTGGTTATTGAATATTTGTTGGATGTAAAATATAAAGAGTTTTGGTATTTTGTAATGATTGTCTTTGCTAAGAATTGCTACGCTAATTGTCAATATTAATACTCTCTTAAATATTTCAAGGTAAAATTTCATATATTATCAATATCAAAGTAAAAAAGGTAAGTAATGAAAAGAGTAGTTTTAAGCTCATTGGTTACATTGGCGTTGTTACAAGGGATAGGTATCGCAAAAACTTTTGCAAAGGTAAATGGAGAAGAAGTTACAGACAAAGATATTGCGCTTTTAATGCGTGCAATGCCCGGAGTATCTTTTGATCAATTACCGCAAGAAGGAAAAGAGCAAGTCATTAATCAAGCCATTGAAAGAAAGCTTTTAATTGAACAAAGCAAAAAAGATAAGATACAAAATACTAAGGAATACAAAGAAGCTATAGCTAATGCACAAGATGACTTAATGCTTGAAGTTTGGATGCGTCAAAAGTTGGATAAAATCAAAGTTTCTAGTGCGGAAATTAAAAGCTTTTATGATGAAAATAAAGCGGGATTTATTCAACCTGATCTTATTAAAGCAAGGCATATTTTGGTGAGTTCTGAAGAGGATGCTAAGAGAATTATTGCGGATTTAAAAAAATCGGGAACGAATGTTTTAAGTAAATTTGAAGAGTTGGCTAAGATTAAATCAAAAGATGGTTCTGCACAAAATGGTGGAGATTTAGGCTGGTTCGATAAAAACCAATTTATTCCAGAATTTTCAGAAGCAGCTTTTAAGCTCCAAAAAGGAAGCTATACGCAAGCTCCTGTAAAGAGTCAATTTGGTTATCATATAATTTATGTAGATGATAAAAAACCATCCGCTACATTATCTCTAAAAGAGGTCGAGGGGCAGATTGAAAATAATCTTAAAATTAGCAAGTTTCAAGATACAATTAAAAAAGAGGGTGACGAATTGCGTAAAAAAGCAAAAATCGAAATTTCTCAATAAGGATTTTTATGTTAGTTAGCGGGAGTGTTGTTTTAGATAAGGCAAATAAAGAAAATTATGGCGTAGGTGCATTTAATTTTGTAAATTATGAAATGCTAAGTGCGATTTTTGAAGCGGCAAATCTTAAAAATTCCCCTATTATCGTTCAAGCAAGTGAGGGTGCTATTAAATATATGGGTATTGATATGGCAGCAGGAATGGTAGAGATACTATCTAGGAGGTATCCTCATATTCCTGTTGCTTTGCATTTGGACCACGGGACAAGCTTTGAATCTTGTATTAAGGCAATACGATCAGGTTTTACTTCTGTAATGATTGATGCTAGTCATCATCCTTTTGAGGAAAATTTAAGAGAAACTAAAAAGGTTGTTGAAGTTGCGCATATTGCGGGAGTTAGCGTTGAAGCAGAGCTTGGTAGATTAATGGGGATTGAGGATAATATTTCTGTTGATGAAAAAGAGGCGTGTTTGGTGAATCCTCAAGAAGCAGAGGAATTTGTTAAAGAAAGTAAAGTAGATTTTTTAGCACCTGCTATTGGGACAAGTCATGGTGCTTTTAAGTTTAAAGGAGAACCTATTCTTGATTTTGAACGTCTTATAGAGGTAAAGAGGCGAACAAAGATACCTTTGGTGTTACACGGAGCAAGTGCGATTCCACAAAATGTAAGGGAAGCATTTTTGCAAAATGGTGGAGATTTAAAGGGTAGCAAGGGTGTTCCTTTTGATTTTTTAAAAGAAGCTATTAAGGGTGGAATTAACAAAATTAATACCGATACAGACTTGCGAATAGCCTTTATATCTGAAGTGCGTAGGGTAGCTAATGAAGATAAAACGCAATTTGATTTAAGAAAGTTTTTTACTCCTGCAAAGGAATTTATGATAAAGGTGATAAGCGAAAGAATGGATGTTTTAGGAAGTTCTAATAAGATTTAAAAAGAAGGGAATATAATGGCATATTCAATGGGAGATTTAAAAAAGGGTTTAAAGATTGAATTAGAGGGTATCCCTTATAAAATTGTAGAATATCAGCATGTAAAGCCTGGAAAAGGGGCGGCATTTGTTCGCGTTAAGATGAAATCTTTTTTAGATGGCAGAGTGTTAGAGAAAACTTTTCACGCAGGGGATAAATGCGAAGAGCCTAATTTGCAAGAACATTCTATGCAGTTTTTATACCACGATGGCGATTCTTTTCAATTTATGGATAATGAGACTTATGAACAAATTGGGTTAAATGAGGTGCAAGTTGGGGATAGTGCTAAATGGATCATTGATGGAATGAGTATTAGTGTTTTATTCCACAATGGTAAAGCCATTAGTGTCAATGTTCCACAAAGTGTAGAATTAAAAGTTACTGAAACTCCTCCTAACTTTAAGGGGGATACTACAAGTGCAGGCAAGAAACCGGCTACATTAGAAACTGGGGCGGTTGTGCAAGTGCCTTATCATATCTTGGAGGGAGATATTATCCGCATTAATACAGAGAGTGGCGAGTATTTAGATAAGGTAAAATAAGGAATAAAATGATAGTAAGAGTTTTGGTTCCATTGGCGGATGGATTTGAAGAGCTAGAAGCAATTTCTATTATTGATGTTTTAAGAAGAGTTGGTTGCGAGGTTATTCTTGCTAGTTTAAAGACATCTTTAGAGGTCTCCTCTCAAGGAAAAGTTAAGTTTATAGTGGATAAAAGTATTTTTGAAATACAGGCGGATTGTTTAGATGCGGTAGTTTTTCCTGGAGGTTGGGAAGGCACTCAAAATCTAGCAAATTCAGAATCCTTAAAACATATTTTGCAGATTCTGCATAATAAAGGCAAAATTATTGGTGCTATTTGTGCTGCACCTTTAGCATTATTTAAAATGGGGATTTTAGAAAACAAACGATTTACTTGTTATCCTGGCATTGAGGGAATGATTACAAATAATTATTATCAAACTATACCTAATGTTGTTGAAGATGCAAATATTATTACTTCAAGAGGACCTGCTACGGCTTTAGAATTTGCTTTTATATTGGCAGAAAAGTTAGTAGGATTAGAAAAAACCCAAGAGATAAAAAAAGGAATGTTGGTTCTTTGAAAATCATAACCTTTTGTTTTGGAGCGGGTGTTTTATTAGCGGGTTGTTTAATGGGTTATAGAGATTTAGTTTATAATCCTCAAGCGATTCCTAAAGAAATCCCTAAAGAAATTCCCCAAATAATCCCTAAAGAAATCCCTAAAGAAATTCCCCAAATAATTCCTAAAGAAGTTCCCAAAGAAGCACTTATGAAGCAAGTTGCTGAACATCTATTAAATCCGCAAAAACTTGAAGAGTATATTCAAAACATTCCTATTAACTTCAAAAAAATTCTTACGCAATTTACACAGCAAGTTGCAAAACAATGGGGCAAAGATAATGCACCAACTGCTTCTCAAGATATTTATGTAAAATATACAAACTCTTATCTCTCACGTGCAGAGGTAGATTTTTCAAAAGGTGTAATATCTGTTTCAACTTTAGATACAAAGAATCCTAAAGAAGCCTTGAAAAAAGCTATTGTAACGACTTTATTAACACCAGAAGATCCTCAAGAGGTTGATTTGTATTCTGATAAAGATATTGAATATAGAGGGAAGCCTTACTTGGCAGATTTAGTAAAAGATAATGAAGGGATGGTTGTTCTTTATCCTTGGAGGGCTAATCGTTATGCAAAATATTTAGTAGAAAATAAATTACAAACAAAAGATATTGTAGAAGGTGGTATAACAAAAAAGGTGCATTATGTCCAGTTTGATATGGTAGGAGATAGAGAGATTCAAAGCGAACATAAATATGGGGAATATGTAGCACTTTATTCTAGAGAATATAAGCTTGATCAAGCTTTGATATTTGCCATTATTAAAACAGAGAGCAGTTTTAATCCCTATGCGGTTAGCCGCATACCTGCTTATGGATTAATGCAAGTTGTCCCAACAAGTGCGGGGAGAGATGTTTATAAAACTTTAAATAGTAGAGATGGAGTTCCAACAAAGGAGATGCTTTTCACCCCAAAAACTAATATTCAATATGGTTCAACTTATTTAAATATTCTCTTTACGCGTTATTTAAAGGGGATTAAAAACTCTCTCTCACAGGAATACGCTGTTATTGCTGCTTATAATACAGGTAGTGGAAATGTTTTATCAGTCTTTCATAGTAATAGGACAAAGGCAGTAGAAATTATTAATGGAATGACTTCTGCAGAAGTTTATAGAAAGCTTAGAACTTCTTTAAAATACGAGGAAGCAAGAAATTATCTTTTAAAGGTTACAACCGCCAAAAAAGAATTTCAAAAAGTATCAAATAATGCCTCATCTTTAGGGGATATAGCTAGTTTGCAATAATGGAAATTTTTGAATTAGTGCAAGCTCCTAAAGTATGCAGCTATTTGCCAGATTGTGAAGCAACTTTTCGTTATTTTTACATTCAAGGATGCACCCCTAGTTTTTATTATAAATTATTAGATAGGGGTTGGAGAAGATTTGGGAATTATTTTTTTGTTCCCATTTGCAAAGAATGTAATGCTTGTATTACTATTCGTCAAGATTGTGAATCTTTTGTATTTTCTAAATCACAAAAAAGAATTTTGAAAAATCCTTTAACACTTAAAATTTGTCGCCCACGAGTAACCCAAACCCATTTAATCCTTTATGATCAATACCATAAAAGGATGCAAGACAAAAAGGGTTGGGATTATCAAAATATCACCTTAGAAGCTTATTATGAAACTTTTGTTCAAGGTTATCAAAGTTTTGGCTATGAATTTGATTATTATTATGGAGAGCAACTAGTAGGTGTTGCTTTAGTAGATATATTGTCTAATAGTATTTCTGCAGTTTATTGTTATTATGATCATAATTTTGAAAAATTCTCTATTGGAACTTATTCTATTCTTAAGCAAATTAAAATTGCAAAAGAGTATAATATTAAGTATTTATATCCGGGCTATTGGATAAAGAATCACCATTCTATGGGGTATAAAGAGAGATTTAAACCTTTTGAGATATTAAGCAATCGTCCTCATTTGAATGAAGAAACTATTTGGATAAAGGAATAATTTGCATTATACAAATTTTATTTCTCATCTTTTTGAAAAAATTACACATTGTGCCTTTCCTAGAAAGATACAAGTCTTTATTAACCGCACTTATGTGAAATTTTTTGGTATTAATATGGAAGAATTTGATACTTTAGAGAGTTATCCTACTTTAAATGCTCTTTTTACGCGTTCTTTTGTTAAGCAAAGAGAGTTTGATAAAACAACTACAACTATGATTGCTCCTTGTGATAGCCTTATTATGGAGTTTGGAGAGTGTCAAAATGATTTAGCTATGCAAATTAAGGGTAAAGCTTATGCTATTAGTGATTTTGTAACAAAGAATTTAGAAGATGGATTTTTTTACATAAATTTTTATCTCTCCCCTAAAGATTATCATAGATTCCACGCACCTATAAATTTAAAGGTAAAAAGTGTGAATTTTATTAATGGAATGTTGTTACCTGTGCATAGAAAATCTTTAGAAAAAAATGATAATCTTTTTAATAAAAATAAAAGAGTGGTTTTAGAATGCATAGATGATTTTGAAAATCCTTTTTATTTAGTTGCAATAGGCGCTTTAAATGTTGGAAGGATTCAAATACATATTATCCCAGAGATTGTAAATTTAAAAGAAAATAAAAGTTTTATTTTTAAAGAATCTTATCTTTTAAAGAAAGGAGATGAAATTGGTTGTTTTGAAATGGGTTCTACTATTGTTGTTTTATCTAAAAATTGGGAATATTCTATAAAGAATAAGGAGAAAATACATTTTGGAGAATGTATAGGTAGCCATAAAAGAGGTTAAAGATGAGAGCAAGGATTGAAGCGTTAAAAGAAAAAAATGATGTTTTGTTGGTAGCGCATTTTTATCAACGAGATGAAGTTGTAGAAATAGCTGATTTAACAGGTGATAGTTTAGAATTAGCTAGGAAGGCAAGTGCGAGTGAGCATAATATAGTCCTTTTTTGCGGTGTTGGATTTATGGGGCAGAGTGTAAAGATATTGGCACCCAACAAAAAAGTGTTTATGCCCAAAATCGCTTGTTGTTCTATGGCAAGAATGATTAGCGATGCGTATTTTGATGATTCTATTGCGTTACTTGAAAGTTATGGAATCACAAATATTTTTCCTGTTACTTATATTAATTCTAATGCTGAAGTTAAAGCTAAAGTTGCAGAACTTGGTGGCGTGGTTTGTACAAGTGCTAATGCTACTAAGATTATGGAATATGCACTTAAGCAGGGCAAAAAAATCTTTTTTTTACCCGATAGATGTTTAGGCGAGAATTTGGCTATTCAAAATGGGTTAAAAAGTGCGGTTTTAGGAGAGGATTCTAAAGAAGTAGTGCAGGGGGCTGATGTGATTTGTTATAATGGCTTTTGCTCCGTGCATCAGCTTTTTACTCCAGAGGATATTGATTTTTATCGTGAAAAGTATCCCGATATTTTAGTGGCTGTGCATCCAGAGTGCAAACCAAGTGTTGTAGCAAAGGCAGATTTTGTAGGTTCTACTAGTCAAATTATTGCTTATGTAAAGGGGCTAAAAGAAACGCAAAAAGTAGTAGTAGGGACAGAATTTAATCTTGTCAATCGTTTAAGAAAACCTCATAATGGGATACAAAACACTTTTGTCCTCTCTTCTACAAAACCCGAATGCCCTACAATGAATGAAACAACTTTAGAGGATATTTTAAAGGCTTTAGAATACATTGATAAAGGGGAATCTTATAATGAAATAATATTGCCTAAAGATACTGCTATAAAAGCTAAGAGGGCTTTAGATAAGATGCTTGAACTTTCATAAAGGAAACAAATGCAAAAGATTTTATTAGATGATTTCTTAAAACAGGTTTTAAAAGAGGATGTTGGTAGGGGTGATTTGTATATGCGAATTACTAATAACTCTGTTATAGAAAGTTATATTGTCGCTAAAGAAGAGGGTGTATTCTCTGGTAGAATGTATGTAGAGAGATTATGTGAATTACTTAATATTAGAGGTGAATTTAGTTTAGAGGATGGAGGAGAGTTTGGGGCAGGGCAAAAACTTGTAAAATTTATCGGAAATATTAATGATATTTTAAGTGCTGAGCGAACAATTTTGAATCTATTAGAGCATTCTAGCGGTATTGCTACTTTAACTAATATTTATGTCAAAGCTATGGAGGGGAGCAAATGTATTTTACTCGATACGCGTAAAACTCGTCCTTTGTTGAGAGATTTTGAAAAATATTCTACCCGTAATGGTGGGGCTATTAATCATCGTTTAGGATTAGATGATTGCTTGATGCTCAAAGATACACATTTATCAAGGATACTTTCTTTAAAAAAGTTTGTTGCTGATGTTCGTTGTAAAATCCCTATGACTGCTAAAGTTGAAGTAGAGTGTGAAAATCTTTTACAAGCAAGAGAATCATTAGAAGCAGGGATAGATATTTTAATGTGTGATAATATGGAAATACCAATGATAAAAGAAGTGGTAAAAATGCGTAATGAGTTAGCACCTAGTGTATTTTTAGAGGCTAGTGGCGGCATTACTTTAAGCAACATTAGGGAATATGCTTTAAGCGGTGTTGATGCTATTTCGTGTGGGGCAATTATTCATCAAGCAAAATGGATAGATATGAGTATGAAAATTGATTAATGCAAGATAGAGAAAAGCAATTTATTCAAACCTTAAAGAGAGGAAATGCTACTTATGGGGTTGGCGATGATGGTGTTGTTTTAGGAGACTATGTTATAGCTACAGATGCGTTTTTTGAAGGAATCCATTTCAAAAGAGAATGGGGCAGCTTAGAGATTCTTATTGAAAAATGTTTTTTGGTTAATCTCTCTGATATTTATGCGATGAATGCGATCCCAAAATATTTACTCTTAACCCTTTGTGTTCCAAAAGATATAAAAGATGTTAAATATCTTGCTAAAATCTTTTCTGCAATGGCTTTGAAATATGGTCTAAAGATTATCGGGGGAGATACGATTGTAGGGGAGAAATTGCATTTTTCTTTAACGCTCTTAGGGCAAAAGGGTAAAAAAGGATTATATCGCTGTGGCATTAAACCTAATGATTATTTAGCCTATCTTAATCCTAAAAGTATTTTAAACCATTCTAAAAAACAAGTTTTTGGGAAAAATGTTTTGCATTTAAAAAGGGCTTTATTATTTGGCATTTATCCTAAAGATAGTCGTTTTGCAATGCCTTTGCTATACCCTAAAATGATTCTAGCCCTTAATGTTATTGCAAGGGCTGGAATGGATATTTCTGATGGAATCTTTATAGAGTTATCAAGATTGGCTAAGATTAATAAAATTGGTTTTACATTTTTGCTAAAAAAATCAAATTGGTTTTATTCCCCTGAAGAATACCAAATGCTTTATGCTTTCTCTCCCTATAAACTCTCAAAGGCTAAAAGATTAGCTAATCAATATCGCCATCAATTAGTTGTATTTGCAAGAGCAAAAAGAGGCTCTTATAAATTAGTAAAGAAAAATTGGCACCGATAATTTAAACTTATTGATACAGATGATACCTTTTTATGGATTATAAATTTAATAGCAATGAATTTGTAAGAATAAAAAATCTGCATTAACCACTACTTTTTATGGAATGGAGTCAATATAAGATTTTTGAAAACTCCTATATTTTATGTGTATAAATGTATCAATTCTATTTCATTTACCTATTACGTGCTATTTATTTTGATATGTCTTTACATAGAAAAAGAAAGTATTAAAAAGCGGTAATTCATCTTAACCCCTCTAATAAGTTTTGATAGCGGATTATACAAGGTGAGCATAATCAAAACTAATTTTTATAAAAGATGGAAGTTGTGAGGCAGGGTTTATAGCTTATAAGTGCCTTTTAAAAGAATTAGCTCTTCCTTAAAAAATTTCATTCTTTTAGCCCTGTGCGTTTAAAATCAAGTTGGACTTTGAGGTCATAGTATCTTTACAAGTTGCAGATTAAGGCATTGGTTAGATTAAGTAGATTGAAAACCACCCCTTTACATAAAAGAAAAGTTTTAAGATTCTATTTTTAAAAGTATTAGTTGTTGCCTTTGTTATATTAGATTTATTAAATACAAAGGATTATATTCCTTTGTATTTAATAAGAACAGGCGGATTTACCATTATCTACAGGTTGGATAGAGCTATTATCCGCTAGTTTTTTTTGATTAACTTCTTCTATAAAATCCCATAGTTCTTTAGCGGCTTTAAGGTATTCTTGAGAGGATTTAGAATTTGGATGAAAATAAACAATAGGTTTGCCCTCATCTCCCCCCTCTCTAACACTAGGTTCAATAGGGATTTGTGCAAGTGTTTTTGTGCCATAGTTTTTGGCAACTTCTTCTGTGGTGCCTTTACCAAAAATATCATATTCTTTACCGCTATCAGGACAGATAAATCCGCTCATATTTTCGATGATTCCAGCTACTGGGATTTTAAGTTTAGAAAACATATCTAAAGCCCTAGCTCCATCATCTAAAGCAACTTTTTGCGGAGTAGATACCGCTATTCCTGCAGTTACAGGCACACTTTGTGCTAATGTAAGTTGTGCATCTCCTGTGCCAGGGGGCATATCTATAATCATTACATCTAAATTATCCCATAATACATCTGTTAGCATTTGTTCAATCGCACGGATAATCATGGGACCTCTCCAAATAAGGCTCTGTCCCTCATCATATAGCACACCCATAGACATCATCTCTACACCATAGGCTTGAAGCGGGATAAGTTTTTTTAGTGCTTGATGCACTTCAGGCTTATCTTTTTGCAATCCTAACATTCTAGGCACATTAGGACCATAAATATCCGCATCTAAAAGGGCTACCTTTTTACCTTGTTGGGCTAGAGCAATGGCGAGATTAACACTTGTTGTTGATTTACCAACTCCCCCTTTACCACTACTAACCATAACGAAGTTTTTAATTTGGGGTGCTAAATTTTTTGTCCCTTGGGACTTATTGTTGTTTTGTGGAGAGGGTTGTTTAATATCTAAGTTAAGTTTAGTAATGCCATTGTCTTTAAGTTTTTGCGTAATACTCTCACGCAATGTATTAGCCACATCTGCAGAAGCAGAGGGAATCTCTAATCGTATAGAAACAGAGTTTTCGTGTATTAACATTTCTTTGACAAATCCAAAGGTAACAATATCTTTTTCAAAATTAGGGTAAATAATCTCTTTAAGTAAATTAACGAGTTGTTCTTGATTCATTTTTTTCCTTTTTATTAAACTTCTTGTTTTTCTTGTTCGATAATATCTTGTGAGATTTTATAGCTACAAAATTTTGGTCCGCACATTGAGCAGAATTTCGCTTCTTTGAAAACTTCTTGGGGTAAGCTCTCATCGTGATATTCTCTAGCTCTCTCTGGATCAAGGGCTAATTCAAATTGTTTATTCCAATCAAAGCTATATCTTGCATTGCTCATCGCATCATCCCTTACCCTAGAGTGAATCCTGCCCCTAGCTATATCAGCAGCGTGTGCGGCGATTTTATAAGCGATAATGCCTTCTCGGACATCTTTAACATTAGGTAACCCTAAATGCTCTTTAGGGGTTACATAACATAACATAGCAGCTCCTTTCCACGCTGCAATAGAAGCTCCAATAGCAGAGGCAATATGATCATAACCTGCGGCAATATCTGTTACAAGAGGACCTAAGACATAAAAGGGTGCTTCGTGGCATAATTCTTTTTGGAGTTCTACATTGCGTTCTATTTCATTCATAGGCACATGTCCTGGACCTTCAATCATAACTTGCACATCTTTCTCCCATGCCCTTAAAGTAAGCTCACCTAGAACTTTAAGCTCTCCTAATTGTGCTTCATCACTAGAATCCGCTAAACAGCCCGGACGCAAAGAATCTCCAAGGCTTAAAGAAACATCGTATTTTTGACAAATTTCTAAAATATCATCAAAAGCCTCATAGAAAGGGTTTTGCTTATGATAGTGCATCATCCAAGCAGCCATAAGGCTTCCGCCACGACTTACAATACCCATTTTTCGTTTAGCAAGGCGGGGCATATGTTCTAACAAAAATCCACAATGAATAGTAAAATAGCTCACACCTTGTTTGGCTTGTCTCTCCATAACTTCTAGCATTTTATCAATAGTTAGGGCATTAATATCATTTTTAACATCGTGCAGGATTTGGTAGATAGGCACCGTTCCAATAGGCACACTAGAGTTTTGAATAACAGCTTGACGAATACTATCCAAATCTCCCCCTGTGCTTAAATCCATAATAGTATCCGCACCATATTTAATAGAAGCAAGGGTTTTTTCAACTTCCTCTTCAATAGAGCTAGCAAGTGCAGAGCTTCCAATATTAGAGTTAATCTTAGTTCTTGTTGCTATACCAATCCCCATAGGTTCTAAGTTCGTATGATTGACATTAGAGGGAAGTATTAATCTTCCTTTAGCAATTTCTTTTAAAATTTTATTAGTTGTTAAATGTTCGATATTGGCTACATATTCCATCTCTGGAGTAATGATACCTTTTTTGGCATAATGAAGTTGTGTTTTGATTTTATCATCTTTACGCACTTTAACCCATTGTGTTCGCATACTTTCTCCTTAATACTAATTATTTTAGTTTCTAAAGGTAGCAAAATAAAAATAAAATTTAGCTTTTCTTTTTATGAAGAATGAAGAAAAATTCAAAGATTTCTTAAATATGTGTAAAGCTAGAGAATCCTCTAGCTTAAGATTAGAAGAGGTATTTAACTTCAACCCTTAATTCGTTAAATTTCTCTTTATTGGTAGAATTAGCAGCACTAGCATCTCCTACAGAGGATCTAATACTTCTTTGTGCTTTTGATTGTAAGAAAGAATAATAAGAGGAGATTGTCAGTGATTTAGAATATTGCCAAGTGAGATTTGGGCTAATTTCATAGAAGCTAACATTTCCAGAACTTTTAGCATTTGATAAGCCTCTTGTAAGCTTATTTTTTCCTTGAACATAATCAATACCGATATTGAGATTGTCTAAAATATCATGATTAAGGTTTGCATAAAATGCACTAAGCTTATTTTTCTCATATCCTTTAGGCATTGCTCCACCACCCACATTAAACATAGAGATATTTACTCCTGTAGCGGGGTTTGAAAACCAAAGTTGTCCTGCTTTTAAAAACCCTCCTTCATTGTCTAAAGAAACCGCATAACCATCTTGAGTATTACCCCAATAGCCTACATTAAGAGCGACAGGAACATTAAAATCACTAAAGTCTAATCCTGCACCAAGTGTATAAAGGTCATTAGCAGTTTTAGGCTTATAATTCCACATAGTTTCAGTATTGGTGCTAAGAGGTCCTGAATTATCTAATTTGCTATAAGCATATTGTCCTGTTAAAGATACCATATTATTATCCCAAGTTAATTCACCAAACCCGATAAAATCTGCAATATCTTGGATATAATAGAGCCATAATTGAGTGCTGAAGTTTCCGATGCTTGTATCATAGTTGCTTAAAGCAGCGAGTGTATAGTAAGGTTTAGCTACAGAACCGCCATCACCATTTGGCACACCATCATCTAAACTCCAAGAATCAAAAGCTCCTGCTGCGAAACTCCAGTTATCAATATCAGAATTTGTGATAAATACTCCTGTTCCTCTATCATCAGAATCATTAAGTGGAGTTAATAAAGGCATTTTACCTAATTTGAATGTCGTAGAAGTGGTATCTGGGGTAATAGTTGCGGTAAATTCACGCACACCAAATTGACCATCACTTCCAGCACCTAGACCACTGCCTATAAATCCATTTGAAGTTGAAGTATTATTGTTTATATCACCACTTGTGCCTTTTCCGTGATTAACATTATTAGAACCCCCATAATAAACACCAAGATTCATAGAGATGTTGTTAATAACAGGAGTTTTAAAGAGTGCTTCGGCTCTCCATTCGTGTTTAGCGCTACCCTTACTTGCACCACCTTGACCTCGAATACTTGCTGAATCATCTTTGGTGTATCTTTGATTTTTATATCTATCATCTGTATAACGATAACGCAACATACCGCTAACATCAATACCCTTGATAGCTTCTTCTAAAGGTTGAGCTGAACTTATAGTTGATAAACCAGCAAGTGCAACGCATGTTGCTAAACTAAGCTTTATAAATTTCATTTTATTCCTTTCTTTTTAAAGTTTGAGTGCATTTTTGGTCACAAAACCATACTTTGGAGTATATTTAAGCTCAACTTAAATAAAAATTAAAAAGTTTAATATAGACTTAGATTTTTTAGGATTTATAGAGTTTAAGGGTTAAAAAGGTATAATCGCAACTATTTAATTCTACATACAATATTTGGATTTTAGGAGCTGGAATGAAGAAGTATTTAAGAAAAATATCTGATCCCAAAGTTGTTGGTATTTTTAGTAAAAGTGGCTTAGGACTAGCTGCTGTGCTCATTATTGTGGGTTGTAATAACAATATTGGTGAGAATGTGGGTGGTAAAGTAAAAGAAGCGGTTAAAAATGGTGCAACCGTAATGATAGAGCAACAAAGCGATGGAAGTTATAAAATATTAGAGGAATATCCAAGTAGCACGACTCGAATAATTTTAAAGGAAGCAAATGGTAATGAGAGGATTTTAACTCAAGAAGAAGTGGATACGCTCATCGCTGAAGAATCTAAAAAGATTGATTCTGGAACTTCACAGCTTACCAATCCAACAGGTGGTGGATTATCCTTAGGGGAGACGATTTTAGCAAGTGCTGCTGGAGCAATTTTGGGGAGTTGGATAGGTAGCAAACTTTTTAATAATCAAAATTTTCAATCCCAACAAAGAAGCTCTTATAAATCACCACAAGCCTATGAACGCTCACAAAGCTCGTTTAATAAGGGAGCTACCGCAGGGACAAGAGCGGGGACAAATGCCGGAAAAAGTGGGTTTTATGCTCCTAATAACACAGGTGGGCAAAATAGAAATAATGTTTCAAGCGGTTCTTCTGCGGGTTCAAGCAGTTTTGGGGGGTAACCTATGGAGATTTTAAAAGTTAATCCTTTAAGTCCAAAAGATTTAGAAGAGCTTGGGCTTAGTTGGCATATGGATACTGACAATACTTCTTATGTTAGTGATGAAATTATAGAGGTTACAGAACAGGAAGCACAAGATTATTATAATGCTACTAATGAACTCTATGATATGTATATTGAAGCGGGGCAATATGTAATTGATAATCGTTTGTTTTTTGAGCTTGGAATCCCCTTTAATCTCATAGAAGCTATTGAGATGAGTTGGGCAGAGGAAGTGCATTGGCATTTGTATGGTCGTTTTGATTTAGCTGGTGGAATTGATGGGAAACCTATTAAGTTACTTGAGTTTAACGCAGATACCCCGACGATGGTTTATGAAAGTGCGATTATTCAATGGGCGATGTTGAAAAAAAATGGATTTGATGAATCCTTGCAGTTTAATAATCTCTATGAGGCTTTAGGTGATAACTTTAAACGTATGATTACTTTAGGAGATGATATTTCTAATTTTGGTGCAATTTATGAGGGTTGGAAGATACTTTTTTCTAGCATACAAGGGAGTGAGGAAGAAGAAAACACGGTGAGATTGCTTGAAGTGATTGCTAAGGAAGCAGGATTTAAGACTGATTTTTGTTACGCTCACGAAGCACATTTAGATGAGAGTTTAGGTTTAAGTTATGCAGAAGAGAATTTTGAATTTTGGTTTAAGCTTATTCCTTGGGAGAGCATTGCTACTGATGAACCAGAAATGGCGACTTTAATAACTGCAATGATACGCAATAAAAATACAATCTTTTTAAATCCTGCTTATACATTGATGTTTCAAAGCAAGAGAATGCTAAAGATACTATGGGATTTATTCCCTAATCATCCGCTTTTACTAGAAACTTCTTTTGAGCCTTTAGCTAATAAAAAGCAGGTTAAAAAACACGCTTTTGGTAGGGAGGGGGAGAGTGTGAGTATCCTTGATAATGCGGGGAATGCTTTAATAGTAAAAGAGGGAAATTATGGGAATTATCCAGAAGTTTATCAAGAATTTGTGGATTTAAATACCTATAATAATAGTTTCTACCAAGCAAATGTCTTTTATGCTTATGAAGCTTGTGCGTTAGGATTTAGAAAAGGAGGGGAGATTTTAGATAATCTATCAAAATTCGTCTCCCATAAAATCAAATAAGCTATAAAAATTAAGATAATAATTATTGAGTTTATACTCATTGCTCTATAGATTTTACAAGATTCTTTGGTATGGATATTTAATAGGTCTTGGATTATTTGTAACATTTTGTAGAATATTGCGTTTAATGTTTTAATTTTATTGGGATAGTGTGGCGAGTTTGTGTTAGAATCTGCAAAGATTTAATTTTTTCAAATGCTTTTGTTAATCCATTAATAAAGATAGCTGTAATGAAACGTTTAGAGCAGATTCTAAGGATCAAAAAAGAACAATTATGGAATGTCGTTATCGTTGGAGGAGGGGCAACAGGGTTGGGTATAGCGGTTGATTGTGCAACTCGTGGCTATAAAACTTTGTTATTAGAGAGATCTGATTTTGCAAAATCGACTTCTAGTCGCTCTACAAAATTATTACATGGGGGTGTAAGATATCTTGCTCAAGGCAATATTCCTTTAGTTTATGAAGCACTACACGAGAGAAGTCTATTAATACGCAATGCGCCACATTTATGCAAACCACAAGCTTTTGTTATCCCTACTACAAGTATTTTTAGTGCTTTTTATTATACTATAGGGCTTAGTATCTATGATTATATGGCAGGAAGATTAAGCTTAGGCAAAACGCGCTACCTCAATAGAGAAGAAGTTAGAAAGAGTTTAAGTGGGATAAAAGACTTAAAAATGCAAGCGGGAGTTTGTTATTATGATGGGCAGTTTGATGATGCTAGATTGGGTTTGAGTCTAGCTAGAACTGCGGTTGAAAATCAAGCTTGTTTGATAAATTATATGCGAGTTAATCAATTATTGAAAAACAAAGAGGGAAAAATTTGTGGTGTTGAGATTGAGGATGTTTTAGAGCCTTCTTTTAAGCAACAAATCTATTCTCAATGTGTTATTAATGCAACTGGAGTTTTTAGCAATGAGATTAATCAAATGGATAAAGATGATAGCTTAAGTCTGGTGATAAGCCAAGGAATCCATTTGGTTTTTGATGCGAAGATTTTACCTAATGATAATGCTTTGATAGTCCCAAAAACTTCCGATGGGAGGGTATTGTTTGCTATTCCGTGGCATCATAAATTAATTGTTGGAACAACAGATACCCAAATCCAAAATGTTGCCTATGAACCTCTGCCTTTAGAAGAAGAGATAGATTTTCTTTTAAAAACACTTAATGAATACACTACTAGAAAAGTTAATAGAGAAGATATTTTGTCTATTTTTGTTGGCTTACGTCCATTGATAAAACAAAAGAATAAAGCTAGTAAGAATGTGTCAAGAAGCCATAAAATCCACATTTCTGAAAGTCAATTAATCTCTATTAATGGTGGTAAATGGACGACTTATAGAAAAATGGCAGAAGAAACGATAGATTTTGCTATTGCAAAGAAATTATTACCTTATCAACCTTGCATAACTAAAGAGCTTCCTTTATATGGTTATTTAAATAATAGAGATTTTAAGGATAGACTCTGTGTCTATGGCAGTGATTATAGGGCTATTTTAGAATTAGAGCAAAAAGAAGCACAATTAGCCCAAAAAATCCACCCCAATTATCCTTATACTTATGCGCAAGTCTTGTGGGCTTTAGAATATGAAATGGCAGAAACTTTAGAGGATGTATTATCCCGTAGAATCCGCTTATTATTTCTTGATGCAAAGGCTTCTAATGAAATAGCTAAAGAGGTTGGAATATTTATTGGTAAATATAAAAACTGGAGCAAAAAGAGATTAGAAAAAGAGATTGAAGATTTCAAAAATTTAACCAAACAATATTGTATTAAAGGAGTTTAGTGTGAAAAAATATATTATGGCTTTAGACCAAGGAACAACTTCATCAAGAGCTATTATTTTTGATAAAGAGGGCAAAATTATTGCTAATGCGCAAAAAACTTTTACGCAATATTTTCCTCATTTGGGTTGGGTGGAACATGATGCAAAGGAAATATGGAGTTCCCAAATTTCTACTCTTACTGAAGCTTTAGCAAAATCTAATCTTAATGCTACAGATATTGCAGCTATTGGCATAACCAATCAAAGAGAAACAACTATTATTTGGGATAAAACAACAGGGGAACCTATTGCTAAAGCTATCGTTTGGCAAGATCGTAGAACCGCTGATTATTGTGAGAATCTGAAAAAAGATTATTCTAAAATAATATACTCTAAGACAGGTTTAATTATTGACGCTTATTTTTCAGCGACAAAAATAAAATGGCTTTTAGATAATATCCCAAATGCTAGGAAAAAAGCTAATAATGGAGAATTATGCTTTGGAACGGTAGATACGTGGATAATTTATAATCTTACACGTGGTAAAGTGCATATTACAGATCCTAGTAATGCCAGTAGAACAATGCTTTATAATATCCATACTTTAGATTGGGATGATGAATTATTAGAATTATTTGATATTCCTTTATCGATTTTACCAAGAGTAAAATCCTCTAGTGAAATCTATGGATATACTGCAACGCGTTGGGTAGATAATGAAATTGCAATAGCGGGAATTGCAGGAGATCAACAGGCTGCTCTGTTTGGGCAAATGTGTATAGATAAAGGTATGATAAAAAATACTTATGGCACAGGATGTTTTTTATTGATGAATACAGGAGAGAAGCCTGTTGAGAGTAAAAATAATCTCTTAACAACCATTGCGTGGCAAATTGATGGAAAGACCACTTACGCTTTAGAAGGTGGCGTATTTGTCGGTGGTGCAGCTATTCAATGGCTAAGAGATGGTGCTAAAATGATACGCACCTCTTCAGATATTGATGCCTTAGCCGCAAATGTTGAAGATAATGGCGGAGTTTATTTTGTTCCTGCTTTAACTGGACTTGGTGCACCTTATTGGGATCAATATGCTCGCGGAACCTTTTTTGGGATTAGTAGAGGGACGACAGATGGGCATATGGCTCGTGCTGTTTTAGAAGGCATTGCCTTTCAAGTCTATGATATTGTTAAAGAAATGGAAGCTGATGCCAATAGTGTTTGCCAAGAAATTAGAGTTGATGGAGGAGCGAGCCAAAGTCAATATTTAATGCAGATTCAATCAGATATTTTTAACTTTAATATAGTGCGCCCAAAAATAATTGAGACAACTGCTTTAGGAGCAGCTTATTTAGCAGGATTAGCGGTGGGATATTTCAAAAGTATTGATGAGATTAAATCGCAATGGCATATAGATACTTTATTTTCACCAAAATTAGACAAAAAACAAGTTAATAAGATGTTATATTATTGGCAGAAAGCTGTAAAAAGCTCCTTGCATTGGCTAGAACAAGACGATAAAGATTTTTGAAATGAGTATTTTTATGGCAGAGCTTTTAGGTACGGCTTTAATGATACTCTTAGGTAATGGAGTAGTAGCGACTTGTTGTTTGAAAAACACTAAACATGATAAAAATGGGAATTGGATGATAATAACTACTGCGTGGGCTTTTGCAGTATTTGTAGGGGTTATTGTTGCTGGACCAATAAGTGGTGCACATCTTAATCCTGTTGTAACGATAACTTTCGCGCTAACAAATGCTGTTGCTTGGAAATTAGTGCCACAATATCTCATGGGAGAATTTATTGGTGCTATGGTAGGAGCTTTTTTGGTTTGGATAGTTTATAAAGATCATTTCAAAATTACAGAAGATGAAAGTGCTAAGAGAGCTTGTTTTTGCACTGAACCTGCAATTCGTAATTATGTATCTAATTTTATTAGTGAATTTACTGCTACTTTCGTTTTGATTTTTACGATTTTACATATTACAGGTGCTAATATTCATTTAACAATTGATCCAAATGCTAATATAGGGCTTGGTTCTATAGGTGCTTTACCTGTGGCTATTTTAGTTTGGGTATTAGGTCTTTCTTTGGGTTCTACGACAGGTTATGCTATGAATCCTGCTAGAGATTTAGGACCTAGGATAGTGTTATTTTTGCTACCACTTAAAGTAAAGATAGATTGGAAATACTCTTGGATTCCTATTTTAGCTCCATTATGTGGTGGAGTTGTAGCAACATTTTTGCATATGTTTTTAAGTTCATGATACTTAGCATCTAAGTTTGCTTATGAAAATGTATAGCCTAAAATTTAGGATGTATTTGAAACTTGAAATAGGAGAGAAAAGGGTAGAATTTAGATATTTTACAAACCAAAAAGGTTAAATAACAATAAGCAATAAGACACTAAGAAAACTAAAGCCTTAAATAAAGAAACTAAGAGACTAAGAAACAAATAAACTAAAACATATAAAGAGATATAAAGAATAGATAACAAACTTAAAAGCTTTAAAAGCATAAACAAAAACCAATAACCCCACTAAAGCTTTCTTATATACAACAAAAGAAAGCTTGATTGAAACTAAATAAAACCCTTAAAAGATAAAGTAAGTAATACTAACTAAAAGTAAGTAAAAGCACTAAGCTTTATTGACTCTTAATCATTATCTTTTTAATTCTAAGAGGAGATTAAGAAATCT
>NZ_JRPC02000123.1 GCF_000765745.2 Helicobacter apodemus
CAAAAGCAGATGCTAATACTTCTGAAGTAGTTGTTGATAATGAACCTAATGTAGTTTATGAAGGACAGCCACAAGTCAATCAAAACAATACTGATGTTGAAGATGGCATACCTTTCTAGTTTTTATTGTTTTAAATCTTAAAACCTCTATGGTTTATCAATCTTACAAGCAATAAAACTCTTACTGCCTAAGTAAGAGTGATGTATTTGCTTCCCTTTAGGTTGAAATAAAACCTAAGAGTCTTTTTAATAAATATTCCAACAAGGGATTATTTACTTCCCTTGTTGGAATAAATCCTTTCTTGGAGTATTTTTACTCTATTATTTTTTAAAGGATACAATATGAAAAAGTTGAAAAAATTTCAAAATATGTCAGAAAGAGAATTAAAAGTATTTTTCCTAAGAAAAGTG
>NZ_JRPC02000124.1 GCF_000765745.2 Helicobacter apodemus
TTGCTTGGCTCTTTGGTTGTGCCTTTTGTATTCTATGCGTTTTGTGATGTCGGGCTCTTTTGCGATAAAATCCGCATCTACCATTTCATCGGGTGTAAAATCATATTTAAACTTGTTTTGTATCTGTGGTATAATGGCTTCATCAGTTTTAGCAATAGTAGGGGCTTCGTGTGCGATGTCGCCCATTGATTGAGCTTTAACTGCCGATTCTATGCTATTAGACGCACTAGCTAAGGAATCGGGCTTGTTTAACTCCTCTAACTCTAGCGTATAGATTCTATTATTGCCCACTTTCTTTTCAAAAAGCGTGATTTTTGCTACGGCTTCTTTATCATTAATGCTTAAAGGTGTATTAAACCTATGCACTGCTTGTATATTTGGTCTTTCTTTGTAGTCTGTATGGGTT
>NZ_JRPC02000018.1 GCF_000765745.2 Helicobacter apodemus
AGAATATGGAATCTTCTTAAATCCAACGCGTATGGATTCACAAGGTGTATCAAGAGATGAAGCAGGATCTAGTGGATTGGTGCCTGTTACTAATAGGGTTGCAGCCATTCCAGAGTTTGTAGATGAGGATTGTGGAATACTTGTAGAAGCAGAGGATTATGTGGGATTGGCTAATGCAATAGAATTTCTATATAAAAATCCAAAAGAATTTTTAAGACTTTCTGAGAATGCTGCAAAAAGAGTAAGAAGACAAAGTAGTATAGAGCAAAGCATACAAAGAGAAATAGAGATATTCAATGGAAAATAAATCTTCAAATGGAGTTTTTAAATTTTTTCTTTATATCAACAATAAAGAAAAAAATTTTAAGCAATATCAATTTATTAAAAAATGCTTAATTTCAGTAATACGGATTCCATTTGGGATGGCGGGGATTCTTTCTATTAGACCTTTTGCTAGTAAAAAATACGCTAATGATTTATCGGTTAAAGCAATATTAGAGCTAAGTAACAAAAGCTTTTTTAAAGAGTTAGAATTTCTTATTATTGGAGATGGAGAATTATTTGAAGAAACACTTAAGCCTTTAAGAGCATTCCAAAATGTAACTATTCACAAAAAGTTTTTAAGACAAGAAGAAATCGCAAAACTCCATAAAGAATATGGAATCTTCTTAAATCCAACGCGTATGGATTCACAAGGTGTATCAAGAGATGAAGCAGGATCTAGTGGATTGGTGCCTGTTACTAATAGGGTTGCAGCCATTCCAGAGTTTGTAGATGAGGATTGTGGAATACTTGTAGAAGCAGAGGATTATGTGGGATTGGCTAATGCAATAGAATTTCTATATAAAAATCCAAAAGAGTTTTTAAAGCCAAAGGATAGAGAATGAATAATCTATGTAACAATAAAGAAAATCACAATCTAAAAGATATTAGCAACATATCCTATAAAGAAGCTAAAAACCCTAAAGATATGGAGCAAACTTACATTGCAACTTTGCAAACAAAAAGTATAGCTGTAATTGTCCCTGTTTATAATGTTGCCCCCTATTTAAAACAATGTATTGAAAGTATTTTAAGCCAAAGTCATACAAACTTTAGACTATTCTTATGTGATGATGAAAGTTCTGATGAGAGTCTTCAAATTGCCCTTGAATATGCCAAACAAGACTCTAGAGTTTTTGTTTTCTCACAAAAAAATGCAGGACAAGGCAGTGCTAGAAACATAGGTATTTTAACAGCTGGTGGAAGGCTTAACTTTCAAAACAAAGAAGAGTTTCAACAAAGTCTTGATGAAGAAAGCTTTGAAAATCTAAAAAGTGAGATAGAAGAATTTAAAAACTTTAAAAGTTATTTTTGTTATACCGACAAAAAACTTCTTAAAGCCTTTATATACCAAGAGGCGATAAAAGATTTTGAACGCATTTTAAACCCTAATACACAAACTCAAGAAACACCAAATTTTGATTATCTTTGCTTTATTGATTCTGATGATTTCATCAAGCCTAATACCTTTAAAAACTATCTTTATTATATTCAAGGAGTGGATTTTTTGTATTCGGGTTTTGAATATTTTTTTGATGGGGTGGAAAAAGATGAGAACTTAAAAACACACTTCCAAAATTATCGTATTACAAAAGAAGGTGTTATAAGTGATAAAGACTTTATTTTTATCAATATTTACACTGGCATACGAAGCTTTTGCTTCGTATATCAAGGAATGATAAATCATTCCTTGATATATAAAAACAAGCTTTTGTATCCCAGTGATATTTATGCAGAGGATTTACTATTTGGTGTCTTGCTTGTGGGGATTAGTTCTAGGATTTATGTTTTACAAAAAGCCTTTTATGTCTATAGGATTAGGACAAGTTCAAGCTGTGCTTACCAAAGTCAATATAAAGCTCCTCCTAGATTTAACAATATTTTAGAAAGTTTCAATGGAGATTGTAATTTATTAAAGGAATACTTAAGAGTTCAAAGCTCTATTGTAACAGCACAAAAAATACTAGCTTGGGCAAATAACTATAAAGACAGAGAAAAAGCTAACTCTATCAAAAGAGTCTTCGTTCCTACTTATTGCAAAAGAGCCAAAGTCATTCTTAACTTTTCTATTGATCCTTTAAATCTTAAAAAACAATTTTATGCGTTAAGACCTTATTTAAATATTACAGAAAAAACAGGAGCCATTAAGAGAGTAAAAAATCAACTAAGTTATAAAATAGGCTTAAAGCTTATGGATTATGCTAATAATCACATAGGAATAAAAACATTAATTTTAAAAATTGCCCTTATTGCTACCATCCATAAAATAAAGCTTGGTTTTTCAAAACTATATTTTATCGCTAATCCAAAACGAAAACCACCCGCTTTAGAAGATTATAAAGATTTTAAAGAAGCTTTTGAGCTAAAAAATCAGGAAGTTTATCAGCTAGGGTGTAAATTTCTCCAAATGAGATTCGCTCTTAGGGGATTCAAACATTTTTTATTAGAGTTAAGGAGATGAATTGGTTTTTAAAAAAAGCGATTTATTAGAATTAAACACAAATTTAAAAAAGTATAAAGAATGCTATATCGTTAAATTTGAAAAAAAATATGCTTTAGAATACATTAAAATTTACCTTGATGAGCAATATCTTTGGTGCAATCAACAAAATTTATTGATAAAAATCAAAAAGGGAGAAGAATTTGAACTTATAAAATCCATACCTATTTATAGTGAAGAGGTTTTATATATAGAGTTAAAAAGTGAATTTTATACACAAGAGCTACAAATATCTATGGAAGGAAATACTAAATGTAAGCTTAATGCCATCCGCGTTTTTAGTAGAAAATATCCGGGGTTGGTAGTAGCTTCAAGAGGAGATGGAATTGGAGCTAGATTACTACCCCTCCTAAATGCCTTAGTCCTCTCTAAATATACAGATTTTAAATTTGGTTATACTTGGTGGGATTGTGAATCCCTTTTTAGCTTCATTGAAAAAGTTGATGATAATAAAATAGCATCTCTACATACAGGAAAAGAAGAACAAATTTTTAGTAAAGATTTTATTAAACAATATTCTTATACTAAGACGCTTCCGATGGATAGAGGATATTTTAACAAAATTGCTTTAGAACAATTAAAAAAACTACCATTTGATAAAGATTGGGGTTGGTTTGTCTCCTATACTCTAACACATCAAGGAATATTTAAAGATGTTAAAAGTATAGGTCATCATTATAAAAAGGTATGGAATGAAATAGGCTTCACTAAAAGGATAAAAGGTATTATTAAGGATGCTTCAAGATTAAGTAAAGCATTAGGAGAGTTTATCATAATTCATATCCGAAGTGGAGATATTGTCTTTCACCCTAATATACAAACGCAACAAAATATGTATTGGAACAAGGCAATGCCTATAGAAATAGCCATAGAGCTTATAGAATCAAATCAAGATAAAATTATCGTTTTATGTAGTGATGATTTTAATGTTGTTAAAAGCTTGAAAAACTTTTATAAAAATATAAAAATTTATTGCATTGAGGACTTTAACACAACATTACAAAGTACGGAAAGAAATTTCTTTGAAATTTCTTTTATGTCTAATGCAAAAACTATCTATTCTGGAGATAGCTCATTTGCAAAAGTAGCAAGCTATATAGGCTTAGGAGATGAACCAAGCTTTTACTGGAAAATCTTTGATTATGAGAAATTATATGAGATAATGGCTAGACGCATTCACAAATTTAAAGCACATTTATTCCAAAAGACTTATTCAGCTTATTACACTTTTCAAGTCGCTAAGTTAGCTTATAAAAAAGATTACTTAGATTATCTCTATCTTGCTTTTTCTCTCCACCCAAATGTGCTCTATATTATTCAGCTTTTTATAAACTATTATGAATGTTCTCGCTTCAATGAGGCAGAACAATTTATAAAAGAAATAGAACTAGATGAAAGATTTTTTGAAAATTATTTTAAAAGTCTATACTTCAAAGAAAGTTACACAAAAATTCTTGAACTTACTAAAAAATTTCCCAACAATAAAGATTTCATAATACTAAGAGATAGGATCTTAAAACAGACTAGTGGTAATATCCCCCCCAAACCTCTAGGTGCCTCCTCCCGCATTAAATCTCATCTTTCTTATAAACTAGGACAAGCTTTGATTTTAAACTCTAAAAGCCTATGGGGATATATAAGAATGCCTTATGTATTATCTTATATCAAAGATAAACATAAACAAGAACAAAAAGAATATCAAGAAAAGATAAAAAAGAATCCTAGTTTAAAACTTCCTACCTTAGAATCTTATAGAGATTATAAAGATGCTTTAAAAATAAAAAATACACTTTCTTATCAATTAGGGGAAGCTTTTATTAAAGCTAAGAAACAAAATTTCTTTAAATTTCCTATTCCTTACTTAAAAGCTAATAATGTTAATTATAGTGGGGGGGGGGGCATTCTATGGTTTTATTTTGTTGAATCTAAAAGAATAGTAAGGGAGTGGAGAGGGAGGAGTAAGAAATAATACTTTATTCACTAATTAATAATTCGTCCAAGAAAAGGAGCTTTTATTTGTGTCTAAAGCACTTAGAATCTCCCTATCTTCTGCACTTAAAGAGAAATCAAAAACATTAAAATTTTCTATCATTCTTGTCTTTTTAGAAGTTTTTGGTATGACAGAGATTCCTTGTTTAATGAGGAATCGCAAAACCACTTGTGCGGGGGTTTTATCGTATTTTGAAGCAATACTTTTAAGTGTGGGATTTTCTAAGATTGAACCCCCGCCCATATTTTTTCCAGCCATATTTTTCCCTGCGATAAAGGGACTCCAAGACTGCAAGAGTGTGCCTTTAGCCTTCATTGCCTCTCTTAAGGGCTTTTGCTGCATTAGCAAATGCGTCTCGCATTGATTAATTGCAGGGATTATCTCACAAGTTTGTATAAATTCTTTATAAGCCTTTGTGCTAAAGTTTGAAATGCCAATACTCTTTAAGATTCCTTGCTTATAAAAACTCTCCATTGCTTTATACATTGTCTTTGATTGCGTGTAAGGCTCGTGGATAAGCAGAGAATCTATGTAATCAAGCCCTAAACTTTGGAGTGATTTTTCAATGGATTTTTTAGTAGAATCCTCGCTATTTGCACCCAAGAGCTTTGTTTGGATAAAAAACTCCTCGCGTTTAATGCCGGCTTTAATGGCATTGTTTATCGCTGCACCTAACTCGCTTTCATTATGATACATTTGTGCGCTATCAAAGAGTCGATAACCTACCTCTATGGCTTCGCACATCGCCTTTTGCCCCGCACTTCCTGTGAGTGTGTAAGTGCCAAGCCCAAGAAGTGGCATTTTAATGCTATTATTGAGAGTAAGAGTTTGCATTGTTGATCCTTTTTTAGAATTGCTTTATTTAGAGAAGCTTGTGTTAGGGGTAGTGCTTACACCCCAAATGTTGCTAATCCTGCGATACAGGTAGAGTTCTTTAAAAACTCTCTGCACTTTTTTCTTGTATTACTTCTCTTTAAAATGAAAAGTTGAAGTAAAATTATAAACCCTGATAGGAGTTGCTACAAATATATTTTACACTTTACAATGGCATTGTTTATCAAGAGTTTTGATTTTTTGCTCTATTTTACTTAGAATTTCTTGTGTTAGTTGCAGGTCTTTGATAATTAACTCTCTTTGGTCTTCAAGGATTTTTTTACGTTCTTGAAAAGTGCTTTTTTCTCCAAGAGAGACGAGGTGCATATAACGTTTAATGTTTGCTAAACTCATTCGCACAAAACGAAACCATTCAATCCATTTGAGCTTATCAATATCTTGATTGTCAAAAAGTCGGACACCATTTTTATTTGTTTCTAGTTCTGGGAAAAGCCCTTTTTTAAGCCAAAAGCGAATTCTAGTAGAGGGAATCCCAGTTTTGCGTTCTGCTTCAATGATTGTTCTTTTCATCTTTTGCCCTTTTATTAGACTTGTTTATGCGGTTGTTTTGCTTAGTGCTTGAAATGTGCTACACAATTTACTCCTGAATGTAAAAATTAGAGATTTTAAAGTATGCCCTGCAATATGGTGGTAAAATTTAATTCCCTAAAAGTTTTACCGCCATAAAGATAAGGTTGTTCTAAACTTAGTGCATTATGCAAGATATTGCTTGAAAAATACCTCGATTTTATCAAAAGGAATCTTTTGCAGATTGTCATACAAATCTGTATGCACTGCGTTAGGCACGATAAAAAGCTCTTTATTGTTGCCTTTTAGCTTCTTAAAGGCATCTTCACTAAAGTATCTGCTATGGGCATTTTCCCCGTGAATTATTAAAACTGCATTATCTATTTCATCGCTGTATGTGAGAATAGGCATATTAAGAAAGCTTAGAGAGGAGGTGAGATTCCATCCATTATTTGAATTGAGAGAACGTTTGTGATAACCGCGTGGGGTTTTGTAATACGCGTGATAATCTTTCATAAACTGCGGTGCGTCATTTGGCAAAGTTTCAGGCACACCACCAGCAAGTGCGTATTTGCCATTCTTATAATCCTCAATTCTTTGCTGTGCTAGAGTTTTGCGCTTTTGTATTCTTGCTTTTTTGCTGTTTTCTTCGTCAAAATAGCCATTGGCATTGACACGACTCATATCATACATTATAGAAACTAGAGTTGCTTTAATGCGTGGGTCATTTGCTGCTGCATTGAGTGCAAATCCACCCCAACCACAAACGCCGATAATGCCGATTTTATCTTTATCTACATTCTTTTGCGTGCTTAAGAAATCCACCGCTGCACTAAAATCCTCTGTGCTTATATCGGGTGAGGCGACATATCTTGCCGCACCTCCACTTTCCCCCGTGAAGCTTGGGTCAAAGGCTAGGGTGATGAATCCACGTTCTGCCAAAGTTTGTGCATAGAGTCCGCTTGGCTGCTCTTTTACTGCACCAAATGGACCACTAACTGCAATGGCAGGAAGTTTGCCTTTTGCATTTTTAGGCACATACATATCCGCTACAAGCGTGATTCCAAAGCGGTTATGAAAAGTAACCTTACTGTGAGTAACTTTATCACTTTTAGGAAAGGTTTTGTCCTAGTCTTTACCGGGTGCTGTTGGTAAGTCGTGTGCTTTAGTATCTTTTGCATTTACTAGGCTAAAAGCTCCGCCAAGTGCCACTATACCCGCACCGATACTCACACTTTTGAAGAGATTTCTGCGCGTTTTGTTAAGAGATTTATTTTGCATATTTGCTCCTTAAAATATTAAAGTAAGAATAACATTATAAAACCTGATACTTAGTATTTGTCAAGAGGGGGGAGGATAAAATTATTGTTTTTATAACAAAATATTTATATTGCCCTTAAGTGCGTTTTTAGTGTTTGCAAGATAAAATGTATTAAAAAGAGGATTAGAGAGAATGACTGCAAATACGATGTATTATGAGCTTAAACAAAATTACAGCATTACTGAACTTGCTAAAAAGCTCTATCTTCATACAGGCACATTAAAACGTTGGGAAGCTACACGAAAAATCCCCAATGAATACCTTTTTGATTTAAATTTTTTATTAGGTAACAAATACGAGCTTACTAAGGCAAATTATCGAAGCCATAATGAGTTTTTCACCAAAAAAGAAATAGCGAAATATTGTTTTAAAAGCTTTAGGAATTTTACAAAGCTACATAAGGTTTCAATGAAAAATTATACCTTTATCGAACCAAGTTGCGGGGATTGTAGCTTTTATGATTTAATGCCAAAAAATAAAAGAGTTGGCATTGATTTAGAATACAAAAATAATGAGATTTTATGCCAAAATTTTCTTTCTTTTTTACCACAAGAACAAAATAAAGACTTTCAAAAATATATTGTCTTGGGGAATCCTCCCTTTGGGCTTCGTGGTAATCTTGCTTTAAGGTTTATTAATCACGCAGGGTATTTTGCGGATTTTGTTGCTTTTATTTTGCCACCTTTATTTGATAGTGATGGTAAGGGTAGCCCTAAAAAAAGGGTGAGAAATTTTACTTTAGCTTTGAGTGAAAAATTACCTTTAAATAGTTTTATTTATCCAAATGGTAAGGAAGTTGAAGTTGCGACACTTTTCCAAATATGGGTCAATGATGCTTTGCTTCAAAATAAGTCTATCAACATTGAAATTCCCCAGGTGAAAACTTGTAAAGAGTTTATCAAAGTCTATTCTCTAAGTGATGGAGGCACAAGCTCTAGCACAAGAAATAAAAATATGTTATATAAATGTGATTTGTATCTTCCTAGCACTTGTTTTCACTCGCACACTAAGCCACAAATGAAGCTTTATTATGATTTTGAATCCCTTCCACACAGAAGAGGCTATGGTATTGTTATCCTTAAAGACAAGATGCAAGTAAAAAAAGCAATGGAGAGCATAAATTGGGAACACATAAGCTTTGTAGGCACAAATTCAAGCCTTAATCTTCGCACCTCCTTAATAGAGGAAGCACTCATCGCAAAGGGTTTTTATGATAAGGAGCTTGTTTAATGGATATTTTTAAGTTAGCTCAAAATGTCTTTGATGAGATAGAATCTGAAGTTAATCAGACAACCAAATGGAAAAGCGATTCTAAATATATAAGAATTAGACATTTACAAATTGATAAACGCGGTAGCTTTGGTGAGAGGCTTTTAAGGGATATTTTTAGTAAAGAAAGAAATATATCTTTAACCTATCAAGATGGAGACCAAGGTGATTGGGATATTAAGATCAATGAGATAAAAATTGAAGTAAAAACTTCAAGTCTTGATGTCAATAATAAGTTCCAAAATGAGCATATTAAAGATACTTCAGATTGTGATTATATTTGTTTTATAGGTATTGCTCCTAATGCGATTTTTATGAGACTTGAAAACATAAAAGAAATTGATTTTAGCAAACTTCATAATAGAGGACACAGAGGCACAGGAGCTGGATATAAATGTGATTTTAAATCCTCACAGATGCAAGAGGTCAAAACAAGGGAAGAAGTTGTATCACTTTTTTATAATAAAATGGGATTAGATAAGGATAGTATTAAGAAAATTTTGAAAAATAAATGATTTGCTATTTTTTATAATGCATTACAATAATATATTTTTCAAAAGAAATGTAACCTAAAAACTTAAAAGCCTTAGAGCAACAAAGCTATTCTAAATATAACTTTTAAGTTTTTATATAAATATTTTAAGGTAAGTTAATTTTTAGAATCTTATTTTCTCCCATTTTTGGAATCCACAAAGATTCTCCATCACTAAACATATCCGCTGGTCCTTTGATAAAGGGGAGATTTAAAGTGCTTTTCTTGCCTTTCTTATCAATCCTATAAATTACACCCTTGCCATTCTCACCCCAACTACTTACGAGCAAATCACCGTTTTTGGCAAAAGCTAAGCCATCATACGCGCCCTTTTGTGCAATGAGTGTTTTAATCCCTAAGCTTTGCATATCAATACTAAGCACTTCTCCACCTCTTGTGCTAGCAACATAAAGCTTAGTTTTATCTTTATCAAATAAAAGTCCATTTGGTCCGCCATATTTGTCTGTATCAAGCTTGATAAAAGTTTCATATTTTTTGTTTTTCACATTGACTTTGTGGATAATGCCTGTGCCTGTATCACTCATAAAAAGTGTGTTGTTGTCATAGGCGGCAATATCATTTAAAAACACAGAATCTACAATGGGTAGCGAAAAAACCTGTTTTTTGCTTAGAATATCAAAGCCTTTTAGAGTATCAATATCTACGACAAAAAGTGTATTGTCAAGTTGGGTCATACCCTTTGGTGCGTTTAAATTACTTAAAAAGTGCAATTCTATTATATTCCCCTGTGTATCAAGCTTAGAGATAAAGCCATCATTATCTTTTATTAGAGGGGCTAATTTCTCGCCGACATTGGCTACATAAACGCTATTTCCCTCTACCCAAATGCTTTCTGGTGAGGCAAAACCGCTTATTTCTTGTGCGTTTAACGCACTCAAACAAATGCCTAAAGCACAGACTGCTTTTGCTATTTTTTCTTTCATATTCAATCCTTTATAATAAAATTTAAAAACTGCATTGTAAGAAAAAATTACTTTTAGTTGTGTGAGTTTTTGGTGAAAAATATAAGTTTTTTGATTTTTGGTATTGTTTGGGAGTTTCTCCAAAAGCTTCTTTAAATCGTGTAACAAACCACGAAGTTGAGGCAAATCCACATTCTCTGCAAATTTCATTGATATTTTTTGTAAAACATCTGCATAAAAATTCTGCCTTTTTAGCCTATTGCTATCAAGCCACTTTTTGGGTGAGATTCCAAAGCATTGTTTAAATTCCCTTGAAAAACTCGCATTATCTTTATGCGCGAAGCCGCCTTCATTGACATTAAGAAATTCTAAGCCATTTTGCCTAAAAAGTGCATTTAAATGCAAATGCGAAGCAGAAAGAATGCTTTGCAAAAAACTTAAAAAATCGCGTGATTATTTAGCACAAAATACAAAAAAATCTCTTCAAATTTAAGCGTAATAAGAGGCTCACTGATATGCATATTTTCCTCAAAAGGAATATTACTCAAAGTATAAGCTCCAGCTTTAAAAAAAAGGCTTTCAAAGCGATGAATGCGAAAATCTCCTTGCTTGGTGTGCATCACTTTATGTTCCTTTTTGACAAAAATAAATGTGTGTCTCGTAAATTCTACCATTTGCTTAAAAGTAGAATCTTTTTGCCTAAATCGCGTAAGTGTGCAATAAGCAAAACGCTTATGTCGTGTATTGTTTAAGCATTGAATCTCAACGGGGAGTAATAGCATTTTTCCTCATCTTGTGTTAAGTAAGATTATAGAGCAATATATAATGAAGTGGAGGGTGGATAATTATTGGTAGAGCAAAGGGGTATTTGTGGGTTAAGATTCTTGTGGATTCTTGAAGTGTGAAAGTGAAATTTGTATAAAATCTTAAAAAGCAGGACTTTTAAGTAAATCTGCAGGATTTGTAAATCTTAGGTAAGATATGCAAACCATAGAGTAGATAAGGAAGTTTAAGTTAGACTAAAAATTAAAGTTTTTATAGTCGTTATTTTTATTCTTTGTTATGTGAATCGCAAGTTAATTAGCAATTTATCTTTATTTTAGTAAAGATTCTAGCTTGGGCTAGATTAGAAAATATTAGCATTATTGAGGGGAGGGGGTTATGATTATTTTAACTCTCTGCTCTAAAGTTTTTAATGTGAAATTACGAATAAAACTACATACCTTATACTTTTTGATACTTTTTGTAGAATTAATTGTTAGTATGCTTTAGCGTTCTTGGGTTTAATCCCACTTAAGTGGGATTAGCAAAATAAGGTTATTTTAGCTCTTTGGCTAAAAATCTCCCTGTATGACTTCCTGTTTTTTTAGCCCTTCTTGCGATTTTCTCTGGAGATCCACTATCTACGATATTGCCTCCATTGCTTCCCCCCTCTGGTCCTATATCGATGATAAAATCCGCATTTTTTATCATATCTAAATTATGTTCTATGACGATAACGCTATTGCCTAAATCTGTTAGGTGGTGCAAAACTTTTACAAGTCTATCTACATCGGCAAAATGCAATCCTGTGGTTGGTTCATCAAGGATATAGAGGGTTTTTCCGGTATCTTTGCGGCTAAGTTCTTTAGCAAGTTTGATCCTTTGGGCTTCCCCTCCACTAAGGGTGGTAGCGTTTTGTCCTAAAGTGATATAGCCTAATCCTACTTCTTTGAGTGTTTTAAGCTTTTGGTGAATTTTGGGGATTTTGTTAAAAAACTCATAGGCTTCATCAACACTCATTTCTAAGACTTGTGCGATATTTTTGCCTTTATATTCTACTTCAAGTGTTTGTGTGTTATAACGCGTCCCATTACACGAATCACATTTCACCATAATATCGGGTAAAAAGTGCATTTCAATTTTTATTTCTCCCTCACCTTGGCATTTTTCACATCTTCCGCCTTTAACATTAAAGCTAAAGCGACTAATATTGTAATTACGGATTTGTGCTTCTTTGGTTTGGGAGAAAATTTGTCGTATTTCATCCATAGCACCGGTGTATGTTACAGGATTAGATCGGGGGGTTCTACCAATGGGGCTTTGGTCTAGGTATATAACTTTATCAAGTTTTTCTAGTCCTTCAATCTCTACCCCATCCACTTTTTTTACCTTTTTGCTATTATTAAGGATTTCTTGGGCTACAGGCAAGAGTGTTTGCAGGATAAGGGAGCTTTTTCCGCTTCCGCTTACTCCGCTTATGCATACAAAGTTTTTAAGTGGTATTTGCACACTTAGATTATGGATATTATTGATATTGACATTTTTAATCTCAATCCATTCTTCTTGATTTCTCCTTACAAAATATTCTATTTTTTTCTTACCATTTAGGTATTGTGCGGTTTGTGTATCACTGCCTAAAAGTTGTGTGAGATTCCCGCTAAAAACTACTTCTCCTCCATATTTCCCCGCACCTGGTCCAATATCTACGATAAAATCTGCGTGTTCTATCGTCTCTTTGTCGTGTTCTACGACAATAACAGAGTTTCCCTTTTGTTGCAGGTTTCTTAAGGTTTTAATCAGCTTTAAAGTGTCCCTTTCGTGTAAGCCAATGCTTGGTTCATCAAGCACATACATAACACCGGTTAAACCGCTACCAATTTGACTAGCTATCCTTATCCTTTGTGATTCTCCGCCGCTAATACTACGTGCATCCCTCCCTAAGCTTAAATAACCTAAGCCTACATCATAAAGGAAGTAAAGCCTCTCGCAAATTTCTTTTAAAATAGGGGCAGCAATCATTGCTTGTTGGGTATTGAAATATGTAAAATTTTGTTGGTTTGCAAAGAAGCCATAACATTGATCAATGGGTAAATCTAAGAGTTCTCCTAGAGTTTTGTTTGCCACTTGCACAGAGAGGCTTTGGGGTAATAATCTATGCCCTTTGCATTCTTCACAAACTTTTTCACTCATATAATCATTTAAGTCTTTATTGTCTTTAAACATATCATAAGCAATGGCTATAATGCCACTCCAAGGACGTTTTAAATGGGAGCTTTTCCAAGTAAATTCTATTTCTTGGTTATTTCCATAAAGAATAGCTTTTTGTTCAAAGTCTTTTAAGTCCTCAAAAGCACTTTGTGGGTTGATTTTATTAGCTTTACAAAATCCTTTAAAAAGCTCATTGTAATAGCTTTTGTTAAATCCGTGTATGATTTTGATTCCCCCCTCACTTAGAGGCAAAGAAATATCAAGAATCTTTTTCGTATCAATGCTATACCTAATGCCTAAGCCATCGCATTTTTGGCAAGCACCTTTGGGGGAGTTAAAAGAAAAGCTAAGGGGTTCTAAAGGGTTAAAAGAGACCTTGCAATCAAAGCAGGCTAAATGTTCGCTAAAATGGATAAGCTCATTTTTACTTTCTTTTAAGAGTTCAATTTCTACTTCCCCATAGGATTCTTTGAGGGCTTTTTCAATGCTTTGTGCAATCCTATCTTTATTTTGGGGGTTAATAACAACTCTATCAATAACGATTTTTATGGTATGTTTTTTGGTTTTAGCTAAATGAATCTCTTCATCAAGACGGACTAAAACTCCATTAATTTGTGCTCTTATATAGCCCTTTTGACGCAGGGATTCAAGTTTGTCTGTAAAAGCCCCCTTTTTTTCACGGATAATGGGAGCTAGAATGAGGGCTTTAGAATCTTCGGGTAATTTTAAAACTTGCGTGATAATATCACTAGCACTCATTTGTGAAATAGGTTTTTTGCATAGGTGGCAATGTTGGATTCCTACCCTTGCATACAAAAGCCGTAAATAATCATAAATTTCTGTAATAGTCCCAACAGTGGAGCGGGGGTTTTTACTCGTAGTTTTTTGATCAATAGCAATAGCTGGAGTTAATCCCTCTATTTTATCGACATCTGGCTTACCGATTTTGTCTAAAAATTGTCTTGCATAGCTTGAGAGACTTTCTATATAACGTCTCTGTCCTTCTGCATAGAGGGTATCAAAAGCTAGAGTGCTTTTCCCGCTACCACTAAGTCCTGTTAAAACAACAAGCTTATTTTTAGGGATATTAAGATGAATGTTTTTGAGATTATTTTCTTTAGCATTGGTGATAATAATGTATTCAAGCGGTGTTGGATTTTGTTTAGGATTCACAGCAGTTTCCTTACTATATTAATAAATATTTTAGTTTCAAATTATAACGCTTTTTAACTTATGTTTATTTTTAGGGATTTTAAGGCGTAGAGTTTTTAAGTGGGTAAATTTATACGGGTTAATAGGTATTATTAATAAAATTTTTACTTTTTAAGTGTTTTAATAAATGTTTTTTGAAAAAATAAAAAATCCTCAAATAATTGAATTTAGGGATAAAATACAAAGTGTTGTATTAATTTAAAATTTGGTAGGGGTTTTATGTTTAAGAAGCTTTCTTTGAAAATGAAAATTATAGTGTTGTTTTTGGGGTATTGTCTTGCTTTAGTGGCTTTAATTGTTTCAGGATTGTGGAGTGAGAGGGAGGCAAGAATAAGTGTAGAAGAGAATATGAATACCATAATTCGTTCTGAAATAGAGTTAAAACTAAAATTAGCTACAGATATGTTAGCTAGCTCTTTAGGAATGTTAGTAAAAGGGCTTTCAGAAGAAAATCAGGTTATGCTGCTTAACCAAGCAATTTCTGAATTTCGTTTTGAAGATGATAAATCGGGGTATTTCTTTGCTTATAAAGATTATACTCCTATAGTGCATCCTGTGAGACCGGATTTAGTGGGTAAATCCCTTTATGATATTAAAGATGCAAATGGAGTTTTCTATGTTAGGGAGCTAAAAGATACTGGATTAAACCAAAGTAAAGAAGGGAGATTTGTTTATTATGTGTTTTCCAAACCTTTACCCGATGGCACTATAATAGATGCCAAAAAAGTCGCTTATGCACAAAAAATTGCTAATACGGATAATCTTTGGATTGGGACAGGTGTTTATATTGATAATGTAGAAAGTGAGGCAAAAATATATTCTAATATATTTGTAAGTGCTATAGCTAAGAATTTTTTATTGGCTGGTTTAATTGTATGTGGAATCTTTATTGTTTTTATCATACCGCTAGTTTGGAGTTTTTACTCGGATATCGTAAAAAGTGTTCGAATCTTGCAAGGAAATATTGTTTCTTTTTTTGAATATTTAAGTTATAAGACTGATAATGTTTCTTTAACACCCATTAATTCTAAGGATGAATTTAGTCAAATGGCGTTATTGATTAATAAAAATGTTAAAGATATTAAACTCGATATTGAAACAGATAAACAAACAATTTCGCAATTTCAAGATATTGTTAGTAAATTCAAAAAGGGTGATTTGTCTTTACAAATTACCAATAAGCCCTCTAATCCTAATTTGAATCTTTTAGTCAATTTGCTAAATGAAGCTATGAAGAGTTGGTCTTTTTTACTCTTAGAAGTTAATCAAATTTTGCAAAGATATTCCCATAATGATTTTAGAGAAAGAATTAAAGCAGATGGATATGAAAAACAAGCTTGTGCGTTAATTGATGGGATTAATTATTTAGGTGATGAAATGGTAAATATTTTAAAAACCCAAGAGACTATGAGTTTAAACTTAGAGGGTAGCTCTAATAAACAAAATGAAGAAATGGTGAATTTATCAAATGCTATTTCTCAGCAGCATTCCTCACTTGAGGAATCCGCTACTGCTATTGAAGAAATCTCTAGCTCTATGCAAAATGTTAGTGATAAGACAGGAGAGGTTACAAGACAAGCAGAGGATATTAAAAATATCGTAAGTGTGATTAAAGATATTGCCGATCAAACTAATCTCTTAGCATTAAATGCAGCTATTGAAGCAGCAAGAGCAGGAGAACATGGAAGAGGCTTTGCAGTTGTTGCAGATGAAGTTAGAAAATTAGCAGAGAGAACAGGAAAGTCTTTAAATGAGATTGAAGCTAATGTTAATGTCTTAGTGCAAGGTATTAATGATATGAGTGAATCTATTAAAGAACAAACAGAGGGTATTTCACAAATTAATGAAGCTATTAATCAATTAGAGGGTGTTACACAAAAAAGCGTTGAAGCGGTTAATAATTCCCAAGAAATTAGTTTAAGGGTTAATGAAATAGTGGGTGAAATAAAAATGGAGATTCAAAAGAAGCAGTATTAATAGGACTTAGTCCTATTAAAGATTATTGTCTCCTACCAAAGGTTATGCCATAAGTAGCATTTCTAAGATCAAATAGTGGGTCTTTTGGTGCTTCCACACCTGTTGGTAAATCCGCTGGAAAATAAACATCTTTATTACATTGCATTCCTTGGTATTGTTGAACTTTTAAAGTGCCCACTAAAGCTTCTTTGTGCTTTCCTTTCCAAAGAGCAGTTGGCGTATCTGTCGCATCTCCTTTGTTGGGATACACAAGATACATATCATATTCAATCGGTTTTGCTTGTGTATAGGTTTGGAAGTTTTCAGTTAAGAAATCTTTATTGGCATTTTTAAGCTCTTTTTCATCAAGGTATTTTATGCCATCTTTGGGGATAAATTTCCATTTAGCAGGAATGAGGTCTTTTTGCTTAGGTGTTTTAAACCAAAAAGTATGGTTGCTATAAAAAGGGGTGTTTTCAAGGCTAGAGATTCCTATTGTATTCATAAAATTTGCATAATTGCGAAACGAATCAACTTCTTGGGTAACTTTTTTAATTTTTTCTGTATCAACCTTGCCATTAACAGGTATTCTCATTTCAAGAAATTGCACAAATTCTTCAGGATTTTTTGCAAAGAGAATTTCAGAATTTGTCATTACCAAAGTCCATTGTTCTTTATCCCCTTGAAGTCTTATTGCCATACCTCTAGTTTTGCTCTTATCATCCATAGACGCACCGCCTAAGGAATAACGAACTTCAACAGGAATAGATCTTTGTTTAAGTAATGGAATATCAACTGCATTAGTAATATTTGCAGTAGGCTCAAAAGTTCCACTCGCACAGAATCCTTTTGTATGATTGATTTTTCTTTTAGGATCTTGTGGATCGCTATTGAGTTTGTAGAAAATATCCGCAATATAATTTGCATCATACATTTCTTTTTTTTCTTGAGCTAATGCTATGCTTCCTAATAAGCAACAGGCAAGTGCTAAACTTAAGTATTTTTTGTTTTTCATCGTTAAAATCCTTTTAGTGTAAATATTTAGGAGCCTTAATTATAATCTAGAATAGTTTAATGAACTTACAATTTTAGAGAATTCTTGAAGTTTGAATATTTGAATAAAAGATATGTAACATTTCGTATAATTCTATTTTAATGATTTTTGTTTTAAAATAATAATGTTTCTTAAAATTTAAATAAAAGGATATAGATAATGCAAAAAATTGGTTTATTTTATGGCAGTGATAGTGGAAATACTGAAAATATCGCTAAGAAAATTGCTGATACATTAGGAGATGTAGATCTTTTTGATGTTGCAAAAACAGAGAAGGCAAAACTTTTAGAATATAAAAATCTTATTTTAGCAACTCCAACTTATGGTAGTGGAGATATGCAAGGGGATTGGGAAGAGTTTTTAGAGACTTTAAGCCCAGAGGATTTTAATGGAAAGGTTATAGCATTAGTGGGTTTAGGCGACCAAGATACTTATGCAGATAGTTTTTGTGATGGATTATTACCTATTTATGAAGTCGCTAATAAACAAGGAAAGATTATTGGATTTACCAAAACAGAGGGTTATGAATATGAAGAAACAAAGACAATCGTTGATGGACAATTTATAGGCTTAATGCTTGATGAGGATAATCAAGAAGAGTTAAGCGAGAAAAGGATTGAGGAATGGATAGGAAATATTAAAGGGCAATTTGAATAATTAAAAGGTTTGATACCCTAATAGGATACATTTATCAAAATAGGGCAACACACATATTGCTTTAATCTCTCCTTGTATTCCAATATCCTCTAGGGTTTCATAGTATTTAATGTCAAATTGTAAATAGCTTCCTAATTGCGTGGCAATTCCAATCCCGCTTTGCTCATTAAAAGTGATAAAGCGAGAAATTTTAGTAAATACAAGCACTAAAGAACCATAAAGTTGTTCTTTTTGCTCTGTATTCATTAAATGATAAGATTCATAACTTAATAATTTTCTACCTCTAAAGCGGATGTAATTTTTTTCTAAGCTTTGAATATGGACTTGTTGGTAAAAAGTTTCAAAATCCATAGCATAAGCCCTATGAATCCCAAAATATAAGAATAAAAATAATTTAAAGGGTTTCAATAGTGGTTTTAAAGCTTTCAAAATAATACTTATTTGCTTGTTGTAAGGGCAGAGAAATATCGCCTATTTTTAGTTTATCTCCTCCAGTATGGGCTATTTTTGTTAAGCAAAAATTAGAATTTGTTGTTAAATCCATAAGGGATTTTAAAGTAATTTCTTCTTTTTGAGTATTTATGGCGATTAAGACTTGTGTCGGGGATTCTGCAAAAAGATTTTGAAAGCTTAAAGGTTGAATACTCTCACACCCTACTTGTCCTCTTATGCAAGCTTTAGCTAGGGAGAGGGCAAGACCTCCTTGATAAATATCAATCGCAGCTTTTAATAGTCCTTTATCGTTAGCCTTTAAAAGAATATCCCATAGGAGTAATTCATCTTGTAGATTAATAGGCGCAATAGGGGCTTTGATGCTATTGCCAAAGTGTTTAGCTACAAGGCTTCCACCAAATTGTGGATTGCAAGATTTAGGTTTTAGATGATAGATGCTAAGATTAGCAGAGAATTTACTACTAAGCGTCTTTAAAGGATTATCAATAACACCAACACCAACTATTGTAGGTGTAGGATAAATATCTTGTTGGTTAGTTTGGTTATAGAGGCTAACATTTCCACTTACAACGGGGGTATTGAGTATTTTGCAAGATTCTTTAATGCCTTCACAAGTTTCTTTAAATTGCCACATAACTTCTGGATTTTCTGGGTTTCCAAAGTTAAGACAATCAGTGATTGCTAAGGCTCTACCGCCCCTTAGGGCAATATCCCTTCCTGCCTTTGCTACAGCTTGTTTTGCACCCTCTTTAGGGTTAAGGTAGCAGATTCTAATAGGGCAGATGGCACTCATTGCTAAAGCTTTGTTATTTTCTTTTACCCTAATAACACTTGCTCCACCACTCCCAGCTTTGGTAATAGTATTGGTTTGCACGGTGCTATCATATTGCTCATATACCCACGCTTTATCACAAATATCAGGGTTTTTTAAAAGTTTTTGAAAGATTTCATTAGGGTTTAAAGCTTGGAATATTTCTTCTTTAAGCGGTGGCAGAGAATCTAAATAAGTAGGGTTTTGACTTACTGCACGCTTTAGAATAGGTGCTTCCTCGCTTAAAGGAGCAATAGGAATCTCCGCACATTTTGTACCCTCCCAATAAAGCTCCATTTTGCCACTATTAGTAACCTCCCCAATAATTGCACAATCAAGCTCCCATTTGTTAAAGATTTCTATAATATTTGCCTCACAACCCTTCTTGGCACAAATAAGCATTCGCTCTTGGGATTCACTAAGCATTAATTCATAGGGATTCATTTTTTCTTCTCGCGTAGGCACTTTATCTAAATGTAGTATCATTCCGCTTCCACTGCGTCCTGCCATTTCAAAACTAGAGCTTGTAAGCCCTGCAGCCCCCATATCTTGTATCCCTACAATCAAGTCTTTTTTAAATAATTCTAAACAAGCCTCTAAAAGGAGCTTTTCTGTAAATGGGTCACCTATTTGCACAGTAGGACGCAAAGATTTAGAATCCTCACTAAAAGAATCACTACTCATAACAGCACCTCCTAAGCCATCTCGTCCGGTTTTGCTCCCTACATAAATAACAGGATTTCCAATTCCCTCAGCCCTCCCATAAAAAATTTCATCATTTTTGATAATCCCTAAAGTAAAGGCATTAACTAAGATATTACCCTCATAGCAAGATTCAAAGCTCATCTCCCCCCCAATGGTTGGAACTCCCATACAATTACCATATCCTCCTATACCACTTACAACTCCGCGTAAAAGGTAGCGGTGTTTAGAGCCTGTGGAATTGTTTTGGGTAATATCGCCAAAGCGAATGGCATTAAGACTTGCTACAGGTTTAGCTCCCATAGTAAAAATATCACGCATAATCCCTCCAACTCCTGTAGCAGCTCCGGCATAAGGCTCAATGAAACTTGGGTGATTATGGGATTCTATTTTAAACACCGCCCCATATCCTCCACCAATATCAATAATCCCTGCATTCTCTCCTGGTCCTTGAAGCACCCATTTTGCATCACTTGGGAATCCCTTAAGATAAATTTTGCTTGATTTATAGCTACAATGCTCACTCCACATAGCAGAAAAAATCCCAATTTCAATAAGATTTGGCTCCCTTTGTAGAATATGCAAAATCTTTTGGTAGTCCTCTAAAGTAAGTTTGTGTTGTTTTAAAACCGATTCTAGATTTTCCATTTATTACCTTGAAGTTTAATTGTGTAGTTTTTACTAATCTCTAAAGAATATAAATACTAAAGTTTAACAAAGAAGTGATAAAGTAGAGATAAACTAAGAATGAGATAAATATTTTTTAAGTAGAATTATTTTGCTAAATCAAGATTATCTTTAATAGGAGAAAATTATAATGCAATACATCAAGTTTTTTAGGGAGTTAAACAATAAAGATGTCCATATTGTGGGCGGTAAAAATGCAAGTATTGGTGAGATGTTTCAAGAGCTTGTTCCTATGGGTATTAAAGTCCCTAATGGATTTGCCATTACTAGTGAAGCATATTGGTATTTGCTAGATAATGCTGGGATTAGAGATAAAATTAAAGAACTCCTTGATGGGATTGATGTAACAGAAATTGATGTTTTAAATGTCCGCTCCAAAAAGATACGTGATATGATTTTTGGGACTCCCTTGCCTACAGACTTGCGGGAGGAGATTTTAGAGGCTTATAGGATTTTAAGTCAAGAATATGGAATGGAGGAAGCCGATGTAGCCGTTAGAAGCTCTGCTACTGCAGAGGATTTACCTGATGCTTCTTTTGCTGGGCAGCAAGATACTTATTTGAGTGTTCAAGGACAAAGTGAGCTTATTCATTATATTAAATCTTGTATGGCTTCACTTTTTACTGATAGAGCAGTAAGTTATAGGGCTTCAAGAGGATTTGACCATTTTAAAGTAGCTTTATCTGTTGGGGTTCAAAAAATGGTTCGCTCTGATAAGGCAAGCTCGGGAGTAATGTTTAGTATTGATACAGAAACAGGCTTTAAAGATGCTGTATTAATTACCTCTTCTTGGGGGCTAGGTGAAAATGTGGTAGGAGGGAGTGTTAATCCTGATGAATTTTATGTTTTTAAACCTGCTTTAGAATTAGGAAAACGTCCTATTTTGAAGCGTCAATTAGGGCATAAAAATATAAAAATGGTGTATGCAGCCCCTGGTGCTAAACATCCTACCAAAAATATTGATACTACAGAAGAGGAATTAAAAAGTTTTTCTATTAATGATGATGAGGTCTTAACTTTAGCACGTTATGCAGTTTTAATTGAGAAACATTATTCTAAAGAAGCGGGTGAATATCGTCCTATGGATATGGAATGGGCAAAAGATGGAAATAGTGGAGAAATTTTTATTGTCCAAGCACGTCCAGAAACAGTGCAAAGTCAAAAAATGAAAAAAAGTAATAATACTTTAGAAAAATATTATTTTGTAGATTCTAAAGAAAAGCCTGTTTTAATTAGGGGTAAAGCTGTTGGTGCAAGGATTGGGAGCGGAAAGATTAGGGTAATTAATGATATTGTGCATATGGGAGAATTACAAGTTGGCGAAATTTTAGTAACGGATAATACAGATCCTGATTGGGAACCAGCGATGAAAAAAGCTGCTGCAGTCATTACTAATCGTGGGGGTAGAACTTGCCACGCTGCCATTGTAGCAAGAGAAATTGGTGTTCCTGCTATTGTAGGTGCAGTAGGTGCTACAGAAACCTTAGAAACGGGGATGGAAGTAACGGTTTCTTGTGCAGAGGGAGAGGATGGGTTAGTCTATGATGGAATCTTTGAGTATGAAGTTGAAAGGGTAGATTTAAGCTCATTAGAACAACCCAAAACAAAAATCTATATTAATGTAGGAAATCCGGAAAAATCTTTTGCGTTTTCGATGATACCTAATAATGGTGTAGGATTAGCTAGGATGGAATTTATTATTAATAATTATATTAAAGCTCATCCTTTAGCGCTTATTGATTTACATAGTGGTAATCAAGAATTTGATGGAACAGAGGGTGTGAGGGATATTATGTCTGGTTATGCAAATCCTAAGGACTTTTTTATTAAAAAAATCGCAGAGGGTGTGGGTATGATTGCAGCAGCTTTTTACCCAAAACCAGTTATTGTAAGGACTAGTGATTTTAAATCTAATGAATACCGCAGAATGGTAGGTGGTAAAAATTACGAGCCACAAGAAGAAAATCCTATGATTGGTTATAGGGGGGCTAGTCGGTATTATTCTAAGGAATATATCCACGCCTTTGAATTAGAATGTCAAGGTTTAGCAATGGCTAGGAATGAAATGGGATTTACGAATATGAAAATTATGATTCCTTTCTTAAGAACACCTGAAGAGGGAAAACGCGTTTTAGAGATTATGCGTAAAAATGGGCTTGTGCAAGGAGAGAATGGATTAGAGATTTATGTAATGTGTGAATTGCCTGTAAATGTGATTTTAGCTGATGAGTTTTTGCAGCTCTTTGATGGATTTTCTATAGGTTCTAATGACCTAACACAGCTTATTTTAGGTGTAGATAGAGATGGTGAGTTAGTAAGCCATATTTTTGATGAACGCAATCCTGCTCTTTTAAAAATGTTTAAACTAGCCATAGATGCGTGTAAGAAATATAATAAATATTGTGGCATCTGTGGGCAAGCACCTAGTGATTATCCAGAAATTGCAGAATTTTTGGTAGAAAATGGTATTTCTTCAATTTCTTTGAATCCTGATTCTGTGATTGAAACTTGGGATAGAATTGTAAAGTTAGAGAAAAAATTAGGGATTTCATAGGGGTAAATGTGAGACTTGCAGTATTTGATTTTGATTCTACTTTAATGGATGGGGAGACCATTGATCTTTTAGCAAAGGCTTATGGTAAAGAAGAAGAGGTAAGTAAAATTACCAAAGAAGCTATGAATGGAGAGTTAGACTTTTACCAAAGTTTAAAAAGGAGGGTGGAGACCTTAGCAGGAATGCCTTTACCTCTTGTAGAGGAGACTTGCAACAATCTTCCTTATTTTCCTGGTGCTGAGGAGTTAATGCTTGCCCTAAAAGCCAAAAATTATAAGGTGGTAGTTTTTAGTGGTGGATTTGATGAAGGGGTTAGTGCGGGCAAGAAAGTATTGGGTTATGATATGCATTTTAGTAATACTTTGCACCATAAAAATGGAGTTTTAACCGGAGAAGTTGGAGGGGAGATGATGTTTAGCTACTCTAAAGGGAGAATGCTTAAAAAAGTGCAGAATCTCTTAAGTATCGGTGAAGAGGATACTATTGTAATGGGGGATGGTGCTAATGATATTTCAATGTTCCCTTATGCTAAGAAAACAATTTCTTTTTGTGGTAAAGATATTGTTAAGAAGTTTGCAAATATTATTGTAGATAAGAAAGATTTAAGAGAGATTATCGCGTATATTTAAGGAGTTTATAATGTCTGAAAATATTTCCTTTTCGCTTTGGTGTGATTTTATTGAAAGGGAGTTTTTAGAAAATCAGTTTCAAACATTAGTGCAAAGTAAGGTGATTCAAGGTGCTACCAGTAATCCCGTGATTTTTCAACAAGCATTCGCTAATGCAAGTTATCAAAAACAAAAGGAATATTTCAAAGGAAAAGAGCCAAAAGAGATTTATGAAAATTTAGCTATTGAAGATATAAAAAGGGCTGCAGAAATTTTACTCCCTATTTATGAGGATAATCCTAATGATGGCTATATTAGTTTTGAGATTGATCCTAACTTATGCGATAACGCTAAAGGAAGCATTGATGAGGGAGTTAGGCTTTTTAAGAGTATTGGTTATCCTAATGTAATGATTAAAATTCCAGCAACTAAAGCAGGAATTGTTGCTATGGAGGAATTAATTTTACAAGGTATTCCTGTAAATGCAACCTTAGTTTTTTCCAAAGAACAAGCTATTGAGTGTATGGAATCTTTTAAAAAGGCTTATGGTATTTTAAAAGAAAGCAATAAAATGGAATTAAAAGAATATCCACGAGCAGTGCTTAGTATTTTTGTCTCCAGATTTGATAGAAAATGTGATGAAGTTTTTAAAAATAAAGAAATTCCAACGGGAACTTTAGGGATTAAAAATGCGCAGCAGCTTTATAAGATTGTTAAAGATTATTCTTTGCCTGTTAGACCGCTTTTTGCTAGCACGGGGGTTAAAGGTGGAGAATTAGAGCCTAGTTATTATATTAAAGAGCTTTATCACCCTTATGCGATTAATACTGCTCCTTTAACTGCTTTAGAATCTTTTATAGAGTTAAATGTAGTTGATAGTGCTTATTTGCCTAGTGATGAAGAATTAGAGGATTATTTTAAAATGCTTAAAGAAGCAGGGATTGATGTAGAAAAAGTTGCAAGAGAATTACTACAAGAGGGATTACAGGGCTTTAAAGAAGCATTTGGAAAAATTTTAGAGAGCTTAAATTAAATAAACTTTTAAAAAAAAAATGCCATAATTTTAACCTTTAATTTTATGAATGAAGGATTTAAATGTTAAGTGGAATAATTAGAGAGAGTATTTCTAAAGCAGATGTAAAAGCTTTACGAAAAAATGGTTATCTAATTGCCAATATTTATGGGAAAGGCAGAGAAAATATTCATTGTGCGTTTAAACGCAATGATTTTATACGCGAAGTTCGCAATAAAACAGATTTAATTTTTAAAATTCAAGTTGGCTCTAAGGAATATCCTGTTGTAATTCAAGAATACCAAAAAGATCCTATTACTAGTGATATTATCCATGTGGATTTAATGTTAGCCCAAGAAGGAATTGAGGCTAAATATTCTGTTAAGGTAAAGATTGTAGGCACTGCAAAGGGATTAAAAAATAAAGGAGTTTTAATGCTTTCTAAAAAACGTATTAAGGTAAAAGCTGCTCCTGAAAATCTCCCTAAAAACTATGAAATTGATGTAACAAATCTTGATGTAGGGGATGTTATTCTTATAAGGGATTTACCACAAAATAATGGAGTAAAAATTGTGGAGAGGAATGATGTAGCCATTGTAGGTGTTATCAAATCGCGTTAAATGTTTTTAATTGCTGGTTTGGGGAATCCCGGAGACAAATACAAGAATAATCGCCATAATATAGGGTTTATGGTGATAGATGACCTCATTGCTTCTTTAGAAGCGACCAAACAATCTAATAAAGACTTTTATGGTGAGCTTTATAAGTCTCACCAAATATTATTATTAAAACCCACTACTTTTATGAATGCCTCTGGAGAATGTCTTTTGAGAGTAAAAAATTATTACAAAATAGAAAATGTTTTAGTAATACACGATGATTTGGATTTAGCATTTGGTGTAATTAGATTCAAATTTGGTGGCGGAAGTGGTGGGCATAATGGGCTAAAATCTATTGATAGTATGTGTGGAAATGGATATTATAGGATTCGCTATGGTATTGGGAAGCCACAAAATAAGCAAGAGGTTGTTAAATGGGTGTTAGAGGACTTTAATGAATATGAAATGCAGTTAAATGAGGCTTTGATTAAGCATTGTTCAAAGGTTGCACTAGAAATTACAAAATTAGATAATCCTGCGTTACTTGCCCCCAAAATCTCTTGTTTTTATACGATTAATTGCTCTAAGCAAACCCTAAAAGATTTTGTTCAATGAGTTTATTTTATCGCTATATTAGTTTTTCTTATATGCGGTATTTTTTAATACTTTTTATTGCCTTAGAGTGTTTTTTTGTTTTTATTGATTTAATAAAATTTGTCGATGAATTTCCTAATTCTGCTAATTTGATAGTTTTGCTTATTGCTTATGATTTTATTTATGCAAGCGGTTTTATTTTGCCCTTAGCACTCATATTAGCACAAATTGTTTTAATCAATGCTATGTTGAGAAATTCTCAATGGACTGCATTTTTAGCACTTGGATATTCAAGATTTAATATTTTTGCACCTATCTTTTTTATAAGTTTTGTTATAATCTTTGCCTTTATTGGTTTGAACGCTACACCTTTTGCTTATGCTAAAGAAAAAATAGAATTGATTATAGAGAGAGGCTATGTAGGGAGCTATAAAAGTAATGTATTATTGAAATATCAGCAGTATTATATTTATTTTGAAAAGATTTTTCCCTTATTACAAAGTGCAGAGGGGGTAAGGGTTTATGAGTTTAATCCGCAAACTTTATTAATTGATAAAGTGATTCAATCTCAAAGAGCTATTTTTACTGGTGAGGAGTGGAAATTAGAAAATGTCAAGATTACGACTTTACCAAAAGATTTAAAACTAGGTCAAACTCCAATAGTCGTTGAATATCAAGAAAGTTATACGATTTTAGAGGATTTTAAGCCCAAAATTTTGGATAATATTTATGAAAGGCAGGGGAATATTTCTTTAATAGATGCTTATGAAGCAATACAGCTTTTAGCTCAACAAGGTATTAATACCCAAAAACTTAGAGCCTCTTTTTATGCCTTGCTTTTGTTTCCTCTTTTTGCACCTTTAATGATGATTGTCTTATCAAGATTTACTCCTGATTATAATCGTTATATCCATTTGGGTATGATGACTTTTGGAATGATACTTAGTCTTTTGTTATTATGGGGGATATTTTTTATCCTTTCAAGATTAGCCATTAGCGGGTTTTTATTGCCAGAAATTGGAATTTTATTCCCTTTTGTGATGTTTATAGTGGTGGGTGGTTGGATATTTTTAAGATTGTTAAAAGGATAGAAATGACTGCTTTATTAAGCGTGAGTGATAAAACTAATATAATTTTTTTTGCAAGGGAGCTAATAGCAATAGGGTATGAGATTATATCTACAGGTGGAACTTTGAAAACCTTGCAAGAAGAAGGGATAGAGGCTATAGAAGTGAGTAGTTATACGCAAAGCCAAGAGATGTTTGGTGGGAGAGTTAAGACCCTTCATCCTAGAATCGCTGGTGGGATTTTGTATCGGAGGCAAAATAGTGAAGATGTTAAAATCGCTAAAGAATATGGGATAAGGGATATTAATCTTGTCTGTGTTAATCTCTATCCTTTTAAACAGACTATACAAAGAACTGATGATTTTGAAGAGATTATAGAAAATATTGATATTGGTGGTCCTACCTTGCTTAGAGCAGCTGCTAAGAATTTTCAATCCGTATTGGTAGTTAGTAACCCTAGTGATTATGATTTTATTATTGAAGCCTTAAAGAGCCATCAAAATACTTTAGTCTTGCGTCAAAAAATGATGATAAAGGCTTATGAACATACCGCAAGTTATGATGTAATGATTGCTAATTATATGAATAAAACTTTTAAAGAGGGATTTGGCGATATGCATTTTTTAGCCGGAAAGCTTGTGGGTAAAACCCGCTATGGTGAGAATCCTCATCAAAAAGGAGCATATTATGAATGGGAGGATTTTTATTCTAAAAACTTTAAAACCTTAAAAGGAGAATTAAGTTTTAATAATCTTACAGATATTAATAGTGCTGTAAAGATCGCTTCAAATTTTGGAGAAAGTAAAGCGGTATGTATTGTAAAACACGGTAATCCTTGTGGATTTGCTATAAGTGATACTTTATTAGATTCTTATAGGCAAGCTTTAAGATGTGATAATATTTCTGCTTATGGCGGTGTTGTTGCTGTTAATGGGGAAGTGGATTTAGCTTTAGCCCAAGAAATGGGAAAAATATTCTTTGAAGTTTTGGTTGCCCCAAGTATTACTAAGGAAGCTTTAGAATTTTTAATGCCTAAGAAGAAGCTAAAGATTTTTCTTTGTGGGGAGGGGTATTTAAAACTTCCTAAAGATGCTAAAAATTTTAAACATATTGAAGGGGGATTTCTTTTGCAAGAGAGTGATGAAGTATTAAGCGATGAAGTGAAAAACGCACAATGTATGAGTATTAAAAAAGCCACTAATACACAAATGCAAGACTTAGGAATTGCCTATAAAATCGCTGCACTTGTAAAGTCTAATTGTGTAGTTTATGTGAAAAATCGTGCTATGGTAGCTATTGGGATGGGTATGACAAGCCGTGTTGATGCGGCAAAAGCTGCTATTATTAAAGCTAAAGAAATGGGGATAGATTTACAAGGTTGTGTTTTAGCTTCTGAAGCCTTTTTTCCTTTTAAAGATAGCATACAAGAGGCTTATAAAGCAGGTGTTAGTGCCGTAATTGAACCTGGTGGAAGTGTTAGAGATGAGGAAGTTATAGCTTGTGCTAATGAGAATAATATGGCACTTTATTTTAGCCATAAAAGGCATTTTCTACATTAGGAGATTATTGGGATGTTAGGTTTGGATTGGGGTTTTATGGAAAATGCAATTCCACTTTTTACTAAGGCTTTATGGCTTACTTTGCATTTATCTTTTTGGGGTGTGATATTTTCTATTATTGTTGGGTTTTTTGTAGCTATTATTACTTATTATAAGGTTAGAGGTTTTTGTATGGTAGTTAAAGCTTATGTGGAGCTATCTCGCAATACCCCTTTGCTTATTCAATTATTTTTCCTGTATTATGGGTTGCCACAAATTGGTTGGAAGCTTGATAGCTATATTTGTGCTTTAATAGGTGTAGTGTTTCTAGGTGGGAGTTATATGGCAGAATCCTTTCGTGCCGGATTAGAATCTGTAGGCAAGATTCAACTAGAGAGTGCTAGGAGTTTGGGCTTAAATGAAATGCAACTTATTTTTTATATTGTATTGCCCCAAAGTCTTATGGTAAGTCTTCCTTATATTGGTGCTAATGCAATTTTTTTGCTAAAAGAAACTTCTGTGGTAAGTGCTATTGCTTTAGCCGATGTTTTCTATGTAACTAAAGATTTATTAGGGAGTTATTATAAAAGTAGCGAAACTTTATTATTGTTAGTTTTTTGTTATTTGGTTATCTTATTGCCATTATCTCTTTTATTTTATGTCTTAGAAAAGCATTATAAAAGGATTATAAATTAAATGGAGATGTTTTTAGATTGGCAAATAATAAAAAGAATCTTAGAGGGTGTAGGGGTTACCTTTTTGATTGCTTTTATTTCCATCTTTTTTTCTTGTGTTTTTGGGTTTGTTTTGGGTTATTTGATGACTTTGCCCTCTAGGGTTTTGAGCTTTTTGTGTCGTTTTTATTTAGAAAGTATTCGTATTATCCCCATCCTTGCTTGGCTTTTTATTGTTTATTTTGGGTTTTCTTTTCTTTTTAACTTAAGTGCTATAGAGGCTTGTATTATTGTTTTTAGTCTTTGGGGTATTGCAGAGATGGGGGATTTGGTGCGTGGAGCTATATCAAGCCTTCCTAAACACCAAAGTGAAAGCGGTAGAGCTTTAGGATTAAGTGAGATACAAATCCAAATTTTTATTATTGTTCCACAAGCTCTAAAAAGGCTTTTGCCTCCTCTAGTTAATCTTTTTACGCGGATGATTAAAACGACTCCATTAGCTGCTTTAATTGGGGTGAGTGATATGCTAAAAGTTGGGCAACAGATTATTGAAGTGAATATTATTGATTATCCCCAGGCAAGTTTTTGGGTTTATGGTGGGATTTTCTTGTTGTATTTTCTACTTTGTTATCCTTTGTCTTTTGTTAGTCGTATTTTAGAAAGAAAATTTGCATAAGGGGGGAGAATGGCTCATCATTTAAGTAATGAAGTTTTATTAAACATTGAGAATTTAACCAAAAAATTTGGCGAGACTTTGATTTTAGATAATATTTCTTTAGAAATAAAAAAGGGTGAAGTATGTGCGATTTTGGGTCCAAGTGGTTGTGGAAAAAGCACATTTTTGCGTTGTATTAATGGATTAGAAAATATAAATGGGGGAAAGATTTATTTTAAAGGAGAGGACATTACCTTAGTAGAATGGAGAAAAATTAGAGAAAAAATAGGTATGGTTTTTCAAAATTATGAGCTTTTTCCGCATTTAAATGTATTAGAAAATGTTATTTTAGCTCCCCTTAAGGTGCAAAAAAGGAGAAAAGAAACGGTGGTCTCTGAAGCATTGAAACTTTTAAAACGCGTTGGTTTAGAACAAAAACGAGACTTTTATCCGCGGACATTAAGTGGAGGACAAAAGCAAAGGGTGGCTATTGTTCGCTCTTTATGTATGAATCCTGAAATAATGCTTTTTGATGAAGTAACAGCATCTTTAGATCCTGAAATGGTCAAAGAAGTTTTAGAGGTGATTAGAGAGTTAGCAAAAGAGGGTATGACGATGATTTTAGTAACCCACGAGATGAAATTTGCTCAAAATGTTGCGGATAGGATTGTTTTCTTTGATAAGGGAAAGATAGAAGAAATAGCTTCGCCTAAGGAGTTTTTTACTAATCCAAAGAGTGAGAGAGTTAAGAGATTTTTAAATATTTTTGAATTTTGATAAGAAAAAATATAGAAGTAAGTGTATTTTTTGAATATAATTAGGGTGTAAGGAATCTAATACTTAAAGGAATAAATATGAAAAAAATAATTTTGCTTGTTAGTTTAATATTGGGTTTTTACCTCATAGGTTGCACTAATCAAGGAGAGAATACTTTAGAGGCACTTAGAAAGAAAGATGTTATTACCATTGGGGTTTTTAGCGATAAGCCTCCTTTTGGGTTTATTAATAAAAAGGGACAAAATGATGGCTTTGATGTTTTGATTGCTAAACAAATTGCTAAAGATTTGTTAGGGGATGAATCTAAAGTTAAATTTGAATTAGTTGAGGCTGCTAGTCGTGTAGAATTTCTAAAAAGCGGAAAAATCGATATTATTATGGCAAACTTCACAAAAACAAAAGAAAGAGAAGAAGTGGTTGATTTTGCTACTCCTTATATGAAAGTAGCTTTAGGCGTGGTATCTTTAGGAGGTGCTATTACTTCTATTGAGGATTTAAGAGGTAAAAAACTTATTGTGAATCAAGGAACAACTGCGGACTTTTATTTTAGTAAAAATCATCCTGAAATTGAGCTTTTAAAATTTGACCAAAACACAGAAGCTTTTTTGGCATTAAAAAATGCTAGAGGTGATGCTTTAGCTCACGATAACTTATTAGTATTTGCGTGGACTAAAGAAAATCCTGAATTTGTAGTAGGGATTGAAAAGCTAGGTGAAGAGGATGTTATCGCTCCTGCAGTAAGAAAGGGTGATAAAGAATTATTGCAATGGTTGAATAAAGAAATAGAAACCTTAAATACTAATGGTTTTATGAAAGAAGCTTATGAAAAAATTTTAGCCCCCATTTATGGAAGCGATAAAATAGATTCTGTGCTTTTTGTAAAATAAAATAAGCATTTTCTCTTTCTACTTTATGTAGAAAGAGTTATTTAATTGTATTTATAACAATGCAAATAATAAACTATTAGAAAGCTCCATATTGGAGTAATTGCTTTAAGTGATTATTCTTAAAATTATTTTAATACAAGGTGATATAAGAATTTTTCAATAATTGGAGAATAAATTGTTGCAGGAAATTACTAAATCTCATAATATTTTTGTATCCATTATGTAACATATTAAAAAGTATTCTAATGGTTATACCTATTGATACACAAAAAAACAATTAATGTGGGATAAGACAACTATAGTCTATTTTAGATATAAACTTTATGATATTATCATTTAAGCGATATTTGGGATATGTTAATAATAAAGAAGTTTTAGCGGGTTTATCTAGGTTTATAGCTTATTTTACTTTTGCAAAGATGATTTAAAAAGCAATTTTGGCATTGTGGATTTAGGGATTTACAGGTATACCTACCAAAGAGAACCATAGCTTGATGGAGTGTGCTAAGATTATCCTTAAAGGCTTTTGTTAAATCTTCTTCTGTTTGTAAAGGTGTATTGGCTTTGCTTAATCCTAAACGATGAGAAACCCTAAAAACATGAGTATCTACAGCTATAAAATTAGCCTCTTTAGATTCAATTAAAACAACATTTGCAGTTTTTTGTCCAACACCCGATAAGCTTTTTAATGCTTCCCTATCTAAGGGTATTTCACCTTGAAAATTTTGATAAACTTCCTCTGCCATTGCTTTAAGATTTTTGGCTTTATTGTTGAAAAATGAACAAGTTTTAATAAGTTCTTTTATTTCTTCTATATTAGCGTCTTTAAGTGAGAGAATATCGGGATATTTTTTAAAAAGTGCTGGAGTGATAAGATTGACGCGTTTATCTGTGCATTGAGCAGAGAGCATTACAGCAATGAGTAGCTCATAGTCATTGGTATAGTTTAATTCTGTTTTAGCGTTTTTATAATGTTGTAAAAAAAGTGATTTTATTTCTTGGGTTTGTTTTTTGGTGGCTTTTTGCATAAATTTCCTTTATTTGATGGATTCATCTTTTGTTTTATTAAAAATTTCAAAAGGCGAAGAAATAACACGTTTTAAGACATTAAAAGGAGAGAGAAGAATATCTTGCGTAACTTGGGTTTGGATAATAGGGTTTTCTGAAGTCCCTTGTATTTTAAAATTTGTATAAATTTTGCCTTCTTTGCCTAGCAAGATGTAATTTACAAGCGGAATTTTGTTGATAATGTTGCTTAAAGATTTTACGGTAATAAGTTGTGCATAAAAATCAAGATTATTATTTTTTAAAGAAAGAATGCCTTTTCCTTTAATATCAATAGAGCTGCCATTGAGTTCAAGGGCTTGTATAGCAAGAAATTCCTCATTAAGACCAAATTGAATAGTTCCATTTTTTACATAATACCCATCTTGATTAAACCCTGGGTTTTTAAGGCTTAATAATGCAGGAATAGTATCAATAAAAGCCATAAGGTTTTGGAGAATATTTAATTCATTGATGGCAGTATTAGATAACTTTATCTCACCTATTAATATTCCTTGAGAATTTGTGTTGGCATTTAAGAAAAATCTTCCTTGATGAAAAGTATTTTTTTTGATAAAAGTATTAACAAATTCATCCCCAAATTCTCTAGCATCAATGGTATAAAAATCATTTTTTTTATACAAATCTGCCACGCCATTTTTATACCTCAAGACCCCCTTTATTTCATCATCTACTATTGAAAATGAAAAATAATCACCTAAGAGTAGCTTATCTTTAAAAAGGATATTAGAGTTTTCTCCTTCAATAATTAATGGAATATCATTAAGGATATGATTAGAAAAATGTGTAGGGTCAATAAATAGAGCAATATTTTTAAGATTAAGATTTTTAGACTGCTTGGAGCTATGGAATTTAAAGGTATTATCAATGTTTTGAATCGTAAAACTTGTTGGATGATAATCTAAAAGTAAATGCAAAGAATTCCAAGGTTTATTGGTAGTTTTATCAAGTAAGAAAGGTTGGTTAGATTGGATTTTTAAATCCCCCTTGAAAGATTCAAAGTCTTGTGTGGAGATTTTAACTTTCCCACCTTGTAAATAATAATTCTGCAAAAATTTAGAAAAAGGGAGGAAGAAAACAATATCTTGAAAGTTAAAACTATAAGAATCGCTAAGTATGGCTTCAAAAGATAATGTTGGGAGCGAAAGAATAGTTTTATCTTTTTGCTTAAAATCTACATTAAAGGGGAGTTTTTGATTTTGTATAAACAATAATTCTGGTAATTTGTCAGATAATAAAAGAAAGTCAATTGTTAAATCTCCGCTTAAGTTTTTGCTATCTGTGTTGATAATAAAGTTTGTATCAGTTTTTAAAAGATTTTCATATTGGGTGTTTTTTGTTTCTATATAAATAAGTTCATTATCAAGCTTGACTTGAATATCTTCAGAGGTTAAAGGCATAGCATTGATTAGAGTTTTTGCATTTTTGGCAGTAAAGAAGCCTTTTGTTTCTATATAATGTGTGATTAAGTCAATCCCTAAATAAAGATTGCTTTTGATTTTTGTCTCGGGTAGGGCAATAGGTAGAGAGATATTATAAGTTTGTAAAAGGCTTAAAATAGTTGAATCTAAAATGGTATCTGTGGCAATATTAATTTGTAAAAAAGGATTTGTTGTGGGGTTTTTTAAGACAACTTGGCTACCATTTAGGGAGTGATTTTGGTAGTTAGGATTGCTAGGGTAGAATTCTAAAGCGTTGTTTTTAAAGATAATTTGAAGATTTTTGGCGTGAATGGGTGGGAGGTTAGGATGAAAAGTGATATGTGTATTGTTTGCTTCTAAGGAGACATAAAGATTTTTAAGCGAATCTTCTAAAAGATTTTTACTTTTCAAAGGAATGCTAACTAAAAAGTCGTGAATCTTTATATCGGTAGCAGAATAGTTATCAAATATCCAAGCATCTACAAGCGGATTTTGTATTTTAGGGAGAATAGGGCGTAAAAATTTAATATTTTCAAAAGTGGTGCTAGAGCCAGTAAGTAAGAGGTTATTTAAAGTGCCATTGATTTGTAAATGAACGCTTGCTAGAGTGCTGTAGTTTTGGGACTCTAAGAAATCTAATTTTCCCACAAGACTTAAAGATTGCCTCCTTAAATTATATTTCCCACTTCCTTGATAGTAGATATTATAAGGCTTTAAATAGAGATCTTGAATTTCAATAAGGATTTTAGAAGATTCTTCATTAAGATTAAGTTTTACATAAACTTCAGGAAGGTTAATCGTAAAATTATTTCCGTCGTAGAATAAATTTGCTTGATAATCTTTAAAAAGTATTGTTTCAATACTAATTTCTTGAAAGTATTGTAAGATTAAATGAATATTTTTTGCATATTGGATTTGTTGTTTAATATCAAAAGTTTTATGATTTGTAGAATCCATACTCGTTAGATTAAGGGTTTGGAGTTGCACAATTAATTTTTTATCTAACTTTAGATACAATCCCTCAAGCTTTACTCCAGCAATTTCAAATTGATGAATTCTTATTCCATTATAAAGAAAGGCATAGAGTGTTATGAGTATCCCAATAAAAAATGTAAAAAACAAAATTTTTTTTAATGTTCTTATTGATAGTTTTTTCATTTTACTAATTGTCTTGTGTTTTTATTTGCAAATTCCAATGAGTTCTAGCAAAGTGGTTTATATTCCACAAGGAGGAACAAATGAAATTATAGCATATTTAAGAAAAAATAATTTTGACTTAATAAAAGTTGATACATATATTTTACGATTCTTAGGACATATTCAAAGTGGTTGGTTAGATATTGGTAGGACACAATTAACTAAAGGGGAATTTTTATATTTAATAACAAAATCAAAGGCAGTTTTAGAGGATATTACGCTTATTCCCGGAGAGACTTTGTATTTTTTTATCAAAGATTTAACACTTCAATTAGGGCTTGATGAAGAAAAGTTGCATTTAGCCTATAAAGAATATGCACCTTATATTGATGGGGTTATTTTAGCAAATACTTATAAGATACCAAAGGGCATTAGCGAAAAACACTTAATGTATTATCTTGTTAATACTTCTTTAAAAGAGCATCAAAAATGGGCAATAAGATTTCTAGGTGAATATGATGAGAAACAATGGTTTAGATATATAACACTTGCTTCTATTATCCAAAAAGAATCCGCTAACAATGAAGAAATGTCTTTGGTCTCCGCAGTTATCCATAATCGTTTAAGGTTGAAAATGCGTTTGCAGATGGATGGCACATTAAACTATGGTAAATATTCTCATACAAAAGTTACTCCTGAAATGATACGAAATGATACAACCTTTTATAATACTTATCGCTATGATGGGATTCCACAAGCGCCTGTTGGAAGTGTGAGTTTTAAAGCAATTCAAGCTGCTATATTTCCTGCAAATGTCGATTATCTCTATTTTGTAAGAAATAAAAGTGGTGTGCATTCTTTTTCTAAGAGTTATCAAGAACATTTGCAACATTTTTCAAAATAACAAAAAAATTTAAATAATAAGATTTATTTAAGGTAAAATGATTGACAATACTAATACATAAAGTTAAATAAATCTTTGCTTTTTACAAAAAATTGCAAAATTTGTTTTGTCTTCTTAAGGATATATAAATTTATGGAACGAGTTAAAAAGGTCGGAATTATAGGTGCAGGTCATGTGGGTTCTACTTTAGCCTTTATTTTATCTGCCACAACCCCCTATGAAATTGTTTTGCAAGATAAGGATAAAGACAGGGCTAGAGGTATGCTTTTAGATATGTTTCAAGCTTCTTGCATAGGTGTCAATTTTACAAAATTAGGAGTCATTGCCTCCCCTAAGGATTTGCAAGGTTGTGATGTTATTGTAATAACAGCAGGTTCTCCAAGATTACCCGGAATGAGTAGGAGTGATTTGTTATTTGCTAATGCTAAAGTTGTTAGTGAGATTTCAAATCATATTAAAGAGAATGCACCAGAAGCCATTGTTGTGCTTGTAACAAACCCTCTTGATGCTATGGTTTATACCGCCTTAAGAGAAACAGGATTTAATCCAAGACAGATTTTAGGTATGGCTGGTGTGTTAGATAGTGCTAGAATGGCAAGTTTTATTTTTGATAAGATTCGTTGTGCTCAAGGACAAATTGTGGCTCCTGTTATGGGAGGACATGGTGATGATATGGTTCCCCTTCCTAGATTTTCTACAGTTAATGGTGTGCCACTTAGTGAATTGCTTAGTCAAGAAGAAATTGATGAAATTATTGAGAGGACTAAAAATGCAGGAGCTGAGATTGTATCTTGCTTAAAAAATGGTTCTGCTTATTTTGCACCTGCAAAAGCTACAGCAGAAGTGGTGCGAGCTATTATGAGTGATAGCCATAAAATTTTGCCTTGTGCTACCCTTTTGCAAGGGGAATATGGTTATACTAATGTAGTAGCTGGTGTGCCTGTAGAACTTGGTATTAATGGAGTTGAAAAGATTGTAGAGTTAAAACTTAATGAAGTAGAAAAAAAGCAATTTGATAAATCTATACAATCTGTTTTAATTCTCATTAATGAATTAAATAAAAATTATTTTTGAATCTATTTTTGAGGAGGCACATAATTTAAAAATATCGGCTTGAAAATGGATTTTGGTTTTTAAATATTATAATTTAAGGAGTTACGAAATGGGATTATTAAAGGCACCGGAAAATACTCCGGTTTGGGTTAATGAAAGTCGTTGTAAAGCTTGTGATTTATGTGTATCAGTATGTCCTAGTGGAACTTTGGGTATGCAATTAGACGAACATAAAGTTTTGGGAAAAATTGTTAAGGTTATTCATCCTGAAAGTTGTATTGGTTGTATGGATTGTGAGTTGCATTGTCCGGATTTTGCGATTGCTGTTGCGGATAAAAAAGAATTTAAATTCGCAAAACTAACAGAAGATTCTAAGCAAAGAGCAGAGGCAATTAGAGCTAATGGTTTTATGGTTCTATAAGGAGTAATAAGTGAGTAGAGAAATAATTTCAAGTGGAAATGAATTAGTGGCACACGCAGCCATTGATGTAGGCTGTAAATTTTTTGGTGGTTATCCTATTACACCCTCTAGTGAAGTAGCACACGAAATGAGTGTATTATTGCCAAGAGAAAATGGGAGTTTTATCCAAATGGAGGATGAAATTGGTGGGATTTCTGTAGCACTTGGAGCAGCAATGAGCGGTGTAAAATCAATGACTGCTACTTCAGGTCCTGGAATTTCCTTGAAATCCGAGCAAATCGGATTAAGTTTTATGGCAGAAATACCTTTAGTGATTGTTAATGTAATGCGTGGAGGACCATCAACAGGATTGCCAACGCGTGTAGCACAAGGTGATATTGCCCAAGCAGCTCATCCATCACATGGTGATTTTCAATCTATTGCCTTATGTCCGGGTAGTTTAGAAGAGGCATATACAGAAACAGTGCGTGCTTTTAATTTAGCAGAAAAGTTTATGACTCCAGTATTTTTATTGCTTGATGAAACCTTGGGGCATATGCACGGTAAAGCTACAGTGCCAGATTTAGCAGAGATTCAAAAAAGTATTATAAATCGTCGTATTTTTAATGGAGACAAGAACGATTATAAGCCTTATGGGGTTAAACAAGATGAATCTGCTATTTTAAATCCTTTTTTTCAAGGATATCGCTATCATATTACAGGATTGCACCACGGACCTACCGGGTTTCCTACTGAAGATGCCGTGCTTTCACAAAACTTAATTGATAGGCTTTTTAATAAAATTCTTGGCAAAAGGAATGAGGTTGTAGCTTATGAGGAATATAAGCTAGAGAATGCTGAAATTTTATTAATCGCCTATGGTTCTACTTCAAGAAGTGCTAAGGAGGCGGTAGATAGATTGCGTGAAAGTGGTATCAAAATAGGGCTTTTTAGACCTATTACAATTTGGCCTTCGCCTAAAGAGGAGCTAGAGAAGCTTGGCAAAAGATTTAATAAAATCCTTGTAGCAGAGTTAAATAAAGGACAATTTTTAGTAGAAGTTGAACATATTATGAAAAAGGAAGTAGGCTTTTTAGGTAAGGCAAATGGACGCCCACTATCCCCAACAGAAATAATTAATAAGGTAAAGGAGTTATAAAATGGCATTTAATTATGATGAATATTTAAGAGTGGATAAAATGCCGACACTTTGGTGTTGGGGTTGTGGTGATGGCATTATTTTAAAGGCTGTTGTGCGGGCTATTGATAAGCTTGGTTGGAATATGGATGATGTTTGCTTGGTAAGCGGAATTGGCTGTAGCGGTCGTATTTCTTCTTATGTAAATTGCAATACCGTGCATACCACACACGGCAGAACCTTAGCTTATGCCACAGGGATTAAATTAGCAAATCCTAGCAAAAAGGTCATTGTTGTAGGGGGTGATGGTGATGGTTTAGCTATTGGCGGAAACCATACTATTCACGCTTGTAGGAGAAATATTGATATTAATTATGTTTTGATTAATAATTTTATTTATGGTTTGACAAATTCCCAAACTTCACCAACAACACCACAGGGAATGTGGACTGTAACTGCACAATATGGCAATATTGATCCTACTTTTGATGCTTGTAAATTAGCAGAAGCAGCTGGAGCAAGTTTCGTAGCTAGAGAGTCGGTTTTAGATCCTAAAAAAATGGAAAAGGTTTTAGTAGAGGGATTCCAGCACGAAGGGTTTAGCTTTATTGATATTTTTAGTAACTGCCATGTTAATTTAGGTAGAAAAAATAAAATGGGTGAAGCAGTTGATACGCTTAAGTGGATTGAAAACCTCATTGTTTCTAAGAAAAAATATGATGCTTTAGAAGAATCGGAAAAAAATCAAAAATATCCAACAGGAATTTTACACCATAACCCTGATGCAATAGAGTATTGTAAGGCTTATAAGCAAGTGCAAGAAAAGGCACAGGCTAAAAAGGGGGGTGCAAAATGAGAAGACAGCTTCGCTTTACAGGAGTTGGCGGGCAGGGAGTTTTGTTAGCAGGGGAAATATTAGCAGAAGCACAAATTAAAAATGGCGGATATGGTGTTAAAGCTGCTACTTATACCTCTCAAGTTCGTGGTGGTCCTACCAAAGTTGATATTTTGCTTGACGATGATGAGATTTTATACCCTTATGCGAATGAAGGCGAGGTAGAGTTTATGTTATCTACTGCCCAAGTAAGCTATGACCAATTTAAGGGGGGGTTAAAAGAGGGTGCAACGATTGTGATTGAGCCTAATTTAATAACACCCAGTGAGGAAGATAAGCAAAAGTTTAAAATTTATTCTATCCCTATTATTACAATAGCAAAAGAAGAGGTAGGTAATGTAGTTACCCAATCTGTGGTTGCTTTAGCTATTACTGTAACTTTGACAAAATGTGTAGAGAGAAATTTAGTCTATGAGACAATGATTAGTAAGGTCCCTGCTAAAGTTATTGAGCTTAATAAAAAGGCTTTTGAAATCGGCGAAAAATATGCCAATGAGGCTTTAAGTAAAGGCGCTTCCAAGTAGAACTAGCTTTAAAAGCTAGTTCTACCTAAACACTAATTATATTATTACCACTTTAATACTGCATTTAACAAATCTTAAAACTTAAATTAAACTTCAATATATATTAATAAGTATAATGAAATGTTTAAAAAAATATTGACTTTTATAAGGTATTAGGAGTAGAATAAAACCCAAAGTTATAATTTGAAAGGCTAAAGTAAAGGTTTTTGATGGGATTACCAAATTCATCTCCTAGAGGTCATTTATTATTAGACAAGAAATATTTAGCTTATAGTGAGCAATTAGATTTTTTAAGCCAAATACAAGAAATTGTTGATGATTTTATACTTGAAGATACAAAGAGTATTACCATTAATAACCAAATAGCTTTAATATACACTAGTGATGATGGAGAGATGCCCTCTATTGTTAAGCATTTTGGGAAAGATTTAGAAAGTGATTTTGAAGTTTTTTATTTAGATATTGCAAAGATTGCTAGTGTTAATGGGGGATTTGGGAATTTTACCGCTAAGATGGAGAATGAGGAAAATATCTCCTTTGCACAAGCTGTTATATTTGTTTATGAAGAGAATTTATTGCGATTTAGGGGAATTTATAGTGTAGCAGATTTTGACAATCCTCAAAGTTTAATGGCTTATCTTAAAGAAAATCTTGGAATATATAGCTATAAAGAGGTTATTAGCTTTAAAGAGGAAATTTGTCAATATTATCATCGTCGTGATAAACATTGTTCTAAATGTGCACAAATTTGTCCTACCTTTGGAGTGGGAGCGAATGATAGTTTGATGGAACTTATTTTTTCTCCTATAGATTGTATTGCTTGTGGATTATGCGTAGGGGTATGTCCTACGGGTGCTTTAGAATATGAAGAGATGCCTAAAGAAGTTTTAGAAGAGATTATGGAGCTTTATGAAGATAAAGTGATTTTTTTGTGTGATTATCAAGGTTATGAATATTTAATCAATCAAGGATTTTTCTTACCCCCGCCTTTAACCCCTTTAGTTTTGCCAAATTTAGAATTTTTAAATGAAAATGATTTAGTCAGTATGTTGCAAACTAGTGGGAATGAGATATTGATTTTTATGCAAGATTTAGAAAATCAATGGATTGAGAGTGTAGTAGGTTTTGTTAAATCTATCACTAAGCAAATTTATACAAAAAATGCGATTTATTATACAGACAATATAGAGGAGATTTATCAAAGAGCTACAGAGATTCAGTCCTTTGAGAAATATTTATACAAGAATCGCTACAATAAGCCCCATAGAGAATCTTTTGCCCAACGTTTGCAATATATGATTAAGGATAAAGATTTTGGCGTAGCTAAGAGTATAGCACCTGTCTTTTATGGTAATATCAAGGTAGATTCTATGCGATGCACATTATGTCTCTCTTGTGTTGGGGCTTGTAATGTGAATGCCATTTTTGCTAAAGAGGATGATTTTTCTTTAAGGTTTAATCCTTCTATTTGCACTACTTGTGGTTATTGTGTTAGTTCTTGTCCAGAAAATGTTATAGAGTTAAGCAGGGAGGGTTTAGAACTTTATAGGGAGTATTTTAAAAGTAAAGAACTTGCTAAAGATGAGCCTTTTAGCTGTGTAGAGTGTGGAAAGGTTTTTTCTACCAAAAAGTCTATTGATAAAGTCTATACTATGTTAAGTGTTACTTTTGCTTCTGATGAAAAGAAGCTAAAAACACTGCAATGCTGTCCAGATTGTAAAGTAAAAGTAATGTTTAGAGGGAATTAATGCTTCATTTAACCCAAAATGAGAGAGAAAATATCCAACACGCTAGAAACCTTTATTATGATTTTTTTAATGGATTTTTTGTATTTGAACTTATTGAGGGGAGGCTAGAAATCTCCCAAAAACAGATTTTGATTTTAAAGCAATCTTTATTAGAAGAATCCTTAAGCGTCAATCTTGATTTTCTTCAAAAAGAGATAAAAAACAATGGTATGCAAGGCTTTAAGCAAGAGCATACACAAATGTTTGCTCTGCCTTTTGGAGGGAAGCAAGTAGGGATTCATCTCTCCCATTATTATGAGAATTGCATTGGTGGAGAAAGTCTATTGACGATGCGATCATTAATTAAGCAAAGTGATATTCGTTTAAATAAGGATAATTTTAAAGATACTGAAGAGCATATAGGATTTTTGTTTGGATTTATAGGTTATCTTATTCGGAATAATCAAGATTCTTTAGCTAAAGAGGTTTTTTTGTTTTCTCATAATGCTTTTTTGGGTTTGTGCAGGGAATTACAAGAAAGGGGAGATTCTAAGCTGTATTTGCATTTAGCCTTGCTTTTGGAATCTTTTTTGAAATTTGAAAAAGAGTTTTACCATTAAAGATAGTTTGACTAAGGCTTTTTCAAAAAGTCTTAGTGGGATTATCCCAAATCTTAGGATAGGAGTAAATATGCAAAAAAGTAGGCGTGAATTTTTGAAAAATGCCACCAAGACTTCTGTAGCTGTTGCTGGTGTTGGTGTTGTTTTAGCAGGATGTAGTAAAAATACATCTAATGAGAATCTCATACAAGGAAAATCCCCTAAAGAAGAGATTCTTTACCAAAAGAGTAAGCAATGGGATTTATATTATTCTGTTGCAAAATAATATAAGGGAGCATAAAATGAGTGAAACAATGAGAAGGCGCAATACAAGACGCGCGTTTTTAAAAATGACTGCTCTTGGCAGTTTAGTAGGTGCTAGTAATGTCTTTGGTGCAGATACATTAAAGACAATGCGTTCTGCTACAAAGCAGGAACTACAGGAAAAGTATCCTAACTCACAAAAGATAAAAACAATTTGCACACATTGTTCTGTTGGCTGTGGTGTTGTTGCTGAAGTAGTTGATGGTGTTTGGGTGCGTCAAGAAGTAGCCCAAGATCATCCTATCTCTCAAGGTGGGCACTGCTGTAAGGGTGCGGATTTAATTGATAGGGCGAGGAGTGAGACAAGATTGCGTTATCCTCTTGAAAAAGTCAATGGTAAATGGCAAAGAACAAGCTGGGATGAAGCAATGGATAAAATCGCTTCTAAGTTAAGTGCTATTAGGGAAGAGAGTGGTCCTGATGCGGTAATGTGGATAGGAAGTGCTAAAATTTCTAACGAACAAGCCTATTATTTCCGTAAGTTTTCCGCATTCTTTGGAACAAATAATATCGACCATTGTAATAGAGTTTGACATTCCCCAACAGTTGCCGGTGTGGCAAATACATTTGGATTTGGTGGAATGACAAACCATATTGGTGATATGATGTTTTCAAAATACATTTTTATCATCGGAGCTAATCCTGCAGTGAATCACCCTGTTTCAATGGTGCATATTTTGCGTGCAAAAGAGGCGGGAGCTAAGATTGTTGTTGTAGATCCGCGTTTTACTAAAACGGGTGCAAAAGCCGATGAATATTATAGGATTCGTAGTGGGACAGATATAGCCCTTATTTATGGTATGCTTAATCATATTATAAAAAATAATCTTTATGATAAGAAGTTTTTAGAAGACCGCGTATATGGTTATGAAGAGATTATCAAAGAGGCGATGCGATATACACTTGAAGAGGCAAGTGATATTACCGGGATTCCAGTTAAGGATATTATCCATATCGCCGAAGAAATGGCAGCTGCAAAACCCGCAAGTTTGATTTGGAATCAAGGATTAACCCAACATACTACTGGGACAAGCAATACCCGCATTATGCCAATTTTACAAATGTTTTTAGGGAATATGGGTAAAAATGGTGGAGGTGTGAATATTTTAAGAGGACACGATAATGTGCAAGGTAGCTCAGATATGGCAGCAAATCCCGATGTATTACCGGGCTATTATAATCTCAGTGAGACTTCTTGGAGACATTTTGCAAAACATTGGTATGTGGAATATGACTGGCTACTTTCGCGTTTCAAAGATAAAAAAATGATGGAGACAAAAGGTTATGCGCATTCAACTTGGAAGTTTGGTGTTTTAGATGAGGAAAATTTTCAAAATAATGGAGGAACGAAACTTCGTGCTTTAGTAGTTATTGGTTCAGGTATGACTTCAGTTTCTTTGCTAGATTTACAAAAAAAGGCGATGGATAAATTAGATCTTGTTGTTTTTGTCGATCCTTATGTGAATGATTTAGCAATTTATAGTGAGAGAGATAATAATCTTTTTGTGCTTCCAGCAGCCTCACAAATGGAAAGTTCTGGCTCTGTAGCAGCGACAAATCGTAGTTATCAATGGCGTTCTAAAGTTATGGAGCCTTTGTTTGAATGCAAAGAAGACCAAGAAGTCCTCTTTGAATTGGCTAAGAGATTAGGATTTTTAGAACAATTTCAAAGAAGCCTCTATGAAAACGCTAAAAAAGAGGGGAGAAGTGAATTTATATGGCCTGAAGATGCGACAACAGAATTAACACAAAGTGTTCGCTCTATTGGATTACAAGGTATGAGCTATAAGCGTCTAAAAGCTCATCAAGAAAATTGGCATATGTTTGATAAAGTTACTCTTGAAGGAAAGGGGCCATTTAAAGGTGAATATTATGGACTTCCTTGGCCTTGTTGGAGTGATAAGCATCCAGGAACACCAGTATTTTATAATGATTCTATTCCTGTTATGCGTGGAGGTATGGGATTTAGGGTAAATTGGGGTGATGTATCACCTGATGGGCAAAGTATGCTCTCTCCCCATAGATTACCCAATGCTAGTGTCGCCGGACATTCACCCATTAGTGCCGCAAATGCAGAATCTTTAGGAATAAAACTTACTAAAGAAGAGCAAAAGCAAGTAGAGGGAACAACCTATGCATTAGGATTTGGGAACAATATTTTAGTAGAGAGGGCTTTAGAAGCAGGGCTTTGTCCTTATGGTAATGGGAAGGCAAGGGCGGTTGTATGGAACTGGTATGATAAAATTCCTCTGCATCGTGAGCCTATCCATTCTGTGCGTGGAGATTTGGTAAATAAGTATCCAAACTTTCCCGATAAGCCTAATCATTATCGGGCTAATATCAAGTATCGCTCAAGACAGATTGAAAAAAACTGGGTGAGCGAATTTCCTATTAATATGCTAAGTGGAAGATTAGTAGCCCATATGGGAACAGGGACAGAAACTAGAAGTGCGAAGTATTTAGCAGAAGTTGAGGGGGAGATGTTTGTAGAGATTCACCCCGATAAGGCTTATGAGCTTGGTATTAACGATGGTGATATGGTGTGGGTGTATGGAACTATGGGGACACGTGCTTTGATTAAAGCAAAGCTTTCTTATCGTGTGGATGCTAATAGTATATGGATGCCACAAAATTTCTCTGGCTTAGAGCAGGGAAAAAATCTGCTTGACAAATATCCTCAAGGCACTGCCCCTTATGCCATTGGTGAGTCAGCTAATATGATTTCAAGTTATGGATACGACTATAATACCGCTTGTCCGGAGACAAAATGTGGTTTATGCCGTATTGAAAAAGCATAAAGGAGGAACTTATGAGTGAAATTGAATCAAACCTTGAAAATTTTGCAAGGATTAAGTTTTATTGCGATACCAATCGTTGCATTGAATGCCACGGCTGCGATGTAGCTTGTAAAGAGGCACACCATTTGCCAATTGGCGTTAATCGTAGAAGAGTGATTTTGTTAAATGAGGGACAAGTAGGTAAAGAAAGTGCCGTATCTATCTCTTGTATGCATTGTGCAGATGCTCCTTGTGCGCAAGTTTGCCCAGTAGATTGTTTTTATATTCGTAAAGATGGGATTGTCTTACACGACAAAAAAACTTGTATTGGTTGTGGATATTGTTTATATGCTTGTCCTTTTGGTGCACCACAATTTCCCAAAAATGGAGTTTTTGAAAGTCGAGGTGCTATGGATAAATGCACTTTTTGTGCAGGAGGTCCTGAAGAAACCAATAGTGAAGAAGAATATGAACTCTATGGACAAAATAGAATTGCAGAGGGTAAAGTGCCAATGTGTGCTAGTATGTGTTCGACAAAGGCTCTTTTAGCAGGAAGCGGTGAAGAGGTTTCAAACATTATTACCCATCGTGCGACTATGAGGGGGCAAAATATCCCCAACGCCGTGCCAAATGTTTGGAAAACTGCCTATGGCAACTAAGGAGATGGTATGAAAAACATTCCAAGCCTTTTTAGGTTTTTTGCCCTTTTTTGGATTTTAGCAGGTATAGCATTAGCCAATAACCCTAGTGTTGCCAAAGAGAGTGGGAAACAATACGCAGAGAGCACTCAAGGGAATAATTCTTTGATGATTAATCCTATGAATCTCAAGCTTTATGGTGGTCCTGAAGTAGAGGCTGTGAAGTCTTGGGGAATAAACTCTCCAGATTCAATAGGTTGGGGAGAAATTTTTACATTTTTACAAGGGCATTATTTTTCAAGTATTTTTGCCTTAGTGATACTCTTTACTATTCTGGCTTTTTTAGGGCATTATATGGTAATAGGGCAAAAGAAATTCAATCACGGAAAAAAGATTCGTGTATTTTCTACTTATAACATTCTTATCCATTGGTGTGCTGCTATTCCCTTTATGTTAGTTTGTTTAACTGGGCTTATAATGGTTTTTGGGGATAAATTAGGAGGCGGTGTTCTTGTCCGATTTGCTAGAGATATACACGGGATTGCTACGATTGTTTTTGTTATCTTTGGTATTTTGATGTTTTTAATGTGGGTAAGAAATGCTCTGCCAAAAGCCTATGATATAGAGTGGCTTCTTATAATGGGAGGATATTTATCCCAAGAAAAGAAACCAATACCTGCGGGTAAATTCAATGCCGGACAGAAAATGTGGTTTTGGATTTGCACCATCGGTGGCTTTGTAATGGCGACTTCAGGAGCTTATATGTTTTTTCAATTTGCCGATATTGAAACTTTAAGAATAATGGCATTAGTGCATAACGCATTAGGATTTTTGATTATCGCCTTTTTAATTACGCATATCTATATGGCAGTTTTTGCTATTGAGGGTGCATTAAACGCAATGATAGATGGGCATATGGGCGAAGAAGAAATTGCAATTTTGCATAAGTTTTATTATAAAGAAATTAATGCTTAATGGAAGTTTTTTACCAAACACTCCAAATTGATAAAATCAATGCCAAAGGAGAGATTGCTATTTGCACCGATGATGTGGTAAAAGAGGAGCGAATAGCCTTTTATCTTAATGATAAAAAGCTCCTTTCAGTGATGAGTATCCCTAATGAACAAGATTTTCATATCATAGGGTTTTTGATGAGTGAGGGAGTGCTTAAGAGTATATCAGCGATTCAAAAGATAGAAATTGCACAAGATGGCAAATCTGTGCGGATACAAGCAAAGATAGAAGAGGAGAAACTAAAATATCTCTTTAGAGAAAAGACCTTAACTTCGGGTTGTTGTGTGGGAGTAGCGGGGAATTTAGAGGGACATATTATAGAGAAGTTTATCCACTCTCCCTACAAGGTAAGCATAAAGGAGATTTTTAAAAATCTCCAATCTTTCTCACGTGCCAGTGAACTTTTTGAAAAAACAGGTTGTGTGCATAAAGCAATGTTAGTTTTAGAGAATCAAGCTTTAATTGCTGAAGACATTGGGAGGCATAACGCTATTGATAAAGTAATGGGAAAGGCAGCTATGCAAGGGATTAATCCTAGTAATGCTATTCTTTTTGTAAGTGGAAGATTATCTTTAGAAATGGTGGTTAAAGCAGTGATGCATAATATTCCAATTATAGTTTCAAAGGCGGCAGCTACTTATATGGGGATAAAGGCAGCACACCAAACAGGAATTACTCTAATAGGCTTTGCAAGAGAAAATAGAGCAAATATTTATACCCATAGTGGAAGAATTCTTTTTTAATCTTTCCATAAAATCTTAATTTTAGTAGAAAACTGCACAAAACCCGCAACTTTTATTCACTTTTTAGAAAAATTTAGATATAAAGCATAAACAACGAAATAATATTATTTAAAGATTAAAAATATTGATTAAGCAAAATATTTTTAATACTAAGGGGAATAACCTATGCAAAACTCTACACTTACACTTACAACCTCAATACCCTGCGGGGGGGGGGGGGCAATAATACTCCTCTAAGAAGCCAAGTCTTACATTCTAAAACAAATTCTAAAGTCAATGCTAAAACTGCAAATACTATAACTTTACAATCCCATACAAAAGATTCTAC
>NZ_JRPC02000125.1 GCF_000765745.2 Helicobacter apodemus
TTAAGATTTTCTCATTAGCTTCCTCATAAGCTGCTTTTGTGCCTTTGGTATAATCATCAAAGATAATCTTAATATCTTGGGGGTTAATATCAAATTTTTGTAATTCCCTTGTTAAATTAGAAGTGGTTAGGTGCAGCATATTTTTTAGGTTTTTATTCACTTCAGGATTAATCTTAGCAACCTCTTTTAATATGTCTAATACATCATTATCCTCACTATTTCTAATAACAGCTAATAATTCTTGTTGTTTAGCCCTCAAGGGCATTTTAGGGTTTGTTTCACAAGAGGAATATTTAATTTAGGTAATTAAAAGAAGTTCTGAATATTGTCCTTTGGTAGTAGTAATAGATTTCAATAAAGCTTTTTCGTATTCTGATAGATTAAATAAATTAGAATTAATTAGC
>NZ_JRPC02000126.1 GCF_000765745.2 Helicobacter apodemus
AGTTGCTCCATCTGATATAGTGATGTTACCAGTTATCTTAGAATTCTCATTAAAAATACCTGCATCCTTTCCTCCTTTTATCATAGAACCTTGACCTGAAATTATCATATCTCCACTAAGTTCGGCATTATCCCAAATGTTGATTCCACTCAATTCTCCCTCTATCCTCGCTCCTCCTGATATGTTAATATCTCCACTAATCTTAGCACCAGTGTGAGCTATAATTCCATTCTCTCCTCCCTTTATCTTAGCTCCTCCTGATATGTTAATATCTCCACTAAGGTTGGCACCGTTTCTAAGTACGATTCCATTATTTCCTCCTTCTATTCTAGCTCCTCCTGATATGTTAATATCTCCACTAAGGTTGGCACCGTTTCTAATTGAGATTCCATTAAGTCCTCC
>NZ_JRPC02000019.1 GCF_000765745.2 Helicobacter apodemus
GAGATTTAGGCATTTTTATTATGTATTTGTCATAAACTATTTTTAACATTCCTAGTATAGCATAAAATTTAAACTTTATTAAATAATATTAGGATTATTTTTTAATTAACTTTTAATTTTTAGTTTAATTCTTAAATTTAGCTTTTAAAGGAGCAGGGTGGGGTGAGTTAGGATAGGCAGAAAGTCTAATAATTAGCCATTATTTATGATAAAAAGTTACATCTTGTCTATAATCTAAATAATATTTAAAGCTTATTGTCGAGTTTATGGATAAAGTTTGGTTATAATTACTAGTTATAAAGGTTTAAACTTATTTTTAAGGAAAAAAATGAAGTTCAAAGGTTTTTGTAGTTTTTGGCTTTTATTTGGAGTATTGTTTGCAGAACCTAGGCATCCAGAATGTATAGCTCCTGCTAAACCTGGAGGAGGGTTTGATTTGACTTGTAAGTTAGCGCAAATAACTTTAGCTGATAGTGGAATCTTGCAAAAGGTTATGCGTGTAACTTATATGCCCGGGGGTGTTGGTGTTGTCGCTTATAATGCAATGATTAATTCTAAGGCTAAAGATTCAAATATTATCGTAGCTTTTTCAAGTGGAACCTTGCTTAATATTGCTACAGGAAAGCATGGCAAATATAATGAAAATGATGTGAAATGGCTTGCGACAGCGGGTGTGGATTATTCGGCAATTTATGTTAAAGCAGATTCAAAATACCAAACTTTAACGCAACTGCTTGAGGATTTGAGGACTAATCCTCAAGCGATTAGTTTTGGTGCTGGAGGGAGTGTTGGCGGACAAGATTGGATGGTTACTGCTTTGCTTGCAAAATCTGCTAATGTGGATATTAAAAATACGCGTTATGTTGCCTTTGAAGGTGGGGGTGATACAATGATCTCTTTACTTGGTGGGCATGTTGATGCTGCAGTGCAAGGACTTGGTGAGCTAGTATCCCAATTAGATTCGGGTAGCATAAGAATATTGGCTATCTTTTCAGAGGAACGTTTGAAGCTCAATGATAAAATAGCACAAATTCCTACTGCAAAGGAGCTAGGGTATGATGTCGTATGGCCGGCTATTCGTGGGTATTATATGGCTCCTAAGGTTTCGCAAAAAGATTATGAGTGGTGGATTAATGCTTTTGAAAAACTTTATGAGACTCCAATTTTCAAGGAGCAAAGGGATCAGAGAGCTTTATTTGAATTTAATAAAAGCGGTAAAGAGTTAGAAGAGTTTGTGAAAATGCAAACTCACCAAATGCGGCAATTAGCTAAAGAATTTGATCTTATTAAATAATGTTAAGTATTAGGATTTTTTCTGTACTTTTTATTTTTTTAAGCCTTGTTTTGTTTTATTATGGGCTTGGTATAAAAAGTGAGTTTAATTATGAGCCTCTAGGTCCAGCACCCTTTCCTTTAGTAATACTTGGCTTGATAGCTCTTTGTAATGTTTTACTTTTGTTTTTTTCAGAGCATACAAACATTCAATGGGTTGGTTTAAGGATTATGCAAAAGTTAGGACTTTTGCTTTTAAACTTCTTTGGCTATGCCTTTGTTTTTGAGATTTTTGGATTCTTGCTTGCAAGTGTGATTTTTATATTTGTTACTTCCCTTATTTTTGGGGCTAGGTTTTTCTCTGCCCTTATTTTTGCGGTATTGTGTAGTTTAGGGTTATTTTATCTTTTTGATATTTGTTTGCAAATTACCTTGCCTCTTGGTGAGATTTTTGCGTAAAATTAAGGTGTGAGATAAGGTATTTAGGGGTGAAAGGATAGAATGGATATATGGAATTATCTAATGCAAGGCTTTAGTGTAGCCTTGAGTTTAGAAAATTTAATTATTGCGGTGATTGGTTGTTTGATAGGGACGATAGTTGGAATGTTACCCGGACTTGGTCCTATTAATGGTGTGGCGATTTTGCTTCCTTTGGCTTATTCTATAGGGCTTGAACCTGCTTCGGCTTTGATTTTGTTAGCGACTGTTTATCTTGGGTGTGAATATGGAGGAAGGATTTCTTCGATTTTGCTTGGGATACCCGGAGATGCAGCGGCTATTATGACAACTTTAGATGGGTATCCCCTCGCAAAATCAGGAGAGGCTGGAAAGGCTCTTTGTATTTCAGCTATAAGCTCATTTATTGGTTCTTTTATTGCTATTGTTGGGATTATTTTATTTGCTCCTTTGCTCGCAAAATGGTCTTTAAGCTTTGGTCCTGCAGAATATTTTGCTCTTATCGTGTTTGCTTTGGCAACTTTGGGTTCTATGATGGCGGAGAAACCTATTCGTTCGTTTATGGCTGCTCTTATTGGTTTGTTTTTGACGACAATAGGTATAGATGGGAATTCTGGTGTTTATCGCTTTACTTTTGAAAATCCGCATTTGTTTGATGGGATTCCTTTTGTTATTCTTGTTATTGGCTTGTTTTCTATTAGTGAGATTTTGTTAATTTTGGAAAATACCCATAGTGGTAGTGTTGTTATCAAAAAAACAGGCAAACTTTTGATTAGCTTAAAAGAGTTTTTTTATTGCTTTTGGGTGATTATAAGGTCGGGAATTACAGGGTTTTTTGTAGGAGTTTTACCTGGGGCTGGTGCTACCATAGCAAGTGCTATATCTTATATGAATGAAAAAAAGTTAGCGGGTAAAAGGGGGAGATTTGGACAGGGAGATTTAAAAGGTATTGCCGCACCAGAGGCGGCTAATAATGCTTCAGCTTGTGGTTCTTTTATCCCTATGCTAACTTTAGGGCTTCCTGGCTCTGGCACGACTGCTGTAATGATAGGAGCTTTAAGTCTTTATAATATTAATCCTGGTCCTACTATGTTTAATGAACAACCGGATATTGTTTGGGGGATTATTGCTTCTTTATTGATTGCAAATATTTTATTGCTTATTTTAAATATCCCTTTAATAGGTTTCTTTGTGAGAATCTTAAGTATTCCTACTTGGATTTTAGCACCTACTATTGCGGTTATTTCTGTTATTGGGATTTACTCGATTAATAGCACAAGCTTTGATATTTTTTTAATCCTTATTATTGGTATAGTGGGGTATGTCTTAAGAAAACTTGCTTTTCCTATGGCTCCTTTAATCTTAGGGTTTGTTTTAGGGGAATTATTAGAGGTAAATTTAAGAAGGGCATTGTCTATTAGTGGTGGAGATTTTTCAATTTTGTGGCAGGGGTATATCACACAGGCTTTATTGGTTATGGCTGTGTTGATTATCATCGTGCCTTTGGTTTATAAATATTATAAAAAATCTCAAGGTTAATTTATTAATGTTGTTTATACAAACTTGATCAAAGAATAAAAAGTATAAAATAGAATATCTTTTTTAGGATAATTTAAGATAAGGTTTAACGGTGCGTATATTGATGTTTAGTTTAATGGGTTTTGTAGTAGCTGTTTTATTTGGTTGTGAAAAAGCGGATTCTAGCATTATCTCTAGTGGGGCAAACACTACGCAAGAGCGATTAGAGGAGATGAATAGTATTGATAGAAACTCTTATGCGGAAGTGGCGGATGTATTTTTAGAAACGCAACATATTACTACGCAGGATAAACCTTATTTCTTGGTTTTTGGTGCTAATGGTTGCTTGTATTGTGATAGATTGAAAACGCTTATTAAGCAGGATTCTCAAATTAAAGAAAGCCTAAAGAATAATTTTTCCCCTTATTATATTAATCTTAGCTATTCTAAAAAACATAATGTTGATTTTTTAAACAAAGAAGTATCAACCACCAAATTAGGGCAGATATATGGTGTTCGTTCAACCCCTACATTAGTTTTTCTTAATGCTAATGGGGATACTTTGTTTGTCTATCCTGGATATATGCAAAGGGATAGGTTTATGGCTACTTTAGAGTTTTTGCAAAATCCTGATATTGCTAAATTAGATGAGAAAACTATTGCGATGAAATTACGTGATTTATTTGAGCAAAAGAAAATTTAATTAACTAATGGTTGGCAGTTTTTATTATAAAATTTATTTATTTGAAAAAGAAAGGAAATAATGGAACTGCAAAATTTTGTCAATAGAATTGTTAAAGGCTTTTGTAACTTTTGGGTTATGATCGCATTATTGCTTCTATATGCCACCGCCTGTGGTGTGGCAACTTTTATAGAAAATGATTATGGAACTCCTAGTGCTAAAGCATTGATTTATAATACGCAATGGTTTGATTTGCTACATTTGCTTTTGGTCTTAAACCTTATTGGTGTTTTAATTCGCTCTCGTGCTTGGCAGAGAAAAAAATATGCAAGTGTGCTTTTTCATTCTTCTTTGGTTATGATTTTCATAGGGGCCACAATAACTAGATATTATGGCTTTGAAGGTGTTATGCATATAAGAGAGGGAGAGCGGAGTAATGTCATACAATCACAAGAGGAATTTTTGACTATTTTAGCAAAGATAGATGATAAAGTTTATCGTGCATTTTTCCCCACAACTATTACGCCTTTGGTGCAGAAAAAGTTTGATGAAACAATGTTTTTTTTAAATAATGAGTTGCGTGTAAGATTTGTAGAATATCTTGCAGCAGAGGATAAAATGGGCATTGATTCGTTAAAGGTAGAAGTTAGCTATGAGGGTTTTAGTGAAATTGTTAATGTAGAAAAAAATATAATGGGACAAACTCCTATACTTTTTAGCTTAGGTGATGCAAAATTTGGGTTAGAGTGGGGCAGTAGAGCTATTATGCTTCCTTTTGCTTTGGAGTTAAAAGATTTTCAACTTGATAGGTATGCAGGCTCAATGAGTCCCTCTTCTTATGCTTCAGAAATAGTCTTAATTGATGAGAAAAATAATCTTGAAGAGCCTTATAGAATTTTTATGAATAATGTTTTAGACTATGGCGGTTTTAGGTTTTTTCAATCTTCTTATGATCAAGATGAGTTAGGGACGATATTATCTGTGAATAAAGATCCTGGCAAAATCCCCACTTATATCGGCTATGCTATGCTAACTTTAGGGCTTTTGTGGTCGTTTTTTGCAAGGAATGGGAGATTTTATAGATTAGGTAAATATTTAAAAGCACAGAATCTAGCCCTTGCTTTTGCATTTATTAGTGCTTTTGCTATGAATTATCCCCTTTATGCAGAGAATGCTAAAGAAAGTCCTCAAGAGATTGATACACCTAGTAATGCGAGTATTTTAGAGCTGTTAGAAAATCTTAAGAATAAGTCTTTACCGCATTCTCAAGAGTTTGGAAAACTCCTTGTGCAAGACTTTGGCGGTAGGATAAAGCCTGTAGATACAATGGCTATGGAATATATCCATAAAATGACAAAAAAAGATGAGTTTTTGGGGCTTAATAATATGCAGTTGTTTTTGGGGATGATGATGTATCCTAATGAATTTAAAAAAATCAAAATGATTGCTATTTCTACCCCAAAGCTTAAAGAAATTATAGGCGTGGATACTAAGGATAAGTATATTGCTTTTGATGATGTCTTTAGTAATGGTGAGTATAAAATAATCAATTATTTAGAGGAGGCTAATAGAAAAAAGCCCTCTATGCGTGATAAGTTTGATAAGGATGTATTAAGTGTTGATGAACGCATTAATGTAGCCTATTTAATTTATACTGCACAAAGTTTGCGTATTATTCCCGATTTCAAAGAGGATGGCACAACTTGGTATGCACCAACAGAAGCGATGACTGATTTTAGTCCAAAAGATAGAGAGCAGTTACATAAGCTCTTTCAAGCCTATTTTGCAAGTTTTCATCAAGGTTTAGTTGAAGATAATTGGGAAAATGCTAGTTTAGCCCTTGTGGCATTGCATAAGATTCAAGAAAAATTTGGTGGTGAGCTATTACCTCCTACTTCTAAGATAACCTTAGAGATATTTTTAAATCACTATAATATTTTTGATAATTTGACCTTTCTTTATATTTTAGCGGGATTGTTATTGTTTGTGCTAGTGTTGGTGCAGATTTTAAGGAATAAAAATATTAATATTTTGCTTACTAAAATTATTTATTGGGTGATTGTGATTTTAGCACTCTTGCATACATTTGGGCTTGGTGTGCGTTGGTATGTCGGAGGGCACGCACCTTGGAGTAATGCTTATGAATCTATGATTTATATTGCTTGGGCGGCTGGAATTGCGGGAGTCGTGTTTTTTTCTAGGAGTTTTTTAGCACTTGCTACGGCAAGTTTTCTAGCTGGGATTTCTCTTTTTGTCGCTCATTTGGGTCTTATGGATCCACAAATTGGGAATTTAATTCCTGTTTTAAAATCCTATTGGTTAAATATTCATGTCTCTATTATCACCGCAAGTTATGGATTTTTAGGGCTTTGTTTTATGCTGGGTGCTATTACTTTAGTGCTTTTTGTGTTCCGCTCAAAGAAGTATCAGCAAATTGATGAGACAATTTTAACTCTGCATACTATTAATGAGATGTCTATGATTTTAGGTTTAACAATGCTTACTATTGGGAATTTCTTAGGTGGAGTATGGGCTAATGAATCTTGGGGGAGATATTGGGGTTGGGATGCAAAAGAAACTTGGGCTTTAATATCTATTGCTATTTATGCAGTAGTTTTGCATGTGAGATTTTTACCTAAAGGGGAGAGTCCTTATATTTTTGCCACTTTAAGTGTTGTAGCGTTTTATTCTATTTTAATGACTTATTTTGGGGTAAATTTCTATCTTTCTGGACTTCATTCTTATGCTGCTGGAGATCCTCTCCCTATTCCTGTGTTTTTGTATTATTTTGTTGCAGGGACGATTCTTTTAATAGTGGTTGCAGCAAGAAAGAGAGATTTGGAATCCCCTAAACTCTCTTAAGTTAATATTTTTTAACTATGAAGCAAGAATATTCTTGCTTTAACTTAAATGAAACTAGTTGGTGGTGTTTATCTTTTTTAAGTCTATAAAACTTAACTTATTTTAATTTACATAATGAATAAGATTTAAATTGGTAGTTGTGCTTAGAGGATTTGACTTTTAATAAGGCTTAAGAGTTTAAGAATCCTTAATTCTATTTAGGTGGTATTTAGGGATTTGGGAGCTTAGGATTTTGGTATTAATGTGTTTGAATATTTATATGATTTGCATAAGTTCTAACGATTAAAGAGAGGCAAAAGCAAACGATAAAATATAATCCTGCTACGGTGGCAAATACACTAACAATTTCTTCAAAGCTTGTAGAGCGGGCTAAAATATCTTTGGAGACATTGGTTAATTCTACTACATTTAAGGCAGCAAGAAAAGAAGTATCTTTAATGGTAGTAACACATTGTGAGAGAATTGTAGGGATTACTTTGCGGTAGCATTGTGGAAAGATAATATACCATAAGGTAAAGGGGAAGCTAAAACCTTGTGAAGCAGCTGCTTCAAACTGCCCCTTAGGGATAGAATTTAATCCTCCGCGAATAATCTCTGCCATCACTGAAGAGGTATAAAGGAATAAGCCAATGGTGCCAAGCACTGCATAATTTGCGGGTATCCCAAGCACAACAGGTAAAACAAAACAAGCCGCATACATCCATAAGAGCAAAGGAGTATTCCTAAAAACCTCTATATAAGTCCCTGCTAAATATCCTAAAAACTTACCCGCACCAAATTTGCCATAGTTTCTCATTACTGCAAGGATAGAGCCAAAAATGATAGCCCCACCTGCAGCAAAAAATGCCATAATAAGGGTGAGTTTTAATCCGCCTAGTAACGCATAAAAATCAATTATATCCATTAGCCTACCTTTAACTTACCTTACTACTACACTTTTTTTAAGCTTTTCTTCATAAGAGCGTGTAAAAATTGCTAGAGCATAACAGACTACAAAGTAAAATGCTCCTGCAATTATATATGCGGGTGCATAATTAAGACTTGATTGTGCATAAGAGTCGGCATTATACATAATCTCTGCACCTGCGATAATAGCTAATACGGAGGTGTTTTTGATAAGATTGACTGCTTGATTAGTTGCTGGAGGCAAAATTATTTTAATAGTCTGTGGCAAAATAATATAAAACATTTTTTGCGTATAATTAAAACCTTGTGAAGCAGCTGCTTCAAACTGCCCCTTAGGGATAGATTGTATTCCACTTCGCATTACCTCACTCATATAAGCTCCTGTATAAACACCAATCCCAACTATACCAATAGTGAAAACATCAAGGGTTATACCAATATAGGGAACTTTGGGTAAAACATAATATAAAAAGAATAAATTAATCAATAAGGGCGTATTTTGAAAAAATTCTACATACACTCTAGCCCACCACCTTAATATTGCAAATTTACTTGTTGCCATAAGGGCGTGAAATACCCCCACAATAATGGCAAGGCTTAAGGCTAAAATAGAAATTAAAAGTGTAAGCCCAAAGCCTTCAAAAAATACATCAATGTGGGAGAGGGTATCAACCCATCTCCATAATGCAAAAGGTGAATCACTCATTAGTTCTTCCAAAATCCTATAAGGGTTATTTTAAATTCCACTTTTTTGCAAGTTCGTTAATAGCATCATTATTATTGCGAACAAAGTCATTGACATATTCACTCCATTGTGTATCACTTTTGCGCGTTACAATGCCATATTCTTGTGGATTAAGACTATCCTCTAAAATCACATTATTGTTATCTAAATACCCGCGTAAGATGGATTTATCCACAGAAAAGGCATCAATTCTTTTAGAATCTAATGCTGCTTTTAAAGAGGGATAATCGGGTAATTCTTGCACTTTGACTTTCATTCCTATTTCCTCTGCGGCTTCCATAACGGCTTTTTTGGTGGTTGCTGCTTGTGCTACGCCAATTATTTTGCCATCTAGGCTTTTAAAATCTATGAAATTATTTTCTTTTAATACCAAAAAGCCAATAGGATCACTATAATAAGAATCTGTAAAATTGTAGGTTTTCTTTCTTTCCTCTGTGATAGTAAAGGTTGCAATTACAGCATCAAGTGTGCCATTATCAAGCAGGGGTCCTCGTGTCTTTGCGGTTACGGGTTCTAGTCTTAATTTGTTTTCATTGCCTAAAATTTCTTTAGCAAGCATTTTTGCCATATCAATTTCAAACCCTTCGATTTGGTTAGTCTTGGGATTAAGCAAACCAAAATTTGGAGCGTCTTTTTTGACACCTACTACAAGCTCTCCACGCTTTTTGATAGTATCAAGTGTGCTTGTTTGTTCATTGCTATTGTTACTACACGCAACAAGTAAAAAAGAAAAAGCTACGCTAAGTCCTACCAATACGCTTTTGGTTAATTTTGTCATATAAACTCCTTTAGTTAATGTGTAAGAATCTTGCTTAAAAAGAGCCGTGTTCGCTCATTTTTAGGATTCTCAAAAAAGTTTTTAGGGGTATCTTGTTCTATAATTGCCCCATTTTCCATAAATATCACCCTATCGGCTACTTCTTTAGCAAAGCCCATTTCGTGTGTTACTATAACCATTGTTGTGCCTTTTTCATAGGAAATTTTTCGCATTACATCTAGCACTTCTTGCACAGTTTCTGGATCTAGTGCAGAAGTTGGCTCATCAAAAAGGATAATTTTCTTTTGGGTGCAAAGACTTCTTGCGATTGCTACTCTTTGTTGTTGTCCTCCACTAAGTGTAGCTGGATATACATTTGCCTTTTCTTCTAATCCTACTACTTGGAGGTATTTATAGGCAATTTCTTTTGCTTCTTTTTTGTTCTTCTTTTGGATTTTCATAGGTGCAAGCGTGAGATTCTCTAACACACTCATATGGGGATAAAGGTTAAAGTGCTGAAATACCATCGCACAATATTTACGACAAATAGTAAGCTTTGTTTTGTGTGTAAGCTCAATGCCATTAATGATGACTTTCCCTGAACTCACTTCCTCTAAACCATTCATACAACGAATTGTTGTGCTTTTGCCACTTCCACTAGGACCTATAATAACGAGCTTTTCACCTTCATTAACAATTAGATTAATATCTTTTAACACTTGGTTTGTGCCATAAAATTTATTTACATTTTTAAGCTCAATCAAGATAGACCTCTTTTGATGAATACAAATTATCTTTATATAGAGTTCATTCTAAGAAAACAAAATTTAAAAAAAACTTAATATCTTAAGGTATTATAAGAAAAGCTATTTATATGTTACTAATAATGATTAAGCAGGTGGAATGATTTGGGGGTAGGGGCTGGATAGTTATTTCACTTCGCTTATTTTGAAGTTTAATAATACTAAGATAGTATATTATTTAAAGAATATTGATGAAACTTAAGTTTATCTAAAATATCTATTTGTGGTAGTTTTTAAAGATTCTCATTAAATTTTATTTTTTGGATTAGGTATATCTTAATAAAAGAGATAGAAATCTTGGATGAGGATTTGCGTTTATAGCAAATACAAAATATGTTTTTCATAGATTAAATTCACATTATATTAATCTTTTTGATAATTAGTATATGTTTTTGTGTTGTCATTAGAATATCTTTCAGATTTTTTTAAAATTGTTTAAATATAATTATAATAATAGTTATTATATATAATTTTAGTATTAAGTTGGTTACAAATGATTGATTATATTAATATCAGCTCTAGCATTGATTTTATCAAATATCACGGGGGGATTTGTGTTTTGGATACACAGCAAGATTCTTCTATGGATTTTGGGCTAAAAGATAGTATATATCAAAATGTTTTTGTTAATGTGGATGCGTATGAGGGATTAGAATCTGCTTTTTTGGGAGATTCTTTGAAGGAGGCTTTTAGAATAATTCTTATTCCAAGTGGAATCGATCAGGTTTTGCTCTATCATCATAAAGAGGTGATTGCGAAATTTTTAGATAAGGGTGGGATTTTGCTTAGTTTTGGGCAAAATTATAAGGAGTGGCTACCGGGAAACTCTTTGTATCAAGTTAGCCAAACTCCCCTTAAAAATAGAAAAATCCTAACCTGTAAGCATCCTATTACAATGGGCGTTAGAGATTATGATATTACCTATAGGAGGGGTGTTTGTGGGTTTTTTTCTCGCGGATATTTTAATCCCCCTAAAAATGCAGAGATTTTTTTAAAGGATAATGCTGATTGTTGCGTGGGGTATATTGATAGAGATTCTACAAATGGGGTGATTCTTAGCACTGCTGGGGCAGATTTGTTTGGCTATGGACTTTTTGAGCAAAGCACAGCTAAGAGGCTTGGATTAAATCTTTTAATCTATCTTGCAGAGATTGTAAAGGAGAGGTGTTGAAAAAGGCGATTATTGTGGGCGGGAGTTTTTATCATGATTATTTGTTTAAGGCTTGTGGCGGAAAGTTTGGAGAGATATTTGATACAAAGATTTATTTGCCAGATCTCTACAAAGAGGATTTAAGTAGTTTTGATTACGTAGTGATAAGCTCTAGGCTTAATCCTAAGTTTTTAATGCAAAATGCCAACAAATTCTTGGAGTTTATCAATAATGGAGGGCATATTGTTTTATTAGGAGGGGCTGAAGTGGAGTTTTTGCCTCATTTGCATTATCAAAGCTCTGAAGTGAATTTTTGGTGGTGGGTGCATAAGGGGGCAGATTTACCTCTTTATGCTTTTGATGCTTCTCATCAATTATGGGATTTTTTAAGGGTTGGTGAGTGTAAATGGCATTATCACGGAGTTTTTAAAGAAAATGAAAAATATGAGAAAATCTTAGTTAATGAAATTGGGGAGGCGATTATTTGCAAAAGTCATCATTTTAAAGGGAATCTTTATTTAACTTCCCTTGATCCTGATTTTCACATAGGGCAGGGGTTTATGCCTGTTACTATTCCCTTTTTGGATAAATATATGCAATGGATAGAATCGGATATTTTGGGGACAAAATGAAAAAGATTCTAGCATTTTCTATACTTTTGGCATTGCCTTTGTTTGCGGAGGTGAAAGTAGCGGTTTTTGGTGGATTGTGGCCTATGCCGGTGATTTTGAGTTTCTTAACAGATGCTCAAATTGTTTATATGCCAAAAGCTTCTGTAAATGCGGCAAAGTATTCAGTTGTTGCGGAATTAAAGCCGGAGTTTTTGGAGATTCCTTATGGGAGTAATGAAAACATTGAGGAGCTGTTGGGGTTGGATGTAGATGTGTATATGTGCCATATAGCAGATATGAAGCTCTATACCCAGCTTCAAAGGGCAAATAAAGAGGTGATAAGTTTCCCAGTCAATGTGGAGAATTATAATCTCAAAAAAGCCTTGCAAGTGTGGCTAGAGGGTGTGGGAAAGTATTTTGACATTGCTTTAAAGCAAAAGGAGATTTTAGAGGATATTACGCAAACAGAGGAGTTTATCGCAAAGCGCACTCAAGATTCTCAAGCAAAAGTAATGATTTTAAAATCCCTAAATCATAATCAGATTGCTCTAGGAGGGAGGGATTATCTAATCGAAAAAAGCGGAGGGGAAAATGTTTTTAAATCCTCTAATGATGGTCTTGTAAATCTTGAGGCGATTTATAAATTTGACCCGGATGTGATTTTTATCACTAATTTTACAGATACGCAAGAAAAAGATTTATTGCAGTCCAAAGAATGGCAGAGGTTAAAAGCGGTGAAGGAAAAAAGAGTGCATAAGCTCCCCCTAGCGACTTATCGCCCTTATGCGCCAAGTCTTGATATTGCGCCTACCTTGCTTTTTATGGCAAAGAAAACCTATCCATCTTTATTTGAAGATATATCCTTAGAGGATATTTTTAAAAAGCATTTCTTGAAATTTTATGGAATCCCTCTTACCCAAAAGCAAGTAGAGTTGATTTTAAAGCCTGATTTTAGGGCTGGGATTATTTAATAAAAGGAATAAGATGTTAAAGATTATTGTATTGTTTTGTGGAGTATTTTTAAGCTTTACTCTTGCCACACAATCTCATAAAGTAGCAGTTATTGGGCTTTGGCCACTTCCTTCATTATTAGCATTTTGGAGTGATGCGAAGCTAGTTTATATCCCAAGAACCTCTTATAATGTTATGCAAAACTCTATTAATGAAAAGTATTTTCCGCAGTATAAAGAGGCAAGAATTGGCAATAATGAAAATTTAGAAGAGTTGTTGGCTATGGATGTGGATATTTATATTTGTGGCTTTGCAAATCTTAAAATTTGTGGCGGATTAAAGAATGCTGGGGTAAAAGTCATAGAACTTAGCACCAATATAGAAAATCATAATTCTAAAAAGACTTTAGAGCATTGGCTTGTAGAATTGCAACCTTATTTTGCCATTGAAGCAAAAAACCAAAAACTTATTCATTCTATCACCCAAATTGAAAAGCTTATAGAGGAGAAAACAAAGAATATCGCTAAGCCTAAGGTTTTGATTATTCACCGCTTTGATAAAGATAATATCACAACGGGGTATTTTTCGCATTATCTCATTCAAAGTAGCGGAGGGGAGAATCCCTTAGGTTATGGGGACTTTAAAAGTATCAGCGTAGAGGAGATTTATAACCTTGATCCTGATGTGATTTATATTTCTAACTTTACTCCCTTATCCCCTCAAGAGTTTATGAAAAAGAAAGAATATAAGAGCCTAAAAGCTGTTAAGCAAAATAGGGTTTATAAGCTCCCCCTAGCGACTTATCGTCCCTTTGCTCCCAGTCTTGAGTTAGGACCTGTATTGTTATTTTTAGCCAAGCATAACCATCTAGAAGCTTTTAAGGATTTGGATATGAGAAAAATCTTTAAAGACTATTTTTATGAGTTTTATGAGATTGCCTTAGAGGAAAAAGAGTTGGATTTAATTTTAAATCCTAATGCAAAAACAGGAATCCATTATTAAGGAATTGAAAATGAAAAAATATATCGTGTCATTATTGGCCATGAGTGCTTTGGTGGCTAATGATAAAGTTGTTTTGGATAAGGCTAGTATTTCTGGGGAGAGCTTTCAAGAGACTGCTTGGGAGTTGTTAGAGTATCAATCACAAATGCCTACTAAAAATGTGAGTCTTATTGGAGAAAAACAGCTTTTAGAATCTAGCAGTGGAAGTGGAGGGATTCAAAGTATTTTAGAGGGGATTGCGGGCATAACTTATGCAAGGACTTCAGGATTAGGAGGGAATATAAGTATTAGGGGGCAAAATACGCGTAATGGGCGATCCATTATCGCCATAGATGGTGTTAGAGTGAATGGTAGGACAGAGTTAGAATTTGATATGATTGATCCTTTGGCGATTCAAAGTATTGAGATTATTCGGGGTGCTGCTTCTTCTATGTATGGCTCTAATGCGATGAATGGAGTGATAAATTTTAAGACTAGGCGATGGATGGGGGATGTTTCTGCTCCTTTTAAAATGGATGCAAAAATCCGAGGAGTAGAGGTAGCTAGTGTCAATAATGCCCTTGGAGGGAGGGCGGAAGTCTTAGGTGGCGGTGATGGTTGGGATGTTTTGGTGGGTTTAACAGGAAGAAAAGCGTCAGATTTTAGAACTCCAGCAGGAGTTGCTAAGGAATCTAAATATCATTCCTATGGCACAGATTTTAATATAGGCTATACCAAAAATGCCATTCGCTATTATTTATCGGGGAAATATTATAGTGTTAGCAACCACGAAGCTAATGGGTTATTTAGCCGTCCCGGAACTTCTTATGGTTTTACAATGTCTGAAGATCCTTTAAGAGAGATCTACTTAAAAATGGGGGTGAAAGCCTATGAGTTAGCAGGTTTTGCCGATAAGATGGATTGGTATGCTTACTGGAGGAGGTGGGATACAGATATTTATAATCAGCTTCCTAATGGGCAGTATCGGCATAGAAAGGTTTATAATAATAACTATGTGGGAGGGAGATTAAACTTGGATAAAACCTTAAAATCCCATTCTTTGAGCTATGGGATTGATGTTTGGAGTTCTATTTCTCCCACACAGCTAAGGGATGAGGTGATAAGACCCAATCCTAGAGTGATACTTAATTCAAGGGATACTTATCAAGTCTCCATTGCCCCTTATATCAAAGATGATTATTACTTAAATGAGGCTTGGATTCTCTCTGGTTCTTTGCGGTATGATTATTATAAGATGAAAATAGGTAAAAAGAAATCGACAACAGAGAGGATGGATACTACTCTTGAGACGACTAGATTTTTAGATTCTCATTCGACGATGACAACAGGGGCTTTAACAGGAAATTTAGGGGCTACTTATTTTATCAATGATAAATTCTCCCTAAATGCAAATATCTCTCAAGATTTCAAATCTCAAGGCACTACGGGTATGTTTCCTAACTATGGGGCATCCATTCAAACCCTTGCAAATTTAGATTTAAAGCCAGAAACTGGGCAAACCTATGAGATAGGTGCTAAATTTGCTGATAAAAACCATTATAGCTCTTTGAATTTTTATCGCACGAATTATACGGATATGATAGCCCTACAAAGCCTTAATGCAACTACCCAACAATACCAAAATATAGGAAAAGCTTATGTTCAAGGGATTGAGCTAGAAAGTGTGCATCGCTTTTTGGAGAAGTGGAATCTCCAATTAGTGGGAGCTTATACTTATGGACAAGACAAAACCGCTAATAAGCCTTTAGCTTATATTGCTCCTTTTAGTGGAAGTTTAAGTTTGGGGTATGATTTTCTCTGGGGGAGCTTGAGCTGGATTCAAAGGCTTTATCTAGGGAAAAAGAGAATTAATAATACTCAAGAGAGGGAGAGTAAAACCTATACGATGAGTGATATTAAAGCGGTGATGAATTTAGGGTATTTTAAGAAAGACTTTAAAGATATGGAGATGATTGTTGGTGTGGAGAATCTCTTTAATACCAAAGGAAGGAATCCTGCCACCCAAGAAAACATAAATTATAGTAGGGCTTTAACCAATCCCCTCTTAGAACCCGGAATCAACGCATTTATGAAGTTTGCGTATAAATACTAATGAAATATCTATTGCTTTTATGCGTCTTGGCATTGCTTAGTTTTTTTGTTTTAGGTGTTGGACGCTATCCCTTAGAGTATCGACAGATTTTAGAAGTTTTACTCTCTCCTTGGGCTACAACTCTTGATGAGAGGTTGCGTTATATTATCCTTGAAGTGCGTTTGCCACGCATTGTCTTAGCTATTTTTGTGGGGGCATCTTTGGGGATTTGTGGAGCTTCTTTTCAAAGCATTTTTAGGAATCCTCTAGCTTCACCTGATATTTTAGGCGTGGCAAGTGGGGCTGGGTTTGGAGCTGCTTTGGCAATCCTTTTGGGGTTGAATATTTATTTTTTAACCCTCTTTGCCTTTGCTTTTGGGATTTTGACTTTAATTTTAGTGTTGCTTATTGTGAGGGATTCTAATAATAGAATTATGATTATCTTAGGCGGTATCATTATTTCTGCTCTTTTTCAGAGTTTTATCTCGCTTTTAAAGTATATTGCAGACCCTCAAGATGCCTTACCGGCAATGACTTATTGGTTGCTTGGTTCTTTAAATGTCAGTGATTTTCATCAGCTAATCTTTTGTTGTTTGGGAATGCTTTTTGGCGGGATCATTATTTTTGTGTATCGTTGGAAGCATAATCTTTTAATGCTTGATGACAATGAAGCAAAAAGCTTAGGATTGAATATTAGAAGTTTAAGAATAGGTTTAATCTTCGCCTCTACACTAATGGTATCGTGTGTGGTGAGTATTTGTGGGATTATTGGCTGGGTTGGTTTAATCATTCCCCATATTGCAAGAATGATTGGGGGTAGTAATATGAGTTCGGTTATGTCGCTTAGTTTAGTGCTTGGCGCAATTTTTATGTTGGTTATTGATACTTTAAGCAGATCCCTAAGCTCTGAAGAGATTCCTATCTCTATCTTAAGTGCCGTTATTGGGGCTTTGTTTTTTATTGTGATACTTTATCGTTTTAAAGGAGTGATGAAATTATGAGTTTGTTTCGTGTAGAAAATGGAGCGTTTTATCGTAATAAAAAAGTGATTTTTGAAAAAATAGATTTTGAAGTTAATGGTGGTGAGATATTGGCAATACTTGGTTGTAATGGGGTTGGAAAAACAACTTTGATTCAGTGTTGTATGGGGTTTTTGAAATGGAAAGAGGGGGGAAGTTATTTGCAAGATAAAGCCATTTTAAGTATGGATTCTAAGGAATTATTTTCAAAAATTGGCTTTATTCCTCAAGCCAAGAATTTTAATATTGGCTTATCTGTGTTTGATATGGTGTTGTTAGGTTGCAATGCTAAGATAGATTTTAACCCTAAAAAAGAGCATTGTTTGAGGGTGGAAAAAATATTACAAGAAGTTGGGATCATACATTTAAAGGATAAAACTTGCGATGCCTTAAGTGGAGGTGAATTGCAGATGGTTATTTTTGCTAGAGCTTTGGTAAATGATCCTTTGGTGGTGGTTTTAGATGAGCCAGAATCCCATTTAGATTTTCACAATCAGCATAAAATTTTAGAGATTTTAAAGCTTTTAAAGCATAGGGGTAAGGGGATAATTATTAATACGCATTATCCGCAAAATGCCCAAATGTTAGCGGATAAAGTTCTTATTATGCACAAAAATCAAGAATATCTCTTGGGGGATAATAGGCTTTTAACTAAGAAGCAGTTAGCTAGAAGCTTTGAGGTAGAGGTTGGGTTTTTTGATTATCTTGCAATGGCGATGTAAGGGTTATTGGTCGCTTTCTTGGAAGTCGTTTTTGCCTCTTGCGATGAAAATAATCTTAGTCCCGCTAAAATCAAAATGTTCGCGTAAGAAATTCGCCAAATATCGCTTGTAGCTAAAATGTAGGCTTTTGGGTCTATTCATAATAAGTGCGATTTGCGGGGGTTTGTTGTCAAATTGCGTAGCATAATAGATTTTGACAATTTTTCCTTTATCGCTAGGGATAGGGTGTTTTATGGTTGCTTGCTGGAGAATATCATTGAGTTTAGATGTAGGGATTCTAAAGCTAAAATTTTTATAAACTTTTAAAATCTCCTCCTCTAGTTTTTGGATATGCCTCCCATTTTTGGCTGATATGGTGAGGGTTGGGGCGTATTCTAAAAATCTAAAACGTAGTTTGAAATCTTGCATAATAGCTTTAAAATCCTTATAGGCAATATCCCATTTGTTAAAGACTACAATAGTGGCTAGTTTATATTCATCAATTAATCCTGCTATTTTTTCATCAAGCTCTACAAAGGGTTTAGAAGCGTCTAAAACTAAGAGTGCAATATCTGTTTTGCTTAAGACTTCTTTGGTGCGAAGCAGGGCAAATCTTTCTAAATCCCCTATCTCTCCTTTGCCAATTTGCCCCCTGCGTCTGATTCCAGCCGTATCGACAAAGCATACTTGGGTTTCACCAATAGTGCTAATCTCATCGACAGGGTCTATAGTTGTCCCTGCAATATTAGAAACTAAAGAACGTTCTTGTCTTAATAAAGCATTTAAAAGAGAGCTTTTACCCACATTTACGCGTCCTATGATACCTATATTAATGCTCTCTTGTGTGTGGGAGTGTTCTAAAAAATCCTCTAAGGATTCCTCCTCCTCATTATGGAATAATGGTGCGATGGGTTGGTCTTTAAAATGCTTTAAAATAGCGTTTTGCAATCCCGTAATCCCTCGATTATGGGTAGTGGAGATGAAAAAATAATTTTTACTCCCAAATTCTGTGAAACTCCATACTTGCTGTTCCTCTTTTTCATTATCGATTTTATTAATGACTAAAAAAATATGCGGGTTTTTTTTCTCTAGGTGGTAAAAAATCTTTTTATCCTCCTCATTGGGGGGCTCTTTGCCATCAAGTAGGTATAAAATCAAATCGGATTCTTCTGCAACTTTGAGGGAATTAGAGGAGATATGTTCAAAAAAGTCGTTTTTTTTATCTAATCCTCCAGTATCAAGGAGTAAAAAATTCATCTCACCAAGCGTGATATGGGCTTTTTTAATATCCCTTGTTGTGCCTGCTATTTTGGAGGTGATAGCAATGCGTAATTGGCATAAGCGATTAAAAAGAGAGCTTTTGCCGGCATTGGGACGCCCTATAATAGCAATAGAGCCATAAATTTTATCCATAATGAAGCCTTTTATAAAAGGGGGATTCTACTAAGAAGTGAGGAATTTTGTCAAATGCTTGTAGATTGAAGCATAAAAATCTTATTATTTTAAAAAAATAAAGAATTAAACGATGAAACAAGAGAGCGAAGCGATTTTATCCATACTTTTTGCTGGTTTTTTATTTACGCTTATGGGAATGTTTGTAAAGGTTTTAACGCCTAATTTACCGGCTATGGAAATAGTCTTTGCAAGGAATTTTTTTGGGCTGATTTGGGTTATGGTGGCTTTATGGTTTAATCCTCCTAAAATGCAACAAGGTGGAAAGCCTTTTGTGCTACTTTTTAGGGGTTTTGCTGGAGGTAGTGCAATGATGGCATATTTTTATAATATGTCGGTAATGCCTTTGGGAACTGCCTTTGCTTTTTCTGCAACTTCACCCATCTTTTTGGCACTTTTGGGAGTGATTTTTACACACCAAAAGGTTGCTTTGAAAGTATGGATAGCTATTTTTATAGGTTTTTTTGGGATTTTATTAATTAGTAATCCAACGAGTATTTCTTTAAGCTTTTCTGGATTGATACTTGGTATTTATAGTGGCTTAGGGGCTGCTTTAGCTTATTTATCAATCGTTAAACTTTCTAAAGCTTATGATACAAGGGTGATTATCGCTTCTTTAATGCTTAGTGGTTCTATTCTTCCGCTTTTTACGCAATTAATACCTTATGAGATATACCCCATTGCTCTTTTTGAGAGATTTGTTATGCCCACTCTTTGGGAGTGGATTCTTATCCTGGGTTTAGGTGTGGTTTCAACTTATGCACAAATTTATCTTACTAAAGCTTATAGTATGGGGAATCCTCCTATTATTGGTGTTATGTCTTATATGACGATTTTTATGGCAACCTTTGCGGGTATTTTATTGGGGGATAAAGTCCCTAATATCTTTGTGATTATTGGGATGCTTTTAATAGTCTTAGGTGGAAGTTTGGCTGCTTTTGGCAAAAAATAGAGAAGGTTATTTAGCGATAGTTGCTATTAAAATTTCTTTTTCTAAGGTATAGAGTTCATAGCGGATATTTTTGAATTTTTGGCTTTTTTCTAAGTCGTAGAGCTTTAATATTTCTTCTAATACGCGTGAAGATTCTTGTGTGCGTTTGAAATTTGCAATCATAATGTCTTGTAGATTGGTGCGTTGCATTTCCTCTTGAGTGGTAAGTTTTAAAATATCATTTTGGGAATCTCTAGCAAGAAGCGGGTTTTCTTTTAAAGAAACTTTGCATCGATGACGTAATTTTTTGAGTTTTAACGCAAGGTTTTTATTATTAAAAACATAACGAAGCATATCTTCTATAACGCGAATCCCCTCGCGTAAGCGATTGAGATTAGCATCAAGGATACGAAGTGTTGAATCTTCTAGATTCAAATTTTATTCTCTTGAGTTGAAGATTCCAAGAATTTGTAATAAAGAAACAAAGAGGTTTAAAAAATCTAAATATAAACTAACCGCGGCCATTACAGGGCTATCATAAAGACCTCTTAGAATGTTTTGTGTATCATAGGCTATAAATAAGCTAAAAAGAATTGCTCCAACGCCTGCAATGATAACTTGTAAGATTGGACTACCTAAAAATAAATTAATTAAAGAACCAATTACAACAACAATAAGTGCAATAAAGAGCATTTTCCCCATATTGGCTAAATCTTTGGTAGTGCGGAGTGCAAAAATACTCATTATGCCAAAAATAGCGGTAGTTAATAAAAAAGCTTGAGCAACAATAGAAGCACCACCTGGCATTCCTAGGATTCTACTTAAAATAGGGGTTAATGTTAAGCCTGTAACGAAAGTAAAGCCAAAAAGCATAGCAAGGTTGATACCGGGTTTTGCTTTGGTAAAAAATAATCCAAAAAGTAGTGCAAATTCTAAAATAACAAATCCAATATAGTATTGGGATACAATATTACCAAGACTGCTAATTCCGACATAAGCACCAACTGTTGCAGCTAAAAGGGAAGCGGCAAAAAGCTGATAAGTTTGTTTAACAAAACTAATTAAAGCAACATCGTTTTGTGCAAGATTATTTTCCACATATTGTGAATTATAATCGCTTTTAATAGAATTTCTATTATATAAAGACATTATTCATCCTTAAAATATGGAGTTTAATAAGGTCAATATTGTAGCGTATTTTTTAGTAAAATTCCATAAAGGGATAAAAGATGTAAGGTTTTGTATGTTAGAATATTTGTTTAATTTGGAATTTGTAGAAATACTTAAGGGAAAAATCAAATGGGGAAGATAAAAATCTTTATCAATGGATTTGGTAGAATCGGACGCTGTATAGCTCGTGTTGTTTTATGTAATAGCTCTGATAGATTTGAAATAGTTGGCATTAATGATTTAGCAAATTGTGAAGTGTTAAGCTATCTTTTAGAACACGATTCTATCCATAATCAAAGCATAAAAGCTAAACAAACAGAACATAACATCTTTGAATTTAATGGCTATAAAGTCCCCTTTAGCGCAAAGAATAATCCCTCTGAAGTTGATATTAAAGGTGCGGATGTTGTCCTTGAATGTAGTGGGTTGTTTTTGCAGAGAGATTTTGTGGAATGCTATTTACAAAAAGGGGCTAAGAAAGTTATTTTTTCTGCTCCTGCTAAGGATGATACCTCTACTTTTGTTTTGGGGGTTAATCATCATCTTTATAAAGGAGAATCTATAATCTCTAATGCTAGTTGTACGACCAATGCTTTAGCACCTATTGTAATGCTTCTTGATAGGGAGTTTGGTGTAGAAAAAGGAATTTTAACTACGATCCATAGTTATACAAATGATCAAAACCTCATAGACTGCGTTCATAAGAAAAACGATTTACGACGATCTAGAGCAGCAGCGGTTAATATCATACCTACAACTACAGGAGCTGCTAAGGCATTGCATCTAGTTTTGCCACAAATGAGAGGCAAGCTTCACGGGCATAGTGTAAGGGTTCCAATCCCAGATGTTTCGATGATTGATTTAAATATTAATTTGAAAAAAGATACGACTAAAGAAGCGATTAATCAACTTTTTGAAGAGTCTTCTTGCTCTGTTTTAAAGGGTATTTTAGGTGTTGATAAATCTTATGGCGTTTCTCAAGATTTTATTAATAATCCTCTAAGTAGTATCATCGCTAGTGATTTAACTTTTGTATTAGAAGGAAATATGGCAAAGATTATGGCTTGGTATGATAATGAATGGGGTTATTCCAATCGTATCTTAGAGATGGCAGAGTGGATTTTAAAGGATAAATAAATGCGAGTTATTGGTATTTTTTTGTGGGTAATGGCTTTAGGGGGTGTGTTGTTAGCAAAAAACCCTCATTTTTCGCTCTATACTTTAAATGGCGAAGAAGAGGGGCATACTTTACTTGTAATTGGTGGGATTCACGGCGATGAACCCGGGGGGTATTTTGCTCCAGCGATTTTAGCACAATATTATACGATTAAAAAGGGTAATGTTTGGATTGTGCCTAATCTTAATCCTGATAGCATAATGGCATTTAAACGAGGCGTTTATAAAGATATGAATCGCAAATTTGCACATATTAGCCCCAAAGATCCAGATTTTGATAATGTTGTTAGAATTAAAGAGATTATTAAAGATCCTAAGGTGAATTTTGTTGTTAATCTTCACGATGGGCATGGATTTTATAGGGAGAAATGGGAAAATTCTATTTTTAATCCTAAGGCTTGGGGGCAGACTTATGTTATTGATCAAAAAAGTTTAGATGATGTGCTATTTGGTGATTTGGATAATATTACTAAGCAAATTGAGATGAAGCTTAATCAAAGTTTGCATTATGATTTTCATACCTTTGGAGTTCGTAATACACAAACGCGTTTTAATGATGAAGAACAGCAAAATTCTTTAACCTTTTTTGCAGTTACTAATCTAAAACCTGCTATTGCTATTGAAACTAGCAAGAATATTAAAGAATTAGCTTTAAAGACCTTTTATCAACTAAGCTCTATTGAGGTTTTAATGGATATTATGGGGATTGAATATGAGCGGGGCTTTGAAATGAATTTAGAGGAAGTTGGTAAAAAAATTAAAGAATATGGAAAATTAAGTATTAATGAAAATATTACTTTAGAGCTTGAGAATATTAGAAATGTTATAAATTTTATGCCTTTAAAAAAAGGAGAGAATAACTTTATATTCACTCATCCATTAGGCAAGATTTATCAAAGCAAACAAGGCTATGAAGCTTTTGTTGGGCATCAAAAGCTTACTTTGTTAAAACCTGATTACTTTGCTATGGAATGCGATATTAAAGATATGAATATTTCCTTAGATAAGCAAGCATTACAAGCTGTGAAGTTTGGGGCAATATTAGAAGCTAAAGAGCAGTTTTTAGTAGAAGGTAGAGAGGGAATAAGGGTCAATGTGATTGGTTATGCAAAAAAGGGGGTAGTAAGTGAGGATGATATGGAGATTAAACTCGATTGGATTGATGGAAATTACTCCTTAGATAAGGATAAAAAGATTTTTCGTATTGAAGTTTATAAAGGGAGTAATTTTTGTGGGATGATTAATATAAAAAAAGGAAACTAATGCAGCATAAAAAAGCAGTTGTTCTCCTAAATATGGGGGGTCCTAATAATCTTTTAGAGGTCAAAACATTTTTGCAAAATATGTTTAATGACCCCTATATTTTATCGATTAAAAGTAGCTTTTTTCGCAGCCTTCTTGCAAGTTTTATTACGCATAAAAGGCTTGAAGAGGCACAGAGTAATTACCAAGCAATTGGTGGTAAATCTCCCCTTGTAGAGCATACTTTTGCTCTCTGTGAGACTTTAAGACAACTAAATTCAAGCTATTTTTATACTTATGCTATGCGTTATACCCCACCTTTTGCTAAGGATGTTGTTAAAGAGCTAAAAGCAAAGGCTATAGAGGAGATTATACTTTTTAGCCTCTATCCGCATTTTAGTTATACTACAACGCAGAGTTCTTATGATGATTTTATAAAAGCCTTAAAGGAGCTTGATTATCATCCAAAATTATGTTTTGTGAGGAATTATTATTCCGATAAAATGTATAACCAAGCTGTGATTAATCGTATTTGTCAGGCTTTAGGAGGTGATGATTGCAGAGAGTTTCATTTGATATTTTCCGCACATTCTCTGCCCCAAAGAAATATTGACAAAGGTGATCCTTATCAAAAAGAAATTATTGCTAATGTAGAAACCCTAAAACCTATGTTAGAGGAAGTAGGGTTATATTTTAAGAGTATTAAAATAGCTTATCAATCTAAAATAGGTCCTATAAAATGGCTAGAACCAAATTTGCAAGATATGCTTAAAAACTATAAAGATGAAAAACTCCTTATTTATCCTATTGCCTTTAGTATTGATAATTCTGAAACAGATTTTGAACTCTCTATCCAATACAAAAAAGAATCTCAAACCTTGGGTATTAAAGACTATCGTGTAGCAAAATGTCTTAATAGTGGGGAAGATTTTGCAAAAAGTATTTTGGGGTTAATCCATTCAGAAGTTTGTCAAAGTGTAGAGTTAGCTAGATAAAGGAGGTATGATGCAATATGGAGATCTTTTTAGCTATTTAGGAAAAATTCAAATAATTTTAGAACAAAAAGCCATTAGTGGTTATGCTGCTTGTATTGTAAATTCAGGATTTGGAGATATTGTTACCAATGCTAGTATATCATCTATTGTCCCACAGATTTTAGGACTTGAGTTTAAAGGTATTACTTCAAAAGTTGCTTGTTATGATGATGTTAGTAATTGTATAAAGTTATTTCCCTATTTTTGGAGGAATAGATTCTATGCAGATTTTTTAAAAGATATTAATTTTATGCATTTTGCTAGAGATGAAGTTTTTATTATTGAGGTTGATAATGTGTTGCTTGATATGGAATCTTTAATTATGCAATTCTCTAAGGCTCCTAGAGGTTCTATAATATGTATAGCCCCTATTAATTTGTTTTATACCAATGATTATGGAATATTTGCCTACCAGCTTGGGATAGATTTGTATGATAATGGATTTACCCAGGCATTGCAAAAGAATCTTTCTAAGAAGGGCTTTTATGATGATGTTGATTATTCTCCTATGAATATTTGCGTTCATCAAAGAATAGGTGATAGTGGTATTCTTGAGATAAATTCCAATGGGGATATTATTAGCACGGATTGGATTGCAAGAGAGGATAAATACAAGCAATATGGTTGGTATAATTTAAAAAATAAAAAAGGTTCCCAATGGCTTTATGGTGAGTATCGTAAAAATCATTCCTTAAAAGATTTTATCCAAAAATTGAAATTAAACTTTCATAAAGCAAGGATTTATTTTATTAGTGATGGTTTTGAAACGGCTCACCGAGTATTAGAGCAACATCCACTTGCTAAAAAGCATTTATTGGGACTTAATATAAGCTATGATTCCACGGTGGCTAGAAAATATGGAGAAGAATTTATCAATGTTATTAAAGACTTAAAAGAAGTTGATAAGGTTATTATTGGTGAAGACTATGTTTCATTTTTGGAATGTATTAAAATCATCCTTAGTTCTCATTTGGTTTTTTCTAATCGTAGGGCTTATATAATGAGGACTTTGCTTGGGTTTAAAGCCGATAAAAGCTTTCCACAAATAGTTTGCATTGATGGATTAGAAAATGGAGCAGAATTTTATTTGCAAAAGAAAAATATATGGACTAATGGAGCGTTAAGACAAGAAGTTAGTAATAGTTTTTTATCTTTTAACTCAAACATTCATCAGAAATATGCTTATTTTAACCTATATAGGGAATCTAATTTGAAATTTAGTATGCCATCTTTCTATTCTGCCTCCTCCCGCATTAAATCTCATCTTTCTTATAAACTAGGACAAGCTTTGATTTTAAACTCTAAAAGCCTATGGGGATATATAAGAATGCCTTATGTATTATCTTATATCAAAGATAAACATAAACAAGAACAAAAAGAATATCAAGAAAAGATAAAAAAGAATCCTAGTTTAAAACTTCCTACCTTAGAATCTTATAGAGATTATAAAGATGCTTTAAAAATAAAAAATACACTTTCTTATCAATTAGGGGAAGCACTCATAAAAGCTGATTCTAGCGGGGGGGGGGGCGAATATTTGCACCTTTATTTGCCTACATCACATTCTTCAAAGAAGTGCGTAAGTTAAAGAGGGAGTTTAGGGAGAAAAAGGGAATGCCCTGCAAAGGGCAGTTTGTTATTAACCCCCTAGATTAGTGAAGGGCTTATAAAAGTTTTTGGTGTGGCGGGCTTTTGAAATTTTATTTTTTTGATGTTAGGAGGTTTCGCAAGGAATTTTTAGCAAAGAAAAAATAATATTGATCTCACTCCATCCAATCTAAGATTTTTGTAACTTCTTGCACTTCAAAGCATCTAATGTTGAGGTGTTGGGTGGGTTTTTTAGGTAAGATAGCTTTATTAATCCCTAGTGAGAGGGATTCTTTTAGCCTTTGTTCGATATTTGGGACTTCCCTTATATCGCCTACTAAGCTTACTTCCCCGATAAAAATACTTTGTGAAGAGATTGCTCTGTTGCGGAAGCTTGAAAGAATGGCTGCAACGATGGCTAAATCAGCAGCGGTTTCTACGATCTTAATGCCACCGGTGATATTGATAAAAACATCATAGCGATTAAGCGGAATTTCTAGTTTTCTCTCTAACAAAGCTAAAATCATATTGAGGCGATTGGTTTCAAATCCTGTAGAAGAACGTTTAGGTGTTCCATATGCACAATCACTCACTAAGGCTTGCACTTCTAAAACTAAAGCTCTACTACCCTCTAAAACTACACTTAAGGCACTTCCGGGACTAGCAGTCTTTTGGGAGAAAAAGAGTTTTGAAGCTTCTTTAGCGCCCACTAAACCATTGCTTTTCATTTCAAAAATACCCACTTCACTGGTATTTCCAAAACGATTTTTAAAGCCTCTTAAGATTCTAAGTTCTCTATTGGAATCCCCTTCAAAATACAAGACACAATCAACCATATGTTCTAAGATTCTAGGACCTGCAATAGAGCCATCTTTAGTGATATGCCCTATAATAAAAACGCAAATTCCATAATTTTTGGCTAAACGCATAAGCTCAAAGGTAACTTCACGCACTTGTGAGACGCTACCTGGAGAGGAGGTGATTTTCTCACTATAGAGGGTTTGGATACTATCAATAACTAGCATTGTATAATCCCGCTCTTTGTTTTGGATGGTTGTAAGTATGGATTCTAATTTAATTTCATTAAGCAAGTAAAGATTAGGATTCATAGCCTTTAATCGTTCTGCTCGCATTCGGATTTGGGAGGCACTCTCCTCTCCACTTACATATAAAACATTTTTTCCATCACTAGCTAGATTGCTAGAGATTTTTAATAACAAAGTGGATTTACCAACGCCCGGACTTCCACCTACAAGATACATCCCCCCTACGACAATTCCGCCACCAAGAACAATATCAAGTTCCTTTTCTTGAGAGCTAAAACGCGTGAATGTTTCATCTTGTATTTCTGTAATGGGGATAGCTTTAGAGGTATCATTCAATGCTTGTAGGCTTTGGATATGCGTTTCTTTAAGTTCTAAAAAGCTCTCCCATGCACCACAATTTGAACATTTTCCTAACCATTTTGGGCTTTGTAAGCCACAATGTTGGCATTCAAAGATTTGTATTTTTTTCTTCGCCATATTCCCTACTTTTTGTGGAATCATAACGCATTCTTAGAAAATTTACAAAATCATTGAATGCCTAAAAAATAATGAGGCGGATAGTTTTTGTTAAATATCAAATGTAATCCCTCGCTAAAAGAATAAATTTCATAATCGCAATGAATCCTTTGACAAAGAATCCTTAAACTTTGTTGTGTAAAAATAGAAATATGTCCATTTCTTGGGGTAATATACCACCAGTGTGTGCCTATATCTAAGATATTTTGCGGTTGCAGTAAGGTAGAGAATAAAAACACTCCCTCTTCTTTTAGCATTTCAAAAATTTCTTGGAATGTCTTAAAAACATCACTAATATGCTCGACCACTTCAAAAGCGACAATTACATCGTATTTTTTCGTAGGTTTAGTTTTGAATTTATCACTAAAAGCATCATAACCCTCTATTTTATATCCATCTTGACGGAGAATTTCAAGCATTTTGCCATTGCCACAGCCATAATCTAAAACATCTAAATTCCGCTCCATCTTCAAGTTATCCCGTAATAAAATGGCATTGGATTGCGGACGCACCTCAAGATAATCTGGGTCAAAGTAGGTATAATCTTGGTTATAAATAAAATGTGAAAATTCCTCATTGCTCCACTTATCAAAAGCACAAGTAAAGACGAAACCACAAAAAGAACAGTGATAATAATAAATAGGGATCCCGCACAAATTTATTTTTGTCGGACTTTTATTAAAATCGCAAACATCAAACAACAACGCTTGGTTTGCACAGCATTTACATAATAGTGTGTGGGGGGGGGGGATTGATTTTATGTTGAATTTCATATTAATCTTCAAAAATAGAATCTAAAATTGTTTGAATATATTGATTTTCATCAAAGGTAATAATATCTTCAAGGCTCTCACCCGTGCCAATATAGAGGATTGGTGTGCGTAAAGTGTGGATAATGCTAAAGATTGCTCCTCCCTTGCTACTCCCATCAAGCTTGGTAATAATCACCCCATCAATGCCTCCTAGACTCTGGCTAAAAACTTTGGCTTGTTGTAGGCTTGAAGTGCCTTGTGTGCCATCTAGGATAAGTATTTTTCTATGGGGAGCACCTGTCTTAGCTTTATCGCAGATTCGGAGTATTTTTTGTAATTCATTTTGCAGATTGGTTTGGTTATGTAATCGTCCTGCGGTATCAAGAAGCACATTATCTATTTTTTTAGCTATGGCTGAAGTGATAGTATCATAAGCAACTGCAGAGGGGTCATGCCCGATTTTTGAAGCAATAATTGGGATATTTAGTTTATTTGCCCATAAGCTTAATTGCTCAATAGCTGCAGCCCTAAAGGTATCCCCAGCACCTAAAATTACACTTTTGCCTTGTTTTTTATAGATATTAGCAAGTTTGGCAATAGTTGTGGTTTTGCCCGCTCCATTAACCCCTACAATAAGATCTACACAAGGTTTTTCATCAACAGATTTAATTTGCACTTTATCATAATAGCTCTCCCCCCTAAAAAGTCTAAGTAAGGCGACTTCAAGCTCATTTTTGCTAATTTCTTGGCTTAAAGGGGAGAGTATCATCTCTACTAAATCATAATCCATATCTGCAGTAATAAGAATCTCCTCTAATGCTTCTTTGGGGAGCTTTGTTTGTGCTTTAGGTAGAAGCTCTTTGATATTTTGTGTGGTTTTTTCTAAAGTTTTTTTGAATATCCCAAACATTCCTTACCTTTTTTCTATCTTTTCTAAGAGGTCAAATTCAATCATTTCTTCAGGGACTGCCCCTAGATAATGAATAATATAAGAGCCATTTTTATCATAAAGAACTAATAAAGGCACACCTTCAATGCCATTAAGGGTTTGCAGGAATTTTAGTCTCTTAGAATCTACAATTATAGGGAATTGGATGTTGTTTTCCCTAGCAAATACTTCTAAGACTTGATTGAAGTCATCAGAATTTTCTATGAAGTCATCAATAGGGATTCCATAAATGGAGATTGCTTCATTAAATTGTTGGCGTAAGTTTTCTAAATGTGGTATTATTCCTTCACAAGGCTCACACCAGGTTGTGAAAAAGAATAAAATTTTGATATTTTTGGTATCAGAAGTAATGATGAAATTTTTAAAGATTTCTTCTTCTTTGGGGTCAATATTTTTAAAATTGCCATTATTTTTTGTGATTTGTTGGATAGTAAGTTTGCCTTTTTGTGTATCTTCTAAGGTGAGTTTTTTAAGGTTGGAGGATTTAGTCTTATCACCGCTAGCAGTTTTGGTATTATCACAAGCAATAAAAAGAAGTAAAATGCTAAGAGTTAAGATTATGTGTTTCATTGCTGTCCTTTGTTGTTAGTGTTTAAGTAGATATTCAAAAACAGAATTTTTAAAATCTTCGAAATTTTTTAATGCTATCAAGGGGATTTTTAGCCTTATAATGCCATAAGAATAGGGCAGAATTTCATAGGGTTGGTAGAGGAATATTACTCCATCATAATCTAATAAAATTGAATCAGAAACTTTAAAGTCTTCAAAATTTATATAAGTTTGTGGTGGGGGAGTTTCTTTGGGAAGTCTTTTGAGATATTCTCTATATTTTTTCCAAAGAAGCGTTTTTAATTGATGATTATTCAAGTTTATATTTTTATCAATAGGTATTAGCCCTTGGCTTTTTGAGAGTATAATGCCTTGTTTGGTTGGCATCCCGTGTGCTCCTCCAGTATATAAATAACTACTTCTTTCAAAAACTAATAGTTCATCATCAAAATAAACAAGCGTATCCATAACATTATCTTCTAATGGGGAGTATTTTAAGAGTTCTTGAGCTTCTTTCTTGTCGGTATTAGCATTTTTGATATATTCTTGCATAGAAGCTTTTGCCTTTTCATAAAATAGCTCTTTCCCACTTCCACAAGAAAAATTTTTTTCATACATTTGCTCTAGAAGTTTTTGAATTTTACTATCTGTTGAACATTGAAAAAGGATTGAAATTTTATTGTCTGGATAATTAGGGTATTCATAAATGGCTTCTTGTGCTTTTAGGCTAAAGCTTGTTTGAATAAGTAAATTGTGTGTTTCTTCAATTTTACCATTATGGACTTTAAAGCTATAGATTCCACATTTTAAGCTACCATTTTTAAGCGGTATTTCTTCGTCTAATAAACAATTTTGAGAATCTTTTCCTTGTATCCCTGCAAAAAATATTCCTTTTGCAGAGTTTGCAATAAAGAGCTTGTGCTTATTCAATAAATAAGTTGTGTAAGTAATTTCTTGCGGTATTTCACTTTGGGTGGCATAGCTATGAAGCGTTGAAAAAATAAAACAAAATGCAAGAAAAATAATTTTATAAATTCGCATATTACTCCTTTTTAATTTTATTTTCCTCATTAATACTTAAAAAATGGGATTCTATCATTTTTTTACAAAATTCCTATCAATTCCTTGATTTTTAAAAAAAGCATTGTTATAATTCCTAGCTTATTTTTGCGGGAGTAGCTCAGTGGTAGAGCATAACCTTGCCAAGGTTGGGGCCGCGGGTTCGATCCCCGTCTCCCGCTCCATTTTAAAACATTGAAATAATCTTTGCCCGGGTGGTGAAATGGTAGACACAAGGGACTTAAAATCCCTCGAACACTGCGTTCGTGCCGGTTCAAGTCCGGCTCCGGGCACCACTTAAGGCGACATAGCCAAGCGGTAAGGCATGGGCCTGCAAAGCCTTGATTCCCCAGTTCGAATCTGGGTGTCGCCTCCACATTATATTCTATTAATTTTACGGGAGATGGCTGAGTGGTCGAAAGCGGCGGTCTTGAAAACCGTTGAGGGTAACACCTCCGGGGGTTCGAATCCCTCTCTCCCGGCCATATGCGTATAATATTTCAAAGTAATGCAAACATAAAGATAGTCTAAAGTTTGTGAATGGCTTTGAGGGTTTTTTGATTGGACAATCCCTTTTGTTGTAGGCTATAAAATAAATGAAGTCTATAACAAACATTCCTTAAACTATCTATAAACCCTAATATCTTTACCCTAATTTTAATTATAAATCTCTTTTACCTTTAAACTTTATGGTGTTTCCAAATTCCGCTTTGAAAGATTTTCCAATAGATAAAAGCGCGTAAAAAAGTCTCACAACAAATACAAATATAAATATAAATGATAGGATATTTCAATGTAGCTATAAAATAACAAGGAATTACACGAATCCCCCAAATCATTAAGCCATTAACTATTAAGGTAATTTTAGTAATACCAGCACCCCTTAAGGCACCATCTAAGATGCAAATATACGCAAAGGCTATTTGTGAGATTCCTATAGGTATGAGATAACGGACACTTGCTTCAATAGTTTTTAAATCCTTGCTAAAAAAGCTTGAAAATAAGGGTGCAAAAATACTCATAATAATCCCAATAACGCCCATAAAAACCCCTCCTAAAAACAGAGCATTTAAAGTGCTATATCTTGCTTCTAAAGGTTTTTTAGCCCCAAGATTTTGCCCCATAAGCACCATGGAGGCTATCATAAAGCCAAATCCTGGCATAAATGCAAATCCTTCTATTCTTGTAGCGATTTGATAACCGGCTAAATCATAAGTCCCATAGAGGGCTACAAATTTTGTCATTAAAATAATGGCAAAAAGTGTAAAAAGCCTTTCACAACCTGATGGGATTCCAATTATTAAAGCCCTTTTAATATAATTAAAATTGATTTTACCCTTTAAGGATAATGGGCTTTTTTTATAAAATATAAGGCAGAAAAGTAAAGCTAAAGTCTCTAAAATATTAACGATTAAAGTCGCTATTGCTGCACCTTTTACCCCAAAGGCTGGAATAAGAAAAAACCCAAAGATAAAGGAATATTTAATAAGAGGATTAAGGAGTGTGATGAAGATTTTAATCATAAAAGGGATATTAGTTGCCCCTGCAGCGGAGAAAGCAGAAATACTCACTTGCTTTATCAATAAAAGCGGAATACTAAAAAGCGTGATGGAAAGGTAAGAGTATGCAATTTCTTGTGCTTGTTTAGAGATATTAATCCATTCAAAAAAAGGTGTAAAGCCTAAAAAAGCAAGAGTGGTTAAAGGGATAGAGAGACACAAAGAAGCAAAAGTCAAGCTCACAACGACTTCATTAGCAGCATTTTTATTGTTAGCCCCTAAAAAGCGTGAAACTAATGCACTATTGCCGACAAAAATAATTGTAGTAAAAGCAAAGGCAAGTAAAATATAGTTCAAGCTTACTCCAACAGCTACAATAGCATTTGCCCCAAAAATGCCGATTAAAAAAAGATCGATGGAGATATTGATAATATCTAAAAGAGAGTTTAAGCCCGAGGGGATAGCAATATGTAATATTTTCTTGCTTCTTTGTGTAGAGTAAAAATGAAAGTATTTTCTAAGCACGGGCTACAAGTCTTGCAGTAACAGCAAAGGTGGAGGATTGGTTATTAAGGATTTGGGTGGGCTTTTCTTCATAAAAGAGTATTTCTAAATCTAAAAATGCTTTTAAAAGTTCATTCTTTCGTAAAAAATGTGAAGGGTTGGTAATGGGAGCATTATAGGTTTCATTATCGTTTTTTACAAAGGTTTCAAAGATTAAAATCCCTCCCTTTTTTAACCCTTGTATTATAAAGGGAAATAATCTCCTTTCTAAGAAAAAGCTATTGCAAATTAAATAATAACTCTTTTTTGGGATTATGAAAGTATCTAAATCTGCACATATAGGGTTGATATTAGGGAGATTTTGTAAATGAGAGATTGCAAAAGGAGAAATATCAACGCTATCAACAATAAATCCACTATCACGCATAAAAAGACTATTCCTTCCCATTCCACAAGCAATATCTAAAGCTTTACCTTTTTTAGCAAAGATAATATTTTGCACTAAAAGCTCTAGTGGGTTAGTTGGGGTTTGGTTATTAGCGTGGCGATAATCCCACTTTTCCTTATCACTAGTCATCAAAACATTTCAAGAGACTTTGGTAGGAATCAATGCGTCTATCGCGTAAAAATGGCCAGATTCTACGAATTGTTTCAGTTTGACTTTTATTCCATTGAAAATATAAAATTTCTTCTTTAGTTACACTTCCTAAGGTTAAAAGTTCTCCTTGTGCTCCAAAGGCAAAGCTAGAACCCCAGAAGCGAATCCCTTTTAAAGTGCCACTTTTATCTTCTTCAAAACCTACGCGATTTGTAGCGATAACAGGAATTGCATTAGCTATGGAATGTCCCCTTTGTATCGCAATCCAAGCTTCTCTTTGTCGCTCTTTTTCTTCCTTAGTATCTTCATCAAACCAGCCAATAGCCGTAGGGTAGATTAAAATTTCAGCACCTTTTAATGCCATAATCCTTGCAGCTTCAGGATACCATTGATCCCAACAAATAAGAATTCCAAGCTTACCCAAGCTTGTTGTTATGGGCGTAAAGCCTAAATCCCCTTGTGTAAAATAGAATTTTTCATAAAATCCCGGATCATCGGGAATATGCATTTTGCGGTATTTACCCGCAATTTCTCCATTTTTTTCAAAAACAACGGCAGTATTATGATAAAGACCACTTGTTCGAGGTTCAAAGAGGGAGGTAACTAGTACTGCTTTATTGTTTTTAGCGATTTGACTAAAATATTCGCAATCTTCTTGAAAACTTAGAGCATAATCAAAAAAATCTGTATTTTCACTTTGACAAAAATATTCTGTAGTGTGTAATTCTTGTAGCACTATAAGTTGTGCGTTATTTTGTGCTGCTTCTTTTATCATTTTTGCACTTCTTTGCATAGTCATAGCTTTACTTCCTTGGAATGCTTGTTGTATAAGTGCAACTTTTATAGTCTGCATTGATTAATCTTCTCCCTCATAATCATCTTCTCCACTATCATAATCATCCTCATCATAAAGAAATTTATCATTATCTTTGTATGCAGAATCATAATCTTCGTATTCTTCTTCAAACTCTTCATTGTCATCTTCCTCATAGGGTTTTGTGTAGATTCTCATTATATTTTCCTTTTTAAGATTATCGAGATAGTTTCACTAGCAAGTCTTAAACCAAAGCTTGCTGTTACACCGCTAAAGCTTCCTAATTCTTTACATTTTGGTTCTTCAGGGCTAAAAACAACTTTAAAATCTCCACGAAATTTTTGTTTTTTTAAATTTTCTCGGAATTTTCTAGCAAACTTATCTCCATAACTTTTCCAAATGCTAGCACATTGGATTTTTGATGGATCAAGTTTTTTAGCACTTCCTGTAGAAGAAAATAAAGTGGGATAAGAACCTTTTTGATGAGCAATTTTAAGGGCAAGAAAAACTTTAGAGGGTATATCATCAATGGCATCAAGGACGACATCAAAGGCATTAAAATCAAAACTTTGAATAAAATCATAGGATAATTTAGTGTCTATGGCTTCAATGCCCGGATATTTTTTACTTAAAATCTTTACTTTTTTTTGCCCAATACCTTCAAAAGCACCAATTTGTCGATTTTGGTTTGTTTCATCAAAGCAATCATAGTCTATAATGCAGAGGTTTCCTATACCTGTGCGGTATAAACAATCTAGGGCAAAACTACCAACACCACCTACGCCAAGAATTAGAACCTTTGCATTTTGGAGTTTAGAAAATCCCTCTTCTTTGAAAAGTAATAAAGTTCTACTAAAACGTTTTTGTATCATTGTTGTATCCAGTTTTGTAAGGATTCTAGGCGGTTTCTAGCAGTAAAATCAAGTGTAATGGGAGTAATTGAGATAAAACCCTCTTTAATGGCACTAAAGTCTGAAATCTTACCATTTTTTCTTTCTTGCCAAGAGAGAGGGTGTAATCCTAACCAATAATATTCCTCTCCGCGAGGGTTGCGATGCAAATGTGCATCATTCCCATACATACGAATCCCAAGCTCGGTAATTTGTATCCCCTTGCATTTTTCTTTTGCAATAGGGGGGATATTGATATTAAGAAACTCCCTAGATTGTAGAGGAAAACCTTGATAGAGGACTTTTTTAGCAAGAGAGGCAATAGTTTCTTTAGCGAGTGTAAAATCAAAACCAAAGGTATTTTGATCTTGTAAAACTTGTGAAATAGCAATGGAGGGAATATCGTGTAATACACCCTCCATTGCCCCACTAGCTGTTCCAGAATAACTCACATCTTCTCCCATATTAGAGCCAAGATTAATCCCGCTTACGATTAAATCGGGTTTGAAGTTCTCATCATAAAGTGCGTGAAGTGCGAGATAGATACAATCTGTTGGTCCCCCATCATCAAGCTTATAAAAATCATCATCAATTTTTATAAAACGCAAGGGCTTAGTAAGAGTCATTCCGTGTCCGCAAGCCGATTTTTCTGTTGCTGGTGCTACGATTGTAATCTGTCCTAAAGGGTTTAAAGCTTCTCTTAATGCCTGAAGTCCCACAGAGTTAAAACCATCATCATTGGTAATTAAGATTCTTTTCATTTCATACCTTAAAATAATCTTTTAGTAGTAGTTGTAAAGTTTCTCTTACTTGAGGTGTTAGAGAGTTTAATTGTTTTTGGATTTGTGATTGGAGTTTTAGAGTTTCTTGTTTAGCTTTTTCTAAACCTAATAGATTCACATAACTATTTTTATAAGCATCTTGTTGTGTGGTTTTTCCAGCTTCTTTAGTGCTTTGGGTAATATCAATAATATCATCGCGTATTTGGAAAAATAATCCCAAATTTAAGCCTAGTGTGTAAAGGCTTTTTAAAGTTTTTTTGTCACATTGGGAAATAATACCCCCCATTTCTAAAGCAGCTGCGATAAGTTTTGCTGTTTTATTTAGATGGATGGTTTGGAGCTTATCTAAAGAGAGTGTTTGGTTTTCAAAATAACAATCTAAAGTTTGTCCTAATACCATACCAAAAATACCTCCATTATAACTTAAGGATTGAATAAGCTTTATTTTTATTTTTGCTTTAAGTTTGGAAGTAGAAATGAGATAAAAACTATGGGTATTTAATCCATCTCCTACTAAAATAGCCCCAACTTCATCATATTTAGTGTGTAATGTGGGTATGCCTCTTCTTAAACTTGCATTATCCATAGAGGGTAAATCATCGTGGATGAGCGAATAGGTATGCAATACCTCTAAAGCAAGGGCAGGGGCAAAGGCATTTTTAATTTGTTTTGGGCAGTGAGCATATACAACGCTTAAAAGTAGGTTAGGGCGGAATCTTTTACCCCCGCTTTGGAGCATTTCCCATAAAGCTTTTTCATAGTAAGGGTGAAAACTCGGAATTTTTGGAGGATTTTTTAGGATATAAGTTTCAAAACTCTTAAAAATATTCTCTAATTTCTTCAGTTTCATTGGTGGTATCATCATCTTTTTTATTGACTTCTAAAAAGAAATAAAAATCATCACGAGCAACTAGCCATTTTTGTTGTTGGTCAGGAAATTCTCCTAATAATCTAATGATGGCATCATAACCTTGTGGGACATTTTTTTTATTAACGCTTAAAATTTTGTCCCCGACTTTTAATTGTTCAAATCCATTAGAGGCATCTGGTGCTATAGAAGTAATTGTAAAATTGTTAGAAATTTCAATCCCAATGCGTCCTAAAAAATCCTCTGGTAGGAGTAATCCCCCGCGTCTTTTATCAACTTCAACTTCTACATTAATAATAGCTTTATTGCGTTCAATCCTTACAGGTATTATAGAATCTTGTTCTAAATCAAAGACTACACGATGAAAATCACTAACATTGCCAATGGCTTCACCATTTATCATCATAATAATATCCCCATATTCAAAAGGGTTGTTTTTAAAAAAGGGATCAATAATATCCACTTCTACCCTATCATTGCTATTTTCAAAGACGCGTATGCCAATATCTCCATAATAAATAGAATCGCTTTTTAAAAATCTTTCTAAATATTTCTTTTCTATAAATTTGTTTTCCCCAATCCCTATACCATAGATATGATCGCAAATTGTGCTAATTAAGCTATTACTAAAGGTTGGAATATTAAGGGTTGCAAAGTCAATGGGGCTTTGCATAAGGGTTTGGATTTTTCCACTTATATTATCTTGTGGCGTGATACTCGCAATTTCTTCTTCTAATATTTGAGGAGTGATTTCTCGCAAGGTAACAGGTGTGAGATTCTTTTTAGATTCTAAAAGATACATTCCTACAAAGGGGTCGTGCTTTAAGATATTATAACCCTTGGGGGTGGTTCTAGGTGAGTAGAGAAATAGCTTACTTTTTTTATCATTTAGCGATTCTATAGCAACAGCATAATCATTCCCAATTTTTTCTAAAGAGAGTTTTGATTTATCTTGGCAGGCTTGAAAATCATAAGCAAAAAGTTGTGAAAATACAACAAAGAGTGATATAAAAAATCCCATTAAATACTTCATTATAACCCTTTAAAAGGAAAATTTTCTAAATTTCCAAGCATACCCATAGCCATATTTTTTCGATTAGATTCTACGCTTTTAAAAACATCATTGATAGCACTTATTAGTAGAATCTGCAAAGATTCTTTATCTTCTAATAAAGAATCATCAATAGTAATATCAATAATCTCCCCATCCCCATTAGCAGTTACATTAATTAATCCGCCACCGCTTTTAGCATTAAAAGTGAGATTTTTACTTTTTTCTTGTGCGTCACTAAGTTTTTCTTGTAGGTTTCCTAGTGTTTTGGCTAACTCTTGCGGGTCAAACATTATCTTAACTCCTTTTTGATTTGAATAATTTTATTTTTTTCATCAACAAGCACAATTTTAGGCTGATAATTTTTTAATTCTTCTTTAGAAAATTGCGCATAGGCTATTATGATGATTTTATCTCCTATTTGCACCTTTCTAGCAGCTGCACCATTGAGGCAAATATCACCGCTTTTTCCTTCAATCACATAAGTAGTAAATCGTTCTCCGTTGTTGATATTTACAATATCAACCTTTTGCCCCTCATAAAGTTCTGCTGCTTTCATAAGTTCAACATCAATAGTGATTGAACCATTATAATTTAAATTAGCGTCACTTACATAAGCACGATGGATTTTGCTATAAAGCATAGAAACTTTCAAAATGTTCCCTTAAAATATAAATAAACATATTGAATTTTAGCATATTTATTGCATAAAATATAAAAATCATTAAAAATCTCTCAAGTGGGCTAAAGCTTTAATCCCTCATATTTAAAATATGCCGCACAGGCCCCTTCACTGCTTACCATACAACTCCCTAAAGGGTTTTGAGGATTACAGGCTTTTCCAAAAAGTTTGCAATCATAAGGTTTTTTAACACCTTTTAAAATCTCTCCACAGATACAGCCTTTATGCTCATCTTTTGGGATTCCTCCTAAGTAGTCTTGAAAAATAATATTAGCATCATAGGGGTGAAATTTCTCTTTTAACTTCAAAGAAGAATGTGGTATTTCCCCAAGCCCACGCCAATGAAAACTATCTTCTAAGGTGAAATATTGTGAGATAATCTCTTGTGCTTTTAGATTCCCCTCATAGGTTACACTTCTTGCATACTGCGTTTCTGTTTTGGCGGTTTTGGTAATGATTTGGTTTAAAATAGAAATGAGGCTTTCTCCGACATCTACGGGTTCAAAACCACATACAACAATGGGTATTTGGTATTTTTTTACAAGGGGTTCATAGATTTTTGAACCTGTAATAACACTTACATGTGATGGGGCTAAAAGTGCATCAATTTGAGAATCTTTAGCGCTTAAGATAGCTTTTAGTGGCGGAGGGACTAGGACATGATTAATGTGAAAAAAGACATTTTTTAAACCTTGTTTTATCACGCTTTGTAATAATGCAGCAGTCATTGGTGTAGTCGTTTCAAAACCTATGGCAAAATAAACAACTTTTTTATTGGGATTGTTTTGTGCGATTTTAAGCACTTCCAAAGGAGAATAAACAAAAACAATATCAAATCCCTTAGCTCTAGCTTCTTGTAAGCTCCCAAAACTACCGGGAACTTTTATCATATCTCCTAAGGTTACTAAAATTACATCTTTGCAAGAAGCAATTTTATAAGCACAATCGATTCTAGCTTTTGACATAATGCAAACTGGACAACCTGGACCATGCACAAATTCAATGTTATCAGGGAGGAGTTGGGGGAGGGCGTATTTCATAATAGTATGGGTATGCCCACCACAAACTTCCATAATTTTAATAGGCTTAGGCAGTTTTTTGCTTAAAAGCCTTATGGCGTGAAAGGATTCTTGAATTTTTTGACTATTACGATAATTGCTAATATAAGGATTCATCTTTAAGCACTTTTTGAGAAAATAATAACTTTTTAGATTATAGCAATCTATATTTTAAAGATTTTTGATTTGAATAGAAATTGTGATGTGGAAATTTTGTTTTAGATTGTATTTGAGGTAAATAAGAGTCGTTAGGAGTTTGGTAATCTAAGGGGTGATATATAAAGGGTGAGTTATAATGCTAAGATAGAGTTTATTAAGTAATGGAGAGGATATGCAATTAACACATTTAGATAAAAAGGGCAATCCTAATATGGTAGATGTTTCTTCTAAAGATATTACTTTAAGAGAAGCAGTAGCAAGAGGCAAAATTACTATGTCTGCAGAAGCATTTAAAGCAGTGGTTGAAAATAAAGTCAAAAAGGGTCCTGTATTGCAAACTGCAATAATTGCTGCTATTATGGGTGCTAAGAGGACTAGTGAGCTTATCCCTATGTGCCATCCTCTTTATTTAACTTCGGTAAAATGTGATATTCAAGAAAATAATGATGAAAAAGCTTTTATAGTAGAAGTGGGGGCTAAAAGTAGCGGACAAACAGGGGTAGAAATGGAAGCATTAATGGGGGTAAATATCGGATTATTAACTATTTATGATATGGTAAAGGCGATTGATAAAAGTATGGTTTTAAGTGAAATTTATCTTGTAGAGAAAAGCGGAGGAAAAAGTGGATATGTGCGTGTTAATACTCCTAAACCATAAAAGAATAAAAAACTAATCACTAATATAGAAGCATTAAAGCAATTAAAGAAATTTTTTAATAACACTTAAGCCCTAAAACTAACATAAGATAGTTTGCATTATTAATATCTTTATTCCCTGCACTATGAGCTAAAATAAAGCTAAAGATCAAGAAATAGTTGAGTTTAGGTTTCATTAAATAAATGCTAATTCTTATCATAACCTAATCCTTATCCTCTCTGATAGCTTGTTTTCTTTTATAATCTCTATACCATAAATAACAATTTCTTAACACAAATAAAGGAGGGATACAAAGAATAAGAAAGGATGCCTCTTTTAAGGGTATCATAAATAGATCAAGTAATATTGGTGCAAACACCATATAAAGCAAATGAAAATATTTTTCTATATTCCTTTTGTTAATATGAGCGTGAATGGTAAGAATCAAGGGGAGGATAAAATAAATAAAAACGAATGAATAAGAAAAAATAATATCATAATAAGTAGTAGAGTTATAGCCCGTTAATACAAATGCAAAGGAGAGTATAAGTCCATAAATTATTTCAATAATGGAATATATAAAAAAAGTAATTGCTATAAACCAATCATAGGGTCGTTTTTCACCAATCCATTTCAAAATCAAGGCAAAAGTAAGGGATAAAATAAATAAAAAGTTTAATAAAGGAAATGTAAGCATAAAAATTCTATTTAATTCCCTAACAATTGACTCATCAGCACTATAATTTGCAAAGAAAGTAGAAACTATAAAAATCACTAGAAAAAGAATTAGTGAAGGAATACTAATACTTAAAACCCAATCTAATATTTGCCTATTCTTATAAAAATAAAGAGTATAAAGAGAGGTAAAGCAAAAACTAATATATACTGCAAGAGAATTGGGGGTTCTCATAATCAAAGTGCTTGTAAATTGTGCTAATGCGTAGAGTAAGATTATAATTGCATATTTTCTAGTCTTTATCATTACTTAATTCTTTCTCATTCACTTTTTTCATTGCATCTTGCATCAATAATCTTTGAATAGTTTGTTGCAGTTGAAATTCTGGATTATTGTAATAAGATTCAAAGGAGTGATATTCATCTAGTTTATGAAAAGTAATACCAATTCCACCACCAATACCAATGATTCCACCTATAGCTCCACCCCTAGAAGCACCCACAATTGCATTTCCAACAATATCTAAAGCAGCACCTAATTGATTTGCCACTGGATCCCTACTATCATTCACTTGCCTTACCAACTCCGCCCCTACTGCATTAGTAGATTCTCTTAAATCTTTCTTTGATTTAGGAGAGCCTATAGAGATAAGCTTATAATCAGTCTTAAGTTTCATAAGAGCATTTAAATAGTTTGCCTTATAAATATCCTCATTCCCTGCACTATGAGTAATGACAACAGAATCTTTAGTCATTTGTCGCAACATATAAGCATTTAAAGAATCTTTTACACTCAAAGGACTAGAATACTCTAAAACATCATTAACAATTCCTCCTGTTGCATTATTCACTATTCCTACTTGTTTATTTAAAAAATCTCTTTGTATAAGATTAGCACTATTCCTTGCATCTTCTAAAGTATTACGCATTCCATTTACATATATAATATCTGTCCCTTTATTAATATTTTCATAACTCATATCTGTCCTCCTCCTTAAAGTTTCAAAGTCTCTAGGATTATTTAAATTTAAATCCTTATTAGTAAATTCTTTAGTAATAGGATTCTTATAGATAATCAAACGATTATCATAGAAGCTTTTAGGGACATAATGGGGTGCTCCAGCTTGAATTACTCCATATTCTCCTATTCCCATTTCATATTCCCCCAATGCCCCCTTATTACTCATTAACCATTCATACTCCTCCTTAGTTAATTGCACTACCTTATTATCCTCAATACCATCTGTAGCTACCACATAATCATCATAATGCAATTCCCTATTATATCTCTCTGCACTCTCACTTAAAGCACTCCCTAAAGCCATAAGAGAATTACCCCCTAATAATCCCCCTACTACTCCCCCATAAACTTTAGAGATTAAAACCTCTCTTTCTTTATTTTCTATTGGATTCCCCCTTAAAGGAGCAATACTCTCATGTATCCCAGAGATTAAAGCCCCTTTAAAAAAGTTTTCATTCTTTAAAGAAGCCATTACTCCTCCTACACCACTATGAAGCACTACCTTACCTAATCCCCCTTCTTTAAAAAGATTATTCCCTTTCATACTTTGTATCTGTGCTATATCCCCTACACCTTTATAAAGACTATTACCTAAAGCCAATAAAGAATATTCTAAAAGAGATTCTTTAAGTCCTTGGTTATAAATTAAAGTATCAACACTAGCATTTAAAACAATCTCTCTAAGAGGTAGAGTCTCTATCCCTTCAACCAAAGAAAGATTAAGAGGAAGTAATCCTATCCCTGCTTTTAATCCTCCCCCTAGAGTATCTTTAGTAAAACTCCTAAAAGATAAAGCATTCTTAGAATCTATTAGCTTATTACTCACTTGAAAAACCCCACTACCTAAAGCACCTTGCATAGAACCTTTAGCAACACTAGAGACAAAGGTAGAATGAATAGGTAGATTAATCCCAGCACTTATATAAGCTAAAGCAGCTTGTAAGAGTAGATGACTTAATGGAGTAAGAGACTTACTCCTCTCACTCCATTGCTTATTCTCTAAAAATGCTTTAGAAAAGACCATAGAAGAATCTAAAGCTAAAGGCATTTCAGAGGAGAGAGTTAGGCTTTCTTGACTTTCATTATTTAAGCCTTTACTTAACTCTTGAACTTCTTTACTTAAATCCCTACCATTAAAGACAAAGCTATTACTAAAGCTAAGGGTAGAGGGAATAGCTACTTCTTTTATAGATCCCTCCTTAGTATTTTTAGCTAAAAGGAAAGAAGAAGCATTAGAACTAAAAGAGCTTTTAGTCTCCCTATTTTTTAAAGACATTAAATCTAAAGCTTGGGTATTAATACTAACATCCCTAGCCTTTATATTAGAAGCTTTAATAGTAGTGTTTAAAGCATTAATACTTAAATCTTTAGATTCTATAAAAGAGGGAGCTAGAGAAAGTCTCTCTAAACTCTCTTGATAAAAGCTAGGGGATAATAAAGTTCCTTTACTCCATTCTTTAGTCTCTATACTCTCTAACACTAAAGGCTTAATCTCTAAAGTCTTAGCCCCTAAAGATATTCCCTTAGCATTAAGCCTAACACCCTCTAAGACTAAAGAGGATAAAGCCTTTAAAGAAAGATTAGCATCACTATTGACTAAAGCATATTGTGCTTGCTCTTTCAAAGAAGTTTCTTTAAACTCTCTCTTAGAAAGCCCAAAGAAAGTAGAGGAGCTTTTAGAATGATAAGACTTAATAGTATCTTTAACCCTATGCATAGTTACTGCTTATCATATAAATTTATAAGCTCTACCGCAACTCCTGCTATAGCTCCTAGCATAGCTCCTAGCATAGCTCCTAGCATAGCTCCTAGCATAGTTCCTAGCATAGTTCCTAGCATAGTTCCTAGTATCTTTCTTTTAGCAATACCCTTGATAATACCTATGATAATACCTCCGATAATACCTATGATAATACCTCCGATAATACCATTGATCATGCTTATGATAATGCCTCCGATAAAGCCTACGATAATACTATTACTTAGAAGCAAACCCAAAGTCTTTGTGTATTTTACATTCTTTTTCTCGGGTTCATAACGATAAATCACTTGCATAAACTCCCCTCCTGTATTAGCAATATCCCTTAATTCACTCTCTGCTATTGGAGAATCAATAGAGATGAGCTTATGAGGAGTATTAGTATTTGTAACAGCATTTATATTATTAGCTTTATAAATATATTCATTAGTGATACTATAAGTAATTATAAAACTAAGGATTAAGAAGTATTTTAATATACAAGTTATTGCAAAATCTCTATTAGTTATCATAATTTAATCCTTTACTTATTCTTATGTTGATAGAAGTTAGAAAAGAATAGAGAGGTATTAGTAGCTATTGGTGGGCAAATGAGCGAAACTAAAAAATAAAATGCTTTTAAATGAGAATCTAATTTATCAGAAATATAATCTAAAGAAAAAAGAGGGGCTAGAAATACTACTAATGAAGTAATGATAATGGATAAAATCCTATACAACACATATCTTTTGTTAAAAAAATAAAAAAAGCAAAAGACTGCCAAAAGAACACTAAGTGATACTATAAAAGTATCCGAAAGTATAGATAAGAAGCTTGAAATTTGAATCAATGCATAGAATGGTATAACAACTAGATAATTTCTACTCTTTATCATCACCTAATCCTTTTTCATTTATCCCTTTTATTGCATCTTGCATTAATAATCTTTGAATAGTTTGCTGAAGTTGAAATTCTGGGTTTTCAAAATAAGATTCAAAAGAGTGGTATTTTTCTAGTCTAAGTGCAGAAACACCAAGACTGCTCGCAGCCCCACCTACAATTCCACCTATAGCCCCACCTAGAAGACCCATTGCACCGCTTGTCTGTAAATTAGTAGCTATCATAACTTACCTTTTTATCCCTATACCATAAATAACAATTTCTTAATACAAATAAAGGAGGGATAGAGAGTATAACTATAATCATTGTAAGAAAAACAATAGAGTTAATGTCTTTAGTAGTAGTATCATAGCCATAGGCAAAAAAAACAAGTAACATTGGTGCAAATACCATATAACAAAGATGAAAGTATTTTTTTATATTCCTTTTGTTTTTATGGGCACGAATAGCAAGGGGTAGGGGGAATATAAGATGAATAAAAAAAATTAAGACAATAAAAACACTAACAATAGTAGTATGCCCATTAACAAGAAAATCTAAAAAGAGTAATGCTGCTTCTATGAGCGTATAATACAATATAGTAATGAAATACACCATCGTAGCGATAACTTCAAACTTCATAAAACCTCCTATTTTAATCATCACCTAATCCTTTTTCATTTATCCCTTTCATTGCATCTTGCATTAATAATCTTTGAATGGTTTGTTGGAGTTGAAATTCTGGGTTTTCAAAATGAGATTCAAAAGAGTGGTATTTTTCTAGTCTAAATCGAATATTACCAATTACATCTTTTGCACCTAAAACTGCACCATTAATTCCACCCATGGTTGTGCCTATAATTTTACCCATAGTTCCACCCATAGTTCCACCCATAGTTTTACCTATATTCTCACCCATAGCTCCACCCCTAGAAGCACCCACAATTGCATTTCCAACAATATCTAAAGCAATACCTGTTGGATTTGCCACCGGATCTAATGGATTATTAAACATACTCACCGACTTCACCCCCACTTCCTTACCAACCTTTATAAAATCCTCCTTTCTCTCTGGAGAACCAAGAGCCACAACATGAATAGGAGTCCTACCCCCTTGAATAGCATTAACAACCATTCCATCTAAAGCATCTCCACTTCCTCCACTATGCCCCATATATACAGAATTCTCTGGTAATTGTTGCATTTCATGAGCAGTTGCAAAGTCTCCTGTAGAGAATTTTTTAGATTTATACTCTATAATATCTCTAGCTCCCTTAACTCCTAAAAAACTATGCGTCTTATTATGTATTACTTTTATATCCTGTTGAAAAAGTTGTTGGGTAAATAAACCAATCTCTCTAGCTCTTGCTTCATCTGTAGAAATTCCTGTAGCCACTACAAGTTTAGGTTGTGAATTATTATTAAAGCCTACATTCTTAGAATCTTTATTTAAGTATTTAGAATCTATAAAATTAACATCTTTCTTTAGATATTTAAGATCTATAAAATTTAAATCCGTTTTAGCTATAAACCTTTCTTTTTCTACTTCCTTATTTAAATCCAAAGCTTCTTTTACATACCTTGTATCTTTAATAAAATCTTTTAACTCCTCCATCATAGAACCTTTGAATACATAGACATCTTTACCATAAGCATTATCTTTAGTAATACCATATAATCCCATCTTAGCATATTCCTCTATTTTTTCTAACCCCTCTTGTGTTAATTCAATACCCACTCCATTATTAATTGTATCTACAATCATTATCCTATCCCCATAATGCATCATCGCATTATTTCTTAAAGCACTCTCACTTAAAGCACTCCCTAAAGCCATAAGAGAATTACCCCCTAATAATCCCCCTACTACTCCCCCATAAACTTTAGAGATTAAAACCTCTCTTTCTTTATTTTCTATTGGATTCCCCCTTAAAGGAGCAATACTCTCATGTATCCCAGAGATTAAAGCCCCTTTAAAAAAGTTTTCATTCTTTAAAGAAGCCATTACTCCTCCTACACCACTATGAAGCACTACCTTACCTAATCCCCCTTCTTTAAAAAGATTATTCCCTTTCATACTTTGTATCTGTGCTATATCCCCTACACCTTTATAAAGACTATTACCTAAAGCCAATAAAGAATATTCTAAAAGAGATTCTTTAAGTCCTTGGTTATAAATTAAAGTATCAACACTAGCATTTAAAACAATCTCTCTAAGAGGTAGAGTCTCTATCCCTTCAACCAAAGAAAGATTAAGAGGAAGTAATCCTATCCCTGCTTTTAATCCTCCCCCTAGAGTATCTTTAGTAAAACTCCTAAAAGATAAAGCATTCTTAGAATCTATTAGCTTATTACTCACTTGAAAAACCCCACTACCTAAAGCACCTTGCATAGAACCTTTAGCAACACTAGAGACAAAGGTAGAATGAATAGGTAGATTAATCCCAGCACTTATATAAGCTAAAGCAGCTTGTAAGAGTAGAAGACTTAATGGAGTAAGAGACTTACTCCTCTCACTCCATTGCTTATTCTCTAAAAATGCTTTAGAAAAGACCATAGAAGAATCTAAAGCTAAAGGCATTTCAGAGGAGAGAGTTAGGCTTTCTTGACTTTCATTATTTAAGCCTTTACTTAACTCTTGAACTTCTTTACTTAAATCCCTACCATTAAAGACAAAGCTATTACTAAAGCTAAGGGTAGAGGGAATAGCTACTTCTTTTATAGATCCCTCCTTAGTATTTTTAGCTAAAAGGAAAGAAGAAGCATTAGAACTAAAAGAGCTTTTAGTCTCCCTATTTTTTAAAGACATTAAATCTAAAGCTTGGGTATTAATACTAACATCCCTAGCCTTTATATTAGAAGCTTTAATAGTAGTGTTTAAAGCATTAATACTTAAATCTTTAGATTCTATAAAAGAAGGAGCTAGAGAAAGTCTCTCTAAACTCTCTTGATAAAAGCTAGGGGATAATAAAGTTCCTTTACTCCATTCTTTAGTCTCTATACTCTCTAACACTAAAGGCTTAATCTCTAAAGTCTTAGCCCCTAAAGATATTCCCTTAGCATTAAGCCTAACACCCTCTAAGACTAAAGAGGATAAAGCCTTTAAAGAAAGATTAGCATCACTATTGACTAAAGCATATTGTGCTTGCTCTTTCAAAGAAGTTTCTTTAAACTCTCTCTTAGAAAGCCCAAAGAAAGTAGAGGAGCTTTTAGAATGATAAGACTTAATAGTATCTTTAACCC